>NZ_JANIAH010000016.1:0-15315 GCF_028682105.1 Pseudomonas sp. 8209
GCTGCATGAAAAAGGCCGGTGTCTCGCGACACCGGCCTTTTTCGTTTCACTTGGCCTGGTAGATGATCCCCGGGCTGCACTGCACCATCTGGTAATGGTCGGGCAGCCCGTTGAGCGCCTCGGACGCCCCCAGGAACAGGTAACCGCCGGGCTTGAGCGTGCCGTGAATGCGCAGCAGGATGTCCTTCTTCACCTGGGCGGAGAAGTAGATCAGCACGTTGCGGCAGAACACGATGTCGAACTTGCCCAGGCTCGCGTAGCTGTCGAGCAGGTTGAACGAACGAAACTCGACGCGGCTGCGGATCGGGGCCTTGACTGCCCAGCGCCCCGGCCCCTTGGGGTCGAAATAGCGTTGCAGGCGCTCCTGGGACAAGCCACGGGCAATGGCCAGGCTGTCGTACTCACCGGTCTTGCAGTTGGCCAGCATCGAGCCGGACAGGTCGGTGGCGACGATCTGCGCCCCCATCTTCAATTGCCCGATGTTGCTGCGCTCGAACTCGTCGATGGCCATGGAGATCGAGTACGGCTCCTGCCCCGACGAACAGGCCGCCGACCAGATGCGCAGGCGCTGGCCAGGGTTGGCCTTGATCTGCTCGGGCAAGACCTTGTTCTTGAGCACCTCGAACGGATAGTTGTCGCGAAACCACAGGGTTTCGTTGGTGGTCATCGCATCGACCACCTGCTCGCGCAAGCCGCTGCGCGGCTGGGTCTGGATCCGCTGCACCAGCTCGCTCAACGATTTGATGCCCTGCTGTTCCATCAGCTTGTTGAGACGGCTGGAGACCAGATACTGCTTGTTTTCGCCCAGCAGGATGCCACAGGCTTTTTCCAGGAAGACCCGGAATTGTTCGAAATCCAAATTACCCGTAGACAATGATGCCGCCTCTTAAATCATGTGTAACGCCAGGGACGAGCCCTGGCCGTTAGTGGGTGGCCTTGATCCGGTCGACCACGCGTTGCGCCAGGTCATCCGGCCGGAACTTGGCGAGAAAATCATCCGCGCCCACCTTCTTGACCATGGCCTGGTTGAAGACGCCGGAAAGCGAAGTATGCAGGATGATGTGCAACTTTTGCATGCGCGGGTCGTTGCGGATTTCTGCAGTCAGGGTATAGCCGTCCATTTCCGGCATCTCGATGTCGGAAATCATCATCAGGAATTCCTCTTCCGGATGCTTGCCCTCATCGACCATCTTGCGCAGGTAATCCAGCGCCTGCCGGCCGTCGTTGAGCGCAACCACCTCGACCCCCACCGTCTGCAGGCAACGGCTGACCTGCTTGCGTGCCACCGAGGAGTCATCCACGGTGAGCACGCGCAGCGACACGGCCTTGACCTGCACTTCTTCGTCGACCACACCCAGGGAGATCGCCTCGGAGGTCGGCGAGACCTCGGCGAGGATCTTCTCCACGTCGATGATCTCGACCATCTTGCCGTCCACCCGGGTCACGGCCGTCAGGTAATGGTCACGACCGGTGCCCTTGGGTGGCGGATGGATCTCCTCCCAGTTCATGTTGACGATGCGTTCGACCGAGTGCACCAGAAACCCCTGGGTCTTGGTGTTGTACTCGGTGATGATCACGAAGCTCTTGCTGACATCTTCACTCAGACCGGGCATGCCGGTCGCCATCGCCAGATCCAGGATCGGGATGGTTGCCCCACGAATATTCGCCACACCGCGCACCACCGGGTTGGACTTGGGCATCACGGTCAGGTTCGGGCATTGCAGCACCTCCCGCACCTTGAACACGTTGATCCCGTACAGCTGCTCGCCATTGAGGCGGAACAACAGCAGTTCGAGACGGTTCTGCCCTACCAGTTGTGTGCGCTGGTTAACCGAATCCATTACACCAGCCATGCCAGACTCCTCGACCAAATGCTCGAGCGTCGTACCGCAGTCGGCACGCGCCTTGCTTTTTTAACTGTATGAACACGAAAACGACATTTTTCCGACGCCTGACCCGCCCCTTGCCCGGCATCCTTGCTGCGCTGTGCCTGCTGGCCCCCGGCGTTCGAACTCTGGCTGACGCTTTCACCTTGCCTGAACAGCTTATCGGTGTCACTCAGGGGTTTCTTGAATTCACGGTCGAGGATTACCTGGCGACCAGCCAGACCGAAGGGCGCTTCGAGATCCAGGTCAACAGCCTCGACCCGCGCCTGCGCATGCCACTGTGCGACCAGCAACTGGGCGCCACCCTGGAAAGCCCGGCGCAACCGCTGGGCAGGGTGACCGTGCGCGTACGCTGCGATGGCAGCTCCCCGTGGACGGTGTTCGTGCCGGCCCAGGTGCGGCTGTTTCGCAATGTGGTGACCGTGACGCGTCCGCTCAAGCGCGACAGCGTGGTCGGCGAACAGGACGTGAGCCTGCGCGAGCGGGACGTGGGCATGCTCAACCAGGGCTACCTGACCAGCCTGGAGCAGGCCGTGGGCCTGAAGGTCATCCGACCGACGGTCATCGATCAGGTGCTCACGCCGCTGCATCTGGAGCAGGCCGAAGTGGTCCGCAAGGGCGATCATGTGGTCATCATCGCCCGCAGCGGCACGCTGAGCGTGCGCATGCCGGGAGAAGCCTTGAGCAAGGGCGGCATCAGTGAACAGATACGGGTACGCAATCTGAACTCCAAACGGGTGGTGAAGGCACGGGTCACTGGACCAGGGCAGGTGGAAGTCGCGATGTGAAGCGGGTCACGACGCCAGAACAAACAAGGCTGGCGATCAGGAACCGCTTTTCCTAAACTGTGTCGAACCGGGTTGATGGGCTGGCCGCGCAAGCTGCACTGCATTTGCGTCTAAAGTTTCTTTCGGGTTGGCCGAAAACAAGGCAAGCGTCCAAACACCCAGAGGTTTTCTGATCATGGTCATCGACTTCAGTCGTTTGAATAATTCCCCGTCCGTGACGGGCGCCGTGCGCACTGGCAACAGCCAGGAAAGCACGGCCACTGCTCGCACCGCCACCAGCGCTACCGAGGCTGGCCAGAGCGGAGAAGCCGTACACCTGAGCCACGAGGCCCAGCAGTTGCAACAGGTCAGCGACAAGCTGCGCGATCAACCGGTTGTCAACAGCGCCCGCGTGGCCGAGTTGAAACAGGCCATCGCCGACGGCAGCTACCAGGTGGACGCCCAGCGCGTCGCCAGCAAACTGCTCAATTTCGAAGCCCAGCGCTAGCCCTCTGGCGCGCTGACTTCAGGACGCTAGAACCAAGAGCCAGCCAATGCACGACACTACTCTGCTGCAACTGATCGAAGATGATATTGCTCCAGCGCAACAACTGCTCGAGTTGTTGCAGGCTGAAGCCGTGGCCCTGCATGGCCGCGACATGCCCTTGCTGGAAAATATTCTGGCCCGCAAGCAATCGCTGGTGGTGCTGCTCGATCAAGGCGGACAACGACGTAGTGCGCTGCTTGCGAACCTGGGCCTGCCGCAAAGCCGCGAAGGTGTAGTGGCCATGGCCGAGCAATCGGACCTGGGCTCCCTGCTCATCGAGCAGCTCGATGTGCTGGCTGCGCTGATGAATGATTGCCAGGCGGTCAACGCACGCAACGGCCAGGCGATCCAGCTTCAGCAGTACACCACCGAAAACCAGATCAAGATCCTCATGGGTGGCGAATCACCGTCGCTCTACGATGCCCGTGGCACTACATCGCCGCTTTCAAAGCCTCGTGCACTCAGCCAGGCGTGACCCCCTCTATCAAGGCACGATTCATGCTGGCAGAATGCCAGCAATTGCCTGTGTCGTTTTTGCCTGGAGATTCATCAACCGTGTTCAATGACGAAGAAGCTCCTCAGCCTCCGAAGGTGCTGACTACGCCTTTGGAAATTGCCGCTCATTTGCGGATGTTGCTAGAGAGCCATGACCCACTGATCATCACGTTCCCCGAACGCAGCCAGCGCTTCCAGAGTTATGTGGTGGAGGTAGACCGGGACAGCAACAGCATGGCCCTGGACGAAATGATCCCGCGCGATGGCGAACGCTTCCTCGAAAATGGCGAACCATTCCGTATCGAAGGCTTCCATGACGGCGTGCGCATTGCCTGGGACTGCACTACCCCGCTGAGCATCAGCACCTCTGACGGCTCACGCTGCTACCGCGGCAGCCTGCCCACAGAAGTTACCTATCACCAGCGTCGCAATGCGTTTCGCGCGGCACTGAAGCTGTCGCAACTGGTCGACGTGATTTTCGACGGCGAGAAACTGCGTGGCGAGCACCCGCTCAAGGGCAAGCTGCTGGATATTTCGGCTACTGGCTGCAAGCTTCGCTTCGAGGGCGATATCGAGGAGCGGTTGCAGTTGGGCCAGGTCTACGAGAAGTTTGCTACCGGCCTGCCGCTGGGGCTTTCTCAGGTAATGGTCGAGCTGCGCCACCTGCACTATGAAGAGCGCCTGAACGCCACCTTCGCCGGCATTCGCTTTCATAACGTGACAGGACAGATGGCGCGCAAGATCGAAAGTTTTGTGTACCAGCTGCAACGTGAAGCGCGACGCTTCGACAAAGACGATTACTGATAGACATCACGCTTCACATTTCCAAGGGTAGCTACCCATTCAGCGGCAACGGATTCATCCGCAAAGGGGCGCCTGGCGCCCCGCCTGCCAGCGGAACTCAGACGCAGCCCTTCGCCACTATCTGCCCCCACGCCACTCACACTTCTGGCGCAGGCTTGACAGGTTCGACGCCCTCAGCCTCCCCGGGCGAGCCCTCCTCCTCGGTATCTTCGGCACCTACCGGTGCCTGCATCTGATCCTGCACCACCTGCTCATCAACCCGCGGGTCGAGCGCCGCAGACAGCGGTGAACCTGCCGCCGGCATCGCTACGTGAAGCAATGGCGCATCCTCGACCTGATGCAGGTTGGTAACCGCTTTGGGACGGATGCGCCACACCAGCACCAGCGCGAAGAAACAGAAGAACGCGTACAGCATCTGGTCGCCCAGGGTCTTCATCAGCACACCGGCCACCAGCGGCCCGATGCTCGCCCCCACGCCATAGGTCACCAGCAGCATCGCGGTGAGCGAGACCCGTCGCTCGCTTTCAACGTGGTCGTTGGAAAACGCCACCGCCAGCGGGTAGAGGCAGAACTGCAGCAGCGAGACCGCAAAACCGGTGATGAACAGCACCTCGAGCGGCACGCTCGGCAGCAGCGCCAATGGCAGGGAGGTGACGGCCAGCCCCACCGCCACACTGCGAATCAGCACGGCCCGGTCGTAACGGTCCGACAACCAGCCCAATGGCCACTGCACCAGCAGGCCGGCAAAGATGCAGCAGCCCATGAACACACCGACCTGTTCTGTACTGAGCCCCTGCTTGGAGGCGTACAGAGGCGCCAGACCATAGAACGAACCCACGATCAGCCCCGCCCCGAGTACCGTACTCAGCGACTGGGGGACGCGCTTGATGAAGAACCGCGGCTCCATGGGGGCCGGACGCAGCGGTGCGGGGTGGATGCGCCGGGTCAGGGCCACCGGAACCAGGCACAGCGCAAAGCACATGGCCACCAGCATCAGCAGCTCCAGGCCCAGCTGCGGGTGAACCACCAGAATCAGCTGGCCCAGTACCAGGCCCAGATAGGAGGCGATCATGTAACCGCTGAACACCGCCCCACGCTGCTTGGCGTCGGCCTGTTCGTTGAGCCAGCTCTCGATCACCATGTACTGGCACATCATGCCCAGGCCGACGATCACCCGCAGCAGCAGCCAGGCCGGCAACCAGCTGACCAGACCATGACCAAGCACCGCTGCGCCGACGATGCCGGCACACGTAGCGTAGGCGCGGATATGCCCCACTCTGGCGATCAGCCGGTGCCCGATCTTGCCCCCCAGCGCCAGGCCGAAATAGTTGGCCGCCATCAGCGCACCGACCCACAGGCTGTCGACCTGATCGGCCGCCAGGCGCAGGGCCAGGTAGGTGCTCAACAGGCCGGAACCGATCAACATCATCAATGCGGCGAAATACAGCGCGCGAAAAGACTTCCAGATACTTCGCATCGACGTCCCTGAGGGCCCCTTGAGCAGGTGAAAAAACTGCTTGAAAGCATAAGTGAAAAAAACGCCGACGCGGCGGGCCGGGCATAAAAAAACAGGTGACAAACCATGATCTCGATCATGGCTGCCACCTGCCTCTGCTTACCCTGGCGCCAGGCGGCATTGCCGCCCCGCAGTTACGCCTGTGCCGCCAGCACGCGCCGCTCCCACGGGGTGATCTCGTCGAAGAAGCTGGTCAGTTCCAGGGTCTTGGACGCGATGTAACCTTCGATGAACTCAGTCCCGAACAGTTCCCTCGCCAACTGGCTGCGCTTGAGACGCTCCAGTGCAGCGTGCAGCGTGCAGGGCAGTGACAGGTTGTCGGGCACCTCGAATTCGCCCTGGATCGCTGGCGCCGGCTCCAGTTGCTGTTCGATGCCGTACAAGCCGGCCGCCAGGCTGGCGGCGATGGCCAGGTAGGGGTTGGTATCGGCCCCGGGCAGGCGGTTCTCGACCCTGCGCGCTACCGGTGCGCTGGCAGGGATACGCAGGCCCGCAGCGCGGTTGTCCTGCGACCAGCAGGCATTGTTGGGCGATGCATAAGGGTGGCACAGGCGCTGGTAGGAGTTGACGTTGGGTGCGAACAACGCGGTGAAGTCGGCCATGCATGCCTGCTGGCCACCGATGAAGTGATAGAAGGCGGGCGTGGGCTGCCCCTGCGCATCGCTGAACACGTTACGGCCGTTGTCGATCTCGACCACGCTCTGGTGAATGTGCATCGAACTGCCTGGGGTTCTGGCCAGCGGCTTGGCCATGCACACCACATTCAGGCCATGCTTGAGCGCAACCTCCTTGAGCAGGTGCTTGAACAGGAAGGTCTGGTCGGCAAGCAGCAGCGGGTCACCGTGCAGCAGGTTGATCTCGAACTGGCTGACGCCCATCTCGTGCATGAAGGTGTCGCGCGGCAGGCCCAGGGCCTCCATGCAACGGTAGACCTCGCTGAAGAACGGGCGCAGGCCATTGTTGGAACTGACGCTGAACGCCGAATGGCCGTCCTCGCGCCGACCGTCCAGCCCGGTGGGCGGCAGGAACGGCTGGCTCGGGTCGGGATTGGGAGCGAACACGAAGAACTCGAGTTCGGTGGCCACCACTGGCGCCAGGCCGTGCGTGCGATACCGCTCGATCACCGCCTTGAGCTGGCCGCGGGTGGACAAGCCCGAACTCTGTCCATCGAGCTCATTGGCATCGCAGATCGCCAGTGCCCTTGGTTCGTCGCTCCAGGGCAGGCGGTAGATATGCAGGGGGTCGGCCGCCAGGGCAAGGTCGCCGTCGTCGCTGCCGTAAAAGCGTGCCGCAGGGTATCCGCCCATGATGCACTGCAGCAGCACGCCGCGTGCCATCTGCAGGCGCCGCCCTTCCAGGAACCCCTCGGCGGTCATCACCTTGCCGCGAGGCACGCCATTAAGGTCGGGGGTGACGCATTCGATTTCATCAATGCCCGTCAATCGCTCGGCGAGAGAACGTTGGCCATTGGTCGTCATGACTTGATCCTTGTTATTTTTAACAAGCCGCGAACGGCGACCCGAACAACATAGTCCGGGGGTGTTAAAAATATCAAGCACCATGTAGGCCCGATCGCTGGGCGAACGCCGCCAGCCAACCCGTAGAAGCTGTCTACACTGTGCCTGGCAGCGTAATACCGTTCGCCGGCAGCGGCAGCGCAGTCTTGTAGCGCACCTGCTTGAGGGCGAAGCTGGAGCGAATATTGGCCACCCCGGGCAAGCGGGTGAGGTAGTCCAGAAACCGCTCCAGGGCCTGAATGCTCGGCAGCAGTACACGCAGCAGGTAATCCGGATCGCCGGTCATCAGGTAGCACTCCATCACTTCCGGGCGCTCGGCGATTTCCTCTTCGAAGCGGTGCAGCGATTGCTCCACCTGTTTTTCCAGGCTGACGTGGATGAATACGTTCACGTCCAGCCCCAGCACTTCGGGCGACAGCAAGGTCACCTGCTGGCGAATCACGCCAAGCTCCTCCAGCGCCTTGACCCGGTTGAAACAGGGGGTGGGCGACAGATTTACCGAACGGGCCAGCTCGGCGTTGGTGATGCGGGCATTGTCCTGAAGGCTGTTGAGAATGCCGATGTCAGTACGATCCAGTTTGCGCATGAGACAAATTCACCTGCTTCTTGTTCTTTTGAAGAATGTTTATCCGCAAGCCAGCCCAAAGGCAATGAACTTGAGAAAAATATTCTTCCGCCAGCGGAATATGATGTAGGCAAGACTGACTCTCCGGTCACAAGCCGGGTTCAGTAGCGACCGCTTCAAAGCTCAACAAAAACACAAGACAGAGCGAGCGTAAAAAAGCATGAACGAGTACGCCCCCCTGCGTCTGCATGTGCCCGAGCCTACAGGCCGGCCAGGCTGCCAGACCGATTTTTCCTACCTGCGTCTGAATGACGCCGGTCAGGTCCGCAAACCCGCCATCGATGCCGAACCCGCCGGTACCGCCGACCTTGCCTACGGGCTGATCCGCGTGCTCGACGAACAGGGCCGTGCGCTTGGCCCCTGGGCCGAGGACATCGGCCCCGAAGTGCTGCGCCAAGGCATGCGCGCGATGCTCAAGACCCGGCTGTTCGACAGCCGCATGGTCGTGGCGCAGCGCCAGAAGAAGATGTCCTTCTACATGCAGAGCCTGGGCGAGGAAGCCATCGGCAGCGGCCAGGCACTGGCCTTGAACCGCAGCGACATGTGCTTCCCCACCTACCGCCAGCAGAGCATCCTGATGGCCCGCGACGTGTCGCTGGTGGAGATGATCTGCCAGCTGCTGTCCAACGAGCGCGACCCGCTCAAGGGTCGCCAGCTGCCCATCATGTACTCGGTGCGCGAAGCCGGCTTCTTCACCATCAGCGGTAACCTGGCGACCCAGTTCGTGCAGGCGGTCGGCTGGGCCATGGCCTCGGCCATCAAGGGCGATACCAAGATCGCTTCGGCCTGGATCGGCGATGGTGCTACGGCCGAGTCGGACTTCCACACCGCGCTGACCTTCGCACACGTGTACCAGGCCCCGGTGATTCTCAACGTGGTCAACAACCAGTGGGCCATCTCCACCTTCCAGGCCATCGCCGGTGGTGAATCCACCACCTTCGCCGGCCGCGGCGTTGGCTGTGGCATCGCTTCGCTGCGGGTCGACGGCAACGACTTCATCGCGGTGTACGCGGCCTCGCGCTGGGCCGCCGAACGTGCCCGCCGCGGCCTGGGCCCGACCCTGATCGAATGGGTGACCTACCGCGCCGGGCCGCACTCCACGTCGGACGACCCGTCCAAGTACCGTCCGGCCGACGACTGGAGCCACTTCCCCCTCGGCGACCCGATCGCCCGCCTCAAGCAGCACCTGGTGGCCATCGGGCACTGGTCGGAGCAAGAGCATCAGGCGGTGACTGCTGAGCTGGAAGCCGAAATCATCAGTGCGCAGAAGGAAGCCGAGCAGTACGGCACCCTGGCCGGCGGGCAGATGCCCAGCCCGGCGAGCATTTTCGAGGATGTGTACAAGGAAATGCCGGAACACCTGCGGCGCCAGCGCCAGGAACTGGGGATCTGACATGAACGATCACAACACCACTATCCAGTTGGAAACCGCCATGGCGACTACCACCATGACCATGATCCAGGCCCTGCGCTCGGCCATGGATATCATGCTTGAGCGCGATGACAATGTTGTCGTCTATGGCCAGGACGTCGGTTACTTCGGCGGCGTGTTCCGCTGCACCGAAGGGCTGCAGAACAAGTACGGCAAGTCGCGGGTGTTCGACGCACCGATCTCCGAAAGCGGTATCGTCGGCACCGCCGTGGGCATGGGTGCCTATGGCCTGCGCCCTGTGGTGGAAATCCAGTTTGCCGACTACTTCTACCCAGCCTCGGACCAGATCGTCTCGGAGATGGCCCGCCTGCGCTACCGCTCTGCCGGCGAGTTCGTGGCCCCGCTGACCCTGCGCATGCCGTGCGGTGGCGGCATCTACGGCGGCCAGACCCACAGCCAGAGCCCGGAGGCGATGTTCACCCAGGTCTGCGGCCTGCGTACCGTGATGCCTTCGAACCCCTACGACGCCAAGGGCCTGTTGATCGCCTCGATCGAAAACGACGACCCGGTGATCTTCCTGGAGCCCAAGCGCCTGTACAACGGCCCTTTCGACGGGCACCACGACCGGCCGGTAACGCCCTGGTCCAAACACCCCGCCAGCGCCGTACCGGATGGCTACTACACCGTGCCACTGGACAAGGCTGCCATCACCCGCCCAGGCAATGCGGTGACGGTACTGACCTACGGCACCACGGTGTATGTATCCCAGGTGGCTGCCGAAGAGACCGGCATCGACGCCGAGGTCATCGACCTGCGCAGCCTGTGGCCGCTGGACCTGGAGACCATCGTCGAGTCGGTGAAGAAGACCGGCCGCTGTGTGGTCGTGCACGAAGCCACCCGCACCTGCGGCTTTGGCGCCGAGCTGGTGGCGCTGGTACAGGAGCACTGCTTCCATCACCTCGAAGCCCCGATCGAACGCGTCACCGGTTGGGACACCCCCTACCCGCACGCGCAGGAATGGGCGTACTTCCCCGGCCCATCGCGAGTGGGTGCGGCATTGAAACGGGTCATGGAGGTCTGAATGGGCACGCACGTCATCAAGATGCCGGACATCGGCGAAGGCATCGCACAGGTTGAGCTGGTGGAGTGGTTCGTAAAGGTCGGCGATACCGTCACCGAAGATCAGGTGGTCGCCGACGTCATGACCGACAAGGCCACCGTGGAAATTCCTTCGCCGGTCACCGGCAAGGTGCTGGCCCTGGGCGGCCAGCCCGGTGAGGTCATGGCCGTAGGCAGCGAGCTGATTCGCATCGAGGTCGAAGGGGCCGGCAACTATCAGGAAGGCGCCGGCAAGCCGGCAGCAGCCACGCCGCCTGCGGTAGCTGCCGCACCGAAGGCCAGCGTACCCGAAGCCCAACCCCAGCCCGCCGTCGTGTCTACCCCGGCAGCGGCACCTTCAGGCAACGCACAGCGTTCATCGACGATCGTGCCACGTGAGGCCAACGAGCGTCCGCTGGCCTCCCCGGCGGTGCGCAAGCGCGCGCTGGATGCGGGCATAGAGCTGCGCTATGTACATGGTAGTGGCCCTGCCGGGCGCATCCTGCACGAAGACCTGGACGCTTTTCTCGTTCAACCGAGTACCAGCAGTGCATCGGGCCCCGGTGGCTATGCAAGGCGTGACGACAGCGAGCAGGTGCCTGTGATCGGCCTGCGCCGCAAGATCGCGCAGCGCATGCAGGATGCCAAGCGCCGCGTCGCGCACTTCAGCTATGTCGAGGAAATCGACGTGACCGCGCTGGAAGAACTGCGCGTGCACCTGAACAAGAAGCATGGTGACAGCCGCGGCAAGCTGACCCTGCTGCCCTTCCTGGTACGGGCAATGGTGATCGCCGCGCGCGAATTCCCGCAGATCAACGCCACCTATGACGACGAAGCCCAGCTCATTACCCGCCATGGTGCAGTGCATGTGGGTATCGCCACCCAGGGCGACAACGGGCTGATGGTACCGGTGCTGCGCCATGCCGAGGCCGGCAGCCTGTGGAGCAATGCCAGCGAGATCGCCCGGGTAGCCAACGCCGCCCGCAACAACAAGGCCAGCCGTGAAGAGCTGTCCGGCTCGACCATTACGCTCACCAGCCTCGGCGCACTGGGCGGCATCGTCAGCACACCGGTGGTGAACACGCCGGAGGTAGCCATTGTCGGGGTCAACCGCATCGCCGAGCGGCCAATGGTGGTCAACGGCCAGATCGTGGTGCGCAAGATGATGAACCTGTCCAGTTCGTTCGACCATCGTGTGGTCGACGGCATGGACGCCGCGCTCTTCATCCAGGCCATCCGCGGCCTGCTCGAACAACCTGCCAGCCTGTTTGTGGAGTGACCATGCAGACTCTCAATACCACCCTGCTGATCATTGGGGGCGGCCCCGGCGGTTATGTCGCGGCGATTCGTGCCGGTCAACTGGGCATCCCCACTGTACTGGTCGAAGGCCAGGCACTGGGCGGCACCTGCCTGAACATCGGCTGTATTCCATCCAAGGCACTGATCCATGTAGCGGAGCAGTTCCACCAGACTTGTCAGCACAGCCAGCACTCCAGCCTGGGCATCAAGGTACAGGCTCCCAGCCTGGACATTACACAGAGCGTGGCCTGGAAGGACGGCATCGTCGACCGCCTGACCAGCGGCGTTGCCGCCTTGCTGAAGAAACACGGCGTGACGGTGATTCATGGCTGGGCAAAGATCGTCGACGGCAAAACCGTCGACGTCGAAGGCCAGCGCATTCAGTGCGAGCACCTGCTGCTCGCCACGGGCTCCAGCAGTGTGGAGCTGCCCATGCTTCCACTGGGCGGCCCGATCATCTCGTCCACCGAAGCCCTGGCCCCGCAACGCCTGCCAAGGCGCCTGACGGTGGTGGGTGCAGGCTATATCGGCCTGGAGCTGGGTATTGCCTACCGCAAGCTGGGGGTCGAGGTAAGCGTGGTGGAAGCGCGCGAGCGTATCCTGCCTACGTATGACAGCGAGCTCACTCAGCCGGTAGCCGAGTCGCTGAAGAAACTGGGCATGACGCTGTACCTCAAGCACAGCGTCGAAGGCTTCGATAACGCCACCCAGTGCCTGCAGATCAGGGACCCGCATGGCGAACAGTTGACGCTGGAAACCGATCAGGTGCTGGTTGCCGTAGGACGTCGGCCACGCACTCAAGGGTTCAACCTGGAAACCCTGGAGCTCAAGATGAATGGCTCTGCCATTGCCATCGATGAGCGTTGCCAGACCAGCATGCGCAATGTGTGGGCAATCGGCGATCTGAGCGGCGAGCCGATGCTGGCCCACCGCGCCATGGCCCAGGGCGAGATGGTGGCCGAACTCATCGCCGGCAAGCAGCGGGTTTTCGATCCGGTGGCCATCGCGGCAGTGTGCTTTACCGACCCCGAGGTGGTGGTGGCAGGCAAGACACCCGAGGCCGCACAACAGCAAGGCCTGGATTGCATCGTTGCGCAGTTCCCGTTCGCGGCCAATGGCAGGGCCATGACGCTGGAATCCAAAAGCGGCTTCGTACGCGTGGTGGCGCGTCGCGACAATCACCTGATCCTGGGCTGGCAGGCTGTCGGCGTGGGGGTTTCGGAACTGTCTACCGCGTTTGCACAATCACTGGAGATGGGCGCCCGGCTCGAGGATGTGGCCGGAACCATCCATGCCCACCCTACCCTCGGGGAGGCTGTGCAGGAGGCTGCATTGCGTGCCTTGGGGCACGCGTTGCACCTGTAGCCAGAACCACTGGGCGTCGATCATCGACGCCCAGGCATCAGGCGATCTGGTTCTTGCCGCCGGCCTTGGCGCGATAGAGCGCCTGGTCGGCACGGGCGACCAGTTGCTCCGGGCGCTCGCCGCCACGCCACTGGGCGATGCCAAAACTCAATGTGACGCGGTGCTCGCCAATTGGGGGCAACCTCAACACCTGCTGGCGGATGGCATCGGCTACCGCCATTGCTGCCTGCAGGTCACTCCCTGGCATCAACACCATGAACTCGTCCCCCCCCCATCGGGCAAGCAGGTGCTCGGGGCCGACACACTTACGGATCTGTTCGACCACCTCTACCAGGGCGGTATCGCCACGGGCGTGGCCGTAACGATCATTGATCGGCTTGAAATCGTCGAAATCCATCAGGATCAGGCTCAAGGGCAAACGAAAGCGGCCGGCACGTTCGCATTCCTGAAACAGAGCCTTTTCCAGGCGATAACGATTGGCCGCCAGGGTCAACGAGTCGCGCTCGGCCAGGTCACGGTTCTCATCGAGCTGACGTTTCAGTTGCTCGTTCACCCAGCACAGTTCCCGGGTCCGTTCGGCAATCAGTGACTCCAGCGAGCTGTTGCGCTGCTCCAGATGGGCAACCAGGCGCTTGCGGTCGTCGATGTTGCGGTGTGCACCGAACATCCTGGCCACCGAGCCATCAGGGTTGCGCGCAACCACATGCCCGCTGTCCTCGATCCACAGGTAGCTGCCATCCTTGCAACGGCAACGGTACTCCACCTGGTAGCTTGGCGCACGCTGGCTCAGGTAGTCCTCGAAACAGGCCATCACCCGCGGGTAGTCCTCGGGGTGAATGACGTTTTCCCAGGTGAACACCGTATTGTCCAGCGAGTGGCTGGGGTAGCCCAGCATGCGATACCAACCCGGGTTGCGATAGACGTGGCCGGTGTTGGCGTTCCAGTCCCAGATGCCATCACTGACCAGGTCCAGAAGGGTTTGCAGTTGCTCTTGCCCCAGGTCGCTCAATGGCGCCATCACGCAAGCGGTATTCTCACTCATGGACACTCTCCCCTGTCCAGCAACTACGCCCCAGCTCAATGATGGTGCTGCCGATTGTTATGCGCCAAAGCCTGCGCGAAATTTCGAACAATATACTCGCGAAAGAATGGAAGCGGCAGGCGGAACCGACCGCACGTCCAACTGCAGGCCTTGGCTGTTGCCGCCTGCGGCAATCATCCTCCTCTTTGGGGCAACAGCGTGCCAGAGTAAACGGCCGAGCATTGCTGCCCCCTTGTAATACAGAGGGTTCAGAGCGTGAGGTAACTGGCACAGCCCTTGCTCTTCCCTTGCTCTGCACAGTATCGGGAGACCTTCAGGTGAGCATCATCAATGATTATGGTTGGCAGGTAGCCGCTACCACTCAGCAACGTAGCAGTGTTTCTACAGACAGCGATGCTGTGCCGTATGTACCTGTTTCAGTTGCCATTCAGTCGACGTCCGACACGCGCGGGAGTGCCAGTCACTCCGAGCAGCGCTTTCACGACAACCAGCAAGAAGCGTTCGCAAAGTTCAAGGTCAGTCTGCAGAACCTGGAAGAGATCTTCGACACGAAAGAACCAGAGAGCACTGCCTTGCAAGAGTTTCGCGACTACATGGCACTGTCTCCCGAGCAGAAAATTCGCGAAAAGATGCTGCGCGAACTTGGGCTGAGCCTTGAAGAATACGAAGAGTTACCCCCTGAGAAGAAAGAACTGATCGACAAGCAGATCGCTCAACGCATCAAGGAAGAAATGGAGATAAAAACCATGGCCAAGCTGCAACCGCCTCAACAGATGGATGCGGTCAATGCACTGGCAGGTTCACAGACACTGTCGGCAGAAGGCACCGACGAGAAGGACAGGACGGACCCGCTGGCCTGAATCGTATTACGTAAAAAACCACCTCCCAAGGTGGTTTTTTTATGCCCGCCTTGCAAGAAACTTTCGGCCCACAAAAACAAAACCCCTACCTGCAGATGCAGATAGGGGTTTCGGAATTTAAT
>NZ_JANIAH010000017.1:0-13005 GCF_028682105.1 Pseudomonas sp. 8209
GCCGAGTACGTGGCGCCGCAAGGTGATCTGGAGCAGAGGATTGCCCAGGTCTGGCAGCAGGTGCTGGAGCTGTCGCGGATTGGTCGCGACGACAACTTTTTCGAGCTGGGTGGCCATTCGTTGCTGGCTACCCAGGTGGTGGCGCGGCTGCGTCAGGTGCTGAGTGTCGAGGTGGGTTTGCGTGACCTGTTCGGCACGCCGACCCTCGGTGCCTTCGCCGCCTTGCTGGCTCAGCGCGATGGCCGGTCGCGCGCGGCGCTGCCGAGCCTGCAGGCCTACGGCGAGCGCGCCACGGCGCCGCTGTCGCTGGCCCAGCGTCGGCTGTGGGTGGTCGAGCAGTTCGCCGCGCCCAGCGGCGCTTATGGCATGCCCCTGGCGCTGCGCCTGGAAGGCGAACTGTCGGTGCCGCTGCTCGAAGCCAGCCTGGCGCAGTTGATCAGGCGCCATGAAGTACTGCGTACCGCGTATGTGGCCGATGACGACGGTGATCCACTGGCGGTGGTCAGCACAGACGTGCCGCTGCCTCTGCCGCTGCTGGATCTGTCGATGCTGCCAGCAGGGGAGCAGGAGGCGAGGGTAGCCGAGGCGATCGAGCACAATGCCCGCCAGCCCATCAGCCTGGTGCAGGCACCGCTGTTGCGTGGCCAGGTGATACGCCTGGGTCAGGAGCGCCACGTGCTGCTGTTCTGCATGCACCACATCATCTCCGATGGCTGGTCGCTGGCGCTGCTGAGCAACGAAGTGGTCGAGGCTTACGCCCGCCTCAAGGCCGGGATCCAGACGCCGTTGCCGCCCTTGCCCTTGCAGTATTCCGATTATGCCCAGTGGCAGCAGGCCCTGGAGCAGGCGGGAGTGATGCGCGAACAGGCTGCCTTCTGGCAGCGCACCCTGGCCGGTCACGACGGGCTGCTGGTGTTGCCGGCCGACCACCCGCGCAAGCCCCAGGCCAGCCATGCCGGTCGCGACCTGCACTTCAGCCTGCCGGCGGCCCTGCACGAGCAGCTCAAGGGCCTGTCACGTACCGCCGGGGTCACCCTTTACAGCACCTTGCTGGCGGCATTCCAGGTGATGTTGCACCGGCTCAGTGGCAGCCACGACGTGCTGGTCGGGGCGGACGTGGCGGGGCGCTCGCAGCCTGAACTGGAAGGCCTGATCGGCTTCTTCATCAACGTGCTGCCGCTGCGTTCACGCTGGCAGGAGCAGCTGTCGGTGCGCGAGTACCTGGCCCAGGTCCAGGACACCGCACTGAGTGCGTTCGAACACCAGGAGTTGCCATTCGACCAGATCGTCGAGGCTGCCGCGACGCCTCGGCACAAGGGCGCCAACCCGTTGGTGCAGGTGCTGTTCGTGATGAACAACCTGCCGGTGCGCCAGGCGGCGATGGACGCGGTGCGGGTCGAGGCACTGCCGATGGGCGGTGGCTACTCCAAGTTCGACATGGCCCTGTTCATCGACCAGGAGGCCGACCAGTTGCATGGCACCTGGCAGTACGCCAGCGACTTATTCCAACAAGAACGTATCGAGCTCTGCGTGAAAGGCTGGATGACCATTCTCGAACAGATGGTGCGTGATCCAGATAAACGTCTAGGGGAAATCAACATGCCTACCCATACCGCGGCCCCTGTGGCTGCGCCTGCAACACCCGCTGCACCGAGCAAGGCCGACAAACTGGGCAAGTTTCTGAAGAAGGCCCAGGGGCCGGCAGCGCGCCCTGCGGTAGCCGCCATGCGCGAGAGCCTGATGGTGCCGGGCCAGGCGTTCCCGCTGCTGTGGGAACCGACCGACCCTGGGCTGGACCTGATCCAGTGGATCGAGCACAACCGCCCACTGGTGGAGCACAAGCTTGCCCAGCATGCCGGCATCCTGTTCCGTGGTTTCGCCCTGCGCGATATCCACGCCTTCGAAGCCTTTGCCGAAGCCGTGCAGCCTGGCCTGTATGGCCAGTACGGTGACCTGCCGAAGAAGGAAGGCGGCAAGAACACCTACCGTTCGACGCCGTATCCGGAGAAGAAGATGATTCTTTTCCACAACGAAAGCGCGCATCAGGATCGCTGGCCGCGCAAGCAGCTGTTCTTCTGTGAGCAGCCTTCACCCGTGGGGGGCGCCACCCCGGTGGTGGACTGCCGTCTGATGTACCAGAAGCTGCCGACCGAGCTGCGTGAGCGCTTCGAGAGCAAGGGCCTGCTGTACGTGCGCACCTTTGCCGACAAGCTCGATGTGTCGTGGCAGCACTTCTTCAAGACCGAGGTGCGTGCCGAGGTCGAGGCGCGCTGCAGTGCGGCGGGCATCCAGTGGACCTGGCTGGATAACGACGAACTGCAGATCCGCACGCCGTGCCCGGCGATCATCAGCCACCCGGTCACGGGCGAGAAGAGCTTCTTCAACCAGGTGCAGTTGCACCACATCTACTGCCTGGACCCGGATGTGCGCGAAGACCTGCTGGCACTGTTCGGCGAGCAGCGCATGCCCCGCCACGTTTACTACGGCGACGGTTCGCCGATCAAGGACGAGGTCATGCAGCAGATCGGCGACCTGTACGAAGAATGCGCGGTGCGTTTCGAGTGGCGCAAGGGTGATGTGATTCTGCTCGACAACATGCTTGCCGCCCATGCTCGCGACCCCTTCGAGGGGCCGCGCAAGATTGTCGTGGCGATGGGCGAGATGATCGAACGCAGTGCCCTGGAGGCGCTGCCTGACACACAACAGCGGACGATGGCAAAGGACGAGGCGGGCGCATGAGCACGGCACAGCTGGAAACACTGGACACAGGCCTGGCCCTGCTTCCCGAGCAGGAAACCTGGGTCGCGGCATTGAATGCCGGTGCACGGCGCGAGGCCATCGCGCATTGCCTGCGCGTCGATATCCACGGCGAGCCGGATGTGCCGCGCCTGCAGCAGGCACTGGACAGCCTGCTGGCGCGACACGCCGCCCTGGCCATGCGCCTGGGCAGCGTGGCCGGCTATCACGGCCAGCGCCAGTTCATGCCCGAGGCATCGGCGCAGGCGTTCGACCTGCAGGTGCAGCCAGATGTGGCGCCCGAGGCGTGGCTCGCCGAACCCTGGCCTGCGGCAGGCCCGTACGTGCAGGCCTTGCTGTCGCGTGTGACGCAGGGGCGGTGGGTGCTGGTGCTGGCGCTGACCCGCTTTGTCGGTGATGCCGGCAGCCTCAAGGTAATGTTCGACGCGCTGGTACAGGCCTACCTGCACGCTGCTGCGGTCGACGACGAGGAACCGGGGCAGTTTGCGCAGTACCTGGAGTGGCGCAGCGAAGTGTTGTTCGACGAAGATGCCGACACCGCCAAGGCGTACTGGCAGGCGCACCTGCCGGCCAGCGAAGCGTGCGTTGCGCCCTGTTTGCCATACCGCCGTGCCACGACCCAGCCCGCAGCCGCGCTCAAGCTTGAGGCTACGCTGGAGGCGCCGTTGCAGGCTCAGCTGGCTGGCCTGGCGCAACGCCTGGAGGTAACGCTGGACACCGTGCTGCAGGCAGCCTGGTGGACGCTGCTGGCACGCATCAGCGGGCGCCATCGGTTTGTCGGCGGCTGGCGCCACGACGGGCGCAAGGATTACGCGTTCTTCGAGAACAGCATCGGGGTGTTCGAGAAAACCCTGCCGCTGGTAGTGCATGTGGATCAGGAGCTACCCTTCGAAGCGTGGGTTACCGACCTGGCGGCGCAGCTCGAGCAGCATGCGACCTGGCAGGAATATGCCGCAGGCAACCTGCCGGTGGCGTATGAAAACCCACTTTACGGCTTTGCCGCGCGCGCTGCCTTGCTGGAGCAGGTTGTCGGCACTGCGCAGTGGCAGGCGACCCGCCTGGCCGAAGCACAGCCCCGGTTCGAGTTGCTGCTGAGCGTCAGCGACACGGCCTTGCGTCTTGACGCCGAAGCGGGGCGCTACAGCCAGGTCGGTCTTGAAGTGCTGCTCGGACAGTACCAGGCGCTGCTGCACAGCATCGCCGCGCACAGTCGACAGGCCCTGGGCCGGCTCAACCTCTCGGGGGCTGCGGACAACGCCGCGCTGCTTGCCCTCAACCCCGCAGTGCGTGCGCTGGAAGACCGGGTGCTGTTACCCGAACGCATCGCCCAGTGGGCCGCCATCACCCCGGACGCTCCGGCGCTGGTCAGTGCCGGCGTGACCCTGAGCTACGCCGAACTTGAACAGCGCGTGGCACGCCTGGCGTTCGACCTGGTGACACTCGGCGTGGGCCAGGGTGGGCGGGTGGGGCTGGCCTTGCCACGTTCGACGCAATGGGTGGTGGCCATGCTGGCCTGTTGGCGGGTGGGCGCCGCGTACTTGCCGCTGGACCCGCAATGGCCGGTTGCACGGCAGTTGCAGATGCTGGAACAGGCACAGCCAGGCCTGGTGCTGACCGAGCAGGCGCAACTGGCCCAACTGGCCGGGCAGGGTGTGGTCGTGCAGGACATCGCGCTGCTGGGCCACGTCGACGGCGATGTGGCCAGCCCTGCGCTCAGTGCGACCGATGTCGCCTATGTGCTGTTCACCTCCGGCTCCAGCGGCACGCCCAAAGGCGTGGTGGTGGAGCATCAGCAGTTGCTCAACTACGTCGCCGGGGTGTGCCAGCAACTGCAACTCGATGCATGCCGTCACTTCGCCCTGAGTTCCACGGTGGCTGCCGACCTTGGCAACACCGCGCTGCTGGGCGCGCTGTACCTGGGTGCAGCGCTGCATGTAGCCGACGACGACAGCATCCAGTCGCCCGAGGCGTTCGCGCACTTCATGCGTGAGCAGGCCATCGACTGCCTGAAGATCGTGCCCTCGCACCTGGCCGCGTTGCTCGAAGCCCAGGCGCCGCACCTGCCGGCGACCCTGGTGCTGGGCGGTGAAGCGATCGGCGTCTCGCTGTTGCAGCGCATTGCCGAGATTCGTCCGGACTGTCGCGTGTTCAACCACTATGGGCCTACCGAAACCACCGTGGGTGTGTTGGTGCATCGGGTGACAGCGGCGGATATGGACGCAGGGAGTGTGCCCTTGACCGAGGTGCTGCCCAACAATCAGGTGCTGGTGCTGGATGAGCACCTTCAGGCGGTGGCCATTGGCGAACTGGGCGAGCTGTACATCGGTGGACGACAACTGGCGCGTGGCTACCTGAATGCGCCCGAGCAGACGGCACAGGTGTTCATCGAGCATCCGCTGCAGCCGGGTGAGCGGCTGTACCGCAGCGGCGACCTGGCACGCTACCGTCCCGAGGGCGGTGTACAGCTGTATGGCCGGCGCGACCAGCAGGTCAAGGTGCGAGGGTTTCGTATCGAACTGGCGGAAATCGAAGTGCAGCTGGCCAGCCTGGCGCAGGTCAGCGAGGCGGTTGCGGTGCTGGTCGACGCCGAGCCGGTGGCCTTCTTGGTGCTGCGTGAGGGCGCAGGTCAGGAGGCGGCTTCCGCAGTGACGGCGCAACTGGCCCTGAGGCTGCCGGCGCCGATGCTGCCACGCCATGTACAGGTGCTGGCGCAGATGCCGCGCCTTGCCAGTGGCAAGGTTGATCGACAAACATTGCAGCAGCGTCCGTTGGCCACTGCCGAGGTGGCCTGTGTGGCGCCGCGCGATGCCGTCGAGGAACTGCTGGCCAGCCGCATGGCGCAACTGCTGGGGCTGGAGCGCCTGAGCGTGGAGCAGGACTTCTTCGCTGCCGGTGGGCACTCGTTGCTGGTGATCAAGCTGGTGGCGGGCATTCGCAAGTTGCTGCAGTGCGATGTGCACCCCGGCGTGGTGTTCGACAACCCCAGCGTGGCAGCGTTGGCGCAGGCGTTGCGCTCGCAGGAGGCCGCCCCCGGGCAACTGGAAAAACTGGCGGCGGCACGGTTACGTCTGGACAGCATGACCCCCGAGCAGCGTGCACAGTTGCTGGCCAAGGCGCAGAACGCCAGCGCCTGAGGCGCGTCCGTGTTGCCGGAGCCCATCGACGTCGATGGGTTCCGTTCGCTGTGACGTTTCAGCTGCCGTGCAAGACGGTGCGCTATCTTTTTTCAGTATGTCTGTACTGAAAATGTGAACGATTCCTAAATTTTTCATTTTTAATTCGTCTTCCATTGGGTTCCACGAAGAATCCGATGGAAGTCCGGCCTGCGTGCCCCTTAGGCATTGGCGCGGAAGTGGCAGCAAGGAATGCCCATTGACTGATCAGTGGCCCTGAAGAGGCGACGATCTTCCGACGAATGATATCTGGGGTGATCCAACACTATGAAGGTTGAGCAAAAAAGGCGTGCACCACGTGTGCTGAAAAATTCACTGGCCACCTGGCGTACTTCGGCTTCCATCATCGTGTTGGGGTTGGCACTGGGTGCCAGCGGCGGTGTGTATGCACAGAGTGTGGCGGTCAATATCCCCGCCCAATCCCTGGAGAAGGCCCTGATCGATCTGGGCAACCAGACCGGTTTGCAGATTCTCTACGGGCCTGACCTGGTCACTGGCAAGAAGGCCCCGGCCGTGGTGGGCACCATGGAGCCGCAGCAGGCGCTGGAGCAACTGCTGCGCAATGCCGGGCTGAGGTATCGCATCGAAGACAACACGGTGTTGCTGACCAATGAAGCCGCTTCAAACTCTGCGCTGGAACTGGATACCACCACCATCCAGGGTCAGGGCATGGGGCAGATGACCGAGAATACCGGTTCCTATACGCCCAGCCTGACCAGTGTCGGCTCCAAGACCCCGACCAGCCTGCGCCAGACCCCGCAGTCGGTTTCGGTCATTACCCATCAGGTGATTCAGGACAAGGGCATGGTCGATTTGACCGATGCCATGAAGATGACGCCGGGTATCACTGTGCGCAACTCGAACGAGCGCATCAACGACTTCTACTCCCGCGGCTTTGCCATCGAGAACATCCAGATCGATGGTGCAGCCCCCATGGCGCTGGGCACTACAGCGGGCAGCTTCTATTCAAGCAAGGTCTACAACCTGGCCGAGTTCGATCACGTTGAAGTACTGCGTGGTGCTTCAGGCCTTTTTGGTGGTACGGGCGACCCCGGTGGCATCATCAACCTGGTGCGCAAGCGCCCATTGGACACCTATCAATTGAAGTTCGAGGCGTCTGCGGGTTCATGGGACAACTACCGTAGCCAGGTCGACATCACGGGGCCGATGGGCTTCGACGGCAAGCTGAGGGGGCGACTAGTAGCGGCCTATACCGACAGGCAGTACTTCATGGATGAGCGCAGTTCGCAGAGCCCTACGCTTTACGGCATCCTGGAGGCGGACGTGTTGCCCAGCACACGCCTGACCATCGGTGGACGTTCCGAGCGTATCAATGAGAACGGTGCCAGCGCCGGCCTGCCTCGCTACAGCGACGGCAAGGATCTTGGTTTGCCGCGCCATACCAACCTGAGCGAGAGCTGGGCGTTCCAGGACGGTCGGTCGGATGAGGTGTTTGCCAAGGTCGATCACGAGCTGTCGGATGACTGGAAGCTTAACGTCAGTTACACCCAGACTCAGGACTCCGGGTTGCAGAAGCGCGCGTTCAACGTGGGCAGTGTCAACCCGGTGACGGGCACCGGGGCAACGCGCTTCGGTAGTGTGGCGCGCTACCGCAGCGATCAGCAATTGGCGGACGTTAACCTGGCGGGTAAATTCAACCTGTTCGATCGCCAGCATGAGTTTTTGATGGGGGCAGATCATCAGCGAATCACCAGTCAATGGAGGGGCACCGGGCAACTGGCAGGCGCCTTCGAGCCAATCAACGTGTTCGATCCCGGTTCCACTCCGTGGCCAAACCCACCCACCACCAAGGATTGGCTGGCTGATTACAACCCCAATACCCAGATCCAGTACGGTCTCTACTCGACCCTGCGGCTGCAACTGGCCGAACCTCTGCACCTGATCGTTGGTGCTCGTGCGCAACGGTACAAGTTCTATCAGACGTATCAGGAAAGGGGCGTTGCACCGGCTTATCTTTCTACCCGAGAGCCCACCAAGGTGGTTCCATATGGTGGCGTGGTATATGACCTGAATGATGAGTGGTCGGCGTATGCCAGCTATTCGGAAATCTTCAAGCCACAGCAGAACAAACTTGAAGGCCCAACGCCTGCACCGGGTACCGAATCCAGCAATTCGATCGAACCCATGACCGGCAAGACCTACGAGACCGGTATCAAGGGGGAGCTGTGGGGCGGTGCCGTCAACACCTCCTTCGCTCTGTATTACACCAAGCGTGAGCACGAGGCTGTTCTGGACCCTGCTTATCCGGTAACGACCGTTCCGTTTGGTGGCAGCTGCTGTTATGTGACGCAGGGCGAAGTGGTCAGCAAGGGTGTGGACATGGAGGTCAGCGGTGAGCTGCTTCCCGACTGGAGCCTGATGGCGGGTTACACCTACAACCACAACCAGAATCGTAACGACGACACGGTGTTCAGCAGCCTGACCCCCAAACACCTGTTCAAGCTATGGTCCACATATCGTCTGCCAGGCGAATTCAATGACTTGAAAATCGGCGGCGGGGTGAACCTGCAGAGTGCCAATTATGTCAGTGGAACCGCAGCGGTGCTGGACAACACAGGTGCCGTCATTCGCAACGAAAGCTATGAATATCGCCAGGCAGGCTACGCCGTGTGGAACGCCATGGCCGAGTATCGTCTCGATGATCATTGGAGCCTCACCTACAACCTCAACAACGTGTTCGACAAGACCTATTATTCGACAGTAGGCTCTTCGGTTGCCGCCAACTGGTACGGTGAGCCGCGTAACCACATGCTGACGTTGCGGGGTACGTTCTGATAATCGGCACTCTTTTCGAAAGCCCGTTCTGATGCGGGCTTTTTTGTGGGCGGTGGCGGCTTAAACGGCGGTCGTCCGCTTCCTGCATGACGCCAATGTTTTTTGGTATTGCGAACGATTCTCAAAATTCGTACCCTAGCGCTCCCGCCACCTGTGCTCCTGCACATGGATCGCTCTGGAGTGTGCATTGGATAATCTGGATCGGTTGTTTCGCCTCTATCACCGCGAACTGCAGCAGATTGCCTACCGCCGCCTGGGCGATCGGGAAATGGCGGCAGACCTCACTCAGGACGCCTTCGTGCGTTACGTCGGCCTTGACCGTCAACAGCGCACGCATTCGATTGCCAATCCGCGCTTTTTCCTGATCCGCGTGCTGCGCAACCTGATCATCGACCTGGGGCGCAGCCGCACGCGGCGTGGGCCGGTCGGCTCGCTTGACGAGGTCGAGCATGAACTGCTCGATCCATGTCCGGGACCCGCCGCGCTGTTCGAGTTGCGCCAGCAACTGATGCTGTTGCAGCAGGCCCTGGACGAATTGCCCGTCAACTGCCGCCAGGCCCTGCTGCTCAATCGCCTCGAAGGGCTGGGCCATGCGGCCATCGCCGAGCGGCTCGGGGTCTCGGTGAGCATGGTCAGCAAGTACATCATGAGCACCTTGCTGCACTGTGCTCGACGCCTCGAAATGATGGATGACTGAATGAGGCGCGAGAGCAGCGGTTTTTGTTCAGGCAAGGCATCCACAGTGCTGACCGAGCAGGCCTTGCAGTGGTTGGTCGACCTGCATTCGGGCGACGCCGAGGCGCCTGCCTGGGACGCCTACCTGCAGTGGTGCGAAACATCACCGCAACACCAGCATGCCGCCCACGCGGCGGAGCGCCTGTGGGAGCGGCTGGGCAGTGCATTGGAGCGGCCGCCTGCATCGTCGCGCAGGGTGCCGTTGTTGGGTTTGACAATAGCCTTGAGCCTTGCGGGGGGGCTCTACTGGCAGGCTCAAACCCAAGGTTGGGTAGCCGACCAGGTGACCGCTCTGGGCGAGCACCGCACGTTGAACCTGGCCGATGGCTCGCGCCTGGAGTTGGCGCCGCACACGCGTGTGGATATAGATCTGGAAGGCGATCGCCGGGTGTTGCGTTTGTACGCCGGGGAGCTCTTCGTGCAGGTCGCAGCCGATGCACAGCGTCCGTTCGAGGTACTGGCTGGCAACGGGCGCATGCGCGCGCTGGGTACCGGCTTCGATGTGCGACGCGAGGGCGAGCAGGTGCGGATGGTGGTGACCGAGCATTCGGTGCGGGTGACGCTCGAGGGGGATGCGCAGGCTGTTGACGTTGACGCCGGCCAGGCGGTGCAGTTCGGTCCGCACGGCCTGGAGGATGCGCAAGCGGTGGATATCGCATCGGCAACCGCGTGGCGTCGCGACCGCCTGGTGTTCAACCAGCAGCCGCTGGGTGAGGTGCTGGAGCAGATCGGCCACTACCACCGCGGCCTGATCTGGGTGCGCGACAACGACCTGCGCCGCTTGCCGGTCACCGGTGTCGTTGCAACCGATGACACTCACGCCCAGTTGCAATTGCTGCAGCGCACCTTGCCGCTACGCGTGCGGCAGTTCCCATGGTTGACCGTGATCGAGCGAGACGACGCACGGCAAAAGTAGGGCCTGCGCAGAAATAATTGATTGTTGCCACTGTCGGGTTTCAGAGGGCTGACGTCTTTCCTTTCGAGATTGATTTTTATTTCGCTGATTTCAGCAGGGGAGCGTTATGCCGTATCTGATCAGACAAACCGCCTTGAGCCTGGCGATCGTGACAGCGAGCTGCGTGGGTGTCAGCCTACCGGCCAGGGCGGTGGATCACCAACACGCCGTTGAGCAGGTATTCGATGTTGCGCCAGGCCCGCTTGACCAGGCACTGACGCGGTTTGCCGATCAGGCGGGGTTGCGCCTGATGGTTGCCAGTGAAGTAGTGACCCGCCAGCATTCGCAAGGGCTGCACGGGCGTTACGCGGTACAGCAGGGGCTTGATCGATTATTGTTGGGCAGTGGCTTGAGCGCCAGGCTCAGCGGCGATGTGATCCTGGTCGAAAGAACTCCTGCGCTGGGGGCGGCGCTGGAACTCGGTACCACCACCATCCAGGGCCAGGGCATGGGGCAGATGACCGAGAATACCGGTTCCTATACACCCAGCCTGACCAGTGTCGGCTCCAAGACCCCGACCAGCCTGCGCCAGACGCCGCAGTCGGTTTCGGTCATTACCCATCAGGTGATTCAGGACAAGGGCATGGTCGATCTGACCGATGCCATGAAGATTGCACCAGGCATTACCGTGCAGAATTCCACCGACCGGCTGTCGACCTACTTTTCTCGAGGTTTTGCCATCGAGAACATCCAGATCGATGGAGCGGCGCCCATGGCCCTGGGTACCACGGCAGGCAGCTTCTACTCGAACAAGAACTACAACCTGGTAGAGTTCGATCACGTCGAAGTCCTGCGTGGGGCCTCGGGTCTTTTCGGCGGCACTGGCGATCCGGGCGGCATCATCAACCTTGTGCGCAAGCGCCCATTGGACACCTATCAATTGAAGGTCGAGGCATCGGCCGGTTCCTGGGACAACTACCGTACGCAACTGGATGTCACCGGCCCTATGGCCTTCGACGGAAAACTGCGCGGACGATTGGTCACCGCCTACACGGACCGGCAGTATTTTCTCGACGAACGAAGCACCGAGCTGCCCACGATCTACGGTGTGCTCGAGGCCGACGTGCTGCCCGGCACTCGCCTGACCGTGGGCGGGCGTTACGAGCGTATTCATGAAAACGGTTCGGGAACCGGGCTTCCGCGTTTCAGCACCGGCGGTGATCTGGGCCTGCCACGCCATACCAACCTGAGCCAGAGCTGGGCTTATCAGGATGGCCGCTCGCAGGAACTGTTCGCCAAGATCGACCATGAATTGTCTGACCGCTGGAAAGTGAACCTGAGCTATACCCAGACGCAAGATGTGGGTATGAAAAAAGGCTCCTTTTCCGTGGGCGCGCTCAACCCGGTCACCGGGCTCGGCCCGATGTGGCTCGGTTCGAACTCTCGCTATCGGAGCGACCAGCAACTGTGGGACGTGAACGTTGCCGGAAAATTCGACCTGCTGGGCCGTGAGCATGAATTCCTCATGGGCGCCGACCATCAGCGTATCACCAGCCGCTGGCAGGGTACGCCACAATTGGCCGGTGCCTTTGGCGCCATCGATGTCTACGACCCGAAGTCGACCCCCTGGATCGAACCACCTATCCGCAAGGACTGGGTCAGCGACTATGACCCCAACTCGCAAGTGCAGTACGGGCTCTACTCCACGTTGCGGATGCACGTTGCCGATCCGCTGCACCTGATCGTCGGCGCCCGGGTGCAACGCTACAAGTTCGACCAGGTCTACCGCGAGTTCGATGGCAGCACCGGGGCGTGGTCAGTGGCCTCGGACGTGTCGGTCCGTGAACCGACGAAGGTCGTGCCCTATGGCGGTGTTGTGTATGACCTGAATGAGGAGTGGTCGGCATACGCCAGCTACTCGGAAATCTTCAAGCCGCAGCAAAGCAACCTTCAAGGACCGCTGCCGGGAAGCCCGGTCGAGGCCATGACCGGTGAAACCTATGAAACCGGTATCAAGGGCGAGTTGTTCGGCGGTGCGTTGAACACCTCGATCGCGCTGTACTACACCAAGCGCGAAAACCAGGCCGTCGAAGACCCTGCCTACCCGTTGACCTCGGTGCTGTTCGGAGGCAACTGCTGCTACCTGACCCAGGGCAAGGTGGTCAGCAAGGGCATCGACCTTGAGGTCAGTGGTGAGGTGTTGCCGGACTGGAGCGTCATTGCCGGCTATACCTACAACAACAACCGTAACCGCAACAACGGTGATGTGTTCAGCGGGGTCACGCCCAAACACCTGTTCAAACTGTGGTCGACCTACCGTCTGCCGGGCGACTTCAATGACCTGAAGATAGGCGGTGGGGTCAATCTCCAGAGCGCGAACTATGTCAACGGTTCGGCATCGGTACTGGACCCTGCCACCGGCGCAGTGGTGGGCAACGAGCGCTACGAATACCGCCAGGCCGGCTATGCGGTGTGGAATGCCATGGCGGAGTACCGGCTTGATGATCACTGGTCGGTGCTTTACAACCTCAACAACGCGTTTGACAAGAAGTACTACTCCACTGTCGGCTCCTCGGCACTGGGCAACTGGTACGGCGATCCGCGCAATCACATGCTGACGTTGCGTGGTACGTTCTGGTAATCGCCAAC
>NZ_JANIAH010000018.1:0-6665 GCF_028682105.1 Pseudomonas sp. 8209
TTGCTGCAGCGTGAATACGTGGCACCGCAGACCGAAATGGAAAAACGCATCGCCACCTTGTGGCAAGACGTGCTCAAGCTGCCGCGCATTGGTCTGGACGACAACTTCTTCGAGCTCGGTGGCGACTCGATCATCTCGATCCAGGTGGTCAGCCGTGCCCGCCAGAGCGGGATCCGCTTCAGCGCCAAAGACCTGTTCCAGCACCAGACCATCAAGAGCCTGGCCAGTGTCGCGCAGGTCGCCGACACCACGCAGCAGATCGATCAGGGCCCCGTGCTCGGCACCACGCCCCTGCTGCCGATCCAGCAACTGTTCTTGCTCAGCGATACCCCCGAACCGCATCACTTCAATCAATCGGTGATGCTCGAACCATCCAGGCCGCTGGATGCAGCCGTACTGGACCATGCCTTGCACGCGCTGCTGGAACACCACGATGCCTTGCGCCTGGTGTTCTCCCTCGACGGCGAACATCCAGGGGCTCGCTACCTGCCAGTGGACCCGACCTGCAAATTGCTGTGGCAGGCCGAAGTCGCTGACGAGCCTGCGCTCAACGAATGGGCCAATCGCGCCCAGGCCAGCCTGAACATCCAGCAAGGCCCGCTGCTGCGCGCCCTGCTGGCGACCCTGCCCGATGGCCAGCAGCGCCTGCTGTTGGTCATTCACCACCTGGCGGTGGATGGCGTGTCGTGGCGCATCCTCTTCGAAGACCTGCAACTGGCCTACCAGCAACGGCTGGTAAACCAGCCGACGAAACTGCCGGGCAAAACCAGCTCGGTCAAGGCCTGGGCCGAGCAGTTGCAAGGCTATGCACACAGCGAGGCCCTGCAAAAGGAACTGCACTACTGGCAGGCACAACTGCAGGATGTACCCACCACACTGCCCTGCGAGCGCCCAAACGGCAGCTTGCTGAACCGCCACGCACGCAGCGTGCAAAGCCGCCTCGACACGCAGCTCACCCGCCAACTGCTGCAGGAGGCACCGGCGGCCTATCGCACACAGATCAACGATTTGCTGCTGACCGCACTGGCACGCGTGATCGGCCGTTGGAGCGGCTCGCCAAGCAGCCTGATCGAGCTGGAAGGCCATGGCCGCGAAGACCTGTTCGACACGATCGACCTGACCCGTACCGTGGGTTGGTTCACCAGCGTGTTCCCGGTCAAGCTCACCCCCGCCAGCGGTATGGGCGAGTCGATCAAGGCAATCAAGGAACAGCTGCGCGCCATTCCCAACAAGGGCATCGGCTACGGCGCACTGCGCTTTCTTGGCGATGGGAGCGCGCGTCAGGCCCTGGGCGAACTGCCCGTCCCACGCATCACCTTCAACTACCTGGGCCAGTTCGACGCCAGCTTCGACAGCAATGTGGGCGCGCTGTTCGCACCGGCCGCTGAAAGCACCGGCGCCAACCAGAGTGCCCACGCAACGCTGGGCAACTGGCTGTCGCTCAACGGCCAGGTGTATGGCGGCGAGCTGAGCATGAACTGGAGCTTCAGCAGCGAAATGTTCGAGGAGGCGACGGTTCAGCAACTGGCCGATGCCTTCTGCCTGGAACTGGCCGCTGTCATTGCGCATTGTCGCGACCCGCAGCACAGGGGGCTGACGCCATCGGACTTCGCGCTGGCGCGTCTTAGCCAGCCGCAACTGGACCGTTTGCCAGTACCGTGCAGCGACGTGCAGGACCTCTACCCACTCTCGCCCATGCAGCAAGGCATGCTGTTTCACACGCTGGAGTCCAACGAGGCCAGCCTCTACATCAACCAGATGAGCGTACCGGTTATCGGGTTGGACCCCGAACGGTTCATCGCGGCCTGGAACACCTCGATTGCCCGCCATGAAATCCTGCGCACCGGGTTCTGGTCGGCCAACGAGCTGAATGAGCCGCTGCAAGTGGTGTACAAGCACGCCACCCTGCCGGTGCGTCGCCTGGCCAGGCAAGCCACGACGTTCGATGAAAAGGCCCTGCAACGTATCCTTGAAGCGGACTGCGCCGAAGGCTTCGATCTGCTGCAGGCGCCGTTGACGCGCCTGACGCTGATCGACCTGGGCGAGCACAAGCACCACCTGATCTGGACCAGCCACCACATCCTGATGGACGGCTGGTCCAGCTCGCGCCTGCTCGGCGAAGTGCTGGAGCTGTACCACGGGCGCACGCCACCGGCAAAGCGCGGGCAATATCGCGACCATATCCAATGGCTGCAGAATCAGTCCCAGGCCAGCCTGGAGCAGTTCTGGAAACACAAGCTGCACGACCTTGAAGGCCCGACCCTGCTGGCCGGCAGCATTGCACCGCGTCCGGCCGGCGACCTGCAAGGGCATGCAGCGCTGTACCTGCACTGGGACGAAGCACGCACCCAGCGCCTGCGCGAACAGACCCAGCGCCTGCGTATCACGCCCAACACACTGATCCAGGCCGTATGGCTGCTACTGTTGCAACGCTACACCGGCCAGCCCACCGTGTGCTTCGGCGCCACCGTGGCCGGTCGCCCGGCCAGCCTGCCCGGTGCCGAAGAAATGCTCGGGCTGTTCATCAATACCCTGCCGATCATTCAGACCCCGCAGCCGCACATGCCGCTGGCGCAGTGGCTGCAAGCACTGCAAACCTACAACCTGGAGGTTCGTGACCAGGAGCATGCCTCGCTGGCCGACGTGCAACGCTGGTCGGGGCAGAACGGCCAGGCACTGTTCGACAGCATCATCGTGTTCGAAAACTACCCGGTGGACGACCGCCTGCAGGAAGCCGAGCAGAATCAGTTGAGCTTTGGCGAGGTGAACAGTCGTGACGTCACCAACTTCGCCATGGACCTGGCGATCAACCTGGGCCGCACCCTCAAGATCGAGTTCCTCTACCTGCGCAACCGCTTCACCGAGGCTGCCACGGCGCAGATCCGCACCAGCTTCGAAACCTTGCTCGATGCCCTGCTCGACAACCCTCAAGCAACCCTGGGCAGCCTGTCGATGCTCAGTGCCAACGAACAGCAGGCACTTGCACAACACAATCAACTGGCGCCGCCAAGCCACGACCCGGCGCTGCTGGCCGAGTGCATCCGCAGCCATGCCGAACGGCAGCCGCAGCGTATCGCGGTCACCTGCGCCGATGTGCAGTTGAGCTACGGCGAACTGGAAACCCGCGCCAACCGGCTGGCCCACCACCTGATCGCACAGGGCATCGGCCCTGAAGTGTGCGTCGGCATTGCCCTGGAGCGTTCGGTCGACGTGATCGTGGCGTTCTATGCCGTGATGAAGACCGGCGCAGCCTACGTTCCGCTCGACATCGACTACCCGCAGGAGCGCGTCAAGTGGATCGTCGAAGACTCGCGCATGCCGGTGCTGCTGACGCAACGCTCACTCCAGCATCGGTTTGCCGATGCCGGTGCCGGCACCCTGATCACACTTGACCATCTGGCCCTGGACACCTACCCCGCCAGTTGCCCGGCGCCTCGCGCCGACGCGGACAACCTCGCCTACCTGATCTACACCTCCGGCTCCACCGGCAAGCCCAAAGGAGTGGCCGTCAGCCACGGGCAGATCCGCATGCACTGCCTGGCGATTGCCGAGCGCTACGCGATGGACGCCAGCACCCGCGAGCTGCTGTTCATGTCGTTCGCCTTCGACGGTGCCCAGGAACGCTGGCAGTCGACCCTGCTCGGCGGCGGCCAGCTGGTGCTGCGCGACAACCGCCTGTGGACTGCCGAGGAAACCTGGCAGGCCCTGCACGCGCACAACATCGATATCGCCTGCTTCCCGCCCGCCTACCTGCAGCAACTGGCCGAACACGCCGCCAGCGTCGAAGCGCCGCCACCGGCGGTGCGGGTGTACTGCTTTGGTGGTGACGCGGTGGCCGAGGCCAACTTCGAGCTGGTCAAGCGTGCACTCAAGCCGGCCTATCTCACCAACGGCTACGGCCCCACCGAAACCGTGGTCACGCCGTTGCTGTGGAAAGTCGACGCCAGCCAGCAGTGCGGTGCGGTGTATGCGCCCATCGGCACCCGCGTGGGTCGACGTACCCTGTACGTACTCGACGACCAGCTCAACCCGGTGCCCGACGGCGTGGCCGGCGAGCTGTACCTCGGTGGCGAAGGCGTGGCGCGCGGCTATCACCAGCGTCCCGGGCTCAGCGCCGAACGCTTCGTTGCCGACCCGTTCGCGGGCGATGGCAGCCGCCTGTACCGCACCGGTGACCTGGTGCGCCAGCGCGCCGACGGCGTGTTCGACTACCTCGGCCGACTGGACAATCAGGTCAAGGTGCGCGGTTTCCGCATTGAGCTGGGCGAAATCGAATCGCGCCTGCGCCAGCAACCCGGGGTGACCGACGCGGTGGTGGTTGCACGTGAAACCGGCGCCGGCAAGCAACTGATCGGCTACGTGGTAGCGGACGACGCCGGTGACCTGGGCGAACGCCTGCGCGGTGCACTGCAGGTCGAGCTGCCCGACTACATGGTACCGGCGCAGATCCTCGCGCTGGCCGCCTTCCCGCTCAACCCCAACGGCAAGCTCGACCGCAAGGCCCTGCCCGACCCGGACTTCAAGGCGCGTGCCTTCATCGCCCCGCGCAACACGCTGGAGCAGGGCCTGGCGGCCATCTGGCAACAGGTGCTGGAGGTCGAACAGGTTGGCGTTACCGACAACTTCTTCGAACTGGGGGGCGACTCGCTGCGTGTGCTCAAGGTGCTGTCCAGGGTACGTAGCCAGCCGGAGCTGGGCATCGAACTGAAACTGCGCGACCTGATCGGCAAGCCGACCATCGCCGAGCTGTCGGGCTACGAGGCCCAGGTGCCTTCCCTCGACCCGTTGCTGTTGCTCAACAGCCCGGTCGAACAGGCGCGGCCGCTGTTCTGCCTGCACGCAGGCTTCGGCACGGTATTCGACTACGAGCCGCTGGCTCGCCGCCTGGAAGGCCAGCGCAGCGTGTATGGCCTGCAATGTCGAATGCTGCTGGAGCGTAGCTGGGAAGACGAATCCCTCGAGGCCATGGCCATCGACTATGCCCAGTACATCCGCCAGAAACAGGCCAGCGGTCCTTACCACCTGCTGGGTTGGTCACTGGGCGGCACCCTGGCGGTGCTGGTCGCGCAAGAGCTTGAGAAACAGGGCCAGCGGGTGGGTTTCCTCGGCCTGGTGGACAGCTTTCTGCCGTCATCTGCGCCTGCGCAGCCTGCAGCCGATGAGGACTGGAGCGAAGACCTTGGCAGCTTCCTGGGTGTCATCATGGGCGTGCCAAGTGACGCGCTGCCGGTGTTGCAGGTGCGCGCCAGCAGCCCTGCCAACCACCTCGAAACGGTGATTGCCCAGGTGCAGGCCCAGGTCATCAGCGCCTCGGCGTTCGCCTCCATCGGCGCTGAAGAACTGGCCCATACCTTCCGTGTAGCCATGAAACTCAAGGCATTGTCCGAGGCCATCGAGGGGCTCCCCGCAACGCAGGTGCCAGCGCAGTGCTGGTGGGCCAGGGCCGGCGCAGGCCAGACCCAGCTGCGCCTGGTGCAGGCGCAACTCAACGAACCGGTGGCCGCCGGCCATTACGACATGCTCAAGCATCCCGAGCTGCTGCGCCGCGTGCTGGAGCAGTTGCAGGAAAGCCACAGCGTCACCTGTTGATACCACCGCCGCCCCGTCAGCCGGGGCGGCGCTTACCGATAGCTTTGCAAGGAACCTCTACATGCCTCTGGATCCCGACCTCGAAGGCTTCCTGGAACTGGCCCAGATGGGCCGCCTGAGTGGCAAGAGCAGCGCGCTGCACGAACTTGATCTGGCACTGGCGCGCACGCAGTTCGAAACCACCTCGCAAGTGCTCGACCCCTGCCCGCCAGGCGCCATCAACGTCACTACCCTGAGCATTCCAACCCGCGACGGCCAGTCCATCGCGGCGCGTCTTTACCGCGCCGATGCCAGCGACACGGCGTTGCTGCCAACGCTGCTGTTCTTTCATGGTGGCGGTTATGTGGTCGGCAGCCTGGACTCCCATGACTCCATCTGCCGCCGCCTGGCAGCAAGCGGGTGCCAGGCGGTGCTGGCGCCGGCTTACCGGCTGGCCCCGCAATACCCGTTCCCGACCGCCGTGCATGATGCGCTGGATGCCGCCAACTGGCTGGCTGAACAGGCCACGGCGCTGCACCTGGACAACCAGCGGGTGACACTCGCGGGCGACAGCGTCGGCGCCACCCTGGCCACCGTGCTGGCGATCACGGCGGTCAAGCAGCCACAGGCGTTGCAGCTCAAGCCCAGGGCGCAGCTACTGTTCTATCCGGTCACCGATACCTCGCGCCAGCGCGACTCGCATCGCCGCTATGCCCAGGACTACCTGCTCGAGACCGCCACGCTGGAATGGTTCTACCACCATTACAGTGCCGACCCGGCGCAGCACCTGGACTGGCGCGTCTCGCCGTTGCTGGCCAGCGGGCTGGGCGAACTGGCCCCGGCGTATGTGAGCCTGGCCGAATACGACCCGCTGTTTGACGAAGGGCTGGAATACGCCCGCCTGCTGGAGGCCAGCGGTACTTCGGTGACGTTGAAGGTGCAGCAGGGGCTGACCCACGATTTTCTGCGCATGGGCGGGATTGTGGCGGATGTCGAGGCGATCTATACGGCGGTGGACCGCTGGTTGGCCTCGCTGTAGTCGAGGCAGGTGGCGCCCATGAAAAAGCCCGCAGCGTTGCGGGCTTTTTTGTGGCGTT
>NZ_JANIAH010000019.1:0-6345 GCF_028682105.1 Pseudomonas sp. 8209
CGTGAGTATCTGGCGCCGCAGACCGAGCTGCAGCAGCGCATCGCCGCCACCTGGCAGCAGGTGCTGGGCTGCGCGCAGGTCGGCCTTGCCGACAGCTTCTTCGAGCTCGGGGGGCACTCGCTGCTGGCCACCCAGGTGATCGTGCGCCTGCGCGAGCAGCTGGGACTGGAGGTACCGCTCAAGGACCTGTTCATTGCCGAGGATCTGCTGGCGTTCAGCGCCAGCGTGCAAGCCTTGCAGGTCGACACCCAGCCGGTGGAGGACGAATTGGCTAAATCTTTGGCTGCCCTCAAACGTTTATCAGCTGAAGAGCTCGAGAAGCTGATTTCATAACCAGGAGTAGTGGCGTGCAAGAATTGATCGGGGCGGTGGGCGAGCTGTCACCAAGGGAGCGCAAGGCCTTGGCGATAATGCTCAAACAGAAGGGCATCAACCTTTTTGGCATTGCCCCGGTATTCAAGCGAAAACCCGAAGAGCCGCTGTTGCTGTCGTACGCCCAGGAACGCCAGTGGTTCCTCTGGCAGCTGGACCCCGGTAGCGCGGCCTATCACCTGTCCAGCGCGCTGTCGCTGGACGGCGATCTGAACGTCGAGGCCCTGGAGCGCAGCTTTGCAGCGCTGCTGGAGCGTCATGAAGCGCTGCGCACCACCTTTGTCCAGCACGCCGAGCAGACCCTGCAGCAGATTGCCGAGCACGTGCCGTTCAGCCTTGGCCGGGCGACCCTGGCCAATGCCGACGCGGCGGCGATCAAGGCCTTCGTCGAGGCGCAGACGCGCAGCCTGTTCGACCTGCAGCAGGGCCCGCTGGTGCGTGCCACGCTGCTGCAGGTGAGTGTGACGCAGCATGTGCTGGTGATCGTGCAGCACCATATCGTTTCCGACGGCTGGTCGATGCAGATCATGGTCGACGAACTGATGCGCCTGTATGCCGCCCATAGCCAGGGCCGGACCCTGGAGCTGCCCGCCCTGAAGATCCAGTATGCCGACTACGCCCTGTGGCAGCGCCAATGGATGGAGGCCGGCGAACGTGACCGCCAACTGGCCTACTGGACCACGCAACTGGGGGGGGAGCAGCCGGTCCTGGAGCTTCCCCTGGACCGCACACGCCCGGCCGAGCAGAGCTTCAGGGGCGCGCAACTGGGTATCGAGGTGCCCGTCGAACTGGGTGCAGGGCTCAAGCGCCTGGCCCAGGCCGAGGGCGTGACCCTGTTCATGCTGCTGCTGGCTTCGTTCCAGACCCTGCTGCACCGCTACAGCGGCCAGCCCGACATTCGCGTGGGCGTGCCGGTGGCCAACCGCAACCGGGTCGAGACCGAAGGCCTGATCGGGTTCTTCGTCAATACGCAGATCCTCAAGGCGCAGTTCGATGCGCCCCTGACGTTTCGCGCGCTGTTGCAGCAGGTACGCCAGTGCGTGCTGGCTGCGCAGGACCACCAGGACCTGCCCTTCGAGCAACTGGTGGACGCGTTGCAGCCGCAGCGCAACCTGAGCCATAACGCGCTGTTCCAGGTGATGTACAACCACCAGGGCGAGGCCCAGGGCAACCCGGCGGCGCAACTGCCGGGCCTGACCCTGGCGCCGCTGCACTGGGACAACCCCACCGCGCAGTTCGACCTGACCCTCAACACCTACGACAACCCTGAAGGCCTGGCGGCAGCGCTGACCTACGCCACCGACCTGTTCGAGGCAAGCACCGCCGCGCGCATGGGCCGGCACTGGCTGAACCTGTTGCAGGCGATCCTCGCCAACCCGGCCGGGCGCATCGACGAGTTGCCCCTGCTGGGCCCGGCCGAGCAGCAGGCAACCCTGCGCCAGTGGAATGGCCAGCCCCGTGCGTTCCCAGTCACACAGTGCCTGCACCAGATGATCGAGGCCCAGGTCGAGCGGACGCCGCAGGCGATTGCGCTGTGCTGCGGCGAGGCCCGGCTCAGCTATGGCGAACTCAACGAGCGTGCCAACCGTCTGGCCCACCGCCTGATCGAACAGGGCGTGGGCGCCGATGTGCGGGTCGGCCTGGCGGTCGAGCGCAGCCTGGAGATGCTGGTGGGGCTGCTGGCCATCCTCAAGGCCGGCGGTGCCTATGTGCCGCTGGACCCGGCCTACCCGAGCGAACGCCTGGCCTACATGATCGAGGACAGCGGCATCGGTCTGCTGCTGACCCAGCCATCGCTGCTGGCGCAGTTGCCGCTTGACGGCGGTGTGCAGTGCCTGTTGCTGAGCGACGATACAAGCGGCTACAGCCCGCACAATCCACAGGTGGTGCTGACCCCGGCCAACCTGGCCTACGTGATCTATACCTCGGGCTCCACCGGCAAGCCCAAGGGCACCTTGCTTGCCCATCACAACGTGCTGCGCCTGTTCGCCGCCACCGAGCACTGGTTCGCGTTCGGCCCGGACGATGTGTGGAGCCTGTTCCATTCCTACGCCTTCGACTTCTCGGTGTGGGAGATCTTCGGCGCGTTGCTGTATGGCGGGCGCCTGGTGGTGGTGCCACATGATGTCAGCCGCTCGCCGGAGGACTTTCATGCCTTGCTGCTCAAGGAGGGTGTCACGGTACTCAACCAGACCCCTTCGGCCTTCAGTCAGTTGATGCAGGTGGCCTGTGCGCCCGAGCATGCCGGCGCACGCAACGCCTTGCGCCACGTGGTGTTCGGTGGCGAGGCGCTGGAGGTGAAGAGCCTGCGCCCGTGGTTCGAGCGCTTTGGCGACCGGCAGCCGCAATTGACCAACATGTACGGCATCACCGAAACCACGGTACATGTGAGCTACCGTCCGCTGCGCCTGGCAGACCTGGCGGGGGAGGCCGGCAGCCCGATCGGCGAGGCGATCCCGGACCTGTCCTGGTACCTACTCGACCGCGCGCTCAACCCGGTGGCCAGGGGCTGCATCGGTGAGTTGTACATCGGCCAGGCGGGTCTGGCGCGTGGTTACCTCAATCGCGGCGACCTGACGGCCACGCGCTTTGTCCCCGACCCGTTCGGCGCTGCGGGCGAGCGCCTGTATCGCACCGGCGACCTGGCCCGCTATCGCGCCGACGGGGTGATCGAGTACATCGGGCGCATCGACCATCAGGTCAAGATCCGTGGCTTCCGTATCGAGCTGGGCGAGATCGAGGCCAGGCTGCAGGCACTGTCGCAGGTGCGCCAGGCCGTGGTGCTGGCCCAGGCGGGGGCCAGTGGCGCGCAACTGGTCGGCTACGTGGTACCGCGCACGCCGGGTATCGACCCGGGCGAACTGCGCGAGGCGCTGAAGGCGCAGCTGCGCGAGGACCTGCCCGAGCACATGGTGCCGGCGCACCTGCTGTTCCTCGAGCAGTTGCCGTTGACCAGCAACGGCAAACTCGATCGCAAGGCCCTGCCGCAACCCGATGCCAGCTTGTTGCAGAGCGTCTACGTGGCCCCTCAGAGCGATCTGGAACAGCGCCTGGCGAGCATCTGGCAGGACGTGCTCAAGCTCGAGCAGGTAGGCCTGACCGATAACTTCTTCGAGCTTGGTGGGGATTCGATCATCTCGATCCAGGTGGTCAGCCGTGCACGTCAGGCGGGCATCCGTATCAGCCCCAAGGATCTGTTCCAGCACCAGACCGTGCAAAGCCTGGCCACGGTGGCGCAGGTCGGCACCGCCGGCACCGCGCCGGAACAGGTAGCACTGGTCGGCCCGACACCGCTGCTGCCGATGCAGCAGCTGTTCTTCGACAGTGTGCAGGTGCAGCGTCACCACTGGAACCAATCGGTGCTGCTCAAGCCGTCGCAGGCACTCGACGAGTCGCTGCTCGAGCGTGCCTTGCAGGCGGTGGTCGCGCATCACGATGCGCTGCGCCTGCGCTTCGAGCAGCGGGCCGACGGCTGGCACGCCCACGCCGTCGCCGAGCCGGGCACGGCGCTGCTGTGGCATCGCGAGGCGGCGTCGCTGCACGAGCTCGACAGTTTGGGCGAGGCCGCGCAGGCCAGCCTGGACCTGCAGCATGGCCCGCTGTTGCGCGGCCTGCTGGTCGACCTGGCGCAGGGCGAGCAGCGCCTGCTGCTGGTTATCCATCACCTGGCGGTGGACGGCGTATCGTGGCGCATCCTGTTCGAGGACCTGCAACAGGCCTACGCCGCCTTGCGTGACGGGCAGGCCGTGCAGCTGCCGCCCAGGACCACATCGATCAGACGCTGGGCGCAGTGGCTCCAGCAGCATGCGCGCAGTGAAGCGGTGCAGGCCCAGCTGGATTACTGGCAGCACCAGTTGCAGGGGGTGGCGCTGGCGTTACCGTGCGAGCACCCGCAAGGCGACCTGAGCAACCGCCAGGCTGCCAGTGTCAGTACGCGCCTGGACCTGGCGCAGACCCGTCAGTTGCTGCAGCAAGCGCCCGCCGCCTACCGCACCCAGGTCAACGACCTGCTGCTGACCGCGCTGGCCCGGGTGCTGACCCGCTGGACGCAGGCCCCGGCAGTGGCGCTGCAACTGGAAGGGCATGGCCGCGAGGAGCTGTTCGAGGACCAGGACCTGACCCGCACCGTGGGCTGGTTCACCAGCGTGTTCCCGCTCAAGCTGACCCCGGCCGCAGGCCTGGGTGACTCGATCAAGGCAATCAAGCAGCAGCTGCGCGCCATCCCCGACAAGGGCATCGGCTTCGGCGCCCTGCGCTACCTGGGCGACGAGGCGGCGCGCCGTGCGCTGGGCGAGCTGCCGACGCCGCGCATCACCTTCAACTACCTGGGCCAGTTCGATGCCAGCTTCGCCGACGCCACCGCGTTGTTCACGCCCTGCGGCGATGCGGCCGGCAACCCGCAAAGCGCCGAGGCGCCGCTGGACAACTGGCTGAGCATCAATGGCCAGGTCTACAAGGGCGAGCTGGAACTGAACTGGACCTTCAGCCGCGCCATGTTCGATACCGCCAGCGTGCAGCGCCTGGCCGATGCTTATGGCCACGAACTGGGCCTGCTGATCGCGCATTGCTGCAGCCCCGAGGCCGGTGGCGTGACGCCGTCGGACTTCCCGCTGGCGGGACTCGAGCAGGCCCAGCTGGATGCCTTGCCGATTGCCGCGCCTACCCTCAAGGACCTCTACCCGCTGTCGCCGATGCAGCAAGGCATGCTGTTCCACAGCCTGTACCAGCAGGACAGTGCCGACTACATCACGCAGATGAGCCTGGAGATCGACGGGCTCGACCCCGTGCGCTTTGCACGCGCCTGGCAGGATGCGGTGGACGCGCACGACATCCTGCGTACCGCATTTCTCTGGCAGCCGCCGCTGCTGCAGCCGTTGCAGGCGGTGCTGCGCCAGGCCACGCTGAGTTTCGAGGTGCACGACTGGCGTGAGCGCGACGACCTGGCACAGGCGGTGGCCGCGCTGGCTGGCAACGAGCGTCGCCGCGGCTTCGAGCTGGGCCACGCGCCGCTGTTGCGCCTGCACCTGGTGCAGAGCGGGGCGCAGCGCTACCACCTGATCTATACCCACCACCACATCCTGATGGATGGCTGGAGCAATTCGCAGTTGCTGGGCGAGGTGCTGCAACGCTATTGCGGGCAGGCACCGCAGGTCGCCGTTGGCAACTACAGCGACTACATCGCCTGGTTGCAGCGTCAGGACCGTCAGCGCAGCGAAGCCTTCTGGGGCGAGCAGTTGCGCGACTTGCAGGAGCCGACACGCCTGGCTCGGGTATCGACGCCTGCCGGCGATGGCTATGCCAATCACTACCTGACCCTGAAGGCCGCCGACACCGGGCGCCTGCAACGCTTTGCCCGTGAACAGAAAGTCACCGTCAATACCCTGCTGCAGGCGGCCTGGCTGTTGCTGTTGCAACGCTATACCGGGCAAGCATGCGTGGCCTTCGGCGCCACGGTGGCGGGGCGCCCAGCCGAACTCAAGGGGGTCGAGCAGCATATCGGGCTGTTCATCAACACCTTGCCGGTGGTCGCCAGCCCGCGCCCGGAGCTGACGGTCGGCCAGTGGCTGCAGCAGGTCCAGGCACAGAACCTGAGCCTGCGCGAGCATGAGCACACACCGCTGTTCGAAGTGCAGCGCTGGGCCGGCAAGGGCGGTGAGGCGCTGTTCGACAATATCCTGGTGTTCGAGAACTACCCGGTGGCCGAGGTGCTGGAGCAGGCGGCGCCAGAGGGCCTGCGCTTCGGCGCGATGGAGCAGCACGAACAGACCAACTACCCGTTGACCCTGGCCGTGGGGCTTGGCGACGAACTGTCGTTGCACATGAGTTACGACCTGGCGCACTTCGCACCGGCCACGATCGAGCAGATCGCCGCGCAGCTGGGCCACCTGCTGCTGGCCATGCCCTCGGCGGCTGATCGGCCCCTGGGCACATTGGCGCTGATGGAGCAGGCCGAGCAGCGCGAGGTGCTGGCCG
>NZ_JANIAH010000002.1:0-676075 GCF_028682105.1 Pseudomonas sp. 8209
GACTGCGCCGGAAGTGGTGCGAATTATAGAGAGATTAAATTGTGCGTCAAGGGTTTATTTCAAAATAACCTCGGCACATAGGTCAGCATGAGCATTTCAAGACTGAAGCGTCTTTTTCAGGTAGTAGCGCTGATAACCAGGCGGGCAATCCTCCAGCATCCCCATGATGTGGTATCCCTGCTTCTGGTAGAAGTCAGGGGCCTGGAAGCTATAGGTATAAAGAAACAAACCGGTGCAGCCCCGCGCCCGCGCCTCCTCTTCGGCTCGCATCAGCAGTTCGCTGCCCAACCCATGACCGCGTGCGGCATCGCTCAACCAGAAGTAGTCGATATAGAGCCAACCCATTGCGAAATGACCGAACAGCCCACCTCTCACCTGGCCCCCGCCATCGCGGGCATACAGCTGGAAATCTTCATAGGTGTAAGGGCCGATCTGTTCGATGTTGAAGCGGCGCAGCCCTTCACGCACCACTGCCATGGCATCGGCGTCAGCGCCCAGGGTGAATCGGTAAGGGGCATCTGTCATAAGCTCTCCTGTGCGGCATTGGACTACATGAGTACGCTGCGAGCCTGCAGGCGCCGGCTCGCAGCGGATGTTAAATCGGATTTCGGGTTCACAGGTAGAAGGAGGCTCGCCAGGGGGCAGCACGAACGTCAGCCAAGGTAGCGAATCATGCGCAGAAACGAGGAGGGATGGATGGAGCAGAAGAAGAGAAGGTAAAGCGCAGGAAGCAGCCAGCCCTCGAACGAAGGATGGTGTCCCAGGCAGGGTTCGAACCTGCAACCTTCCCCTTAGGAGGGGGATGCTCTATCCAATTGAGCTACTGAGACATGCGTCTGGCGTACATGGCCCGCCATACGGAACGGCGAGCATGTTACCCAGCGAGCCAGGATTTGTCATGTCGTCTCTGCGCTTTTTACCAGTAGGTGGTTTCCAGCCTCAGGCACGTACGCCTGCCTCCTGCAAAACCATCAGCAGGCGGCGCACTGCATCGTCAAGACTGGTCGAGTTGTCCACCCGCCGGACCCGATCATCAACCTGTGTCATGGACTGTTGGTTGCGCGCCATTCGCTGCTCGATCTCGTGCTGCCCCTCCCTGCCCCGTTGAAGCAATCGCCCGCGCAATACCTGCGGATTCACACAAAGCAATATGGGCAACAGGTCCGGGTACTTCGCCTGCGCCACCGGCAGGTGCGCGCGCGACCCGTTGACCATCACGTGCCAGCCTTCGGCAAGCCACGCATCTATATAAGCAGGAACCCCATAAGCCAACCCATTGGCGCGCCACTGCAGGGCAAATTCGCCACGGTCAGCCATCTGCTCGAACTGCTGGACCGATACGGCGACTGCGTCCTCCCCCACCGCCTCGGCGGAGCGAGTGATGACACGCTTAGGAATGCGCACCTGGCTTGCCAGCAAAAGCTCACGCGCCGCATCCAGAAGACTGTCCTTGCCGGCACCGGACGGCCCCATCAAATAGATCACCCTGCCCGCCCCCGCCAAGGGAACGTCGCTTGCGTCATACTGCATAGCCACTATGCTCAGAGAAAGGAAAGCTCGCGCATTTTAGGCGCATTGCACGGTCTTTGCGCCTTTGCCGGTGATGAAAAGTCGAGCCGCCGAGGTGGCCAGGCCGAGCGCCAAATGAAAACTTTTCAAACCAGTGCGCATTTCTGATAATTGGTACTGGCATAACGCCTTTACCCAGTTCAATATTTGTCACAGAATTGACGCCAAGGAACTGGCGACACTGAGGCATGATGAAGACCTCATTCGTAATCCAGGTTGAACATTTTGTCTTAACGATGGTCGTAACACTCATCGTGCGGCCGATTTCGAGAACCGCTTCCCCCTGAACTAAACCGGTCAATTATATGCGCCCAATGAAACAGGCTATCTACTCAAGCCGCACCGCTGACAAATTTGTCGTCCGCCTGCCAGACGGAATGCGTGAGCGCATTGCCGAGGTTGCGCGTAACCACCACCGCAGCATGAACTCCGAGATCATTGCACGCCTGGAGCAGAGCCTTATTCAGGAAGGTGCACTGGGCGACGAGCTGAGCATGCGCTTGGACAGCCCAGAACTGTCACTGCACGAACGTGAACTGCTGCAACGCTTCCGCCAGCTGTCCCATCGCCAGCAAAATGCTCTGGTCGCACTGATCGCCCATGACGTCGAGATGGCCGCAGACGCTTCCTGATTCCACCCACGCACAAAAAAGCCAGCTTTCGCTGGCTTTTTTTATGCCTTGCCTTTTTACAGCAAGAAGATCGTAGCAAGGCCCAGGAAGATGAAGAACCCGCCACTGTCGGTCATGGCAGTGATCATCACACTTGCGCCCATCGCAGGATCGCGCCCCATTCGAGCAAGCGTCATCGGGATAAGAACGCCCATCAGGGCCGCCAACAGCAGGTTCAGGGTCATCGCCGCAGTCATCACTACCCCCAGCGACCAGCTGCCATAGAGCAGGTAGGCCACAACGCCGATCACGCCCCCCCACACCAGGCCATTGATCAAGGCCACCGCTAGCTCCTTGCGCATCAATCGCGCAGTATTGCCCGGGCTGACCTGATCGAGCGCCATGGCACGTACGATCATGGTAATGGTCTGGTTGCCGGAGTTGCCCCCGATACCGGCCACGATGGGCATCAGTGCAGCCAACGCCACCAGCTTCTCGATCGACCCCTCGAACAGGCCGATCACTCGCGAAGCGACAAAGGCCGTGATCAGGTTGATTGCCAGCCATGCCCAACGGTTGCGAAGCGAACGCCAGACCGAGGCGAAGATGTCTTCCTCCTCACGCAGACCCGCCATGTTGAGGACTTCGTTCTCGCTTTCCTCACGGATCAGGTCGACCATTTCGTCGATGGTCAAACGGCCGATCAGGCGATCGCTCTTGTCCACCACCGGTGCCGAAATCAGGTCATAGCGCTCAAAGGCCTGTGCCGCATCGTAGGCGTCTTCATCGGGATGAAAACTCACCGGGTCACTGGCCATCACCTCGGCAACCTGCTTGTCGGGGTCGTTCACCAGCAGCCGCTTGATGGGCAACACACCCTTGAGCTTGCCGTCGTAATCGACCACGAACAGTTTGTCGGTATGGCTTGGCAGCTCCTTGAGCCGGCGCAGGTAACGCAACACCACCTCAAGGCTGACGTCCTCGCGGATGGTCACCATCTCGAAGTCCATCAAGGCACCGACCTGGTCCTCGTCATAGCTCAACGCGGAGCGTACGCGCTCACGCTGCTGGGCATCGAGGGTTTCCATCAGCTCATGCACGACGTCGCGCGGCAGCTCCGGCGCAAGGTCGGCCAGCTCGTCGGCGTCCATCTCCTTGGCAGCGGCAAGCAGCTCGTGATCGTCCATGTCGGCGATCAGGGTTTCCCGAACCGAATCGGATACCTCGAGCAGGATGTCACCATCACGCTCGGCCTTGACCAGTTGCCAGACCGTCAGACGATCATCCAGCGGCAGGGCTTCGAGAATGTAGGCAACGTCAGCGGAGTGCAGATCATCGAGCTTGCGTTGCAGCTCGACCAGATTCTGGCGGTGTACGAGATTTTCGACCCGATCGTTATGGTGCCCTTCCTGACGATGTGTCAGGTCTTCGACCACTCGTTGGCGCTGCAGCAATTCGACCACCTGGGCCAGGCGATCCTGCAGGCTTTCTTGCGATTTTTTTACTTCACTTTCGGTCATACGCGTACTCCACTCCCAGCAGCGGAGCACGCCAGGAGAATCAATCAGTCAGATCGTGATTGGCAAAACAAGCTATTGAGTAACTACTGGGTAAGTCCATGGTGGTATTCCACAAGCCCCGGCGGAGCTGACGGGCGCAATCATACACGGCTTGGGCTGCTCGGGCTGAAAATATTGGCCAGAACAATCGCTTGCGAGATAAAGCTGTGACAACGTACAGCTCTGACAGTGCGACGGCTGGCACACCCCAAAGAACACATTGAAGACGCAAAAGTTAGCAGAGGCCGGTAAACGCATCGATGACAGTTTATTCATCGCGCCTTACGGAAAAGTGAAAAGCCGAAAAGCAGAAGGCCCGCTCAAAAAGCGGGCCTTCTGTTGTATGGTGCACTCGACAGGATTCGAACCTGTGACCGCTCGGTTCGTAGCCGAGTACTCTATCCAGCTGAGCTACGAGTGCAGGGTTGGCGCTTGATAGACCAGATCACCTCTGGTTGAAGCTGAAACAACTTCCAGACTGGAAGCTGCTTCGTCGTATGGTGCACTCGACAGGATTCGAACCTGTGACCGCTCGGTTCGTAGCCGAGTACTCTATCCAGCTGAGCTACGAGTGCAGGGTTGGTACTTGATGGACCAGATCACCTCTGGTTGAAACTGAGGCAACTTCCAGACTGGAAACTACTTCGTCGTATGGTGCACTCGACAGGATTCGAACCTGTGACCGCTCGGTTCGTAGCCGAGTACTCTATCCAGCTGAGCTACGAGTGCATTTGTTGCCGCGCATTATAGACCGCTTAATCGATTTGCCAACCACTTTTTCGTTTAATTTCAACTACTTAGCGATTCAAGCAAGATTACAGCGCCCTACATGAATAATGGCGGAGAAGGGGGGATTCGAACCCCCGATACCCTTGTGAGGTATACTCCCTTAGCAGGGGAGCGCCTTCGGCCACTCGGCCACCTCTCCGCAACACGGGGCGTATAATAACCAGAGCCTTCCCCGTTTGCAAACCCTTTTTTGAAAAAATATCGATAAAAATTAATGGGTTGGTTCTTCGTCCTTCTCTTTCTTGATCCGCAGGTAGATTTCCTCACGGTGCACGGCCACTTCCTTGGGCGCGTTCACCCCAATCCGTACCTGGTTTCCTTTGACGCCGAGCACGGTCACGGTGATTTCGCCGTCGCCAATTATCAGGCTCTCTGCGCACCGACGAGTCAGAATCAACATACCTTTCTCCTCACGCAATTCAGTTCAGGGATAACAGTCTGCAAAAAAAAGGGCTTCAACCCGCCGCCAGAACAGCGACGGACCTACGCCTGAACGTTGACCGACACCCGACAACCCACAGGTTTCTTGTGCCGTTCAAAAACACGAAGGGCGCGGCCAGGCCGCGCCCCAGTGAGCACAACGCTTACTCGCCCTGACGGGAAGGCGCGTCGAGTTCGAAAGCGGTGTGCAAGGCACGCACAGCCAGTTCCAGGTACTTCTCTTCGATAACCACCGACACCTTGATTTCCGAAGTGGAGATCATCTGGATGTTGATGCTCTCCTTGGCCAGCGATTCGAACATGCGGCTGGCAACGCCCGCATGCGAGCGCATGCCCACACCCACGATCGATACCTTGGCGATCTTGGTATCACCCACCACTTCGCGGGCATTGAGCTTCAGGGCGGTTTCACCCAGTACCTTCTGCGCCTTTTCGTAATCGTTGCGGTGTACGGTGAAGGTGAAGTCGGTGGTGTTATCGTGCGAAACGTTCTGCACGATCATGTCGACTTCGATATTGGCTGCACTGATGGGGCCCAGAATCCCGAATGCCACGCCCGGGGTATCCGGCACACCGCGAATGGTCAGCTTGGCTTCATCGCGATTGAAGGCGATGCCGGAAATGATCGGCTGTTCCATGGATTCCTCTTCATCAATAGTAATGAGGGTACCCGGACCCTCCTGAAAACTGTGCAGTACACGCAGCGGTACGTTGTACTTTCCGGCAAACTCCACGGCCCGAATCTGCAGCACCTTGGACCCGAGGCTGGCCATTTCCAGCATCTCTTCGAAAGTGATCTTGTCCAGCCGCTGCGCCTGGGACACTACGCGCGGGTCGGTGGTATAGACACCATCGACGTCGGTGTAGATCTGGCACTCGTCAGCCTTCAATGCAGCCGCCAGGGCCACGCCGGTGGTATCGGAACCGCCACGCCCCAGCGTGGTGATGCTGCCGTGCTCGTCAACGCCCTGGAAACCGGCTACCACGACCACGCGACCTGCCTTGAGGTCGGCACGAATCTTCTGATCATCGATCTGCAGGATGCGCGCCTTGTTGTGCGCACTGTCGGTGAGAATACGCACCTGGTTGCCGGTGTAGGACACCGCAGGCACACCCCGCTTGATCAGCGCCATGGCCAGCAATGCGATGGTCACCTGCTCGCCGGTGGACACGATCACGTCCAGCTCGCGCGGAACCGGCTGATCGCTGATTTGCCTCGCCAGCTCGATCAGACGATTGGTTTCCCCGCTCATTGCCGACAGCACGACCACCAGGTCGTCGCCAGCCTCGCGGAACTTCTTCACCTTGTCGGCAACCTGTTCGATGCGCTCGACCGTGCCCACCGAGGTGCCGCCAAATTTCTGTACGATCAACGCCATTTCAAAGCCGCCTCAGCCCGTGAAGGGCACCCAATAAACACAATTACCCAACGCCAGGGCCCGCCATCGGATGGCGGGCCACCGGGCGCTTCAGACACCCTGTTCTACGAATGGCACGGTCAGAGCCAGTGCACCGTCCAGCGCTGCGGCATCCACGCCACCGCCTTGCGCCATGTCCGGACGACCACCGCCTTTGCCGCCCACCGCTGCAGCGGCTTGCTTCATCAGATCACCGGCTTTGAGTTGGCCGGTCAGGTCCTTGGTCACGCCTGCGACCAGTACGACCTTTTCTTCGTGGACACTGCCGAGCAGGATCACTGCGCGGCCGAGTTTGTTCTTCAACTGGTCGACCAGGGCCAGCAAGGCTTTGCCGTCCTGCCCGTCCAGACGTGCGGCCAGCACTTTGACGCCCTTGACGTCGACTGCGCTGGCAGACAGGTCATCGCCGGCAGCACTGGCAGCTTTGGCCTGCAGTTGCTCCAGTTGCTTTTCCAGCTGACGGTTGCGCTCGAGCACCGCCGACAGCTTGTCGACCAGGTTCTCGCGGCTGCCCTTGACCAGCTGGGCAGCTTCCTTGAGCTGCTCTTCGGCAGCGTTCAGGTAGGCCAGTGCGGCGGCGCCAGTGACCGCTTCGATACGACGCACCCCGGAGGCCACACCGCCTTCGCTGATGATCTTGAGCAGACCGATATCGCCGGTGCGCTTGGCATGGATGCCGCCGCACAGCTCGACGGAGAAATCACCGCCCATGCTCAGCACGCGCACGCTGTCGCCATACTTCTCGCCGAACAGCGCCATGGCGCCCTTCTGCTTGGCAGTCTCGATGTCGGTCTCTTCGGTCATGACCTCGGTGTTGTTGCGCACTTCGCGGTTGACGATGTCTTCCAGCGCCTTGAGCTGCTCTGGCTTGACCGCCTCGAAATGGCTGAAGTCAAAACGCAGGCGCTGGCTGTCGACCAGCGAGCCTTTCTGTTGTACGTGCTCGCCCAGCACCTGACGCAATGCCGCGTGCAGCAGGTGGGTGGCCGAGTGATTGAGCGAGGTGGCATGACGAACCTGCGCATCGACCCGGGTTTCAACCTGGGCACCGACGCTCAGCTTGCCGCTGGCAACCACACCGTGGTGCAGGAAGGCACCGCCGGTCTTGGTGGTGTCACGGACATCGAAGCGGACGGCACCGGCCTGCAGGTACCCGCAGTCACCCACCTGGCCGCCGGACTCGGCGTAGAACGGCGTGCGATCGAGGATCACCACACCCTCCTCGCCTTCACCCAGCTGCTCGACGGCCTTGCCGTCCTTGTACAGTGCAACGACGCTGGCAGCGCCTTCGGTGGTGGCATAACCGGTGAATTCGGTGGCCACATCGACCTTGACCAGGGTGTTGTAGTCCAGGCCGAAGGCGCTGGCCGAACGCGCGCGCTCACGCTGCGCCTCCATCTCGCGCTCGAAACCGACTTCGTCGATGGTCAGGCTGCGCTCACGGGCGATGTCGGCCGTCAGGTCCATCGGGAAACCGTAGGTGTCATACAGTTTGAACACCACGTCACCGGGCACCACGCTGCCCTTGAGTTCGGCCAGGTCCTGCTCGAGGATCTTCAGGCCCTGCTCCAGGGTCTTGGCAAACTGCTCTTCCTCGGCCTTGAGCACGCGCTCGATGTTGGCCTGCTGCTGCTTGAGTTCCGGGAACGCCTCGCCCATCTCGGCAACCAGCGCCGCAACGATCTTGTAGAAAAAGCTGCCGGTGGCACCGAGCTTGTTGCCGTGACGGCAGGCGCGACGAATGATGCGACGCAGCACGTAGCCACGGCCTTCGTTGGAAGGCAGCACGCCATCAGCAATCAGGAAGCTGCACGAACGAATGTGGTCCGACACTACCTTGAGCGACGACTGGTCTTCGTTGCTGCAGCCGATGGCGGCAGCCGACGCGCTCAGCAGGTTCTTGAACAGGTCGATTTCATAGTTCGAATGCACATGCTGCATCACCGCACTGATGCGCTCCAGGCCCATGCCGGTGTCCACCGACGGTGCAGGCAGCGGGTGCAGCACGCCGTCGGCAGTGCGGTTGAACTGCATGAAGACGTTGTTCCAGATCTCGATGTAACGGTCACCGTCTTCTTCCGGCGAGCCTGGCGGGCCACCCCAGATGTCGGCGCCGTGGTCATAGAAGATCTCGGTGCAGGGGCCGCACGGGCCGGTATCGCCCATGGTCCAGAAGTTGTCCGAGGCGTAGAGCGCGCCCTTGTTGTCGCCAATGCGCACCATGCGCTCGGCCGGCACACCGATGTGCTGGGTCCAGATGTCGTAGGCCTCGTCATCGGTGGCATACACGGTGACCCAGAGCTTTTCCTTGGGCAGTTGCAGCACGCCGGTGAGGAAGGTCCAGGCGTAGGTGATGGCGTCACGCTTGAAATAGTCGCCGAAACTGAAGTTGCCCAGCATTTCGAAGAACGTATGGTGACGCGCGGTATACCCGACGTTTTCCAGGTCGCTGTTCTTGCCGCCGGCGCGCACGCACTTCTGGCTGCTGGTGGCGCGGGTGTACGCGCGCTTTTCCTGGCCAAGGAAGCAGTCCTTGAACTGGTTCATCCCCGCGTTGGTGAACAGCAGGGTCGGGTCGTTGCCCGGGATCAAGGAGCTGGAGGCAACTCGGGTATGGCCCTGCTCTTCGAAGAAGCGAAGGAAGGCTTCACGGATTTCTGCGCTTTTCATAGGTTCTTCCACGGAAACGGCGGCCTGCGTCAAATTGACGAAACGACGGCAAAGGGCCGCATTATATCGAGCCTTAACACGAGGTGCAGTGAGTTTATACATCGCCAACCGCCATTTGAGGATGAAATGACCTTCATCCGGCGCGGTTTGCTTAGCAGGCTATACGTTCTGCCGACATCTATGCTACAACGTGTGCGTCGCCAGCCACTGGCGGCACGTTCTCAGGGCGGGGTGCAATTCCCCACCGGCGGTAATTGCGCCCATTGCGCATAGCCCGCGAGCGCTTGCAGGCAACCCTGCAAGGTCAGCAGACCCGGTGTGATTCCGGGGCCGACGGTCATAGTCCGGATAAAGAGAGAGCGGGATAGGCACGCGAGTGCCTGCGTCTGCACATCTGCGCAACGACAATCCCCTTCGATCCACTGCCCTGTTTCTCATACAAACAGGAGTTCGTTTCAATGCAAGCTACCCCAATCGACAGCAAAGGCCATCACAACGATCGCATCGCCTTCGTCCAGGCCTGCTGGCACAAGGATATTGTTGACCAGAGCCGCAAGGGTTTCGTCGAAGAGATGGCCAAGCAAGGCTATCAGCTGAGCGATATCGACTTCTATGAAGTCGGCGGTGCCTTCGAAATCCCGCTGCACGCCAAGCTGCTGGCCCGCAGCGGCCGTTACGCCGGCATCGTGGCTGCAGGCCTGGTGGTCGACGGCGGCCTGTACCGCCATGAGTTCGTCGCCCAGTCGGTGATCAGCGGCCTGATGCAGGTGCAGCTGGAAACCGAAGTGCCGGTGTTCTCGGTGGTACTGACCCCGCATCACTTCCATGCCGGCGACGAGCACCAGAAGTTCTTCTTCGATCACTTCGTGCACAAGGGCGCCGAAGCGGCAGTGACGTGCGCCGACACCCTGCTCAAGCTGCGCTCGCTGCGCCGCAATGAAGTACCGCAGAAGATGGCGGGCTGATTGCACTGCCCCTTTCGCCGGCAGGGCCGGCTGCTACGGGATGCGCGACACCTGTAGCAGCCGGCCTTGCCGGCGAAGGTGTTTCATCTTCAGCCCAACTGCTCATCCGACGCAGGCACGATCAGCATCCCCGCACGCAGCCCGTTCTTCACCTTGGGGTTCGGGAAAATGATCCGCGCGCCCTCCTCCTCGACAACCCAGCGCGTCTCGGCCAGGTCCTCGGCCAGCAGATACCCTCTGGAAAGCTCGGAAAAGTTCTCGATATCCGCCGGCAGGTGCAGGTGGAAGCTGTCGCTGTGCTTGATGATCTCGCGCGCGACGCTGAACAGTTGCAGCCCGCCGATCCCTTCATCTTCAGCCGGCTCGTTACCCTCGATGATCGCCCTGAGCCGCGCTTCGAGCTTGCCGAGCTTGATCTCGCCGTTCTGGCCGAACGGCCGCGCCTTGCCCAGCTCGAGGGTGAACGCTTCGGCCCCCAGGGTTTCGTAGGTGAATGCGGTAAAGGTGATCGAAGGCTTGCTCTGCAGCAGCACAGCCTGCATGCCGGCGGCGCGCAAGCGAGCCAGTTCCCGACGCGAGTGCTGACGGCCTTCCTTGTAGGGATACAGCGCAAACTGCTCGATCTTGGAGCCGCGAATGGCGGTGTGCAGGTCATAGTGCAGGCGGGTACGGCCCTCTTTATAGAAAAAAAAGGCCGTTGCCAGACGCTCCAGCGCACAGGCACGCAATGCCTCGACACCACTGGACTGCTCATGACGCCGGTTGAACAGACGGTTGACGTCGTGCTCGATATACCGCGCGCCCGTGCGCATCGCCTCGGGGTTGCCGAACAGGAACAGCACACGCGCCCGCGGCTTGATCTCCCCCCTGGCAATGCCATGCAGGAGTTCGTCGAGCAACTCGATCGGTGCAGTCTCGTTGCCATGAATGCCCGCAGACAGCAGCAGGTCCATGCCATCGTCACGCCCCTCGGGCGGGGTCACTTCAAGCGCCCCCTCGTCGAGCCAGCGCATGCGCACGCCTTCGACAGTCAGCTGGGTCTTCTCTGCCGGTTCACGACCGGCAAGGGTCAGTTCAAGCAGTTTGCCGAGGGCGAGCATGGGCGGTGTTCCTTAGTGGTGATGCCCGCAATCGGGGCCATGGACGTGGTCGTCATCTTCGCCAGCATCGGCCGGCTCCATTTCCAGCTGCAGGCTCACCAGGTTGGTGGCGAGCGGGCGCAGCAGCAGGTTGGCATACTCGGCGTCGCCTTCTTCAACATCGACACCGATCAGCAGCTGGCCGCGGCCATCCTGCTGAATCCACACTTCCTTGCCTTGCCACAGCACGGCAAAACGGGTGCAGGAAGTTTCCAGCTGGGTGCCATCTTCATCTTCGAGGATCAGCTGCAGGGCGTCGGACATAATCGAGTTCTCTTTCAAGGTTGGAGTTGGAACGGATACACCGAACCCAGCTTGAGGATCTGGGTCAGCTCATCCAGTGCCGTACGACATTCCAGCAACAGCTGCGGGTCAGCCAGGTCGCGTTCGCTCAGGCTGTCGCGGTAGTGCCTGTCGACCCATTGGGTCAGGGTGTCGTACAGCGGCGCGGTCATGATAACCCCTGGGTTGACGGCCGCCAGTTCCGTTTCGTTGAGCGCCACGCGCAAACGCAGGCACGCGGGGCCGCCGCCATTCTGCATGCTCTGCTTGAGGTCGAAGACCTTGACCTCGGTCACCGGCCCGCCCTGGCCGGTCAAGGCCGACAGATAGGCCCAGACCCGCTCGTTGTTGCGGCATTCCTCCGGCACGATCAGCAGCATCGAACCGTCTTCACGGGACAGCAACTGACTGTTGAACAGATACGAACGCACGGCGTCCTCGACCGTCACCTGGGCCCGCGGCACGCAGATGGCCTTGAACTTACCGCCACATCCGGCCAGTTTAGCCTGCAGCTCGGCCAGCACCGCTTCGGTGTCGAGGAAGGCATCCTCGTGATAGAACAGCACCTCGCCGTTGCCTACCGCGATCACATCGTTGTGAAACACGCCCTGGTCGATCACGGCAGGGTTCTGCTGAGCATAGACCACGCCGTCGGCACTCAGGCCATGCAGCCGGGCAACCGCCTGGGAAGCTTCCAGGGTCTGGCGGGCCGGGTATTTGTGCGGCGCCGGGTAGCGCGCATCGAATGCACTTCGCCCGAACACGAAGAACTCCACGCCCGGTTCGCCATAGGCACGGCAGAAGCGCGTGTGGTTGGCAGCACCTTCGTCACCGAACTGCGCCACCGCCGGCAACGCGGCATGGTGGGCAAAGTGCTGCGTATTGGCGAACATCGCGCCCAGCACACGACTGGTGGTCGGGTGCTCGATACTGCGGTGGTACTTGCAGTTCAGGTTGGCCGCCGTGAAGTGCACGCGTCCATCGGCCGTATCGGCGCTCGGGCTGACCGTGGCGGCGTTGGCCACCCACATGCTGGACGCAGAGCAACTGGCGACCAGCAACGGCATCGCCTCCCTGGCCGCCCGCTCGATGACCTGCGCATCGCTGCCGCCAAAGCCCAGGCGACGCAGCGCAGCCACATCCGGACGCTCCTGCGGGGCCAGTACGCCCTGCACAAAGCCCATCTCCATCAGCGCCTTCATCTTCGCCAGGCCCTGGCGCGCCGCTTCACGCGGGTTGGATGCCTGCTGGCTGTTGCTCTGCGAAGCAACGTTGCCGTAGGACAGCCCGCCGTAGTTGTGCGTCGGCCCCACCAGGCCATCAAAATTCACTTCAAATGATTTCATCGGCTAAGGCTCCGTGAAGCTGTTGTTATAGGGTGACGCCGGGCGTCAGCGTGGCGGGCAGCACAAGGCTGGATGCCTCCAGCGACGCCACCGGGTAGGCGCAGTAGTCGGCCGCGTAATAGGCGCTCGCCCGATGGTTGCCACTGGCCCCGACACCACCGAACGGTGCGCTGCTGGCGGCACCGGTCAGTTGCTTGTTCCAGTTGACGATACCGGCGCGGCTTTCCAGCCAGAACTGCTGGTAGCGCGCCTCGGAATCGGACAACAGCCCTGCGGCCAGGCCGTACTGGGTGTTGTTGGCTTCGCGGATCGCGGCATCGAAATCGCTGTAGCGGATAACCTGCAGCAGCGGCCCGAAGAACTCCTCGTCCGGGCGCTCGGCCACCGAGGTCACGTCGATGATGCCCGGGGTCAGCAACGCCGCATCGGCCTGTGGCTGGGTCATCGGCAGCAGCGACTGTGCGCCGCTGGCCAGCAACTGGGCCTGGGCATCGAGCAGCGCGCGGGCTGCCCCCAGGGAGATCACCGAGCCCATGAACGGCGCCGGCTGCTGATCGAACGCGCCCACCGAAATGTTCCGGCTGACGGCCACCAGCCGCGCCAGCAGGGTGTCGCCCCATTCGCCTTGGGGTACCAGCAGGCGGCGTGCACAGGTGCAGCGCTGGCCGGCGGAAATGAAGGCCGACTGGATGATGGTGTATACCGCAGCGTCCAGGTCCTGCACCTGGTCGACCACCAGGGGGTTGTTGCCCCCCATCTCCAGGGCCAGGATCTTGTCCGGGCGCCCCGAGAACTGCTGGTGCAGCAGGTTGCCGGTGCGGCTGGAGCCGGTGAAGAACAGGCCGTCGATGCCGGGGTTGGCCGCCAGGGCCACCCCGGTTTCCCGCGCCCCCTGCACCAGGTTGAGCACGCCAGCCGGCAGCCCGGCCTCGATCCAGCACCTGAGCGTCAGCTCGGCCACTTTCGGCGTGAGCTCGCTGGGCTTGAACACCACGCTGTTACCGGCCAGCAGCGCCGGCACGATATGCCCGTTGGGCAGGTGGCCCGGGAAGTTGTACGGGCCGAACACCGCCACCACACCGTGGGGTTTGTGCCGCAGTACCGCCGTGGCGTCAGCCAGCGGGCCGCTCTTCTCGCCGGTACGTTCGCGGTAGCTCTGCACCGAAATGGCCACCTTGTTGACCATGCTGGTCACTTCGGTGGTGGCCTCCCACAGCGGCTTGCCGGTTTCTTCGCCGATGCAGCGGGCCAGTTCATCGGCGTGGGCCTTGAGGCTCGCGGCAAAGGCTTCGAGCACGCTGATACGCGCCTCCAGCGGTTGGCGAGCCCAGCCAGCAAAGGCTTGACGCGCAGCCTGTACTGCGGCCTCGACCTGCCCCGCGTCGGCGCCCTGGCCCTGCCAGATCACCTGCTGGCTGACCGGGTTCAGCGACTGCAGGGCCTCGCCCTGGCCGGCCTGCCATGTACCGGCAATGTAGTGCGTGGTCATTATTTGGCCTCCCGTGCTGCGGACAGTGGCACCGCACGTACCTGGTCACCGGCGCTCAGGCGCAGGCGCTTGGCCGTAAGCGGGTCGACCACCAGGGTGCCCGCAGCCAAGCGCGCGGGCGCTGCGGTGATACGGCAGTCCTCGCGCTTGCGGTTGTGGATGATGAAAGGGGTGGCATCGTCGCCCGGCGTGCCGATCGCCAGCACCAGGGCCTGGCTGTCGTGCACCGCGCGAATCTTGCTGGTCTGGCACTCGACCGCCGGGCCCGCGTCGAAGATGTCGACGTAGCCCTGATAGCTGAAGCCTTCGCTCTGCAGCATGGCCAGCGCCGGTTCGGTATCGGTGTGCACGCGCCCGATCACATTGCGCGCCGCCTCGGACAGAAAGCAGGTGTACAGCGGGAACTTGGGCATCAGCTCGGCGATGAACGCCTTGTTGCCGACCCCCGTCAGGTAGTCGGCCTGGCTGAACTCCATCTTGAAGAAGTGTCGGCCCAGGCTCTCCCAGAAGGGCGAACGGCCCTGCTCGTCGGACATGCCGCGCATTTCTGCAATGATCTTGTTGCCGAACAGCTCGCTGAATTCGGCAATGAACAGCAGGCGAGCCTTGGCCAGCAGGCGACCATTGAGGCCACTGCGGTAGTCGCTGCGCAGAAACAGGGAGCACAACTCGGAGTTGCCGGTCAGGTCGTTGGCCAGAAACAGCGTGGGGATCTCGCGGTAGATGTCCAGTTCCTGGGACGCGCTGACGGTCAGGCCCACCCGGTAGTTGTACCAGGGTTCACGCAGCCCAACGGCACCGGCGATGGCCGAAATGCCCACCACTTCGCCTTCGTCGTTCTCGAGCACGAAGAGGTAGTCGGCATCGCCACGCTCGGCTTCGCCGCGGAAGGTCTTCTCGGCCCAGCCCACCCGGTGGGCCAGGCGCTCTTCGTTGGCCGGCAGAGTGGTCAGGCCGGTGGTGCCGGTGCTGCGCGCCAGCTCGATCAGCGCCGGTAGGTCGCTGCTGCGTACGGGACGAACAATCATGCTATCTCCTCGGGCAGGTGCCTGCTGGCCCCTGCGAAACTCGACCTGGGGTAGCCAGGCAATCAGACCGCGACCAGGCGCACGCTGGCGCCCTCACCCACTCCCAGCGCCTCGGCGGCGGCCAGGTCCAGCTGCACCGGCTTGCCAGGGGCCCAGTCCAGCTCCAGCATCACGGCGCGGTAATCCTGCAACTGGCCGTTGGATACCAGGTACGGGCGCCCACCCTTGACGGCCTGCTCCTGCAGCTTGACCGGCACCAGCCGGCTCTGGGCGATGGAGCGGATGCCGGACACTCGCGCATGCAGGGTCGGCCCACCGTCGAAGATGTCGATGTAGTGATCGGTCTCGAAGCCTTCGCGCATCAGGATGTCGAAGGTGATCTGCGCGCGCGGGTGCACCTGGCCCATGGCCTCCTGCGCGGCATCCGGCAGCAGGGGCACATAGATGGGGTAATGCGGCATCAGCTCGGCAAGGAATGTACGGCTCTTGAGCCCGCACAGGCGCTCGGCGGCAGCGTAGTTGAGGTCGAAGAAGTTGCGCCCGATGGCATCCCAGAACGGCGAGTCGCCGTGCTCGTCGCTGTAGCCGACGATCTCGGTCACCACCGAATCGGCAAACCGCTCCGGGTGCGCTGCCATGAACAGCAGCCGGCCGCGGGAATTGAGCTCGGCCCAGCCGGTGCCCACCAGTTCGGGCAGCACGTAGAAGCTGGTCAGCAGGCTGTTGCCGGTCAGGTCGTGACACTGCGACAGCACATGGATCTTGTTGTGGATCTTCAGCTCGCGCGAGGCGTGCACGAAGGTCTCGTTGCGAAAACTGTAGAACGGCTCGGAATAGCCGGCCGAGGCCACGATGGCCGAACAGCCGACCAGCTTGCCGGTCTCGCTGTCTTCGAGCACGAAGAAGTAGCTCTCCTCGCCATTGAAGCTGACTTCGGCGGCAAAGGAGGTTTCGGACGCGGCGATCTTGTCGCCCAGGCGACCGGCATCATCCGGCAGGGACGTGACACCGATGGGACTGTCCGCGGCCAGACGCTGCACTTCACCCAGGTCAGCCATTTGCGCGGGGCGCATCACCAGCATGGTGTCACTCCTTTAGGGAAAATCGGGCCGACAGCTGCCGGCGCAGAAGAAGCGGCACGTGCCACGGGCACGGGCCACCAGAATCGGTTCGCTGGCCACCGGGGCCAGCGAAGGACCGCAGGCCGGTATCAGGCCTTGGTCAGTGCAGCGGCAGCGCGTTCGAAGCGGTCCAGGCCTTCATCGATGTCGGCATCTTCCACCACCAGGCTGGGGGCGAAACGCACCACGTCCGGGCCGGCCTGCAAAACCATCAGGCCTTCTTTCTCGGCAGCGTTGAACACGTCCTTGGCCTTGCCCTTCCAGGCATCGGACAACACGCAACCGATCAGCAGGCCCAGGCCGCGGACCTGGGTGAACAGGCCGTACTGCTGGCCGATCTTCTCCAGGCGCGCCTTGAAGCGCTCGTGCTTGGCCTTGACGCCCGCCAGCACTTCGGGGGTATTGACCACATCCAGCACCGCAGAGGCCACGGCGCAGCCCAACGGGTTGCCGCCATAGGTGGTGCCGTGGGTGCCCACGGCCAGGTGCTTGGCCAGCGCTTCGGTGGTCAGCATCGCGGCAATCGGGAAACCGCCGCCCAGGCTCTTGGCGCTGGTCAGGATGTCGGGGGTCACGCCGTAGTGCATGTAGGCGAACAGCTCGCCGGTACGGCCGACGCCGGTCTGCACTTCGTCGAAGATCAGCAGTGCGTTGTGCTTGTCGCACAGCTCGCGCGCGCCTTGCAGATAGGCCTTGTCGGCCGGCACCACGCCGCTCTCGCCCTGGATCGGCTCGATCACCACCGCGCAGGTCTTGTCGCTGATCTGCGCCTTGAGCGCTTCGAGGTCGTTGTACGGCACATGGCTGATGCCGGTGATCTTAGGGCCGAAGCCGTCGGAGTACTTGGGCTGGCCACCGACGCTCACGGTGAACAGGGTGCGACCGTGGAAGCTGTTCACGGTAGCGATGATCTCGTGCTTTTCAGGGCCGAAGCGGTCGTGGGCGACACGACGGGCCAGCTTGAAGGCGGCCTCGTTGGCCTCGGCGCCGGAGTTGCAGAAGAACGCACGCTCGGCAAAGGTGGCGTCGACCAGCTTGTGGGCCAGACGCAGGGCTGGCTCGTTGGTGAACACGTTGGACACGTGCCACAGCTTGTTGGCCTGCTCGGTCAGCGCACCGACCAGTGCCGGGTGGGCGTGCCCCAGGACGTTTACGGCGATGCCGCCAGCGAAATCGATCAGCTCGCGCCCCGCCTGGTCCCATACACGGGAGCCCTGGCCACGCACGGGGATGAAAGCGGCCGGCGCATAGTTGGGGACCATTACCTGGTCGAAATCGGCGCGTTGCACCGGAGCTTGCTCAACGGACATCGGAGTCTCCTGAAGAGGAACGCCTGCCTGGAACTGGCGAGCGATGGGGGGATTGTAAGGACTGATGAACGCCCGGCCTTGCCGCCAAGCGACAACTTCTTATAGCGCCAAACCCTGTTTTGCCAAGGCTTTCGGCAATGCGACAAATAGGGTCGCAAAGGCGCAGTTTAAACGGTGCGCGGTGCTGGCGGGGAGATTGTGTCACGCACGGATTTGCGGGGGCTTATTCGCTGGCAAGCCAGCGCCCTCGGGCCGGTGCAGCCCCCTTCGAAGCTGTGGGCGCTGGTTTGCCGCCGAAGGTCGCGCTGCGCTACCGAATCAGCCGCGCTCGGCAGGCGCCGACGACAACTCGAACGGGCTGTTGCTGCGGCGCTGGTTGCGGTCTTCGCGTGGCGTTGCACCAAAGAAGTTGCGGTACGCGCTGGAAAAATGCGGCCCCGACGAGAACCCGCACGACAGGCCGATCTGGATGATCGACTTGCTGGTCTGCATCAGCATCTGGCGCGCCTTGTTCAAGCGCAGCTCCAGGTAATACTGGCTGGGCACCCGATTGAGGTACTGCTTGAAGATCCGCTCCAACTGCCGGCGCGATACGCACACATGCTGGGCAATCTCGTCGGTGGTCAACGGCTCCTCGATGTTGGCCTCCATCAGCAGCACCGCCTGGGTCAGCTTCGGATGGCTGGAGCCCAGGCGATTCTGCAGCGGGATGCGCTGACGCTCGCCCCCCTCGCGAATGCGCTCGACCACCAGCTCTTCGGAAACCGCACCGGCAAGCTCGGCGCCATGGTCACGGGCCAGCACGGCCAGCAGCAGGTCCAGTACCGACATGCCACCACACGCGGTCAGCCGATCGCGATCCCAGTCGAACAGGTGGCTGGTGGCGATGACCTTGGGGAAGCGCTCGGCGAAGTCATCCTGCCAGCGCCAGTGCACCGCGGCGCGATAACCATCCAGCAGGCCCAGCTGGGCCAGCGGATACACACCTGCCGAAAGACCGCCCACCACGCACCCCGAGCGCACCAGTTGCTTGAGCGCGCTGCCCAACGCCGCGCCTACCGCCTGCGGCGGCTCATCGGCCAGCAGAAACAGCTTCTGGCAACCTTCCAGCCGCCCCACCCAGGCTTCGCCAGGCAAGCGCCAGGCGCCCTCCGGCGCAGGTTCGGCCTGCAGGAACAGCAACTCGTAGACCACTTCGGGGTGCACCTTCTGGGCCACCCGCAAGACCTCTTCGGCCAGCGCCAGGGTCAAGGCCTTGGTGCTGGGCCAGAGGAGAAAACCGATTCGCTGGGTGGTCATTGGGTAAGGTCCGAAACCTGAGAGGAGTCTGGGAGAAAAGCCTCGATCGAGGCGCAGCATGCCCTATTCTGGTGCAAAGCGGCAGCCTCGAACTGTAGCACGGTCGATTATTTCAGGCTGCCGGACAGGAACTGCTGCAACCGCTCGGACTGCGGGTTGACCAGCACTTCACGCGGGTTGCCGCTCTCTTCGACCACACCCTTGTGCAGGAACACCAGCTGGTTGGACACCTCGCGGGCGAAGCCCATCTCGTGGGTCACCACCACCATGGTGCGGCCTTCCTGGGCCAGCGCCTGCATCACCTTGAGCACATCGCCCACCAGCTCCGGGTCCAGCGCCGAGGTCGGCTCGTCGAACAGCATCACTTCAGGCTCCATCGCCAGTGCACGGGCAATCGCCACACGCTGCTGCTCACCACCGGACATATGGCCCGGGTAGGCATCCTTGCGATGGGACACACCGACCTTGGCCAGGTAGTGCTCGGCCTTTTCCAGCGCGTCCTTGCGGCTCATGCCCAGCACGTGCACCGGTGCCTCGATGATGTTCTCCAGCGCAGTCATGTGCGACCACAGGTTGAAGTGCTGGAACACCATCGACAGACGCGAGCGCATGCGCTGCAACTGCTTGGGGTCGGCCGCCTTCAGCGCGCCGTCCTTGTTCGCCACCAGCTTCAACTCTTCGTTGTTGAGCAGGATCTTGCCGGCATGCGGCTGCTCGAGCAGGTTGATGCAGCGCAGGAAGGTGCTCTTGCCCGAGCCGCTGGAGCCGATGATGCTGATCACATCGCCCGCCTTGGCCGCCAGGGACACACCCTTGAGCACTTCGTGACTGCCATAGCGTTTGTGCAGGTCTTGGACTTCGAGTTTGTACATGCTGTCGGTTCTCACAAAGCGTCAGTCCCGGGCCTGCGCCCGGGGCGAAAAAGTTGCCGCCGGGCTCAGCCCTTGCGCGGCGCCAGGTAGCCGAGCCAGCGGCGTTCAGCCAGCTTGAACAGGCGCACCAGAATGAAGGTCAGGCACAGGTAGAACACACCGGCGGTGATGTACGCCTCGAACGGCAGGTAGTACTGGGCATTGACCGTGCGCGCCGCACCGGTGATGTCGATCAGGGTCACGATCGACGCCAGGCTGGTGGTCTGCAGCATCATGATCACTTCATTGCTGTACTGCGGCAGCGCCCGGCGCAGGGCCGAGGGCAGCAGGATGCGGCGGTACATCTTGACCCGCGACATGCCCATCGCCTTGGCCGCTTCGATCTCGCCGTGGGGCGTGGCCTTGAGGCTGCCGGCGATGATCTCGGCGGTGTAGGCACTGGTATTGATGGCAAAGGCCAGGCACGCACAGAAGGTCGCACTGGACAGCCACGGCCACAGGAAGCTCTCGCGCACCGCCTCGAACTGGGCCAGCCCGTAATAGATCAGAAACAGCTGCACCAGCATCGGCGTGCCACGAATCACGTAGGTGTAGAGCCAGGCGCTCATGTTCACCAGCGGCTGCTTGGACACCCGCATCAGGCCCAGCGGCACTGCCACCAGCAGGCCGAACAGCAACGACAGCGCCAGCAGCTTGAGCGTGGTCAGCATGCCGCTCAGGTACAGCGGCATGGCTTCCCAGATGACGTTGTAATCGAAAATCATAGATCAGCCGCCTTTACGCCAACCGAGTAGCGTTTCTCGAGGTAACGCAGGGCCAGCAACGAGACGCTGGTGATCACCAGGTACAACGCCGCGACCGCCAGGAAGAACGTGAACGGCTCGCGGGTCGCGTCCGCCGCCTGCTTGGCCTTGAACATCATGTCTTGCAGGCCCACCACCGAAATCAGTGCGGTGGCCTTGGTCAGTACCAGCCAGTTGTTGGTGAAGCCAGGGATCGCCAGGCGAATCATCTGCGGCACCAGCACCCGGAAGAAGATCTGCAGGCCGCTCATGCCATAGGCCATGCCGGCTTCGGCCTGCCCCTTGGGGATGGCCATGAAAGCGCCGCGGAAGGTTTCGGACAGGTATGCACCAAAGATGAAGCCCAGGGTACCGATACCCGCCATCAGCGGATTGAGGTCGATGTAATCGTCGAAACCGAGCAAGGGTGCGACGCGGTTGAGCAGGTCCTGACCGCCGTAGAAGATCAGCAGGATCAGCACCAGGTCGGGGATCCCGCGGATCACCGTGGCGTACAGGTCGCCCAGCCAGGCCAGCCAGCGCACCGGCGACAGCCGCAGCGCCACGCCGATCAGGCCCAGTACGATGGCCAGGGCCATGGACGACAAGGCGAGCTGTAGCGTCAGCCATGCTCCATCGAGGATGACTGCCCCGTAGCCTTTCAACATGTTGAGGTCCTCGACCTTAGGGATGAAAAAATGGTGCAAACCTCAGCGCTTCTGCTGCTTGCACCATTGAACAGGTGAAACGTCGACGGATTACTGCGCGTCAGGGCCGTAGATGTCGAAGTTGAAGTACTTGTCCTGGATCTTCTTGTACTCGCCATTGGCACGGATGCCGTCGATGGCGGTGTTGATCTTGTCCTTCAGGGCGTCGCCCTTGCGCACGGCGATACCGATACCGTCACCGAAGTACTTGGCGTCGGTGAAGGACGGGCCTACGAATGCATAGCCCTTGCCGGCGTCGGTCTTGAGGAAGCCGTCTTCGAGCAGGGTCGCATCGGCCACGGTGCCATCCAGACGACCGGCGGCAACGTCCAGGTAGATTTCGTTCTGGGTGCCGTAGGGAACGATGGTGGCGCCTTTGGGGGCCAGCACTTCCTTGGCGAAACGGTCGTGGATCGAGCCACGCTGAACGCCGATCTTCTTGCCCTTGAGTTCGTCCAGGCTGTCGCTGACGGTGGTACCGTCCTTCATCACCAGGCGGGCCGGCGTGAGGTAGTAGCGCTTGGTGAAGTCCACGGACTTCTTGCGATCATCGGTGATCGACATGGACGACAGGATGGCGTCGATCTTGCGCACCTTGAGCGCCGGGATCAGGCCGTCGAACTCCTGCTCGACCCAAACGCACTTGACCTTCATCTCTGCACACAGCGCGTTGCCGATGTCGTAGTCGAAGCCCACGATGCTGCCGTCCGGCGCCTTGGAAGCGAACGGTGGGTAGGCGGCCTCGATGCCGATCTTCAGTGGTTTTTCATCAGCCAGCGATGCCAGGGAAAACACGGACAGCGCCAGGGCGCCAAGCAGTGCGAGTTTCTTCATCTGGGAACTCCATCGGTAAAGGGCAATACGTGACAGGCCGATTGGCCGTCGACGTTGCGAATGGGTACAACGCGAGCTGCGCAGGGCTCGACGAAACAGGGTCGAGGCATCACGAGCGAGTGATTGGCATTTTAGCGACAGCTCCGAACCCGATATTTCTTCAATGCGACAACTAGTTACAGAAGCGCCGGAAGTCAGGGCCGGAGATATTGACAGCTTTCGCGGAATATGCAAAAGCGAGAGACAAATAACCTATCAATCAAGCAATAACCGCGCCCATTATTGGCAAAGCCTTGTAATCCGGCAAGTGCAGCGTGGCAGCCATGCAAAATTGGCGTGGTGGATGCGCCCGGATCGGGCGGCGGCGTTTCCCAATGCCCCGTTTGTGTGCGAAACCGGTGACAGAAAAGGTTACCGATGAAAGTCGGCGTAACAGGCATGAAAAAGCCCCGCAGTGCGGGGCTTTGTGCTGACAGCCAACCGGCCCTATCGCCGGCAGGCCGACCCCTACAAGGGCCGGCCTGCCGGCGATGACTCAGGCCGACGCCAGGTTCATCGACTTGTGCGTGTCGATCAGGTGCTGCACCACACCCGGGTCGGCCAGCGTCGAGATGTCGCCCAGGCCGTCGTACTCGGCCGTGGCGATCTTGCGCAGGATACGGCGCATGATCTTGCCCGAGCGGGTTTTAGGCAGCCCTGGTGCCCACTGGATCACGTCTGGCGAGGCGATCGGCCCGATCTCCTTGCGCACCCAGTTCTTCAGCTCCAGACGCAATGCTTCGCTCGGCTCCTCGCCACCGTTGAGCGTGACGTAGACATAGATGCCCTGCCCCTTCAGATCATGCGGCACACCGACGACCGCCGCCTCGGCGACCTTCGGATGCGCAACCATGGCGCTCTCGATCTCGGCGGTCCCCATGCGGTGGCCCGAGACGTTGAGTACGTCGTCGACCCGGCCGGTGATCCAGTAGTAGCCGTCTTCGTCGCGGCGCGCGCCGTCACCGGTGAAGTACATGCCGCGGAAGGTCTTGAAGTAGGTGTCGACGAAACGGTCGTGATCGCCGTACAGCGAACGCGACTGGCCCGGCCACGAATCGAGGATCACCAGGTTGCCCTCGGCGGCGCCGTCGATCAGGTTGCCCAGGTTGTCCACCAGCGCCGGCACCACGCCGAAGAACGGACGGGTGGCCGAGCCCGGCTTGAGCGCAGTGGCGCCCGGCAGCGGGCTGATCAGGATGCCGCCGGTCTCGGTCTGCCACCAGGTGTCGACGATCGGGCAACGCTCCTTGCCCACGGTGGTGTGGTACCAGTTCCAGGCTTCAGGGTTGATCGGCTCGCCTACCGAGCCCAGCAGGCGCAGGCTCGAACCGTCGGCATCCTTCATGGCCGCCTGACCTTCGGCCATCATCGCGCGAATGGCGGTGGGCGCGGTGTAGAGGATGTTGACCTTGTGCTTGTCGACGATCTTCGCCACACGGGTGATGTCCGGGTAGTTCGGCACGCCTTCGAACAGCAGGGTGGTGGCGCCGTTGGCCAGCGGGCCATAGACGATGTAGCTGTGACCGGTTACCCAGCCCACGTCGGCGGTGCACCAGTACACGTCACCAGGGCGATAGTCGAACACGCGCTCATGGGTCAGCGAGGCGTACACCAGGTAGCCGCCAGTGGTGTGCAGCACGCCCTTGGGCTTGCCGGTGGAGCCGGAGGTATAGAGGATGAACAGCGCTTCTTCGGCGCCCATCTCTTTCGGCGCGCAGTGGGCAGAAGCCACTTTCATCAGGTCTTCGTACCAGATGTCGCGGTGCTGGTGCCAGGCAATGTCGCCACCAGTGCGCTTGCACACGATGATCTTCTGCACGCTGGCGGTTTCCGGGTTGGTCAGCGCCAGGTCGACGTTGGCCTTGAGTGCGGTACGACGCCCGCCACGCAGCCCTTCGTCGGCGGTGATCACGACCTTGGACTTGCAGTCGATGATGCGGCCGGCCAGCGCCTCGGGCGAGAAGCCGCCGAACACCACCGAGTGGATCGCGCCGATACGCGCGCACGCCAGCATGGCGACCACGGCTTCGGGAATCATCGGCATGTAGATGGTCACCACGTCGCCGCGGTGAACGTCCTGGCCACGCAGGGCGTTGGCGAACTTGCAGACCTGCTCGTGCAGTTCGCGATAGGTGATGTTGCGGTGCTCGGAAGGGTCGTCGCCTTCCCAGATGATCGCCAGCTGATCGCCACGCTCGGCCAGGTGACGGTCCAGGCAGTTGTAGGAAACGTTCAGAGTGCCGTCGGCAAACCACTTGATGTCGACATGGTGGTCGTCGAACGAGGTCTGCTTGACCTTGGTGAAGGGCTTGATCCACTCGAGGCGCTGAGCTTGCTCGCGCCAGAAGCCGTCAGGGTTGATCACCGACTGCTGGTACATGGCCTTGTAGGTCGCCTCGTCGGTCAGCGTGTTGGCCGCAACCTCGGGACGCACGGGATACAGGGGAGCCGCACTCATCTTTGTTACCTCGGTGTAATAGTTGTTTTTGTATGACCTCGTTTTAACTGTACCAGAGCGCCAAGGGCCATTCGACGTTGGTAGTAACGGGACCTGCATTTGGTCCAACACTGCGCGCCGACCGCTCTGGCACGGGCGCTCCAGCGCGGCAACAGATAGAAAAATAAATCCCGAGGTGAAATTTCAACTGATTGTTACAGTTTCCGCCAACAGTGTTTATCAAAACGGGCTCTGTTTCGGGGCCCGCCACACTCCTAGAATTCACCTCGCCAGCAACGGCAACGCGAATTAACTGGTAACAGCCCCCACGAAGGCATGTTAATCCCGCGATAACCCTGAAAGTTTCAACTTGCTGCACACGCCGCGCCACAAGCGCAGCGTGACCCCTTACGACCTTAGACAGGTAACTTGAAGATGAAAGCTTTACTGGTATTGGCACTCGGTAGTTTTTGCGCATCGGCCATGGCGGCTGAAGTTGCAGATGTTTCCGCCGAGCAGATTCCGGTTGAACAATACAGTTACTCGCAACATCTGGACATCGCCAAAGTCATTTCCATGACCGAAGTCCCGAACGTCTGCGAAGTGGTTCCGGCCCGCATGACCTACGAGGACTCCCAAGGCCAGAAGCACATTCTCGAATACCGCGTCATGGGTAACGGGTGCTCCAACGGCTGATAGAGCACACTGACGGTAGTTGCGCCTCGGGCCTTGTGTCGACGAGGCGCACCCTCGCTGAAAACAGTAACTTCCCCGCCTTTCAAGTCACTCCACAACTTTGCCGATTGCGTAATCACGCAACTTGTTGGCAATGGTGGTATGCGAAACGCCCAGGCGTTTACCCAGTGCTCTGCTACTGGGGAATTCACCCTGCAAACTTTCAAGTACGGCTTTTTCGAAACGACCGACTATTTGCGACAAGTCACCTTCCAGGGAAAACTCGCCCAAAGGTTGGCGCGCGCCATAATCGGGCAGGCGAATATGCTCGGCCTTGACCACCCCGCCGTCGCACAATGAAACCGCCTGGAACAGTACGTTCTCCAGTTGCCGCACGTTGCCCGGCCAATGGTATTGGCTCAGGCGCTCCATCGCCGCCGGTGCCAGGCTCGGCAACGGGCAGCCAATCTGACGGCTGGCCTGGTCGAGAAAATGCTCCACCAGCGGCGCCAGGCCGTCCAGGCACTCGCGCAGCGGTGGAATGTGCAGCGACAGCACGTTGAGGCGGTGATACAGGTCCTGGCGAAACTCGCCGCGGGCGCACAACTCCGACAAGTCCACCTGGGTCGCGCAGATCACCCGCACATCCAGGTACACCTCCTCGTCACTGCCCACCCGGCGAAAGCAACCGTCCTGCAGAAAGCGCAACAGCTTCACCTGCAGGCGCGGGCTCATCTCACCCACGCCGTCGAGAAACAGCGTGCCGCCCGCGGTCAGTTCCAGCAGGCCAAGCTTGCCCTCGGCGCGGGCGCCTTCGAACGCCCCCGGCCCATAGCCGAACAGCTCGGTCTCGGCCATCGACTCGGGCAGCCCGGCACAGTTGAGCGCCATCAGCGGCGCCTGCCCACGCGGACTGGCCAGGTGGCAGGCACGGGCCAGCAGCTCCTTGCCGGTACCGGTCTCGCCCTCGATCAGCAGTGGCGCATCCAGCGGCGCCATGCGACGTGCCTCGCGCACCACCGCCGCCATCACCCTGGAGCTCTGGAAAATGCTGTCGAACCCACGCAGCTCCTGCTTGCGCACGTTGTAGATGCGTTCGCCGATGCGGTCAGCCCGGTGCAGGGTCAGCACGGCCCCTGCCAGCGCCTCGCTGTCATCGTGCTCGGACTGCAGCGGTGCGATATCGGCCAGGAACACATCGCCTTTGATCTTCACCCGCAAGCCGTTGATGCGTGACTTGTTGGCCCGCACCAACTCCGGCAGGTCGAAATCCTCGGCATACCGCGACAATGCAATGCCCGGCACTTCGTCCACCCGTACCCCGAGCAACTGCGCCGCCGAACGGTTGGCCGCGACGATCGAGCCCCCCATGTCGATCGACAGCACCGGAAAATCCAGCGCACCCAGCAAGGCATTGAGCTCCATGTGCCGGCGCTCGCTGGGCATCAGGCCCACCCGCTTGACCCCGAACACACCGGTAATGGCTTCGAACTTGGGGCGCAGCGCCTGGAACTGCAGGTTGATCAGGTTCGGGCAGTGCAGGTAGATGGCATTGCCATGCTCGCCCCCCACCTCGCCGCGGGCCACGTTGATCCCGTACTCGACCAGCAGGTTGAGCATGTCGCGCAAGATACCGATGCGGTTCTGGCAGTGCACTTTGATACGCATGAAAGGTCCTACAAACAAGAAGACGAGGCCAACTATCTGCACAACGGCATTAATTCTCGTAAAGAATACGTTACAAAAAGGCGGATTCACAGCTACCAGCACCTGCGTTTTCTCGGCGCTTTGGCACCACCGTAAAATCTGCGTTACAAAAATACGGTTGAACCGCCCGCCGGGCACGAGGCAACGGGATGCAAACACCAGGGTGAGGGGGTATTCCTAGGGCATGGCGAAAGCCACCCTATAACAATAAAGGCCCTCATCAGGAGAGCAGCATGAAACAGACGCACTACGTGGCCCGCGAGCCCGATGCGCAGGGTTTTATCGATTACCCGCCGCAGGAACATGCGGTGTGGAATACCCTGATCACCCGCCAGCTGAAGGTGATCGAGGGCCGCGCGTGCCAGGAGTACCTGGACGGCATCGAACAACTGAACCTGCCTCATGACCGCATTCCGCAACTGAGCGAGATCAACCAGGTACTGGGCGCCACCACCGGCTGGCAAGTTGCCCGCGTGCCGGCCCTGATCCCCTTCCAGACCTTCTTCGAACTGCTGGCCAGCAAGCGCTTTCCGGTGGCCACCTTCATTCGCACCGAAGAAGAACTCGACTATCTGCAAGAGCCCGACATCTTTCACGAGATCTTCGGCCACTGCCCGCTGCTGACCAACCCCTGGTTTGCCGAATTCACCCACACCTACGGCAAACTCGGCCTGGCCGCGACCAAGGAACAGCGCGTCTACCTGGCCCGCCTGTACTGGATGACCATCGAGTTCGGTCTGGTGGACACCCCGCAGGGCCGCAGGATCTACGGCGGCGGCATCCTCTCCTCGCCCAAGGAAACCGTCTACAGCCTGTCCGACGAACCGGAACACCAGGCCTTCGATCCGCTCGAGGCCATGCGCACGCCGTATCGCATCGATATCCTGCAGCCGGTGTACTTCGCCCTGCCGCAGCTCAAGCGCTTGTTCGACCTGGCCCACGAAGACATCATGGGCATGGTTCAACGCGCCATGCAGCTGGGCCTGCACGCCCCCAAATTCCCCCCCAAGGTGGCCGCTTGAGCCACCCTGTACACCTATAACAACCACTTGCGGAAGAATCACCTATGAACGCCTTGAACCAAGCCCATTGCGAAGCCTGCCGTGCCGACGCCCCACAGGTCAGCGACGAAGAACTGCCGGTACTGATCAAGCAGATCCCGGATTGGAACATCGAAGTGCGCGACGGCATCATGCAGCTGGAAAAAGTGTTCCTGTTCAAGAATTTCAAACATGCCCTGGCGTTCACCAACGCAGTGGGCGAAATCTCCGAAGCCGAAGGCCATCACCCTGGCCTGCTGACCGAGTGGGGCAAGGTCACCGTGACCTGGTGGAGCCACTCGATCAAGGGCCTGCACCGCAACGACTTCATCATGGCCGCGCGCACCGATGAGGTCGCCAGCACCGCAGAAGGTCGCAAGTAATGCACTTCGGCGCCATCGCGCGCGTGCCAGGCGACCCGATTCTGGGGCTGATGGAGGCGTACGCCAGGGACACCAACCCCGACAGGTTCGACCTGGGGGTTGGCGTGTTCAAGGACGCCCAGGGCCTTACCCCGGTGCCCAAGGCGGTCAAGCTGGCCGAACAGCGCCTGCTCGACGCCCAGACCAGCAAAAGCTACGTAGGCGGTCACGGGGATGCAGCCTTCGGACAACTGATCGCGCAACTGGTACTCGGTGACGACGCGCCACTGCTCGCAGCCCGGCGCGCAGGCGCCACGCAAACCCCGGGCGGCACCGGCGCACTGCGACTGGCGGCGGAGTTCATCCGCCAGTGCCTGCCAGGGCGTGGCATCTGGCTGAGCGACCCGACCTGGCCGATCCACGAAACGCTGTTCGCCAGTGCCGGCCTGAAGGTCAGCCACTACCCCTATGTGGGCGCAGACAACCGCCTGAACGTGACCGGCATGCTCGCGGCACTGGAATCGGTGCCCACGGGCGACGTGGTGCTGCTGCACGCCTGCTGCCACAACCCCACCGGCTTCGACCTGTCGCAGCAGGACTGGCAGGCGGTGCTGGAAGTGGTCAAGCGCCGCGAACTGCTGCCGCTGATCGACTTCGCCTACCAGGGCTTCGGTGACGGGCTGGAGCAGGATGCCTGGGCCGTGAGGCTGTTTGCCCAGGCCCTGCCGGAGCTGCTGGTGACCAGTTCGTGCTCGAAGAACTTCGGCCTGTACCGCGAGCGCACCGGTGCGCTGCTGGTATGCGCCGACAGCGCCGAAAAGCTGCAGGATGTGCGCAGTCAGCTGGCATCCATTGCACGCAACTTGTGGTCGACGCCGCCAGACCATGGCGCGGCGGTGGTGGCGACGATTCTTGGCGATCCGGCGCTCAAGCGCCTGTGGGCCGATGAAGTCGACGCCATGCGCCAGCGCATCGCCATGCTGCGGGTCGGCCTGGTCGAGGCGCTGCAGCCCCATGGGCTGAGCGAGCGGTTCGCGCATATCGCCGCGCAACGCGGAATGTTCTCCTACACCGGCCTCTCACCGCAGCAAGTGACGCAACTGCGCGAGAAGCACAGTGTGTACATGGTCGGTACCGGGCGGGCGAACATCGCCGGGGCGGATGCGGCCAGGCTGCAGGTGCTGGCGGCGGCCATCGCGGACGTCTGTCGCTGAAGCCTTCGTCGGCAAGGCCGGCTCCTACAGGGACGACGTCGATCCGTGTAGGCGCTGGCCGTGCCGGCGAAGCCGCTGAAGGCCACCAATCAGCAGGAAAATTCATACTGTCATCCAGACTCCTGTATCCTGCCCAGGCTTTATCGAAGCCAAGCGCGCCTTGCGCAGCCTTTCCACCTTATAAACTTGCGAGGAACGACGAGATGCATGAAATCCCGAATCTTCCCTTCCCAAGCCTGAACCAAGCCGAGCAGCCTGCTGCTCCTCTCAGCGCCGAACCTGCCCACGTGGCAGATTCCGATGGCGACGAAACCCCGAGCGCCGAACAGGAATAAACCGCGCACTACCCGGCGTGTGAAAACCACTACGACAGGGGACGACCCCGGCAACGGGTTTTCACACCGCCAAGAACCCTCCCCGCGCTCCACAGGTCTATGATAGGCACTCCAGCCCGTCACCTCCCGGACCTTCCATGCCTGTCACACCGCGCCCCCTGGCGGTCACCCTGCAAGTCGTCTCCATCGTGCTGTTCACCTTCATCGGCTACCTCAACATCGGCATTCCCCTGGCCGTGCTGCCCGGCTTCGTGCACGACACCCTGGGGTTCGGCGCCGTGGTCGCCGGCCTGGTGATCAGCGTGCAATACCTCGCCACCCTGCTCAGCCGCCCCTATGCCAGCCGCCTCATCGACAATCAGGGCTGCAAGCGTGCGGTGATGTACGGCCTGGCCGGCTGCGGCCTGAGCGGCGTGTTCATGTTGCTGGCCGCCTGGCTGCAGGCCACGCCCTGGATGAGCCTGACCAGCCTGCTGGTGGGGCGCCTGGTGCTGGGCAGCGCCGAAAGCCTGGTGGGTTCGGGCGCCATCGGCTGGGGCATCGGCCGGGTGGGCGCGCAGCACACCGCCAAGGTGATCTCCTGGAACGGCATCGCCAGCTACGGCGCGCTGGCCATCGGCGCACCGCTGGGGGTGGTGCTGGTACAGCAGCTGGGGCTGTGGAGCATGGGCGTGAGCATCCTGCTGCTGTGCGCGGCAGGCCTGGCGCTGGCCTGGCCCAAGCAGGCGGCGCCGATCGTCAGTGGCGTGCGCATGCCGTTTCTGCATGTGCTGGGGCGGGTGTTCGGGCATGGCTCGGGGCTGGCGCTGGGCTCGATCGGCTTTGGCACCATCGCCACCTTCATTACCCTGTACTACGCCAGCCAGTCCTGGCACAACGCCGCCTTGTGCCTGAGCCTGTTCGGCGCCAGCTTCATCAGCGCACGCCTGCTGTTCGGCAACCTGATCAACCGTCTGGGCGGCTACCGTGTCGCCATTGCCTGCCTGAGCGTGGAGACGATCGGCCTGTTGCTGCTGTGGCTGGCCCCCAGCGCCGAACTGGCACTGGCCGGTGCGGCACTGAGCGGCTTCGGCTTTTCGCTGGTATTCCCGGCGCTGGGGGTAGAGGCGGTCAATCTGGTGCCGGCGGCCAACCGCGGTGCCGCGGTGGGGGCCTACTCACTGTTCATTGACCTGTCGCTGGGTATAACTGGACCACTGGCGGGGGCCGTGGCGGCAGGTTTCGGCTTTGCCTCGATCTTTCTGTTTGCGGCAATCGCCGCCTTGTGCGGCCTGCTGCTCAGCCTTTACCTGTACCGCCAGGCACGACTGAACCCGGTACGCCACACGCTTCAGTAGTCGATCTTGCCGCGCCCGGCCTTGATCGCCCTGCGCTTGCTCTTTGACTCCAGGCGACGGGTCTTGGAGCCCAGGGTCGGGCGCGTAGGCCGCCGCGCCTTCTCGACCTTCACCGCCGCCAGAATCAGTTCGCGCAAGCGCTCCAGGGCGTCGGCCCGGTTCTGCTCCTGGGTACGGTATTGCTGGGCCTTGAGCACGATCACCCCGTCGCTGGTGATCCGGCTGTCACGCAGGCCCAGCAACCGTTCCTTGTGAAACGGCGGCAGTGACGAGGCATTGATGTCAAAGCGCAGGTGCACGGCGCTGGAGACCTTGTTGACGTTCTGCCCACCGGCGCCCTGGGCGCGAATGGCGTTCAATTCGATCTCGTCATCGGGAATGTGCACGGCGTTGGAAATGATCAGCATGGGCCTGGCTTTGCGCGAATTGGCCTTCAGGATACCCGCCCTGGTGCACAAAACCAAAAAGCCCGGCACAAGGCCGGGCTTTCATTGCAGCATCCTGCGCTTACTTGAGGGCGGCGCTCGGCACTGCAGGGGCGCCGTTGGCGCTGCGCTTGCTCTTGAGCCAGTAGAAGCCCCACATCACCACCAGCCATACCGGAATCGCGTACACCGATACACGGATGCCCGGCATCAGCAGCATGATGCCCAGGATGAACACCACGAACGCCAGGCAGAGGTAGTTGCCGTAGGGGTAGATCAGCGCGCGGAACAGCGACTTCTGACCGGTACGGTCCATGTGCTGGCGGAACTTGAGGTGCGAATAGCTGATCATCGCCCAGTTGATCACCAGGGTCGCCACCACCAGCGACATCAGCAGCTCCAGGGCGCTGTGCGGCATCAGGTAGTTGAGCAGCACCGCCACCACGGTAACGGCTGCCGACGCCAGAATCGAGCGTACCGGCACGCCACGCTTGTCGATCTTGGCCAGGCTGGCCGGCGCATCACCCTGCTCGGCCATGCCGTAGAGCATGCGCGCGTTGCAGTAGGTGCCGCTGTTGTACACCGACAGCGCCGCGGTCAGCACCACGAAGTTGAGGATATGCGCTGCGGTGTTGCTGCCCAGCAGCGAGAACACCTGCACGAACGGGCTGGCGCTGTAGGCATCGCCCGAGCTGGTCAGGCTGCTGACCAGGCTGTCCCACGGGGTCAGCGACAGCAGTACTACCAGGGCACCGATGTAGAAGATCAGGATGCGGTAGATGACCTGGTTGATCGCCTTGGGGATCACGGTCTTCGGCTTGTCGGCCTCGGCTGCGGTGAACCCGAGCATTTCCAGGCCGCCGAAGGAGAACATGATGATCGCCATGGCCATCACCAGGCCGCCGACGCCGTGCGGGAAGAAACCGCCGTGGGCCCACAGGTTGGTGACCGAGGCTTCAGGGCCGCCGCTGCCACTGACCAGCAGGTAGCTGCCCAGGCCGATCATGCCGACGATGGCCAGCACCTTGATGATCGCGAACCAGAACTCCGCCTCGCCGAACACCTTCACGTTGGCCAGGTTGATCGCGTTGATGAGGATGAAGAATGCGGCTGCCGAGGCCCAGGTGGGGATCTCCGGCCACCAGTAGTGGACATACTTGCCGACCGCGGTCAGCTCCGACATCCCCACCAGGATGTACAGCACCCAGCAGTTCCAGCCCGACAGGAAGCCGGCGAAACCGCCCCAGTACTTGTGGGCGAAGTGGGCGAAGGAGCCGGCCACCGGCTCTTCGACGATCATCTCGCCCAGCTGGCGCATGATCAGGAAGGCAATGAAGCCGCAGATCGCATAGCCCAGGATCATCGACGGGCCGGCCGATTGCATCACCCCGGCCGAACCCAGGAACAGGCCGGTGCCGATGGCGCCACCGAGGGCGATCAGCTGGATGTGGCGGTTTTTCAGGCCACGCTTGAGCTCACCTGAATGCGAGTTTTGTCCACTCATGAACGGAGTCACCTGTTTGTTTTTATCTGTGACGGAATCGGACCCACCGCGCTCGTGGCGCAGCGGAATTAACAAGGTGGTATACCTTGAGGAGTCTTGGACCAGAGCCTTCGGCACGGGCGGCAGCCCGAGGCGAATCAGCCCGGAGTCAGCAAGGTTGCGCGGTACGCAGTTGGGTCACAGTTAAAACGCGGCGCATTGTATACCCTTGCTTTGGCGCAGGGGTCAACACGTTGCGTGACTGTCGGATGACAAGACGCAGCGGTCCGGCGGGGGTTCTGGAGCCTGGGGGAGTGTACGGCGTGCATGGCGCCTCCATTTCTTGTTATGGCTTGCCCAGCTCTGCGGCGGGGCTTTTGCACTTGGCAATGGCGGCTATCACACCGTGGTTGCGGGGGTTGGGCAAGAGGTTGACGTGGACGGAAGGTGAGCGTCGCCGACGTTTTCGGCAAGGTTTGTTTACAGCCTGAAGGATGGGCTGGCTTGCCCAATCAGTACGCCACAAGTCGTAACGAATTATTTACGACGTGGTTCAAAAAGTTTCCACTGGTTGCCTTGGAGTGTCTGCGCCGGCCCTCCGCCGGCAACGCCGACTCCTACACTGCGAGTGCAATGCCTGTAGGAACCGGCCTTGCCGGCGAAGGGCACGTGAAAACACCACAGGCACAAAAAAGCCAACCCGAAGGTTGGCTTGTGTGAGCGCTTACTCAGCCCGCGGCGGCTTGCCACGGCTGCTGCCCGGCCGCTTGGGTGCGGAGCCGGCCGGCTTGCGCTTGTTCATGTCGCTCGGACGCTCGGCCACGGTGCTGCGGCCCTTGCGTGGCGAGTCGTCACGCGGCTGGCGCGCTGCGCGCTCGGTGGGCGCGCCACCTTCCTTGGCCGGGCGCAGGGTGCGCACGCGCTCGCCACGGCCCACCGGCTTGGACGACTTGCGCTGCATGCGCTCGAGCTTGTCCTTGACCTTGGCCTTCATCGCTGGCATCGCCACCGGCTTGAGCCCCACTTCGGCAGCCAGGATGTCCACTTCGCCCTGGCTCATTTCGCGCCAGCGGCCCATCGGCAGGTCGCTGTTGAGGAACACCGGGCCAAAGCGCACACGCTTCAGGCGGCTGACCACCAGGCCCTGGGATTCCCACAGGCGACGCACCTCACGGTTGCGGCCTTCCATCACCACGCAGTGGTACCAGTGGTTGAAACCTTCACCGCCCGGGGCTTCCTGAATGTCGGTGAAACGCGCCGGACCGTCTTCGAGCACCACGCCCGCCTTCAGGCGCGCGATCATGTCTTCGTCCACTTCGCCGCGTACACGCACTGCGTATTCACGGTCCATTTCGGACGACGGGTGCATCAGGCGGTTGGCCAGCTCACCATCGGTGGTGAACATCAGCAGGCCGGTGGTGTTGATGTCCAGGCGACCGACGTTGATCCAGCGGCCCTCTTTCGGGCGCGGCAGGCGATCGAACACGGTCGGACGACCTTCCGGGTCGTCACGGGTGCAGATCTCGCCGTCGGGCTTGTTGTACATGATGACGCGGCGCACGGTCTCTGCGGCTTCTTCACGCTTGATCAGGCGGCCGTCGACCGAAATCGCGTCGTGCATGTCGACGCGCTGGCCAAGGGTGGCGTCCACGCCATTGACCTTGATGCGACCCTGGCTGATCCAGGCCTCGACGTCGCGGCGCGAACCCACGCCGATGCGCGCGAGTACCTTTTGCAGTTTTTCGCCGGCTGGACGCGGCGGGCTATCGTGCAGATCCTGTTCACTCATCTGGGCACCTCCCGGTGTAGTGCTGCTGAAAATCATTGAATTGGCCAAACAAGCGCCAAAAAAGGTCGCGAATCATACGCCGAACCGACGACAAACGCACCACAGACTAGCCGATATTGCACCCCAGGACGCTGTTTTCCGCTCGAAGGCTGCTCAGCCCTGCGGCGAACCGGGCGCTGCCTGGCCCTCATCGGGTTCATCGGCCTCCTCGAGCAGGTCGTCGAAGTCGGTCTTGAGCCCCTGCTCCATCGAGTCCAGCTCCAGCAACAGGCTGTGAAAGCTGGTCTCCTCGACCGGTGCTTCGGGCTCGGCGCTCTCGTCGGCCAGGGCCTGCAGGTGGGCTGGCACCGGTGCGTCATCCACTTCCAGCAATGGCTCGGGCTCCATCTCGCGCAACTCGGCCAGCGAGGGCAGCTCGTCGAGGTTCTTCAGGTTGAAGTGGTCGAGAAAGGCCTTGGTGGTGGCGAACATCGCCGGTTTGCCGGGCACTTCGCGGTAGCCCACGATGCGCACCCACTCGCGCTCGAGCAGGGTCTTGATGATATTGGTGTTCACCGCCACGCCCCGCACATCCTCGATCTCGCCACGGGTGATTGGCTGGCGATAGGCGATCAGCGCAATGGTTTCGAGCAACGCACGCGAATAGCGCTGCGGCCGTTCTTCCCACAGCCGCCCGACCCAGGGCGCGTAGTCCTCGCGGATCTGCAGGCGGTAGCCCGAGGCCACCTCCTTGAGCTCGAACGCGCGCCCGGCACAGGACTTGCGCAGCACCTCGAGGGCCTTCTTGAACACGCCGGGCTCAGGGCGCTCGGCCTCTTCGAACAGCTCGTACAGGCGCTCCAGCGATTGCGCCTTGCCAGAGGCGAGCAGGAAGGCTTCCAGCAGCGGCGCCAGGTCACGGGGGTCGGTCAGGTTCATTGGGGTGCTCGTGTACGGTTATTCGGCCCGGGCGCGGACATGGATGGGAGCGAAGGGCTCATTCTGCACCAGTTCGACGAGAGATTCCTTGACCAGTTCGAGGATGGCCATGAAGGTCACCACCACCCCCAGCTTGCCCTCCTCGGCCGTGAACAGCTCGACGAAGGGCACGAAGCCGCCGCCCTTGAGGCGCTCGAGCACATCGCTCATGCGCTCGCGGGTCGACAGCGCCTCGCGGCTGACCTGATGGCTCTCGAACATGTCGCCGCGGCGCAGCACCTCGGCCATCGACATCAGCACCTCTTCCAGCGCAACGTCGGGCAACAGCTTGCGCGCCTTGGCCTGGGGTGCCTCCAGGCGCGGTACGATCACCTCGCGGCCAACCCGGCTCAGGCCGTCGATGCCTTCGGCGGCGGCCTTGAAACGTTCGTACTCCTGCAGCCGGCGAATCAGTTCGGCACGCGGATCGTCCTCTTCCTGCTCCACTTCGGCAGAGCGCGGCAGCAGCATGCGCGACTTGATCTCGGCCAGCATCGCGGCCATCACCAGGTACTCGGCGGCCAGTTCCAGGCGTACGGTCTTCATCAGCTCGACATAGCCCATGTACTGGCGCGTGATCTCCGCCACCGGGATGTCGAGAATATCCACGTTCTGCTTGCGAATCAGGTACAGCAGCAGGTCGAGCGGGCCCTCGAAGGCTTCGAGGAACACTTCCAGCGCATCGGGCGGGATGTACAGGTCCACCGGCATCTCGGTCATGGCTTCGCCATACACCATCACCAGTGGCAGCTCCTGCTGGGCGCCGGCCTGTGGGTCCAGGGCCGGCTCGACCGCAGCGACCTGGTTCACGCTTCGGCCATGAAGGGCGCCGGGTCGCCGCAGCCTTCACGCACCAGCACCGCCTCCTCCCCGGTCAGGTCGATGATGGTGGAGGCCTTGAGGTCGCCGTAACCGCCGTCGATGATCAGGTCGACCTGTTTTTCCAGGCGCTGACGGATCTCGTACGGGTCGGTCATGGGTTCGTCGTCGCCTGGCAGGATCAGGCTGACGCTCATCAACGGCTCGCCCAGCTCTTCGAGCAAGGCCAGCAGAATGGGGTTTTGCGGCACGCGCAGGCCGATGGTGCGGCGCTTCTCGTGCAACAGCAGGCGCGGTACTTCGCGGGTGCCATTGAGGATGAAGGTATAGGGCCCCGGCACATGCGCCTTGAGCAGGCGGAACGTGGCGGTGTCGATCTTGGCGAACAGGCCCATCTGCGACAGGTCGCAGCAGATCAGCGTGAAGTTGTGGCTCTTGTCCAGCCCGCGCAAGCGGCGCACGCGCTCCACGGCAGACTTGTCGCCGATCTGGCAACCCATGGCGTAGGACGAATCGGTAGGGTAGACCACCACCCCACCCTTGCGGATGATCTCGACGGCCTGCTTGATCAGGCGCGGTTGCGGGTTTTCCGCATGAATCTGGAAAAATTGACTCACGTTTTCTACCTGTTCAGACGGGTGCAGTGGGCTGCTCATGTTTGAATCGACGCCACAGGGGTGGCAGGTCCTCCGGCAACGGCCGGTAGACACCGATCTCAGACCAGGCGCCCGGGCCATGGAAATCGCTGCCGGCGCTGGCCAGCAGACCGAACTCACGGGCCAGGATCGACATCGTGCCCACCTGTTCGGCGGGCATCATCCCGTTCACCACTTCCAGCGCCTGGCCACCTGCTTGAATATAGTCGGCAATCAGGCGTCGACGCTTGCTGCGGGTTAATTCGTAGTGCATCGGGTGGGCAAGGCTGACCCATGCGTGGGACTGGCGCAGGGTCTGCACGGTGTCTTCCAGGCTTGGCCAGTGCAGCTTCACATCCCCCAGCTTGCCGGCGCCCAGCCACTTGCGAAAGGCTTCGCCGCGGTCCTTGACGTGGCCGGCACGCACCAGGTACTCGGCAAAGTGCGGACGGGCCGGCGCATTGCCGCTGTCGCCCAGCTCCTGCTGGATGGCACGGGCGCCGTCCAGCGCGCCGGGCATGCCCTTGAGCGCCAGCCGCCGGTCGATTTCCTCGGAGCGCAGCCAGCGTCCACGGTGCAGCGACTCGACGGCGCGCTGCAGCGGTTCGGCATCGAGCGGGAAGTTGTAGCCCAGGATGTGAATCGTCGCCCCGCCCCAGGCGCAGGACAGCTCGACCCCGCTGACCCACTGCATGTCCAGCGCCTGGGTGGCAGCCTGGGCTTCGAGCTGGCCTTCGAGGGTGTCGTGGTCGGTCAGCGAAAGCATCCGCACGCCGTGTTCATGGGCGCGAGCGACCAGCGCCGTGGGCGACAGGGCGCCATCGGAAGCGGTGCTGTGGCAGTGCAGATCAACATTCATAGGTGGCGCATACGCTCTCATTGATGTTTGTTATTATGCCGTCACATCCTGCTTCTGGCTGCCACTGTGAAACAATTCATCGATTTCATCCCGTTGTTCCTGTTTTTCATCGTCTACAAGCTCGACCCGCGCACGGTCGACGTTGCCGGCCAGTCGTTCGAGCTGGGCGGCATCTACAGCGCCACGGCGGTGCTGATCATCAGTTCGCTGGTGGTGTATGGCGCATTGCTGATCCGCCAGCGCAAGCTGGAGAAGGGCCAGTGGCTGACCCTGGTGGCATGCCTGGTATTTGGCGGCCTGACCCTGGCCTTCCACAGCGAGACCTTCCTCAAGTGGAAGGCCCCGGCGGTGAACTGGCTGTTCGCCACCGCTTTTGCGGGCAGTCACTTCATTGGTGACCGTGTATTGATCAAGCGCATCATGGGCCATGCGCTGACCTTGCCCGAGCCGGTGTGGACACGCCTGAACCTGGCGTGGATCGCGTTCTTCCTGTTCTGCGGCGCGGCCAACCTGTTCGTTGCCTTCACCTTCCAGGACATCTGGGTGGACTTCAAGGTATTCGGCAGCCTGGGCATGACCGTACTGTTCCTGGTGGGCCAGGGTGTCTACCTGTCCCGTCACCTGCACGACAGCGACCCTACTACCCCCAAGACCGAGGACTGACATGCTCTACGCCATCATCGCCACAGACGTTGCCGATTCGCTGCAAGCCCGCCTGGCTGCACGCCCGGCGCACCTTGAGCGCCTGCAGCAGCTCAAGGCCGAAGGCCGCATCGTACTGGCCGGCCCGCACCCGGCGATCGACAGCAACGACCCTGGCGCGGCCGGGTTCAGTGGCAGCCTGATCGTCGCCGAGTTCGAGTCGCTCGAGGCTGCCAAGGCCTGGGCAGATGCGGATCCTTACATTGCGGCGGGTGTATATGCCGAAGTGCTGGTGAAGCCATTCAAGCAGGTCCTGCCGTAACCTGATCGGCGCGACGAGCCCATCGTCGCGCCGGTTCGCCTCACCTTCTGCGCACCTTCGCACACACTCGCTGCTCCCCTTCCTGGCTTTGCCCACTACAGCGGGCCTGTAGTGCTACGCCTTAAAATCCACTCGAATGTTCATCATTCTCGTCCACCTGCCGACAACCTACGCAACACCCGATTGGAATCAAGGAGTTCCGATGCGTCAAGGTCCGTTGTCCATGCTGCTGTGCCTGTTGCTGCTGACCCCGCTCGCCAAGGCCGCCGAAGCCTCCGCCAGCACCCCTTTGTCGTTGAGTGCGGGTAGCCAGATCTCCGAGCTGCAGCAACGCCTCAAGGAAAGTGAGCGCCAGCACGAAGCGCTCAAGCAGCAGCTGAAAAATGCCGAGAACGAGCGCGAAAGCGCCCAGCTGACCCGCCTGCGCCAGGAGAACCAGCGCCTGAAGCAGCAGCTCGAGCAACACCAGGCCAACCCGCTGCCCAAGCTGCTCACCGATCAGCAGCAATGGTTCGTGATTGGTGCCGGAGTTGCCCTGTTGGCCGTGCTCTGCGGTATCTTTGCCAGTGGCAGCCACAGACGGCGCCGGCAATGGTTGAATTGAGTGAGACATGAGCGAGCTGCTACTGATTGATGATGACCAGGAACTGTGTGAGCTGCTGAGCAGCTGGCTGACCCAGGAAGGCTTTCAGGTGCGTGCCTGCCATGATGGCCAGAGCGCCCGCAAGGCCCTGGCCGAGCATGCCCCGGCAGCGGTGGTGCTGGATGTGATGCTGCCCGACGGCAGCGGCCTGGAACTGCTCAAGCAATTGCGCAGCGACCACGCCGAACTGCCAGTGCTGATGCTGTCTGCTCGCGGCGAGCCGCTGGACCGTATCCTGGGCCTAGAACTGGGCGCCGACGACTACCTGGCCAAGCCCTGCGACCCCCGCGAGCTCACCGCGCGGCTGCGCGCCGTGCTGCGCCGCAGCCACCCGGCCGCCACACCCACCCAGATGGAAGTGGGCGACCTGCGCTTCAGCCCCGCCCGTGGCGTGGTCGACATCGACGAACGCGAGCTGACCCTGACCCTTTCCGAAAGCCGCATTCTCGAAGCCCTGCTGGGCCAGCCGGGTGAGCCGCTGGACAAACAGGAACTGGCGCAGCTCGCCCTGGGCCGCAAGCTGACCCTGTACGACCGTAGCCTGGACATGCACGTCAGCAACCTGCGCAAGAAGATCGGCCCGCATCCCGATGGCAGGCCGCGCATCGTCGCCCTGCGCAGCCGCGGCTATTACTACAGCCTGTAGGCGCCAGCCTTGCTGGCGAAGGGGCGCACGCCAACGCCCCACCGTGTAAACACCCTCGCCCACCGTCTTTACCCAAGCTTTACCCTTGCCTGACCGCCGCTGACCTTGATCTCCCTAGACTGGGCACATCCGGTAACGACCGGCCTCAACAAGGAGAGTCACCATGCGCAAGACCCTTATCGCCCTGATGTTCGCTGCCGCCCTGCCAACCGTAGCCATGGCCATGCCCGATGGCGCCCCCCGTCACGGCGCCGAGCACCAACGCGGTGGAGCGCCTTTCGCCCAGCTGGACCTGACCCGCGAGCAGCGCCAGCAGATCCGTCAACTGATGGGCGAGCAGATGAAGAGCCGCCACGAAATCACCCAGCGCTACCTGGCCAAGCTGCCGGCAGCCGACCAGAAGGCACTCAAGGACGAACTCAAGGCAAGCCACGACAAGGTCGACACCCAGATCCGCGGCATGCTCAAGCCAGAGCAGCAGAAGCAGTTCGATGAAATGAAGAAGAAGCAGGCAGAGCGCAAGGCCGAGTGGGCCGAGTTCAAAGCCTGGAAAGCTGAAAAAGCCAGCAAGGCCCAGTAAGCTGTCCACACCCCGCCCGACCTGCCCCCGCAGGTCGGGCTTCTTTCGTTTGAGGTAATGCCCTTGCGTTCACTGTTCTGGCGCATCCTGGCCAGCTTCTGGCTGGCCATCACCCTGGTTGCCGGGCTGTCGATCCTGCTCGGCCACATGCTCAATCAGGACGCCTGGATCCTCAGCCGCCACCCGGGGCTCAATACCCTGGCCATGAACTGGTCGGCGCGCTACGAACAGCAAGGGCCCGAGGCCGCGCAGCGTTATCTGGAGCTGCGCAAGCGGCGCTACAACATCGACGTGCAGGTGCTCAACGAAAGCGGCGAGGCGGTGGTGCCAGGCACGTTCCCGCGCCGCGCAGCAGCCTTCGAGGCGCGCCGGCACAACGGCGAGCCGCTGCCCTGGCGACGCCTCACCGAGGAGTACACCAGCCCCGGCACGGGCGACACCTACCTGCTGATCTACCGCATCCCTCACCCCGAACTCGACGCCTGGCACCGCGACAGCCTGCTGTGGCCGCTGAGTGCATTGGGCATTGCCCTGGTGGTACTGACCCTGTTCAGCCTGCTGGTAACCCTGTCGATCACCCGCCCCCTCAGTCGCCTGCGTGGCGCGGTACATGACCTGGGGCAGACCACCTACCAGCAGAACAGCCTGGCACGCCTGGCCAACCGGCGCGACGAGTTCGGTGTGCTGGCCAATGACTTCAACCGCATGGGCGCGCGCCTGCAGAGCCTGATTGCCAGCCAGCGCCAACTGCTGCGTGACGTGTCCCATGAACTGCGCTCACCCCTGGCACGCCTGCGGATCGCCCTGGCCCTGGCCGAGCGGGCAGAGCCTGCACAGCAGCAGGCCTACTGGCCGCGCCTGACCCGCGAGTGCGACCGCCTCGAGGCGTTGATCAGCGAAATCCTGGTGTTGGCGCGGGTGGATGCCGAAAGCGCCAGCGCAGAACCGGTCGACCTCAATGCGCTGCTGGCCAGCGTGCGCAAGGATGCTCAGCTCGCAGCGCCGGAACAGGACATCCAGCTGCACGACACGCCAGGGCTGAGCCTGCAGGGCTGGCCGACACTGATCGAACGTGCGCTGGACAACCTGCTGCGCAATGCCGTGCGCTTCAATCCGCCGGGGCAACCGATCGAGATGAGTGCACAGCGTGAAGGCGAGCGTATCGTGCTGACGGTGCGCGATCACGGGCCGGGGGTGGCCGACGAGCACCTGGCGCAGTTGGGCGAGCCGTTTTTCCGCGCCCCGGGGCAGACCACGGCCGGGCATGGCCTGGGCCTGGCGATCGCGCGCAAGGCGGCGGAACGTCATGGTGGCAGCCTGGTGCTGGGCAACCATGCGCAGGGCGGGTTCGTGGCGACGCTGGAGTTGCCGGTGGCGGGGCCGGCTAGCGCCTGAATAAAGACGGGTGGTGGCTTCTTCGCTGGCAAGCCGGCCCCCACAGGCATGTCACCGTCCTCCAGGGCAAGTGCGCACCTGTGGGAGCTGGCTTTGCCAGCGAAAGGGCCATCTGATGCCTGTATAGCTTAGCGGGGCTGCTCCCAGGCGCTGACAAACGCCTCGACAGACACCACCGGCGCCGTACGCGGCGGGTTAAGCGGCGTGCCCACATACAGGAAGCCGATCAACTCTTCGGTATCCGCCAACCCGAGGCCCTTGGCCACCTGCGGGCTGTAGGACAGCTCGCCGGTACGCCACACCGCGCCGATCCCCTGGGCATATGCCGCCAGCAGAATGGCATGCGCCGCACACGCGGCCGCCAGCCGCTGCTCGGACTTGGGCACCTTGACGTGATCCTGCACGTTCGCGATCACCACAATCAGCAACGGCGCCCGCAGCGGCATGGCATGGGCCTTTTCCAGCGCTGCCTCGGTGGCTTCGCCCTGCTCCTTCACCGCCTCGGCCAGCAGCGCCCCCAATTGCTCGCGGGCCGCGCCTTCGATGGTCAGGAACCGCCAGGGCCGCAATTGGCCATGGTCCGGCGCACGCGAGGCCGCCCGAAACAGCAACTCGCGCTGCGCAGCATCAGGTGCCGGCTCTACCAGGCGAGGAACGGAAACACGGTTGAGCAATGCGTCGAGAGCCTCCATCGGCTACCCCCTGTCGAGAAATGTGCGGCTATTCTACCGTTTACTTAAAGAGGCCCATAGGTAGAATGGCGCCCCTCCGTTTCAACCCAGAGCAGATCACATGGCGTTGCCGACCTTAAGGATCATCGGTTTCATTATCGGCATCTTCCTGATTACCCTGGCGATCAGCATGACCGTGCCCATGGCCACCCTGGTCATCTACGAGCGCACCGGCGACCTGCCGTCGTTTCTGTGGGCCAGCCTGATCACCTTCATTGCCGGCCTGGCCCTGGTCATACCCGGGCGCCCCGAGCACGTGCACCTGCGCCCGCGCGACATGTACCTGCTCACCGTGAGCAGTTGGCTGGTGGTGTGCATCTTCGCCGCCCTGCCGTTCCTGCTGACCCAGCACATCAGCTACACCGATGCCTTCTTCGAGAGCATGTCGGGCATCACCGCCACCGGCGCCACCGTGCTCAGTGGCCTGGACAGCATGTCGCCGGGCATCCTGATATGGCGCTCGCTGCTGCACTGGCTGGGCGGCATCGGCTTCATCGGCATGGCGGTGGCGATCCTGCCGCTGCTGCGCATTGGCGGCATGCGCCTGTTCCAGACCGAGTCCTCGGACCGCTCCGAAAAGGTCATGCCCCGCTCGCACATGGTCGCCAAGTCGATCGTGGCGGTGTACGTGGGCATCACCACCATCGGCGGGCTGGGGTTCTGGCTGGCCGGCATGAGCCCGTTCGATGCAATCAACCACGCCATGTCGGCGATTTCCACCGGCGGTTTCTCCACCTCCGACCAGTCGCTGGCCAAGTGGGACCAGCCGGCCGTGCACTGGGTGGCGGTGGTGGTGATGATCCTGGGCAGTGTGCCGTTCACCCTCTACGTGGCCACGATGCGTGGCAATCGCAAGGCACTGATCAAGGACCAGCAGGTACAGGGCCTGCTCGGCCTGCTGGTGGCCACCTGGGTGGTGCTGGGTACCTGGTACTGGGCCACCACCAGCCTGCCGTGGTTCGATGCCTTGCGCCACGTGGCGCTGAACGTGACCTCGGTGGTCACCACCACCGGCTTCGCCCTGGGCGACTACAGCCTGTGGGGCAACTTTTCGCTGATGCTGTTCTTCTACCTGGGTTTCATCGGCGGCTGTTCGGGCTCGACCGCGGGCGGGATCAAGATCTTCCGCTTCCAGGTGGCCTACATCCTGCTCAAGGCCAGCCTCAACCAGCTGATTCACCCACGTGCGGTGATCAAGCAGAAATACAACGGTCACCGCCTCGACGAAGAGATCGTGCGGTCGATCCTGACCTTCTCGTTCTTCTTCGCCATCACCATCTGCATCATCGCGCTGCTGCTTTCGCTGCTGGGCGTGGACTGGATGACTGCCCTGACCGGCGCGGCCAGCACCGTATCCGGCGTGGGCCCGGGCCTGGGCGAAACCATCGGCCCGGCGGGCAACTTCGCCACCCTGCCCGACGCCGCCAAGTGGATCCTGGCCGGCGGCATGCTGCTGGGCCGCCTGGAAATCATTACGGTGCTGGTTCTGTGCATGCCGGCGTTCTGGCGGCACTGACGCCCTGGGCCGACGCCTCGGGGCCGGCACTGCGCGCCAGCTCCATGCGTGTGCGGTATTCCCCGGGGGTGAGGTCGAACCAGCGCCGGAAAGCCCGGAAGAAGTTGCTCGGGTCGGCAAAACCCAGCAGGTAGGCAGCCTCCAGCAATGTCATGTTCGGCTGCGCAAGGTACTGCTCGGCAAGTTCGCGACGGGTATCATCGAGCAGGGTCTGAAAGCTGGTGCCCTCCTCCTGCAGGCGCCGCTGCAGCGTGCGCTGCGACAGGTGCAGAGCCTGGGCGACCATTTCGCGCTTGGGTTCGCCCTGGGGCAGCATGCGGCACAGCACCTGACGTGCACGGTGGGTCACCCGGCTTTCGGAAAAACGCGCCAGGTACTCGCCGGCAAAACGGTCGTGCAGAATTGCCATGGCCTCGTTGGCCGTGGGCAACGGCGCCTCCATGTCGGCGCGCTCGAACACCAGCGCATCGTGGGGCGCGCCAAACACCAGCGGGGCACGAAACGCCTGCTTGTAGGGTTCTATATCCTGAGGCTGCGGGCCTTGTACCAGCACCCGGCGCAGCTGGATGGTGCGCCCGCTCAACCAGCAGCACAGCGCCAGGGCGCAGGCCAGCGAGGCCTCGGCGCTGTGCCGGGTGGGCGGCAGGTGATCGCCATGCACGGTCAGCACCAGCGAGTAGCCTTCCGGCCCCAGGCGAAAGCTCAGGTCGGAACTCTCCGCGATAATGCGCTGGTAACGCACCAGGCGCTCGAACCCCTCGGCCAGGGTGCGGCTGGACATCAAGGCATAGCCGACCACGTGAAACGATGCCGGGCGCACCACCCGCGCCATGTTAAGGCCGATGGCACGGTTGCCCGACAACTCTTCGGCCAGTTGCCACAACCGGGTCATGGAGTCCTGGGTGAAACGTGCGTCGGGGTCGTCCAGCGCGGCGAAGTCCAGGCCGAGCTGCTTGAACAGCGCAGGGCAATCGAGCCCTTCGAATTCAAGTGCCTTGACGATCCCCGAGGCCCAGCTTGCTGACGTGGTTCTTTCGCTCATGGCTGGCTTCTTTTGGGTAAGACCGCTCCTGCGGTGAACGCAAAGGATACTAAAGTGGCGCTTATTGTCACTGACTGATACTGCGACACAATTCTAGACTCGGTTCAGGCTCCACGCCGTGCATGTTTCGCCACCTTCGACCGATACGGGAGCGACGCAGTGAACAGCCCCCCACGCTTCAACAGCTTTGCCGAGTTCTATCCGTATTATCTGGGTGAGCATAGCAACCCTGTCTGCCGCCGCCTGCACTTCGTCGGCACCAGCCTGGTGATCGCCCTGCTGGCCTACGCCCTGGCCAGTGCCAACGGCTGGCTGCTGCTGGCGGTCCCGGTGGCCGGTTACGGCTTTGCCTGGGCAGGCCACTTCTTTTTCGAGAAGAACCGCCCCGCCACCTTCACCTACCCCTTCTACAGCCTGCTGGGCGATTTTGTCCTGTACCGCGACATGCTGCGCGGCAAGGTGCAGTTCTGACCATCGCCCGCCCCCTGCGCGTGGCCTAGAGGCTGGGCTCACCCACCGCCCGGGCCTGGCGCAGGGCCTCACGGGCCTGGGCGTCGACCAGGCGGTACAGCTCGATCGTGCCGTCCCAGTGCTCGATCAAGGCAGTGCACGACTCCACCCAGTCGCCGCAATTGAGGTAGTCCACCTCCCCCACCTTGCGGATTTCGGCGTGGTGGATGTGCCCGCACACCACCCCGTGAAACCCTCGCTTGACGCATTCGCGTGCAATCGCCTCCTCGAAGTCGCTGATAAAGCTCACCGCCGTCTTGACCTTGTGCTTGAGGTAGGCCGACAGCGACCAGTAGCCATAGCCATACCGCGCGCGCCAGTGGTTGAGCCAGCGGTTGAGGGTGAGGGTCAGTTCATAGGCCCAGTCACCCAGGAAGGCCAGCCAGCGGTGATAGCGGGTTATCACGTCGAACTGGTCGCCATGGATCACCAGTAGCCGCCTGCCGTCGACGGTGAGGTGCTCGGCCTGGTCCACCAGCTGGATATTGCCCAGCACCAGCTTGGAGTAGCGACGCAGGAACTCGTCGTGGTTGCCGGTCACATAGATCACCTCGGTGCCGCGCTTGCTCATGGTCAGCAGGCGCCGGATCACGTTGGTATGGGCCTGGGGCCAGTACATGCCACCCCGCAGCTTCCAGCCGTCGATGATGTCGCCCACCAGGTAGATGCGATCGGCCTGGTAGCCCTTGAGAAACTGCGACAGATGCTCGGCCTGGCAGTCGCGGGTGCCAAGGTGCACGTCCGAGATCCACAGCGTGCGCACGCGCTGCTTGCGCGAAGGTTTGCCAAGCTCGGCATGGGTCATGGGCAGGCTCCGGGAGAGTTTGTGCGAGCTTGCCTGTGGGCAGTGAATCGACCATGAACGTTGTGCGGCAGTCCTGTGACAGGCCGTCGGCGCATGTACACTGCGTGGCCTGTACCCCGATCCAAGGCAACCGCCCGCCATGACCCCTCGTACCGCCCTGGGCGCCCTGCATGCAGGCGCGCTGTTGTTCGGCCTGACCGGCGTGTTCGGCAAACTGGCCAGTGCCGGCCCGTCGGTCATCGTGTTCGGCCGTGCGGCCTTCGCCGTGCTGGCCCTGGCCATCTTCGTCGGCGTTGCCCGACAACACTGGCAACCCCTGAAGGCACGGGACTGGCGCGGGCTGGCATTGGCCGGGATGTTGCTGGCCGGCCATTGGGTCAGCTTTTTCGTCGCGGTCAAGGTGGCCGGCGTGGCCATCGCGACCCTGGGCTTTGCAAGTTTCCCGGCGTTCACGGTCATTCTGGAAGGGCTGTTGTTCCGTGAACGCATCCGTCGCAACGAAGCCTTGTTGGTAGTGCTGGTGAGCATCGGCCTGGTGCTGGTGACGCCCGACTTCGACCTCGCCAGCCAGGCCACCAGCGGGCTGCTGTGGGCGTTGTTCTCCGGGTTGCTGTTCGCCCTGCTGTCACTGCTCAACCGTGCAGGCTCCCGGCACATTCCGGCGGTACAGGCGGCGCTGTGCCAGAACGCCGTGGTGGCACTGTGTCTGCTGCCGGTGGCGGGCCCGCTGCTGCCTTCGGTGAGCGCGCTGGACTGGCTGTGGCTGGGGCTGCTGGGGGTGTTCTGCACCGGCGTGGCACACAGCCTGTTCGTGGCCAGCCTGGCGGTGATCAAGGCCCGCACCGCCGCCGTGGTGTTTGCCATGGAGCCGGTCTATGGCATCGCCATGGCCTGGGTGATCTTCGCCGAGCAGCCCACCTTGCGCATGCTGATGGGCGGGGTGCTGATCATTCTGGCCATCGTGATTTCAAGCCGTCTGGCCGCCGGCGCACCACGCACCGCACCCGCCACCTCCGGCGGCTGAGTCAGGCGCGGTCGTTGTGGCCCAGGTCGCGCTGCGGGTCGATCTGGTCGCGGACCCGCTGCTTGAGCACCTTGGCCTCGGGGAAACCGCCATCGGCCTTGCGTTCCCAGATCTGCACGCCATCGCAGGTGATGCGAAAGTTGCCGCCCGTTGCCGGTTCCAGGGCCACCCGGGCCAGGTCGTCACTGAAGGTGCTCAGCAGTTCCTGGGCCAGCCAGGCGGCGCGCAGCAGCCATTGGCACTGCGTGCAATAGGTGATGACAATTTCGGGTTTGGATACGGACATGGGGTAACGGTCTCCTGATAGGTGGTCGCGCTTATACTAGCCACCTTTAGCCTTTGCTCCGAGAGCCGCGATGCGTCGTCTGCTGTTGTGCCTGTTGCTGTCCCTTACCTCCCTTGCCCTCTGCGCCGCCGAGGCCGCCCGGCCCAAGGTCGGCCTGGTGCTGTCCGGCGGCGCGGCGCGCGGCCTGGCCCACATCGGTGTGCTCAAGGCGCTGGAAGAACAGGGGGTGAAGATCGACGCCATCGCCGGCACCAGCATGGGCGCGGTGATCGGCGGGTTGTACGCCTCGGGCTACAAGATCGACGAGCTGGAGAAGCTGGCCCTGGCCATCGACTGGCAGCAGGCGTTGTCCGATGCACCGCCGCGCAAGGACATCCCCTTCAGGCGTAAGCAGGACGACCGCGACTTCCTGGTCAAACAGCGCCTGAGCTTTCGCGACGACGGCAGCCTGGGCCTGCCGTTGGGGGTGATCCAGGGGCAGAACCTCGCGCTGCTGCTCGAAAGCCTGCTGGCCCACGCCAGTGACACCCGTGACTTCGACAAGCTGCCGATCCCGTTCCGCGCAGTGGCCACCGATATCGCCAGCGGCGAGAAAGTGGTGTTTCGCAAGGGCCACCTGCCCCAGGTGATCCGCGCCAGCATGTCGATCCCGGCGGTGTTCGCCCCGGTCGAGCTGGACGGCCGCCTGCTGGTCGACGGCGGCATGGTCGACAACATCCCGCTGGATATCGTGCGTGAGATGGGTGTGGACATGGCGATCGTCGTCGATATCGGCACGCCGCTGCGCAATCGCAAGCAGTTGGCCACGGTGGTCGATGTGCTCAACCAGTCGATCACCCTGATGACCCGGCGCAACTCCGAAGAGCAACTGGCCTCGCTGCACCGCGACGACATCCTGGTACAGCCGCCGCTGTCGAGCTTTGGCGTCACCGACTTCGGCCGGGCCCAGGACATGATCGACGCCGGCTACCGCGCCACCCGCCTGCTCGACCCGCGCCTGGCCAGCCTGCGCCGGGTCAACGACACGGCGGTGCAACTGGCCGAGGCGCGCTCGGCCGGGCAACGCACTCCGGTGATCACCGCCATCAAGGTCGAGAACGACTCCAAGGTCAGTGACGACGTGATCCGCTACTACATTCGCCAGCCCATCGGCGAACCGCTGGAGCTCGACCGCCTGCGCACCGACATGGGCACCCTGTACGGCCTGGACTACTTCGACCGGGTGCAGTACCGCGTGGTGCACAAGGGCGACGAGAACACCCTGGTGATCAACGCCCGGGGCCGACGTGGCGGCACCGACTATCTGCGGCTGGGGCTGAACCTGTCCGATGACCTGCGTGGCGACAGCGCCTTCAACCTGGGCGCCAGCTACCGCGTCAACGGCATCAACCGCCTGGGCGCCGAGTGGCTCACCCGAGCCCAGATCGGCGACAAGCAGGAGCTCTACAGCGAGTTCTACCAGCCGCTGGATACCGGGTCGCGCTACTTCGTGGCGCCCTACCTGGACATCGGCTCGCAGAACATCGAGGCCACCCTGGACAACGACCCCATCGCCGAGTACCGCCTCGAACGCTATGGCTTCGGGCTCAACCTGGGCCGCCAGATCGGCAACAACGGCGAAGTGCGCCTGGGGGTGGGCCAGGCCTGGGGGCAGGCCGAGGTACGCATCGGCGAACAGGGCCTGCCCAAGGTGAACTTCAACGAAGGCTTCTATGACCTCAAGTATTCGTTCGACACCCTGGACAATGTCTACTTCCCCCACAGCGGCGAAGACGTCAGCCTGACCCTGCGCCAGTTCGAGCCGGGCCTGGGCTCCGACCAGCGCTATCGCCAATGGGACATGAAACTGGACAAGGCCCTGAGCAGCGGGCCGAACACCTGGGTATTCGGCGGTCGCTATGCGCGGACTCTGGATGATGCCGAGGTGGTCACCTCGAGCTTCGTGATGGGCGGCGCCCGGCAGCTGTCGGGCTTTCGCCAGGACTCGGTGTCAGGCCAGAACCTGAGCCTGATGCGCATGGTCTACTACCGGCGCCTGACCCCGCGCTCCTACCTGCCGCTGGACTTCCCGCTGTATCTGGGCGGCTCGCTGGAACGCGGCCGCGCCTGGAACAACGACAACGAGTTCGACAGCGGCTACATCAACGCCGCGAGCATCTTCCTGGGCTTCGAAACGCCGCTGGGGCCGCTGAACTTCAGCTACGGCATGAACACCGAGAACCAGAAGGCGTTCTACCTCAACCTGGGGCAGACCTTCTAGGACTTCTCCAGGTTGCCCAGGATGCGCGCGTGCACCCGCATGCACACGCGCAGCTCTTCTTCGTCGATGCCTTCGAACAGCTCGACGCGCAAGGCGTTGGCAATGGTCTCGATCTGGTCGATCAACGGCTTGGCGGGCGGGCACAACACGATCTTCTTGGCGCGCCGGTCCTCCAGCACGGCCTGGCGCTTGACCAGGCCCTGGGCCTCGAGGCTGTCGAGCAGACGGGCCAGGGTCGGCCCTTCAACCCCCACGCTCTGCGCCAGTTCACGCTGGGTGGGGGCCTCGTCGAAGCGCGCCAGGTGCAGCAGCACCAGCCAGCGCGCCTGCGACAGGTTGAGCCCGGCCAGGCGGCGGTCCAGCTCGGCGCGCCAACCCCGGGACATATGGGCCAACTGCATCCCGAAACGGTGGTGATCGGTCAACGGCATAGGAAACTCATCATCAGAACTAATTAATAGGCAGCTAATCATGCCCTTGGGCCTTAGGCAAGGCTCATGCCGTCGGCAGGCGCTGCATAATCGTCATAAATGATGACAAACAACCTTTCTACATCTCGAACTCGGCCGCCAGTGCGGCGCGCACGCAATACAGCACGCCCTCAGGCACGCGTCCGCCAAACTGCTCGATGATCGCCGACACCGGCGGCAACTCGCCTTCGCCGTCGAGGAACGCGTCCTGGATCTCGCCCATCAGGTCCTCGGGCAGGTCCAGCGCCTGTTCCAGTGACAGCTGTTGGCGACCGATGGCCTCGGCCAGCAGGCTGTAAACATTCTTTTCACTGCATTGCAGCTGGCCGGCGATCTGCAGCGGAGTCATGCCCGCGCGGGCCAGGCTGATCAGCTCGTGGCGCAGGTCGGCGACCGGGGCCGGGGCCTCTGCAGCGCCGCCCAGCACCTCGAGGAAGGCCTGGCCGTAGCGCTCCAGCTTGCGTGCCCCCACGCCACTGACCTGGGCCATCTCGCTGAGGCTGCCGGGCTGACTGCGCAGCATCTCCAGCAGGGTCGAGTCGGGGAAGATGACATACGGCGGCACGCCATGCTCCTCGGCCAGCTTGCGCCGCAAGGCGCGCAAGGCGTCCCACTGTTCGCGTTCCTCGCCGCGCACCAGCTGGCTGGCCGGGCTGCCCGAGCTGCTGCTCTTGCTGCTGGTCTGCGGCTTGAGGTCGCGGCGCAGCTCAAGGGTGACTTCGCCACGCAGCAAGGGCCGGCACGTATCGGACAGGCGCAGCCCGCCATAGCCTTCCAGGTCGATATCGGCCAGGCCACGCGCCACCAGCTGGCGGAACAGCGAACGCCACTCGCCTTCTGCGCGAGCCTTGCCCACGCCATACACGGCAAGCTTCTCGTGCCCGAAGCTGCGGATCTTCTCGTTGTCCTTGCCCAGCAGCACGTCCACCAGATGGCCCACGCCGTAGCGCTGGCCAGTACGGTAGATGGCCGACAGCGCCTGGCGCGCAGGCTCGGTGGCGTCCCAGGTCTGCACGCCGTCGACGCAGTTGTCGCAGTGCCCGCAGGGCTGGGGCAGTTCTTCGTCGAAATAGTTGAGCAGGGTCTGGCGACGGCAGCGGGTCTCTTCGCACAGTGCCAGCATGGCATCGAGCTTGTGCTGCTCGACCCGTTTGTGACGCTCGTCACCTTCGGAGTTCTGCAGCATCTGCTTGAGCATCACCATGTCCTGCAGGCCGTAGGCCATCCAGGCATCGGCGGGCAGGCCGTCACGGCCGGCGCGACCGGTTTCCTGGTAGTAGGCTTCCAGCGACTTGGGCAGGTCCAGGTGGGCCACGAAACGCACGTTGGGCTTGTCGATGCCCATGCCGAAGGCGATGGTCGCGACCATGATCAGGCCTTCCTCGTTGAGGAAGCGGCGCTGATTGCTGGCGCGGGTCTCGGCAGGCAGGCCGGCGTGATAGGGCAGCGCCGGGAACCCCTGCTCGCACAAAAACGCGGCCACATCGTCGACCTTCTTGCGCGACAGGCAATAGACGATGCCGGCGTTGCCGCGCCGCTCGTTGAGGAACGCCAGCAACTGTTTGCGCGGCTGTTCCTTGGGCACGATGCGATAGAAGATGTTCGGCCGGTCGAAACTCGACAGAAAGCGCTCGGCGTTCTGCAGGTGCAGGCGGGTGACGATCTCTTCGCGGGTACGCATGTCCGCGGTGGCGGTCAGGGCAATGCGCGGCACGTTGGGGAAGAGTTCGGCCAGTTGCCCCAGTTGCAGGTATTCAGGGCGGAAGTCATGGCCCCATTGCGACACGCAGTGCGCCTCGTCGATGGCGAACAGCGCGATGTCCAGGCTGCGCAGAAAATCCAGCATGCGTGGCTGCACCAGGCGTTCCGGGGCCAGGTACAGCATCTTGAGCTCGCCGCGACGAATGCGCATGGCCAGTTCGCGCTGCTGGTCGGCGCTCATCGTGGAGTTCAGCGAAGCCGCGGCGACACCCAGCTCGTCGAGGGTCGCCACCTGGTCGTCCATCAGCGCGATCAACGGCGACACCACCACTGCCAGGCCTTCGCGCAGCAGCCCCGGAACCTGGAAGCACAGCGACTTGCCGCCGCCGGTGGGCATCAGTACCAGCGCATCGCCGCCCTTGGCCACGCATTCGATGATCGCCCCCTGGCGCCCGCGAAAGCTGTCGTAGCCGAAGATGTCCTTGAGGACGCGCTGAGCCTGTTCGAGCATAAAAACTCCATAAATCGCAGAACCATCCTGGCCACAGGCTGGATGAAAAGCTTCCCCGCCACACCTGAAATTGCGTAAGCGGCTTTTGCCGGGGCCGCATGCTGGCGTGACCGGGCGCAAAAGCCGGGCATTATACCGGACACGGCGCCCGTGCAGGGGGCTCTGCGATAGGCGTCATCCTTTGCCTCGCAGGCGCCGCAAGATGCTAGAATTCCAGCATCGTTTATTCCCAAGGTAGCCCTGTAATGTCCTTCGCTGAGCAATTAACCCGCCTGCAAGCCTTCCTCGACGCTGACGAGCTGCACGAAGAAGCGCTGGACTACGTTGCCGCACACGGCTACCTGACCGCGCTGTCGATCTGCTCCGAAGCCGTTCCCGAGCGTGAATGGATCGACGCCCTGTTCGCCGAGCCGCCGCACTACAAGGACGAGGCCCAGCGCGAAGAAATCGAAAGCACACTGATCAAGCTCAAGGATCACATCGCCCGCCAACTGGCCAGCGATGAGGAGTTCGAGCTGCCGTGCGACCTGGACCTTGGCGACGAGCCGGACGACTCCGAGCTGCGCGGCTGGTGCATCGGCTTCATGGAAGGGGTGTTCCTGCGTGAAGCGGCCTGGTTCGAAAGCGCCGAGGAAGAGGTCAGCGAAATGCTGCTGCCGATCATGGTCGGTTCCGGCCTGTTCGACGAAGAGGCCGAGTTCGCCGACATCGCCAGCGACGCCAACCTGATGGACGACATGATCGTGCAGATCCCCGAGGCGCTGACGGCCTTGTACCTGCTGTGCCATGCCCCGGACGAGAAACCTGCGCTGCTCAAGCCTCGCCACCACTGAGTCTGCATCCATGCGCTACCTGCTGCTGGCCATCGGCTGGCTCAGCGTCGCGCTGGGGGTGATCGGCATCTTCCTCCCGGTGCTGCCGACCACCCCTTTTCTGTTATTGGCGGCAGCCTGCTTTGCGCGCAGCTCGCCCCGCTTTCACGCATGGCTGGTCAATCACCCGCGGCTTGGGCCGTGGATTCGCGACTACCTGGGCGGTGAGGGCATTCCGCTCAAGGCCAAGGTATACGCCATCGGGCTGATGTGGCTGAGCATAGGTTTTTCGTGCTACCTGGTGCCCTTGCCGTGGGCACGCGGGTTCATGCTCACCAGTGCGGTACTGGTGACCGTGTACATCGCGCGGCAGAAGACCTTGCGCAAGCGTACCTAGGCGCAACCACGCGCCCACCCCATCGCGGGCCAAGCCCGCTCCCACAGCTACTTCATTGCTCCTGTGGGAGCGGGCTTGGCCCGCGATGGCAGCGGCAGGTCAGCTGCGCCATCTACGCCTCATGTCACACCGTATCCACCTTCAACGAATGATCATTGAGCATCCCGTTGATCACCGTGGCTGTATCCGCGCCCGCCGAGATGACCCCACCCGCGCCCGCCGTCACCCCATAGTGATGGGCAAGGTCCACGCCGGCCAGTTCGATGGTCTGGGTCGGCGCCGCGCCGGCCACCGCACTCACCTGGATGGTCGATATCACGCCGTTGCCCGTGCCCGTCACAGTGAAGTGCAGGTAATCGTCCAGCGACGCCGACGTCGCGTTCTCGCCCTGCAGCAATTGCGAGAGGTCCAGCCGATCGGTACCCGGGGTAAAGTCGGTCACCTTGTCGTGGCCAGTATTGCCCTGTTGCCACAGGAAGGTATCGCTGCCCGCGCCACCGGTCAGGGTATTGTTGCCCGGCCCGCCGATCAGCAGATCGTCACCACCGCCCCCGATCAGGATGTCGTTGCCAAGGCCGCCGATCAGCGTGTTGGCGTTGTCGTCGCCGGTCAGCTTGTCGTCGTGGTCGGAGCCGATCAGGTTCTCGATCGACACCAGCTTGTCGAGCCCGGCGCCGATCGTGTTCTGCTCACCGGTCAGCGCCAGGCTCACCGTCACCCCAGCGCTCGCCCCGGCGTAGCTGGCGGTGTCGTTGCCAGCGCCACCGTCGAGCAGATCGTTGCCGTTGCCGCCGATCAACAGGTCGTTGCCATCCCCCCCGTAGAGCTTGTCGTTGCCATCGCCGCCAATCAGCACGTCGTTGCCTGCACCGCCATTGAGAACGTCATCACCGCTCCCGGCCAGCAGCACGTCGTCGTGGCTGGTGCCTTCCAGGGTACTGCCGGCCTGGTAGGTGATGTCCACCGCCCCCGTGGCGCTGCCGCCATGGCCGTCGCTGACGGTATAGGTGCCGTTGTAGGTGGGCGTGTAGTCATGCGCCCCGGCGTAGTTGATCGACATGTTCAGCTGGTAGCTTTCTGCGCCCTTGCCGCCGTCGTCATTGACCTGGTTGACCAGATGGATGCTGTACACCCCATCATGGCTGGCGGTGAAACTGCCGCCATCGGCGATGGTGTGGTAGGTGCCGCCCTCATCCTTCCACTGCATCAGCAAGTTGCGATCAGCGGTGCGGTTGTGGTCCAGGGTCAGGGTTTCGCCCTCGCGCAGGCTTACCTTGATCACGTCTTCGTCATTGCCATTGGCAGCACTCACCGCCCCCAGGTAGCCACTGACCACCAGCGCCGCGGTCATCGACCCGGCTGCGCCGGTAAAGGCACTGCGCGCCAGAACCCGCTCCTGATTGGCCAGCGTGTCGTCCTGGCCGGTGAAGGTGATGACCGTCTTGCCGTTGCCGGCCGTGAAATCCGCCCCCTTGGTCCAGCCGGTGTTGAAGGTGATCGGCGCCGCACTCAGGCGATCGTGGTTGGCGTCGCTGTCGTTGGCCAGCAAGGCGGCGGCCGGCACGCTGATGCTCGGCGCAAGGATATTGGTGATGACATGATCGGCACCGGCCACCGGCGCAGCATTGGTGTTGACGTTGATCACCAGGTTGGCACCGCTCAGGTCGCCGTCGTTGTCGCTGGCCACGAAGCGGATGGTCTCCACCTGATTGCTGCCGCTGTCCTTGGGCGGCGTATAGGTGAACTGGCCGTTGTCCATGTCCACCACCAGCGTCCCGCCCAGCGCGGTCTTGACCGTGATGCTGTGGGTGTTCGCGTCGAAGGTGCCGCGGTCTGCGCCGCCACTGGCTGCATAGCTGGGCTGGTTGGCGTTGCCTTTGGGGTCGAAGGTGTAGGTGGTGCCGTCGATCAACAGCGACTTGATGAAGCCACCATCGGCACCGAAGTCGCCACCGCTCATCAGGCTGCCGGTGATCGGCGCGCCCTGCACGGTGCCCGACAGCACGTTGTCCAGTTGCGCCAGGTCGGTGACCACCACCGAGTTGGTATTGGTGTGGGTACTGCCGTCATAGGCAGCCGGGTTGAGATTGCCGGTGTTGACGCCGCTGCCCAGCCCGATCGCATACGACTTGATGCCGTTGTCGCCCAGGAAGTTCTCCCAGTTGCCGGTGCGCGTTTCGGTCAGGGCATGCCCCGAGGTCGGCGCACCGTCCGAGAAGAAGTAGCTGACGCTCTGCGCGCCCTCCAGCTTGCCCGGCGTCTGGTAGGCCGTCTGCGCCACGTTGACTGCCGAGTCGTAATAGGTCGAGCCACCCGGGGTCAGGTCCTTGATCAGGGCCTTGGCCTCGGCCACCGTCACCCACACGTCGGTGCGATCACTGGCACCGGTGGAGAACGTGACGACCTGCACCTTCACATCGCCCATGTCGTCGTACTTGTCCAGCAGTGCGCCGATGGCCTCCTTGGCCAGCTCCAGGCGCGACAGGCCGCGCACCCCGGAATTGTCGGCCATGCTGCCGGACACATCGATGATCAGCATGACGTTGGTGTCCACCTGCCCCGGCGTGGTCGAGCGCACGGCGTCAGCCGTTGTGGGCACGTCATCGACGATATTGATCACGATGTTGCTGGTGGTCGAATTGCCGGCCGCATCGGTGGCCTTGTAGACGAAGGTCTCGCTGGTGACCACGTTGGGGCCGTCGTTGAGCCCGCCTGCGGTTTTGGGTGCGGACGTAAGGGTGTACTTGAAGCTGCCGTCGGCGTTGAGCTGAATCTGCCCATAGGCGCCCGTGCTGCTGCCCACCAGCGTATAGGTGATCGCGCCGCTGGCTCCGCTGACCGAGCCCACCAGGCTGCCGGTCGCGGTTTCACCCGCTGAGCCGGGGTCGCTGCCGGTCACAGTGCCGGGGGCGAGGTCGTTCGGATCCTGACTAAGGTCCAGGGCCTTCTCGTACACCGTGACCTCGTTGTTAGTGCAGGCGACGATCTTGCTGTCGGTGACATTGATGGTGATGGTGGTGGTGCTTTCGTCGCCGTCCGCGTCACGAATGGTGTAGGTGAAGGTGTCCTGGGCACCGTCCTGCGTCACCGCATTGGGGTTGGCCTTGTACTCGGCCTCGCCGTTGGCATGCAGGATGAGGGTGCCATAGGTGCCGGCGATGCCCACGCCCAGCGAGCCGATGGCCGAGGTCGAGGTGTCGGCGCCGAACCGCACACCCACCACCGCCCCGCCCTGGACCGGGCCGTCTGCCCCCAATGTGTCGTTATCCAGCACATTGCCGGTGACCGTACCGCCCTCCACCACCGTGGTGCTGTCGGACTCCGCCCTTGGCACGTCATCCACGATCTTGATCACGATGGTGCTGGTGACGCTGTTGCCCAGTTGGTCGGTCGCCTTGTAGGTAAAGGTCTCGGACGTGACGATATTCGCCCCGTCGTCGCCGTTGCCGATGTGCGGCGCCGAGGTCAGGGTGTACTTGTAGCTGCCGTCGGCATTGAGCTGAATCTGCCCATAGGCACCTGTAGTGCTGCCCACCAGCGTGTAGGTGAGCGCGCCGGAACCGCCCGTGACCGAGCCGACCAGGGTGCCGGTACCCGTCTCGCCAGGCGAGGTAGGGTTGCTGCCCACCACCGTGCCCGGGGCCAGGTCCTGCGGGTCCTGGGTCAGGTCCAGCGCTTTTTCGTAGACTTTCACCTCGGTATCGGCGCAGGCCACCAGCTTGCTGTCGGTGACGTTGATGGTGATGGTCGTGGTGCTTTCGTCACCGTCCGCGTCGCGGATGGTGTAGGTGAACACGTCCTTGGCGCCAGTTGGCGCTACCGAGTTGGGGTCGGCCTTGTAGATCGCCTCGCCATTGGCGTTCAGGATCAACGTGCCGTAGGTGCCGGCGATGCTCGCGCCCAGCGAACCGATGGCCGAGGTCGAGGTGTCGGCGCCCGCCCGTACACCCACCACCGCACCGCCCTGGGCTGCACCGTCTGCACCCAGGATGTCGTTGAGCAGCACGTTGCCGGTGACCGTACCGCCTTCCATCACCGTGGCGCTGTCCGATTCGGCGATGGGCATGTCGTCGACGATATGGATCACGATGGTGCTGGTAACGCTGTTGCCCAGCGCATCGGTGGCCTTGTAGGTGAAGGTCTCGGTGCTCACGACGTTGGCGCCGTCGTTGCCGTTGCCGATGTGCGGCGCCGAGGTCAGGGTGTACTTGTAGCTGCCGTCGGCGTTGATCTGAATCTGCCCGTAGTTACCGATGGCGCTGCCTTCCAGGCTGTAGGTCAGGGCACCGGAGCCACCGCCCACCCGGCCTTGAAGGTTGCCGACCGAGGTTTCCGTGGCCCTGGTCGGCGCGCTGCCTTCTACCGTGCCAGGCGCCAGGTCCCAGGCGTCCTGCACCAGGTCCAGCCCGCGCTCGTACACCTTGATGTCATCGTCCGGGCAGGCGACGAGCTTGCTGTCGGTGACATTGATGGTGATGGTCGTGGTGCTTTCGTCACCGTCCGCGTCGCGGATGGTGTAGGTGAACACGTCCTTGGCGCCGGTTGGCGCTACCGAGTTGGGGTCGGCCTTGTAGATCGCCTCGCCATTGGCGTTCAGGATCAGCGTGCCGTAGGTGCCGGCGATGCTCACGCCCAGCGAACCGATGGCCGAGGTCGAGGTATCGGAGCCTGCCCGTACACCCACCACCGCACCGCCCTGGGCTGCGCCGTCTGCACCCAGGATGTCGTTGAGCAGCACGTTGCCGGTGACCGTACCGCCTTCCATCACCGTGGCGCTGTCCGATTCGGCGATGGGCATGTCATCGACGATATGGATCACGATGGTGCTGGTAACGCTGTTGCCCAGCGCATCGGTGGCTTTGTAGGTGAAGGTCTCGGTGCTCACGACGTTGGCGCCGTCGTTGCCGTTGCCGATATGCGGCGCCGAGGTCAGGGTGTACTTGTAGCTGCCGTCGGCGTTGATCTGAATCTGCCCGTAGTTACCGATGGCGCTGCCTTCCAGGCTGTAGGTCAGGGCACCGGAGCCACCGCCCACCCGGCCTTGAAGGTTGCCGACCGAGGTTTCCGTGGCCCTGGTCGGCGCGCTGCCTTCTACCGTGCCAGGCGCCAGGTCCCAGGCGTCCTGCACCAGGTCCAGCCCGCGCTCGTACACCTTGATGTCATCGTCCGGGCAGGCGACGAGCTTGCTGTCGGTGACATTGATGGTGATGGTCGTGGTGCTTTCATCGCCGTCCGCATCGCGGATGGTGTAGGTGAACACGTCCTTGGCGCCGGTTGGCGCTACCGAGTTGGGGTCGGCCTTGTAGATCGCCTCGCCATTGGCGTTCAGGATCAGCGTGCCGTAGGTGCCGGCGATGCTCACGCCCAGCGAACCGATGGCCGAGGTGGAGGTGTCGGCGCCCGCCCGCACACCCACCACCGCACCGCCCTGGGCTGCGCCGTCTGCACCCAGCGTGTCGTTGTCCAATACGTTGCCGGTGACCGTACCGCCCTCCACCACCGTGGTGCTGTCCGACTCTGCCCGTGGCACATCGTCCACGATCTTGATCACGATGGTGCTGGTGACGCTGTTGCCCAGCGCGTCGGTAGCCTTGTAGGTGAAGGTTTCGGAGGTGACCACATTGGCCCCGTCGTTGCCACCGCCCACCTGCGGCGCGGACGTCAGGGTGTACTTGTAGCTGCCGTCGGCGTTGATCTGGATCTGCCCGTAGGCGCCGGTGCTGCTGCCCACCAGCGTGAAGGTCAGCGCGCCGGAGCCACCACCGACCGAGCCGGCCAGCGTTCCGGTCGCGGTCTCGCCCGCCGAGCCCGGGTTGCTGCCCACCACTGTGCCCGGCGCAAGGTCTTGCGGGTCCTGGACCAGGTCCAGGGCCTTTTCATACACCGTGACGCTGTCCGGGCAGGCGACGAGCTTGCTGTCGGTGACGTTGATGGTGATGGTCGTGGTGCTTTCATCGCCGTCCGCATCGCGGATGGTGTAGGTGAACACATCGGTCGCGCCCGCTGGCGGCACGGCGTTGGGGTCGGCCTTGTACACCGCCTCGCCGTTGGCGTTGAGCACCAGCGTGCCGTAGGTACCCGCAATGTTCACGCCCAGCGAGCCGATGGCCGATGTCGAGGTATCGGAGCCGGCCCGCACACCGACCACCGTGTGCTCGACCGGCGGGCGATCGGCGCCCAGGCTGTCATTGTGCAGCACGTTGCCGGTGACGGTACCGCCTTCGACTACCGAGGCGCTGTCGGGCCTGGCCTGCGGCACGTCATCGACAATGTTCACGTCCAGGCTGCCGGTGGCCTTGCTGCCATCGCTGTCGATGGCCACCACGCTGAAGCTCTCACCGATGTTGTTGATGCCCTGGCCAGCGGGATGAGCTTCGTTGTCGAGCAAGGTGTAGCTGTAGCTCACCACGCCTGTGGCGGGGTTGTAGCCGGTGATGGTGAGGGTATTGCCAAGCCCCGTGGTGATCGATTGCGGAAAACCACTGACCACCCCGCCGATCACCACGTTGATGCCCCCGACGGTAAGCGTGTGCAGGCCATCGGGGGCATGCACGGTAAAGCTGCCGCTCTGGGTCAGCGCGCCATTATCGGGGCTTGAGCCATCGGCCAGGTTCTTCTCGTACACGGTCAGTTCACCGCCATTCACCTCCAGCCCGTCCAGTGTCACCGGGTGGTCGATGGGCGGCTCAACCGGCGGGATCACCGGCGGCACGAAACCGCCAGGGCCCTGGTCATCACCCCGCGCGCCAATCCAGGGTTCGGGAATCTCGGGGATGCTGTTGAAACCCGCCGTCGGAAAGCCGATCACCGGGTCCAGGTGCCCTCCCACCTCGGTGAGCTGCACGAACGAATGGCCGCCGCCCAATGCGCTTGGCGAACCGCCGTTGCCGGGGCCCGCCGCCGGAGCTTCGCCCTCCTGGCTGGGGTCGGCGCCCGCCGCAATGGCCTGCTGCAGTTTCTCCACATCGGTCAGTTGTGCCTGGCTGGGCGTCACCGTCTCGGGCGCGTTCACGTGCGAGGCATGGTTGGCCAGCAGGTCGGGAGACAGCTGCAGGCTGCTGTCACGGCCCAGGGTCAGCTCGGCACCGTTTTCCAGGTGCACCGCCACTGCCCCGGCCGCGCCGGTTTCCAGTTGTTCCCCGGCATAAAGGCGGTCGCCTTCCACCAGGGCACGTCGACCGCCATCGGCCGCTACCGCGAATACCTGGCCGACAACCTTGCTGACCACACCGATCAAATTAGCCATGAGCATGCCTCCATTGCCGAAGGTTTTCGCAAACACGTGCCGGGGTATCGCGAAACCTGGCGCGGGCAATGCCCGGCCGACTCGGAGAACAACCTTGCGACCGCACGCACCGATCTCAACGAAATCAATGCATTCGGCCTGCCCATACTCCGGTTAAGTCACGCTGCGATCTGGCAATCGGCCATGAGCCAAAATTTTGTCGCCATATTTCGCCGCGTTGACCTCCCCTCCGCTCACTCCATACCCAATGCTGCAAAAAACGAGGAACTTTATCGGACGCCCTGACAGGCCAACATCTGCGCCTGTTTTCGAGCTATCTGAAGAGAACAATGTCTTGCTTTGAGCACAGCGCATAAGTTTTTTTTCGCATATCGGTTATGAGAAATACTTCTTAGGTTGGCCGTTAAATGTTCTTAGCTCTGTTGTTACAAGCCTGAAACGGTTTGACCTCCATTTTTCGTCATTTTTTTGGCGATTGAGAGACCACAAGAAATCAGGGAGATGTCATCCATGCGCGTTTTGACCCCCATCAGCAGCGCGATTCTGTTCGCCATGATCTGTGCCAACGCGCAGGCCATGTCCTTGTCACAAGCCGTGCAGAGCGCCGTGGACTACCACCCGGAGAACAAGGCCGGGATCAATAGCCGGCTGTCCGCCGACGAGGATGTGAAGGTGGCCAGAGGGGGCTACTTTCCCACCGTCGACCTGGTGGCCGGCTACGGACGCGAACGTTCAGACAACACCAACACCCGCGGCTTCAACGCCGACGGCAGCCGCAATCACAACAAGGAAACCCTGAACTACACCCAGTCCGAACTGCGCCTGCGCCAGATGCTGTTCGACGGCTTCAATACCGCCAATGAAGTGGGCCGCACCGAGGCCGTGGTCAATTCACGCGCCTACTACGTGCAGGCCACCTCCGAGACCATCGCCCTGCGCGCCATCGAGGTGTACCTGGAAGTGCTCAAGCGCCGCGAGCTGGTGACCCTGGCCAAGAACAACCTGCAGGCACACCTGCGCGTCAACGACCAGATCGGCCTGCGCAGCGAGCGCGGCGTGGGCAGCAATGCCGACCTCGACCAGTCCACCGCACGCCGGGCGCTGGCCGACAACAACCTGTACACCGCCCAGGTCGACCTGGCCGATGCCGAAGCCAACTTCATCAGCGTGGTCGGGCGTGCCCCCGACGAGCTGGAAACCCCGGTGTCGATCAAGGGCGAGATGCCCGGCGACCTGACCCAGGCGCGCCAGGCCATGCTGCAGAACAACCCCTACCTCAAGTCGGCCCAGGCCGACATCCAGGCCGCCGAGCAACAGTACGAAGTGGCCAAGTCGCCGTTCTACCCGCGCCTGGATGCAGAGCTCGCCACCGGCGCCAACAACAACATCGCCGGTGAACCCGGGCATGCCAACAGCGATTGGCGAGCCGGCGTGGTAATGAGCTACAACCTGTTCAAGGGCGGCAGCGACAAGGCCCGCCTGCAGTCGGATGCGCACAAGATCAACCAGGCTATGGACATCCGCAACAACGCCTTGCGCACCCTCAACGAAAACCTCGCGCTGTCGTGGAACGCCATGACCAACGCGCGCCTGCAAACCCCGACTGCACGCGAATACGCCGACACCACCACCCGTGTGCGCGCCGCCTACCAGGATCAGTTCGGCCTGGGCCAACGCACCCTGCTCGACCTGCTCGACAGCGAGAACGAGCTGTACAACGCCAACCGTCGCTACACCGAAGTGCGCTACACCGAGGAGTTCTCGATGTACCGGGTGCTGGCCAACATGGGCGAGTTGCTGAGCAAACAGAAGATCTCGCTGCCACCGGAGGCCATTGCACGCAGCGAAGTCAGAAGCGACGCCACGCTGCCGGACCTGCGTTGAACACGTTCGACCGCCCGAGGAGCCGCCCATGACCAGCATGCAGCCGGCCGGCACCGCCGACCCGCGCCAGAGCTTCGATGACCCGTTGCTCGACGGGCTGCTGATACTGTGCAAGCTGCACGGCGCTGCGGTCAGTCGCAGCAGCCTGTGTGCCGGCCTGCCGCTGGCCGAACAGCGCATGAGCCTCGACCTGCTGCCGCGCGCAGCGGCCCGGGCCGGCCTGCAGGCACGGGTACTGCGCCGCGAGCTGGGCGCGATCTCGGCGCTCAACCTGCCGGTGCTGCTGTTGCTTGCCGATGGCCGCAGCGCCGTGCTGCGGCGCTGGGGCGAGAACGACCAGGCCCTGATACTGCCCAGTGAAGCCGAAGGCGGCGAGCAGTGGGTCAGCCGCCAGGAGCTGGCCGACGTCTACAGCGGCCAGGCCCTGTTCGCACGCCCGCGCCACGAGGTCGAAGACCTGCGCACACCGCTGCTGCCCAGGGTCAACGCCTGGTTCCGTGACACCCTCAAGCAGTCGCGCTGGCTCTACAGCGACGCCTTGCTGGCCAGCCTGCTGATCAACCTGCTGGGCCTGATGGTGCCGCTGTTCGTGATGCAGACCTACGACCGGGTGGTGCCCAACCAGGCCACTTCCACCCTGTGGGTGCTGGTCATCGGCCTGATGCTCGGCACCCTGTTCGAGCTGGTGCTGCGCGTGGTGCGTGCGCACCTGCTGGACCAGGCCGGCAAGAAGACCGACCTGATCCTGTCGGCCACCCTGTTCGAGCGCATCACCGGCATGTCGATGAAGGCCCGCCCGGCCACCATCGGCGGCTTCGCCCAGAGCATCCACGACTTCCAGGGCCTGCGCGAATTCCTCACGGCGGTGACCCTGACCAGCGTCATCGACCTGCCCTTCGTGGTGCTGATGCTGCTGGTGATCGGCCTGCTGGGCGGCTGGCTGGTGGTGATTCCGCTGGTGGCCTTTCCGATCACCATCGCCTTTGCGCTGTTCATCCAGGCACGCCTGCGCGATACCGTGGAAAAAAGCCTGAGCCTGGGCGCGCTGCGCCAGGCGCTGCTGATCGAGACCCTGGGCGGCCTGGAAACCCTCAAGGCCTGCGGGGCCGAAAGCGAGCGCCAGCACCAGTGGGAAAGCACCCACGGCGCCCTCACCCGCCTCGACGTACAGGCGCGCAACCTTTCGGCACTGGCCACCAACGGCACCCTGTTCATCCAGCAGCTGTGCGGCATGGCCACCATCGTCGCCGGGGTGTACAGCATCATTGCCGGCAACCTCAGCGTGGGTGCCCTGGTGGCCAGCTACATGCTCGGCAGCCGCGTGCTCGCACCACTGGGCCAGATCGCCGGGCTGATCACCCGCTACCAGCAGGCCCAGCTGACCATGCACAGCACCGACGCGCTGATGGCCCTGCCCCAGGAACGCCCTGCCGGCCAGCAGACCCTGGAGCGCACCCAGTTGCACGGCGCGCTGCAGGTCAGCCAGGTGACCTTCCGCTACAACGGGCAGAACGCCGCAGCGCTGGACAACGTGAGCTTCACGGTCAAGCCGGGCGAACGCATCGGCATCATCGGTCGCAGCGGCTCGGGCAAGAGCACCCTGGCACGCCTGCTGATGGGCTTCTACGAACCCGAAGAGGGGCAGATCCTGCTCGACAACCTCGACCTGCGCCAGCTCGACATCGCCGACCTGCGCCAGCAGCTCGGCTACGTGGCCCATGACCTGCCGCTGCTGGCCGGCAGCCTGCGCGACAACCTGACCCTGGGCGCACGCTACGTCAGCGATGCGCGCATGCTCGAAGTGGCCGAGATGACCGGCGTGAGCGAACTGGCCCGCCAGCACCCGCAAGGCTTCGAACGGCCGGTGGGCGAGCGCGGCATGCTGCTCTCCGGCGGCCAGCGCCAGACCGTGCTGCTGGCCCGCGCGATGCTGCTGGAACCGCCGATCCTGATCCTCGACGAACCCACCAGCCATATGGACAACAGCAGCGAAGACCAGCTGCGCCAGCGCCTGCACGGCTGGGTGCAGGGCAAGACCCTGCTGCTGGTCACCCACCGCACCTCGATGCTCAGCCTGGTCGACCGCCTGGTGGTGCTGGACAACGGCAAGGTGGTGGCCGACGGGCCCAAGGACGCGGTCATCGATGCACTGCGCAAGGGCCGTGTCGGCTCTGCACTCTGAGGGGTATCAGCATGTCTGCATTGACCGGCCTGGGCGATTACATCCGCAGCTTCGGCAAGACTGCCGAACGCGAGTACATGCCAGACCTGGCCGGCGCGACGCTGCAGGACTCGCCCCGCCTGTCGCGCATCACCGTGTGGCTGGCGGCAGGCTTGCTGCTGGTGGCACTGGTGTGGGCCAAATTCGCGGTGCTCGATGAAGTCACCATGGGCGAAGGCAAGGCCATCCCGTCGAGCAAGGTGCAGGTGATCCAGAACCTGGAGGGCGGCATCGTCACCGAGATCTTCGTGCGCGAGGGGCAGATGGTGAACAAGGGCGACACCCTGCTGCGCCTGGACGACACGCGCTTTCTGTCGAACAAGGGCGAAAGCGAAGCCGACCGCTATGCCCTGACCGCGCAGGTCGAGCGCCTGTCCGCCGAGGCCGAGGGTCGCCCCTTCCAGCTTTCGGAGGTGGTACGCAGCAAGGCCCCGCAGGTGGCCGAGGACGAACTGTCGCTGTACCAGTCGCGCCAGCGCCGCCTCACCAGCGAGAAACAGACGCTCAACGAGCAACTGCGGCAGAAAACCCAGGAGCTGGCCGAGTTTCGCTCCAAACTGGAGCAGTACCGCTCGGGCCTGGCATTGCTGCAGGAAGAGCTGAACATGTCCACGCCGCTGGTGGGCACCGGCGCGATTTCGCCGGTGGAGATCCTGCGCCTCAAGCGCAGCGCGGTGGAGGCTCGCGGCTCGCTGAACGCCACCAGCCTGGCGATTCCGCGGGCCGAAGCGGCGGCGGCGGAGATCCGCAGCAAGATCGAGGAATCCGAGGCAGGCTTTCGCTCGGAGGCGGCCAAGGAACTCAACGACAAGCGCACCGAGCTTTCGAAGATCACCGCCACCAGCATCGCCATCGACGACCGTGTCACCCGCACCACCGTGGTGTCGCCGGTGCACGGCATCATCAAGCTGCTCAAGGTCAACACCATTGGCGGTGTGGTGCAGCCGGGCAGCGACCTGCTGGAGATCGTGCCGCTGGAAGACAACCTGCTGATCGAGGCCAAGGTGCGCCCACAGGATGTGGCCTTTCTGCACCCCGGGCAGACCGCGATGGTCAAGTTCAGTGCGTACGACTACACGATCTATGGTGGCCTGAAGGCCAAGCTGGAGCTGATCGGCGCCGACACGGTGACGGACGACAAGGGCAACGCGTTCTACCTGATCCAGGTGCGCACCGACAAGAACCACCTGGGCGGGGACAACAAACCGTTGCTGATCATCCCGGGCATGACCGCCACGGTGGACATCATCACCGGGCACAAGAGCGTGCTGGATTACCTGCTCAAGCCGGTGCTCAAGGCACGCACCGAGGCGTTGCGCGAGCGCTAGCGCCCATCAACGCAGGTGGTTGCGCTCGTAGGTCTGTTGCCCCATCGCCGCAATCTGCCCCTCGATCAGGGCATCGAACGGCCGCAGCAGCGCATCGAACAGCGCCGGCGCCTCCAGCACGTTCAACGCCTGCGTCACTGCCTCGATGGTCGACAAGGCGCCCTCCCCGGGTGCCTTGCGCAACCGGTAGCGCGACGGCTGCAACGCCCCCAGCGTGACCCGTGGCAACGTTGCCAGCAAAGGGTTCACATGCAGCAACTTGCGCGCCTTGCGCCAGGTGCCGTCGGGCACCACCAGCAACCACGGTCGCTCATCGCCAGCATAAGCCTGCAGCGCCTGCGCGCCCTCACCCGGGAACAACAGGCCGGTGCGATACCCCGGCTGCGTCAGCCACTGCTCGAGATCCTCGAACACCTCGCCCACCCGCAACTCGGCATTGCGCAGGCCAAGCGCCGCCAGCCTGGCGGTGTTCAAGGCATGGTTCACTTCGCTGGGATGCTGCAGCAGCAGTACACGGGTGCGGCTGTCCAGGCGGGGGATCAACGCGCAAAGGCAATGGGTTTGTGGGCGCAGGCAGCGCTCGCAGTGAATTCTGGACATCGGGTTCTCCTGGGGCGCGAAGTGTGCCACAGCAGGCCCGCGAAATACCTCACCGCCCTGGGTCAACGCGCGGATTCAGCGATTGAAGCGTTCGGCCAGGCTGTACAGGTAGTCGGCCATGCGCTGCAGGTCCTGGCTGATCTCGGCGCCCTGCTTGGCCTGCCCGGCGCTGTGGTCGCACAGCTGGGCGATGCGCGTGATCTGCTGGTTGATGTCTTCGGCCACATGGCTCTGCTGTTCCGACGCCGTGGCCATCTGCTGGCTCATGCCGGTGATGCGGCTGACCGCCTGGCTGATGCCCACCAGCGCGGTCTGCACGGCCTCGACACTGTGCACGCTGTCACGCGAGATCTGCTCGCCGCGGCTGGCACTGCTCACCGCCCGCTCGGCCCCGGCACGCAGGCTGGCGATGATCTGGTGGATTTCCTCGGTCGAGACCCGCGTGCGCTGCGCCAGCGACCGCACCTCGTCGGCCACCACGGCAAAACCGCGGCCCTGCTCGCCGGCCCGCGCCGCCTCGATGGCGGCATTGAGCGCCAGCAGGTTGGTCTGCTCGGCGATCGAGGTGATCACATCCACCACGCTGCCGATGGACTGGGTTTGCCCGGCCAGTTCGTTCACCGCCTGGCCGATCTCGGTCACCGCATCGGCCATGCTGCCCATTGCCTGCAGGCTTCGTTGTGCCAGGTCGCTGCCCTGGCGGGCCAACTGGTCGGCATCGGACGCCGCCGTGGCGGTGTCCTGCACGTTGTGGGTGACCTGCTGGATGGTCGCCGCCATCTGCGCAATGGCGGCCGCCGACTGGTCGGTCTCGCAGCGCTGGCGGTCGAGCATCTGCGCCTGGGCCCCGGACAGGTCGCTCGATTGCGTGGCCCGTGCCTTGACCCCGACGCCGGCGTCCACCAGCCGCGTGAGCGCGGTCTGCAGGCGCGCTTCCTCACTGATGATCGCCAGGTCCAACTGCCCCTGCAGGCCCCGGTTGTCACTGTAGGTCAGCGCTACCAGCGGGCTGGTGAAGGCCCTGGGGTGCTCGGCCAGGGTACGCCGGATCATCCGGTCGTGATGGGCCTCGATCAGGTACCAGGCACTGAGCAGGCTGGCCATCAACACGCCCAGCGCCGCGTACTGGGGCAGCCACAGGTAGCCGGCGGCCGACAGCAGCGCCGCCCCTACCAGCGGCCAGCCCAGCTCCAGTTGCACCGCTGCACGCGCGGCCCAGGACATGGCGCCCCGGCCCTGGCGCAAGCGTGCATACAACGCCGTGGCTCGACGGATCTGGTCCGGGGTGGGCACCGAGCGCACCGACTCGTAGCCACTGATACGGCCATCCTCGTAGATGGCCGTCACGTAGGCACTGACCCAGTAGAAATCGCCGTTCTTCGCGCGGTTCTTGACCACCCCCATCCAGGGCTTGCCTTGCTTGAGGGTGTCCCACATGTGCCCGAACACCGCGGGCGGCATGTCCGGGTGGCGTACAAGGTTATGGGGCTGGCCCACCAGTTCGTCGTAGGTAAAACCGCTGATGCTGACGAAGGCGTCGTTGCAGTAGGTGATGCGGCTGTTGAGGTCGGTGGTGGATATCAGGCGCTGATCGCTCGGGAAGGTTCTTTCATGCTCAGTGACGGGCAGATTCGTACGCATCTCGGCGATCCCTGCTTGGAAGATGTTGGGAATTTTCAACAAGCAAGAACAGGTTTAGCAGAGCATTTACGGGCTTGTAGGGCTTGTCTGAAGGATTTTTCTTCTATTTGCGCAAAAGATTTTCATGCGCATCCGATCAGGCTGGCGTGAGCTGCGCCTTGAGGCGGTCGCGAAAGGTCTGGATCAAGGGTTCGCGGCTGCGGCCCCGGCGAATGATCAGCGAGAACGGCGCCTGATAGCCGAAGGTCGCCGGCGACAGCACCCGCAGGTCGCCCTTGTCCACCCAGGCCTGGGCATAGTGTTCAGGCAGGTAGCCGATGTAAGCCCCCGACAGTACCAGGATCAGCTGTGCCTCCATGCTCTCGACCGTGGCGGCGCTGTGCTTGAAGCCGTGGCGGGCCAGTTCGGCCTGGCTCCAGTAGCCTCGACCGACCATGCGCTGCTGGGTGATCACCTGTTCGGGAATGCGCCGCTCGGTGAACAGCGAATGCCGGTTGCTGCAGTACAGCCAATGCTGCTCGCGGTACAACGGCTGATACACCAGCCCGCTCATGCGCGTGGAGAAAGCGCCGATGGCCAGGTCCAGGCGGTTGTCCTGCACCCCCAGTTGCAGTTCGTAGGGGCTGGACACCGACAGGTGCAGGTGCACGGCCGGGTGTTCGAGGCTATAGGCACCGATGGCGTCGGCCAGCGGCAGTGCGCGATCGCCGACCGTGGAGTCGATCACCCCCAGGTTCAGGGTGCCGCGCAGCTCGCCCTTGAGCGCCGCCGCGTACTGCTCGAAACCGTCCATTTCGGCCAGCAGGCGCAGGGTCTCCTGATGGAACAGTTCGCCCTTGCTGGTGAGGCTGAAGCCGCCGCGCCCACGGTGGCACAGCACGATACCCAGCGCCGACTCCAGCTGGCTCATGTAGGTACTGATGGCGGACGTGGACAGGTTCAGCTCGCGCTGGGCATTGGCGAAGCCCTGGTGGCGTACCACGCTGACGAAGATGCGCAGCAATTTCAGATCAGGCAGGGCCGAGGCCATGGCAAGGGCTCCAACAGGGCAACGAATACGCGCCAGTCTACCCGCTGATCGCCATTAGTTCATGAAAACCTGAAGTAAGTATTTGCCTGTAGCGATTCTCTTGGCGCACTACCTTTTGCAGACTCTGCGCCAATGCACCTGTCCTCGCGCATTGCTGCACCTGTTCGCAGGGTGGCCGGACAGGTTCCAACAACTAGAACAATCCAAACCGTGAGGCCCGACCGTGGACAAGATTCTTCACCAACCACTGGGCGGCAACGAAATGCCGCGTTTCGGCGGCATCGCCACCATGCTGCGTCTTCCCCACCTGCCCAGCGCCGCCGGCCTGGACGCTGCCTTCATCGGCATCCCGCTGGACATCGGCACCTCGCTGCGCTCCGGCACCCGCTTCGGCCCGCGCCAGATCCGCGCCGAATCCGTGATGATCCGCCCGTACAACATGGCCACCGGCGCCGCCCCGTTCGACTCGCTGTCGGTCGCCGACATCGGCGACGTGGCAATCAACACCTTCAACCTGCTCGACGCGGTGCGCATCATCGAAGAGGCCTACGACGAGATCCTCGAGCACGACGTGATCCCCATGACCCTGGGCGGCGACCACACCATCACCCTGCCGATCCTGCGCGCGATCCACAAGAAGCACGGAAAGGTCGGGCTGGTGCACATCGATGCCCATGCCGACGTCAACGATCACATGTTCGGCGAGAAGATCGCCCACGGCACCACCTTCCGTCGCGCCGTCGAAGAAGGCCTGCTGGACTGCGACCGCGTGGTGCAGATCGGCCTGCGCGCCCAGGGCTACACCGCCGAAGACTTCAACTGGAGCCGCAAGCAGGGCTTTCGCGTGGTGCAGGCCGAGGAGTGCTGGCACAAGTCGCTGGAGCCACTGATGGCCGAAGTGCGTGAAAAGGTCGGTGGTGGTCCGGTTTACCTGAGCTTCGACATCGACGGCATCGATCCGGCCTGGGCACCAGGCACCGGCACCCCGGAAATCGGTGGCCTGACCACCATCCAGGCGATGGAGATCATCCGTGGCTGCCAGGGGCTGGACCTGATCGGTTGCGATCTGGTGGAGGTCTCGCCGCCCTACGACACCACCGGCAACACCTCGTTGCTCGGCGCCAACCTGTTGTACGAAATGCTGTGTGTTCTGCCTGGCGTAGCGCATCGCTAACGGCCATCGGCCTGGAGTTTCACCCCCGGATGGAGCCTTTCGGCGGGCCGTACACGCGGCCCGCTTGCGGATGAATGACGCCTGGCGCACGCCACCGGCGATCGATCTCACCATAATAAAGATAATCGGAGACACCCCATGGCCTTGGACATATTCGTTGTACTGATATACGCCGCCGGCATGCTGGTACTGGGCTGGTTCGGCATGCGCCGCGCGAAGACCCACGAAGACTACCTGGTGGCCGGGCGCAACCTGGGCCCAAGCCTGTACATGGGCACCATGGCCGCCACCGTGCTGGGCGGCGCCTCTACCGTCGGCACCGTGAAGCTGGGTTATGTGCACGGCATTTCCGGCTTCTGGCTGTGCGCCGCGCTGGGCCTGGGCATCATTGCCCTGAACCTGTTCCTGGCCAAGCCGCTGCTGCGCCTGCGCATCTTCACCGTGACCCAGGTGCTGGAAAAGCGCTACAACCCCATGGCCCGCCAGGCCAGCGCCGTGATCATGCTGGCCTACGCCCTGATGATCGCCGTGACCTCTACCCTGGCCATCGGCACCGTGCTGCAGGTGCTGTTCGACCTGCCGTTCTGGGGCGCCATCCTGCTCGGTGGTGGCGTGGTGGTGGTCTACTCGACCATTGGCGGCATGTGGTCGCTGACCCTGACCGACATTGTGCAGTTCGTGATCAAGACCGTGGGCCTGATGTTCATCCTGCTGCCGATCTGCCTGTACCGGGTGGGCGGCTGGGACGAACTGGTGGCCAAGCTGCCGGCTGCCAGCTTCAACCTGACCACCATTGGTTGGGACACCATCATCACCTACTTCCTGATCTACTTCTTCGGCATCCTGATCGGCCAGGACATCTGGCAGCGCGTGTTCACTGCCCGTGACGAAAAAGTCGCCCAGCGGGCTGGTACCACGGCCGGTGTGTACTGCGTGATCTACGGCCTGGTGTGTGCCCTGATCGGCATGTGTGCGCATGTGCTGCTGCCTGACCTGGGCAATGCCAACAATGCGTTTGCGGCAATCGTGAAGTCAGCGTTGCCCGACGGCATCCGTGGGCTGGTGATTGCCGCGGCCCTGGCGGCGATGATGTCCACCGCCAGTGCCGGCTTGCTGGCTGCCTCCACGGTGCTGACCGAAGACCTGCTGCCCAAGCTGCGTGGCGGCAAGCAGTCGAGCCTTGGCATCAACCGGTTGTTTACCTTGCTTACGGGTATTGCGGTGCTGGGGATAGCGCTGGTGGTAGTGGATGTGATCAGTGCATTGACCCTGGCGTACAACCTGCTGGTGGGCGGCATGCTGGTGCCGTTGATCGGGGCAATCTACTGGAAGCGTGCAACCACGGCCGGGGCAATCACCAGCATGGGGCTGGGGTTCGTGACGGCGCTGGTGTTCATGTTCAAGGATGGGATGGATGCCAATACGCCGATCTACTACAGCCTGGCGATCGGGTTGGTGAGTTTTGTGGTGGTGAGTTTGATGTCGCGTCGGCCGGTAGGCGCGGTGAATCTGGCATAGGACGCCCCGCCCGGGTAGCGGGGCGGAGGGTCATGGACGACCTGTAGGAGCGGGCCTTGCCCCGCGAAGGCAGCAACGCGCCTGGGTCAGCAATAGGCTCTGTAACATCGGCAAGCGCAGGCTTATCCAGCATGGATGCAGCCAGCAAGGGCCCCTTCCGCTCTTACAGCGGCTTACTTTTTTCTTGGAAAAAGTAAGCAAAACCGCTCCCGTCCATCATCCGGCCCTACGCTTCGCTACGGGTCCCCTCATTCCACCAACGCTCCGTGGGGCCACGCCGAACGGGCATCCCTGCCCGTCGGCGCTTTACGGGCCATCCATGGCCCTCCACCCCACTACGCGCAGGTTCCATTCGGCCTCCTGGGGGACGGGAAGATCAAGATCAAGATCAAGAACTAAAGCCAAAGCCAAAGCCTTTCAGGGATTTTGTGGGAATGGGGACGGCTGAAAAATCGCAAAAGAATACCGACGCATTGCGCAATGCGTCGGTTTCAGCAGCACGCTAGCGCCGAGGTTGGCGTTTGCGTTGCTCCTCATCGGTAGGGATCGGTACAGGCTGCATGGGTGGCGGGACAAGCCCCAGTGCCACAGCCAGGTCGTGGAGCCAGTTGAACAGATCGTTTCTCATAACTCCCCCTCACGGGTCATCTGCGCGCGAAGTACGGCGGCGGCGCTACAAACTCATCATAGCCCCATGTGCAGCATCACGCCCGGGTAAAAACTTCTCTATTGATTTCAGTCAGGCACGCAGGGCCACCTCGGCATCATCGCTCACCTGCCCCTTCACCGCTTCCTGCACCGCTATCCAGGCACTCAGGTTGGCCCCGCACATGCCCTTGCGCCACATCAGCCAGGTGGTGGTCTGGTCGAACGGCGACTGCAACGGGTGCACCGTGACCCGTTCACGGCCCGGCAGGCTTTCAAGCATCGAGGTCGCCATCAACGCCACACCCGCCCCGGCGATCACGCAGGCAAGCATGCTGGGATACGATTCGATTTCCATCACCCGCCCCATCGCCGCACGATCATGGGCGTACCAGGCCTCCAGCCGCATGCGGTACGAGCATCCCTGGCGAAACGTGAACACCGCACGCCCAGCCACGTCCCGGGCACTGTGCACCGGCGGGTGGTCGGCCTCGGTGAGCAGCACCAGGGTCTCCTCGCACAAGGGCACCCCATCGAGCCCGGCCAGGGCCAGCGGCCCATCCACCAGCGCCGCGTCGAGACGCCCGCTGAGCAGCCCTTCGAGCAATTCGCCGCTGGGGGCGGTCTGCACCTGCAGGTTCACCGCCGGGTAAGCTCGGTGATAGCGCGCCAGCAACTCAGGCAGATGAATGGCCGCTGAACTGTACATGCTGCCCAGCACGAAATTCCCCGCCGGCTCGCCCCCCTGAACCGCCGCAAAGGCTTCGTCATGCAACGCCAGCATGCGTGCGCTGTAGTCCAGCAGCACCTTGCCAGCCGGCGACAGCTGCAGGCGCTGGCGCTCGCGCCGAAACAGCTCCACACCCAGTTGCTCTTCCAGCTGGCGCAGGCGCGTGGACAGGTTGGAGGGCACGCGGTGCAGGCGCTCGGCCGCGCGGGTGATCGACCCCTCTTCGGCAACCGCCTGAAAGATGCGCAGTTGACTCAGCTCCACGGCAATTCTCCAAAACTGAACAAGTTTCTCATAATTATTCAATTTTTATGAAAGTCAACCCGCAGTAGCCTGACGGTCAACGCTCATCGCACAGGAACCCGGACCATGTCCTCGACAATGCGCCTGCTGGCCAGCTTCGTTGCCCTGATGATGGCCATGGGCATCGGCCGATTCGCCCTCACCCCGCAACTGCCGCACCTGATCAGCGAAGGCCAGATCAGCCTGACCGCCGCCGGGCTGGTAGCTGCCGCCAATTACCTGGGCTACCTGCTCGGCGCCCTCGACGCGATGTTCGCGCACCGCCCCGCCCAGGTGCGCAGGCGCCTGCTGGCCGGGTTGTGGCTGTGTGTGCTGCTGACCCTGGCCTCGTTCTGGGCCCACGGGTTCTGGCCGCATATGGCGCTGCGCCTGGGCACCGGCATCGCCAGTGCGTGGGTGGTGGTGACGCTCACCGGCATGACTCAGCACCTGGCCGCTCAAAGCCGGCAACCGCGTCTTGGCGCACTGGTGTTCGCCGGCCCTGGCATGGGTATCCTGCTCACGGGGATGCTGGCACTGGGCGCCAATCTGCAGGGGCTGGGTTCGGCACCGCTGTGGCTGATCTACGCCGCCGTGGCGCTGCTGATGCTGCTGGTGATCCAGCCCGCGCTGCCACGCCCGCAACCAGTGCCCGCGCACAAGGCCACCGCGCAGGGTGCGACACCCGGCATCGGGCGGCTGGGGCTGATCTATGCACTGTACGGGGTGGGATACATCATTCCGGCCACTTTCATGTCACAGATGGCCAGCGCACGTTTTCACGGCCAGTGGCTGGCCGACCTGTTCTGGCCGGCCTTCGGCCTGGCTGCCGCCATGGGTGTGGTGCTGGTCAGCCTGCGCCGCCCGCACCACGGCAGCACGGCGCGCTGGCTGATGGCAACGTTGTGGCTGCAGGCCGCTGGGGTACTGGCCTGCCTGCTGGGCAGCGGCGCCGGCCTGGCGCTGGGTGTACTGCTGTGCGGCACGCCGTTTCTGGCCTGCATGCAGTTGGTGATGCAGCGCTCGCGCGAACTGGCCCCCCACGCCACCCACCGCAATGCCGGCCTGCTGACCACCTGCTTCGCCCTCGGCCAACTCAACGGCCCGCTGCTGGCGGCGTTGAGCAATCAGTTCAGCGCCAGCCTGCAACCGGCGCTGGTAGTGGCCGCCAGCGGCCTGATCGTCGCCGGGGCCCTGCTGTTGCGCCCGGCTACTGGCCGAGCAGGCGCCGCAGACGCCTGCGTACCCACTGCTCGGCACTGACCAGGGTAATGCCCAGCAACACGCAGACGGCGCCCAGGATGAAGTTCAGGCTCAACGGCTCGCCCAGCAGCAACACGCCGAACGTCACCCCGAACAACGGGGTGATGAACGAGAACACCGCCAGGTTGGACGCCAGGTAGCGACGCAGCAGCCAGAACCAGGTCAGGTAGCTGAAGAACGACACCACCACCGCCTGGAACAGCACGCTGCTGATCGATGTGGCGGTCAGCGTCACATGGCCGACCTGCCCGGTCAGCACCGCGATCAGCAGCAGGCCGACGAAGCCGACCATCAGTTGGTAGAACAGGGTCAGGGTAGCCGGTGCCTCCGACAGGCGCGAAGCCCGCACCACGACGGTGGTCGCGCCCCAGGCCATGCCGGCCATCACGCCCATCGCATCGCCCAGCAGCATGCGCCCATCGAGGTTGTCCAGCGACAGTCCGCCGGCAAAGGCCACGGCAATGCCGGCGAACGCCAGCAGGATGCCGAGCCACTGCAGCGGGCGCAGGCGCTCGCTGGGCAGCATGAAGTGCAGCCCCAACGCAGTGAACACCGGCGCGGTGTAGAGGAACACCGACATGTGCGCCGCGGACGTCAGTTGCAGCCCTTCGGCTATCAGCAGAAACTCCAGGCCGAACAGCGAACCGGCCAGCAGACCGCCCTTCCAGGTGGTGCCCAGCTGTTCCCAGCCACCCCGCCAGCACATCAGCAACGCGACCATCAGTGCCGAGATGCCCGAGCGCGCGGCGGCCTGCATCACCGGTGCAATGTCCGGCGCGGCCCACTTGATCATGACCTGCTGGATGCCCCAGATCAGGCACAGGCCCAGCATGACCTGCAGAGCGAAGGTGTCGGTATTCTTACGAAGGGCGCTCAAGGGCGACCCCCATTATCGCGGCACGGCATGGCAGGCTCTCGGCAATAGTGGATCCAGCGCCGATTATCAGGGCCTGCTGCCAGCGATTACCAGCCCGATCAGGCGATTTGTGCCTTTGACGCCACTTCGTCGAAGGTCGCCTCATCCAGTGCATCAGCCTGCTCGTTCAACACCTGGCGCGGATGATCATTGCCCGGGATTGCGCTGTCGATAAGGCTGAGCAGGCGCGAGCCTCGTTGGGTAAGGACGAAGTTCTCGCCATTGCCCCCTTCCTCTTCAGGGCGCGTCTCGATAAAGCCGCGCTCGAACAGCAGCTTCTCGTATTCGCAGGCCTTGGTCTTCAGATGATCAAGCTCCGGCACTGCATCGCCTTTGGCAGCCAGGCCGGCAGCATGCTGCTCGGCATACGGGCGCGGGGTAAAGCTGTGGCCGGCGCCGTTCTGCACTTCGTGCAGCAGGCGCTCCATCAGGTCCCAGTCATAGGTAGTGCTCATCGGTCCAACCTCCAGCAAGGGGATGTAAGGGTGTGACAGGCGCGCGCGGCAGCGGTTCGACTGAACTTTCCGGCCGGCACAGCCCTCCACCGAACACCTTCGCCCGTAATGGAACACGAGGTCCGACCATGAAAACGCTGATGAGCATCACCGCTGCCGCTGCCCTTCTATTTGCCGTGCCCACCTGGGCCTGCACGCTGGAAGAGGCCACGCAGAAACGCGAGGAGCTGGCCAAGGAGGTCAGCAAACTGACGGAGCAGAACCCGCAGAAGGCCAAGGAGATCAATGAAGAATTGCAGGGGATGAAGCTGGGAACCGAGAGCAAGGACCTGCCGGACAAATGCCAGCTGATCGACAAGCGCATGCAGGAACTGAAGGCGGCAGAGAAGAAGGTCTGAATCGAGGATGACGCGTTCGCTGGCAAGACAGCTCCTGTAGGAGCCGGCCTTGCCGGCGAATAGGCCCTGCAACCTTACTCGGCAGCCGGTGCCGGCTTGCGCTTCTTCAGCGGTGCCATGCCGTCCTGGCTCACCAGGGAGGGAGCATTGGGCTTGGGCTTGGCGGTCGGCTTGCGTTTGGCCACCACCTTCTTGTCGGTCTTCTTGTCGGTCTTTTTCTTCTTGACCCCGGCGGCCTTGCCCGACGCCTTGACCTTCTTCGGCCCGGTATAGGTGCCTTTGACTTCCTTGATGGTGCGGCGCTCGAAGCTCTGCTTTAGGTAGCGCTCGATGCTCGACATCAGGTTCCAGTCACCATGGCAGATCAGCGACACTGCCAGGCCTTCGTTGCCGGCGCGCCCGGTACGACCGATACGGTGTACATATTCGTCGCCGCTGCGCGGCATGTCGAAGTTGATCACCAGGTCCAGGCCGTCCACGTCCAGGCCACGGGCCGCGACGTCGGTCGCCACCAGCACCTTGGCGCCGCCCTGCTTGAGGCGCTCGATGGCCAGCTTGCGGTCCTTCTGGTCCTTGTCGCCGTGCAGCACGAATGCCTTGATGTCCTTGGCCACCAGGTGACCGTAGATACGGTCGGCCATCACCCGGGTATTGGTGAAGATGATTGCCTTCTGGTAGGTCTCGTTGGCCAGCAGCCACTGCACGATCTGTTCTTTGTGCTGGTTGTGGTCGGCGGTGATGATCTGCTGGCGGGTGCCGTCGTTGAGCTGGCTGACGGTGTTGAGCATCAGGTGCTCGGGGTCTTTGAGTACCTTGCCGATCATGTCGCGCAGGCCGGCACCGCCAGTGGTAGCCGAGAACAGCAGGGTCTGCTCGCGGTTCGCGCACTCGTTGCACAGACGCTCGACGTCTTCGGAAAAGCCCATGTCGAGCATGCGGTCGGCTTCGTCCAGCACTACAGCCTGCACATGTTCAAGGTGCAGGTTGCCGGCATTGAGGTGCTCGAGCATGCGCCCCGGGGTGCCGACCAGGATGTCCGGCACCTTGCGCAGCATGGCGGCCTGTTCCTTGAAGTCTTCACCACCGGTGATCATGCCGGCCTTGATGTAGGTGAACTGGGCGAAACGCTCGATTTCCTTGAGGGTCTGCTGGGCCAGCTCGCGGGTCGGCAGCAGCACCAGGGCACGGATCTCGACACGGCTCTGCTTCAGGTCCACCAGGCGGTTGAGCACTGGCAGCATGAAGGCGGCCGTCTTGCCGCTACCGGTTTTCGCCGTCACCCGCAGGTCACGCCCTTGCAGCGCCAGGGGGATGGCCGCCGCCTGCACAGGCGTGGGCTCGACAAAGTTCAGTGCGGCCACGGCTTTGAGCAGGCGTTCGTGCAGGGCGAATTGGGAAAACACGGGTGTACCTCGGGCAAGTGCAGAAATTCAGCCATATAGGGTAACGTTTTCCGGCGCTCACGCCGAATTTCTTTTGGCATTGTCACGACTTTCCGCGTTCTAATTGCACTTCCACTCTTTTTGCGGACACCTTTACTAAGGCATGGATATTCAATTGTTCTGGCAAAACGCCCTGGATCTGTGGGGCACCCTCGATCAGCACCCGCTGCTGCACGCCGGCCTGGGCCTGGCGGTACTGCTGCTGGCCGCCCTGGTACTGGGGCGTGTGGCACGCTTCATGATCCTGCACGCCGTCCGGCTGCTGAGCCGCCAGCCGGCCCTGCACTGGCTCAACGACCTGCTGCACAACAAGGTATTCCAGCGCCTGGCGCAGATGGTGCCCTCGCTGGTGGTGCAGTTCGGCCTCAAGCTGGTGCCGGAGCTCAGCGCCACCAGCCAGCATTTTCTGGGCAACGTGGCGCTGGCGTTCACCATCCTGTTCCTGGTGCTGGCCATCAGTGCACTGCTCGATGCCCTGCTCGATATCTATGCCCGCACCGAACATGCGCGTACCCGTTCGATCAAGGGCTATGTGCAACTGGCCAAGATGGTGCTGTTCGTGTTCGGCGCGATCATCATCGTCGCCACCCTGATCGACCGCTCGCCGTTGTTGCTGCTGTCGGGCTTGGGTGCGATGTCGGCGGTGATCCTGCTGGTGTACAAGGACACCCTGCTGTCGTTCGTGGCCAGCGTGCAACTGACCAGCAACGACATGCTGCGCGTCGGCGACTGGATCGAGATGCCCCAGGTGGGCGCCGACGGCGACGTGGTGGACATCACCCTGCACACGGTCAAGGTGCAGAACTTCGACAAGACCATTGTCTCGATCCCCACCTGGCGCTTGATGTCCGAATCGTTCAAGAACTGGCGTGGCATGCAGCAGGCCGGCGGTCGGCGCATCAAGCGCAGCCTGTTCATCGATGCTGGCGGCGTGCGCTTTCTGACCGATGAAGAAGAACAACGCCTGAGCAAGGTGCGCCTGCTCACCGACTACATGGCCCGCAAGCGCAGCGAACTGCAGGCCTGGAACGAAGCCCAGGGCCCTGTGGCAGCACTGTCGGCCAACCGCCGGCGCATGACCAACATCGGCACCTTCCGCGCCTATGCCCTGGCGTACCTGAAAAGCCACCCGGACATCCAGCCGAACATGACCTGCATGGTGCGTCAGATGCAGACCACCGCCCAGGGCGTGCCCCTGGAAATCTACTGCTTCACCCGCACTACCGCCTGGGCCGATTATGAACGTATCCAGGGCGATATCTTCGACTACCTGCTGGCCGTGATGCCCGAGTTCGGTCTGGGCCTGTACCAGCAACCCAGCGGCAGCGACCTGCGCGCCGGGCTGCTACCGGCCGGTGCCATTCGCGAGCAACGGGCGTTGAGCACCGAGTCGGCTGAGCCATAGCGAGGCCAGTATCACCGCACCACCGATGAACAGCCGGCCCAGCGGCTCGTGCTGGTTCCAGATCAGCAGGTTGAGCAACAGCCCGACCGGCACATGCAGGTTGTTCATCACCGCCAGGGTGCCGCCTGAAACCAGGCAGGCGCCCTTGTTCCACCAGTACAGCCCCAGCGCCGTCGGGCACAATCCCAGAAACAGCAGCACCAGCCACTGCACGTCGGTGCTGGGCAGATGCTGCGCGTTGCCGAACAGCAGGAAGGCCGGCAGCACCACCAGCAGGGCGCCCAGGTAGAAGTAGCCGAAGCGTCGGTAGTGCGGCAGGTCACTGGGGTAACGGGCAACCAGGTGCTTGTACAGCACCTGACCGGCGGCATAGGTGAAGTTGGCCAGTTGCAGCAGCACAAAGCCCATGAAGAAGTCCGGGCTGATACGGTCGAAGCGAATCACCGCTGCGCCCCCCACCGCCACCAGTGCGGCCACCAGTGCCCACGGGTTGAAGCGCCGGTTCAGGGCATCCTCGATCAGGGTCACGTGCAAGGGTGTAAGAATGGTGAACAGCAGCACTTCGGGCACGCTCAGCACACGAAAGCTCAAATACAGGCACACATAGGTGATGCCGAACTGCAACGCGCCGATCAGCAGCATGGCCCGCATGAAGCGCGGCTCGACCTTGCGCCAGCGGGTCAACGGCAAAAACACCAGGCCGGCCAGCAGTACCCGCGCCAGCACCGCGAAGTAGCTGTCGACATGCCCGGCCAGGTATTCGCCGATCAGGCTGAAGGAAAACGCCTGGATCAGCGCGACGATCAATAAGTAGCCCATGTATGCCCCCTGATATGCAGGCGGCGACCTTAGCGGTTGACCAACGGGCCGGCAACCGCTTTTGAAAGGCCTGCACTCAAGGTGCCAGCAGGCTCAACGGGTCTGATCGGCCGTGATGAACTGGAAGCGTGCGGGGGTGGCGCCAGAGGGCAAGGTCACCGCGATGATCGGCACCAGGATGCCCGTCTGGCTGAAGAAGTCCCGCTGATCCGCCTGCGCACCCGCCCTTCCGCTCGCGCTCCCGCCAATATAGAAGAAGGCTTCCATCGGCAATTGCCGACCGATGTTCTGCGGCCACAGGGCCATGCGCACTTCGTTCTGGATGCCACCAAGGTTGGCGCCGGGCAGGTTTCTGGCACGCAGGCTCTGATAGAACGCGATGGCGCCTTCTTTGTTGAGTTCATCGCGAACATTGAAGCCGCACTGGCGTGCATTGATCCGGTTGGCGTTGTAATGCGCCAGCCATTGTTCGGCTGTACCGATGCCCTGCGCCCTGCACTCGCGACTCACCGTGGGGTAACCGACATTCTGCCCGCACCCCTGCGATTCTCGCCTGTTGGAATCGGCGTCCACAGGAAACGAGCACAACACACGGGGCTTGTATTGATTGTTGGCGTACAAGATAGGCACGAAGATGAAGCCGTTAGTGTACCCATAGGCCAACCGACTGAACGCAGAGTCGGCGCGCAGGTAGGAGAACGACACGCCCGAGGCGGTGGGGTTCGGGTTCCACGAATGAAACGCCGGGCTGTTCTGCGTAGCGCGCATGAGGATGCCGCTGCACAGAAAGGCCGGCGCGCTGGAGGCGTTACAGTTCTGCCGGGTGTCGCGGTAACGTTCCTGCAGGTGGCGTGCAACCGTGGCTCCGGAAACAGCCGCCGTACCTGCACGGGACTGCAACGCAGCGGCCTGGACCGTTGGCGGCACCGAGCTTGCCTGCGCAAACTCGTCACTGGCAGGCTGCACCGGCGCCCGGTTGGCGCAGGCTGTCATCAGGCTGATCAACAGCAACAGTGTGAACGTGTTCAACATGGTGCCTCCCTGCGCTCGCGCCGGCTTTGAACCCTTGCTTGCGGGTCACGCCTTGCTTGGCGGGCGTTTCGCAGGTTTGCCAGGCACTTTCGCAGGTGCTTCTGACGCCTTCGCAGGTTTTTTCACCGGCACTTTCGCAGGGACCTCAGGCGCCGCCTCAGATGCCGGGGGCACCTCCAGGCTCGGGATATAAAGCAGCCTGGAAAATTGGTAGTCCGAGCCCGTAACCGCTTCAAGCGCATAATTGAGCCACACTGGCTGGCCTCTGTTCTGCTGAAACCAGCTCAGTGGAATTGGAAACTCGGCAGAACCACCCTCCATGGATTTCCACCCCAGGTCCTCATGCCCTGTCATGGTGAAACCTCTTAGACGAACCTTGTGTGAGGGGTGCCATTTGGTATAGGTAACCGTGGCCACGCGAGAACCGCGCGCAAGTTTTGGCGGGTCCAATGGACCTAAACTTTGGACTTCCACCGTATAGTAACGACTCTGCGAAACCACCCATGCTCCGCCATTCCTGCTCAGCGCGAAATTTACCTGTGCCGTTTGACCGGAACTGCTGTACATCAGCGCTTTTGGACAAGAAGAGTACAGCGCTTGCGGCGGGTTTTTGATGACCTGCACGGGCAAATCGAAGATGATACCGGAAGGTTCGACAATTCTTACCCTGACCCTGTCACCGGCGTACATACCGGCTGATATGAGCGTCCTGACTGACAAAAAATCCGTATTGCTGCCGCAGTTGTAGATCCCCCTTATCAGGAAATACCTTCTTGACGGGTCTTGGGGGTAATCGGGATGTGGAATCGAACAGTCGATCGTCGGGGCATCCCAGGCATATAGCTTGGACTCAATTTTAGCAGGCATAGGTACGCATCCTTATATCCGCGAGGCAAGTTACAAACTTTCACGGCGGAAAGTCTGTCCATCACCTGTATATAAACAGATAGGAATTCAAGCGCGCACCTGACAAAACTGTCAGTTCTCTATAAACAATCAACCTGGCAATGACAAGTTTTATAACCACCCACAAAAAAGCCCGGTCAAACCAGTGTCTGACCGGGCAGGTACACCCAAAGGAGCAAAGGTGTCAGGCGGGGGGGAAATCGGTACGGCTCAAGCTACCGCAGCCAGCAGCGCCTTGGCCTGGTTCAGGCCTTTTTCGTGGAAGTCGCCGCCCATGTTCAGGCCCTCGGCGTGAATGAACGTCACCTCGTGAATGCCGATGAAGGCCATCACCTGGCGCAGGTAGGGCTCCTGATGGTCGCTACCGGCCCCGGCGTGGATACCGCCGCGGGCCGTCAGCACATAGGCGCGCTTGCCGGTCAGCAAGCCCTGCGGGCCGGTGGGGGTGTATTTGAAGGTGACGCCGGCACGCAGCACATGGTCGAGCCAGGCCTTCAGCGTACTGGGGATGGTGAAGTTGTACATCGGCGCCGCCAGCACCAGTACATCGGCGGCCAGCACTTCGTCGGTCAGTTCGTTGGAACGTGCCAGTGCCTGCACTTCTTCGGCGCTGCGCTGGGCTTCGGGCTTCATCCAGCCACCCAGCAGATGGCTGTCCAGGTGGGGTACCGGGTTCAATGCCAGGTCGCGCACGCTGATCTGGTCGGCCGGGTTGGCCGCCTGCCACTGGCTGATGAAATCACGGGTCAGCTGACGAGACACGGAGTCCTGCAGGCGGGCGCTGCTTTCGATGATCAGTACGCGGGACATGGGTTGCCTCCATCGGCAAGTTCGCTAAGTCGATGGAGGCAAGATTAGAGATTGACCTATCGATAAAAAAGCGTAAAAACTGGGTTAAATCTATCAGTTAACCTGTTTTATTGCGGTTTGCAGTCCAGCGCGATGCGCAGCTTGAGGATTTCGCGGTTGAATTTGGCCGTCACGTCGACGCTCTTTTTCGCCGGTACCTGTATGCGCCGTACCCTGGGGGCCTCCGGGCCGTTGCGGAAGGTGACCTTGCACGTCGCTGCCACATCGCCGTAGTTGTTCAGGCTGATCGAGCCGATGTCACGGTCGGTGTCGTAGGTGGTGTAGTCAAGCTTCACCCCGTCGGTGTTCTTGGTCACGTCGATGGGGTAGGCCAGGGCCGTCAGCGGCAGCAGGGCCAGCAGTGCAACACAGATTTTCTTCATAACGGCGCTCTCCATGAAAGTGCGCCAGCTTAGGACAACAGGAGCCGAAGATGAAAGCGCCGCGCGTTACCCTGGATCAGTGGCGGACTCTGCAGGCGGTGGTCGACCACGGCGGCTTTGCCCAGGCCGCCGAAGCCCTGCACCGCTCCCAATCGTCGGTGAGCTATACCGTGGCCCGCATGCAGGACCAGCTCGGCGTGCCGTTGCTGCGCATCGACGGGCGCAAGGCGGTGCTCACCGATGCCGGCAGCGTGCTGCTGCGCCGCTCGCGCCAGTTGGTCAAGCAGGCCAGCCAACTCGAAGACCTCGCCCATCACATGGAGCAGGGTTGGGAAGCCGAGGTGCGCCTGGTGGTCGATGCCGCCTACCCCAATGCCCGACTGGTACGTGCCCTGAGTGCGTTCATGCCGCAAAGTCGCGGCTGCCGGGTGCGCCTGCGCGAGGAGGTGCTGTCAGGGGTCGAGGAAGTGCTGCACGAAGGGGTGGCGGACCTTGCCATCAGCGGCTTCAGCATCCCCGGCTACCTGGGCACCGAATTGAGCGCGGTGGAGTTCGTGGCCGTTGCACACCCCGAGCACAGCCTGCACCGCCTGGGCCGCGAGCTCAGTTTCCAGGACCTGGAGAGCCAGTTGCAGGTGGTGATCCGCGACTCTGGCCGGGCGCAACCGCGGGATGTGGGCTGGCTGGGCGCCGAACAGCGCTGGACGGTCGGCAGCCTGGCCACCGCCGCCACCTTCGTCAGCAGCGGCCTGGGCTTTGCCTGGCTGCCACGCCACCTGATCGAGCGCGAACTGCGCGAAGGCGTGCTCAAGCCACTGCCGCTGGACCAGGGTGGCAGCCGTCACCCGCTGTTCTACCTTTACTCGAACAAGGACAAACCCCTGGGCCCGGCCACGCAGATCCTCATCGAGTTGCTGCGCAACTTCGACACTGCGCCGCTGGACGTGCCCTTCGCCGCCCCCGCCCAAGCCTGACAGGTAACGCCCATGGCCTATTTCGAACATGAAGGTTGCACCCTGCATTACGAGGAATATGGCCAGGGCGAGCCCCTGGTACTGCTGCACGGCCTGGGCTCGAGCTGCCAGGACTGGGAATACCAGGTACCGGAGCTGGCCCGTCAGTACCGCGTGATCCTGCTCGATGTGCGCGGCCACGGGCGCTCCGACAAGCCTCGCGAGCGCTACAGCATCGCCGGCTTCAGCGCCGACCTGCTGGCCCTGCTGGAGCATCTGAACACCGGCCCGGTGCACCTGGCTGGCCTGTCGATGGGCGGCATGATCGGCTTCCAGTTTGCCGTCGACCATCCCCACCGGTTGCGCAGCCTGTGCATCGTCAACAGCGCACCCGAGGTCAAGCTGCGCAGCCGCGACGATTACTGGCAATGGTTCAAGCGCTGGAGCCTGGCCCGCCTGCTGAGCCTGGAGACCATCGGCAAAGGCCTGGCCGCACGCCTGTTTCCCAAGCCGGAGCAGGCCGAGTTGCGACGCAAGATGGCCGAGCGCTGGGCGCGCAACGACAAGCGTGCGTACCTGGCCAGCTTCGATGCCATCGTCGGCTGGGGGGTACAGGAACGCCTGGGCCAGATCCGCTGTCCTACGCTGGTCATCAGCGCCGACCACGATTACACCCCGATACAGCTCAAGCAGCGCTACGTCGCGCTTATTCCTCAAGCACGACTGGCGGTCATCGAAGATTCACGGCACGCTACACCGCTGGATCAACCCCGGCTGTTCAACCAGACCCTGCTGCAGTTTCTGGCAACGGCTTCAACCACTTCTCAAGGATCATTGAGTTCATGCTGAAAAAACTTCTGCTTGGCGCCTGCTCGGTCGTCTTCGCCACCAGCCTGATGGCTGCCGAAAAAGCCCCGCACGTACTGCTCGACACCAGCTTCGGCCAGATCGAAGTGGAACTGGACCCGGTCAAGGCGCCCATCTCGACCAAGAACTTCCTCGAGTATGTCGACAGCGGCTTCTACACCAACACCATCTTCCACCGCGTGATCCCGGGCTTCATGGTCCAGGGCGGCGGCTTCACCGCGCAGATGCAACAGAAGTCGACCAAGGACCCGATCCGCAACGAGGCCAGCAACGGCCTGCACAACACCCGCGGCACCCTGTCGATGGCCCGCACATCCAACCCGAACTCGGCCACCAGCCAGTTCTTCATCAACGTGGCCGACAACGCCTTCCTCGATCCGGGCCGCGATGCCGGCTACGCCGTGTTCGCCAAGGTGGTCAAGGGTATGGACGTGGTCGACCAGATCGTCAACTCGCCGACCACGCGCAAGAACGGCATGGCCGATGTACCGGCCGATCCCGTACTGATCAAGTCCGCCAAACGCATTGACTGAGCCCGTGTTCACAGGGACGTGAACCACGACCGGCCCGGTCGAGTCAGACAGGAGTTAGAGTTTTGAGGTTGTATCGCTATTTCGAAAAGCTGATCGATATCTTTCGCGAAGCACCGACCGCATCGCCGCCGGGCAAGGTCCTGCCGTTCTATTTCTACTACCTGCGCCAGGTGTGGCCCAGCTTTGCCGCACTGCTGGTGGTGGGGCTGGTGGCTTCGCTCATCGAAGTGGCGCTGTTCAGTTACCTGAGCCGCATCATCGACCTGGCCCAGGGCACGCCAAACCCCGATTTCTTCAGCGATCACGCCAGCGAGCTGATCTGGATGGTGGTGGTCACGCTGCTGCTGCGCCCGCTGTTCTTCGGCCTGCACGACCTGCTGGTGCACCAGACCATCAGCCCGGGCATGACCAGCATGATCCGCTGGCAGAACCACACCCATGTGCTCAAGCAGAGCCTCAATTTCTTCCAGAGCGATTTTGCCGGGCGCATCGCCCAGCGCATCATGCAGACCGGCAACTCGCTGCGCGATTCGGCCGTGCAGGCGGTGGACGCCCTGTGGCACGTGCTGATCTACGCGATCAGCTCGCTGGTGCTGTTCGCCGAGGCCGACTGGCGCCTGATGCTGCCCCTGACCGTCTGGATCTTCGCCTACATCGGCGCACTGTGCTATTTCGTGCCCAGGGTCAAGGAACGCTCGGTGGTGTCATCGGATGCGCGCTCCAAGCTGATGGGCCGTATTGTCGATGGCTACACCAACATCGCCACCCTCAAGCTGTTCGCCCACACCGACTTCGAGCGCCAGTACGCCCGCGAAGCGATTCGCGAGCAGACCGAAAAGACCCAGCTGGCCTCGCGGGTGATCACCAGCATGGATGTGGTCATCACCAGCCTCAACGGGCTGCTGATCGTCACCACCACCGGCCTGGCGCTGTGGCTGTGGAGCCAGTCGCTGATCACCGTGGGCGCCATCGCCCTGGCCACCGGCCTGGTGATCCGCATCGTCAACATGTCGGGCTGGATCATGTGGGTGGTCAACGGCATCTTCGAGAACATCGGCATGGTGCAGGATGGCCTCAAGACCATCGCCCAGCCGGTCACCGTCACCGATCCGCCAGATGCTCCGGCGCTGAAGGTCGATCGCGGCGCGGTGCGCTTCGACAACGTCGACTTTCATTACGGTCAGGGCAGCCGGATCATCAGCAACCTGACCCTGGACATTCGCCCCGGCGAGAAGATTGGCCTGATCGGCCCCTCGGGCGCCGGCAAGTCCACCCTGGTCAACCTGCTGCTGCGCCTGTACGACCTGGAAAGTGGCCGTATCCTGATCGACGGCCAGGACATTGCCCAGGTGAGCCAGGCCAGCCTGCGCGCACAGATCGGCATGATCACCCAGGACACCTCGCTGCTGCACCGCTCGATTCGCGACAACCTGCTGTATGGCCGGCCGGATGCGACAGAAGAGGAGTTGTGGGAGGCGGTGCGCCGGGCGCGGGCCGATGAGTTCATCCCTCAGCTGTCCGATGCCCAGGGGCGCACCGGTTTCGATGCGCATGTGGGCGAGCGTGGCGTGAAACTGTCCGGCGGCCAGCGCCAGCGCATCGCGATTGCGCGGGTGCTGCTCAAGAATGCGCCGATCCTGATCATGGACGAAGCTACTTCGGCGCTGGATTCGGAAGTGGAGGCAGCCATCCAGGAGAGCCTGGAGACCCTGATGCAGGGCAAGACGGTGATCGCCATTGCTCACCGCCTGTCGACCATCGCGCGGATGGACCGGCTGGTGGTGCTGGAGCAGGGGCGGATTGCCGAGATGGGCACCCATGCCGAACTGCTGGCGCACCAGGGGCTCTACGCACGGTTGTGGCATCACCAGACGGGTGGGTTTGTCGGGGTCGATTGAACACCGCGGCGACGGTATCGCGGGTCAAGCCCGCTCCCACAGGGATTTCACTGCGCCTGCGGGAGCGGGCTTGGCGTTCAGACTTGCCTGAAGGGCAGCGCCGTACGCGCCTCCTCGGCATACCCCAGCACCCCCACCCGCTCCTGCGCCAGAAAGTCCTGCACGGCCGCCTTCAACCCCGGATGCAGCAGGTAATGCCAGGACCGCGTGATCACCGGTTCGAACCCGCGAATCAGCTTGTGCTCGCCCTGCGCCCCGGCATCGAAACGCTGCAACCCTTCGGCAATGGCAACGTCCATGCCCTGATAGAAGCACGTCTCGAAATGCAACCGGTCGAACTCCGCCAGGCAGCCCCAATAGCGCCCATACAGGCTGTCACCACCCACCAGGCTGAACGCCATCGCCACCGCCCGCCCGCCCTGATGCGCCATCACCACGCGGATCGACGCGGGCATGCGTTCGGCCAGCAGGCTGAAAAACGCCCGGGTAAGGTACGGGGCACGGCGGCGCACGGCGTAGGTGTTGGCATAGCATGCGTACACGAAATCCCACTGCGCCTCACTCAGCTCATGGCCGTGGTACCACTGAAACTCGATACCCTGCCCCGCCACCTGCTCGCGTTCCTTGCGCATCTGCTTGCGCTTGCGCGAACTGAGGCTGTCGAGAAAATCCTGGAAGTCCCGATAACCCTGGTTGCGCCAGTGAAACTGACACCCCAGGCGCTCCATCCAGCCCGCACGCCCACGCAATACTTCGTCGCTGGCCGGGTCGGTGAAGTTCACGTGCAGGCCCGACAGCCCCTGTTCGAGCAAAGCATCGCTGACGCCGTCGATCAGCTCACCCGCCGCCTGCGCGTCGCCCAGCAGGCGCGCGCCGCTGACCGGTGAAAACGGCACCGCGCACAGCAGCTTGGGGTAGTAGTCGATACCGGCGCGGTCGCAGGCGTCGGCCCAGCCGTGATCGAACACGTACTCGCCGAACGAATGGGTCTTCACGTAGGCCGGCATGGCCGCCCGCACCAGGCCCTGAGCGTCGGTCAGAACCTGGTGGGCCGGTGCCCAGCCGGTGCGCGGGGTGACGCTGGCGCTGTCTTCCAGGCTGCGCAGGAAGGCATGGCGCAGGAACGGCTGGGCATCCGGCACCAGGGCATCCCAGGTGGCGGCGTCGATATCGGCAAGGTGCGGCAGAATTGAGATGGGCATGCGCGCAGTCTGCCCCCTCGTGCGAGCAAAAAAAAGCCCCGCAGGTGCGGGGCGAAGATCTAACGGATGAAGGAGTGTGTTGCAGGGGTAACGCTTAGAACACGTACTGCGCGCGCATCACGAAACCGTCGCCGCTGTCGTCGCCGGCAGCGTTCTGCGCGTTGTCGGTCTTGGCCTTGACGTACACGCCGCTGAGCTTGATCGACTCGTTGGCGTACCAGTTCACACCCAGGTTGTGCACCTTGGCTTCCACGTCACCGATGTCGGCAAATGCGCCGTTGTTGTCGTCGACGCTCAGGTGGTCGTAGCGGTAGAACACTTCCCACGCACCAATCTGCTTGTTGGAAGGCTTGATGCTGTCGAACTTGCCGAGTTTGTAGCCACGCGCTTCACCGGTGATGGTGTAGGCCACCTGGCCGTAGTAACCCTTGGCCTTGATGTCGGAGAAGGCCGAGTCGTCTGCCTGAACATCACGCTTGATGTACTCGCCCTGCACCGAGAACGGGCCCAGCGCGTAGGCGGCTTCCAGGCCCCAGGCCTTGTCGGTGTCGTAGGCACCGGCCGGGGTGGTGGCGTTGCCGCCCAGCACCAGGCGGTTGCCGTTGTTGCCGGCGTCCTGGCCACCGTCGGTGCTCACCCCACGCATGCCCAGGCGGCTGCGGATACGGCCGTCGAACGCGGTGTCGGAAAGGTCGCGCTGGGCGTAGTTCAGGCCAACGTGCAGTACGTTGCCGGCCTCGTGCATCGGTGCGAACACACCGCGCAGGTTGAACTGCTTGGAGCTGTCGCCGTCCTTGTCCTGGTTGGTGGCGTCCTTGGCGAACAGGCCGGCCGAACCGTACAGCGAGTCACCGGCGTTACCCGATGCCTGGATACCGAAGCCGCCGTTGTGCGAGTTGGTCCAGTCCACCAGGTCGTAGGCAGCGGTTCGCTCCTGGGCAGTCACCCACTTGGAGCTGGTGGCTTTTTCCAGGCCGAACTCGGGGTCGAAGCGACCGACCTTGATCGACACCGGCTTGAAGCCGTTGTAGGCCAGCGACGCTTCGTCGAAGTAACCGTCTTCGGAACGGTTGTCGCCACCGGAGTTATGCGAGAAGTCGTAGGCGATCTGGTAGGCCCAGTCGGTGTACATCACACCGCCCAGTTCCAGGTAGGCACGGCGGAAGTAGCCCGCATCGGCGGTATCGCCGTTCTTGGTGTAGAAACCGTCGAAGCGGCTGTAGTCGGCCTGGACCCGGCCACCCAGCTTGAAGCTGAATTCCTTGTCAGCGGTAGCGACCTCCAGGCCACCCTTGGTCTTGACTACGATATCGGCGCCGTCAGTAGTCACGGTGCCCGCGAAAGCCTGGGCGGTAACGGCCATTGCCAAGGCGCTGGCTGCGAAACCTGCGAAGTGCTTACGGATCATCGAAGGAACTCCCCTACGTTCATAACGTTTATGGTCTTGATTACGTTGAAAAAACACGCGGCTCAGGCCACTTGTGCTGGGGACGAATCTTGGCGGGGGGTTATTTCAGATCAGTGGCTGTTAGATAAATATTTAGTGACAGGGGAACTTTTTACTTCGAATGTGAATAAGACAATCAGCCCCGTTGCAGGGCTGGTTGCGGGGTTTCAGCGCGTTGCCCGGCGCTCGGCGGCCAGCCGCGCCGCAAGGGCATCGGCCCCCTCCACAGGCGCCGGCGGCAGCGCCTTGAGGGTTGCCTGGGCCAGGCGCAACTGCTTGATGAAGCGACGACAATTGCGACAGAACAGCAGGTGCTGGCGCGTCATCAGGCGCTCGCCCAGGGTCAGTTGCCCGTCCAGGTAATCACTGGAGCAGGCGACCAGTTGCTTGCAGGTCAGCATTGGCCGGTGTCCTCGAAATGTTCCAGGGTCGCGAAGACCTTGAGGCGTGCACGGTGCAGCAGCACACGCACATTGGAGAGCGACAGGTCGAGCAGATTACAGATCTCCACCAGTTCGAGGCCCTGGCGCTCACGCAACAACAGCACACTGCTCTGCAGTTGCGACAGGCTGAGCAGGGTGTGCTCCAGGCATTCGCGCAACTGCTCCTGGCTGAGCAGGGCCTCGGGGCTGTCTTCGTGCCATGCCGAAGGCGCCAGCAGCCAGTGACCGTCGCTGGCAAAACGCGCGTCGTCGATGCTGCCATGGGGGGCCGGCAGGTCGTCGAGCAGCACCTCGCGGCGGTTTTGCCGGTAACGGGTCTTGGCCGTATTGGCGGTGATGGTCAGCAGCCAGGTCTTGAGGCTGGAGCGGCGCTGGAAGCCCGCCAGACCGCGTACCGCCGCCAGCCAGGCATCCTGCACCACCTCGTCGGCGCCACGTTCGCCGACGATGGCATAGGCCACCGCGCGCATGGCGCCCTGGCAGGTCTGAACCAGTTCGGCGAACGCGCGCTGCTCTCCCTCCAGCAAGCGGTCGAGCAAGCGCTGTTCGTCAGCCGTCACTGGCGTGGGCGATCAACGTTTGCGCAGGATCACGCTGCCGATCGAGTAGCCGGCACCGAACGAACTGAGCACCCCGAGGGCACCCTTGGGCAGGTCGTCCTGGTGCTTGTGCAGCGCGATCACCGAGCCGGCCGAACTGGTGTTGGCGTAGGTATCGAGAATCACCGGGGCCTCCTCGACCAGCGCGTCGCGGCCCAGCAGCTTCTTGACGATCAGGTGGTTCATGCTCAGGTTGGCCTGGTGCAGCCAGAAGCGCTTGACGTCACTGACGTTGAGGTTGTTTTCGCTCAGGTGCTGGCCGATCAGCTCGGCCACCATCGGGCACACCTCGCGGAACACCTTGCGGCCTTCCTGCACGAACAGCTTGTCCGGCGCACCGATACCCTCTTCCGCCGCGCGGTTGAGGAAGCCGAAGTTGTTGCGGATGTTGTTGGAGAACTGGGTCAGCAGCTTGGTGCTGACGATATCGAACTGGTGCGCCGAGGTAGCGAGGTCGGCACGTTCGACCAGCACCGCCGTGGCGGCGTCGCCGAAGATGAAGTGGCTGTCACGGTCACGGAAGTTCAGGTGGCCGGTGCAGATCTCGGGGCTGATCACCAGCACCGAACGGGCCTGACCCAGTTGCACGCTGTTGCAGGCGACCTGAATGCCGAAGGTCGCCGACGAACACGCCACGTTCATGTCGAAACCGAAACCGGCGATGCCCAAAGCCTGCTGCACTTCGATGGCGATGGCCGGGTAAGGGCGCTGCAGGTTGGAGCAGGCGACGATGACCGCGTCGACATCGGCTGCGGTGCGCCCGGCACGCGCCAGGGCCTGCTCGGCGGCGGCCACGCCCATCTGGCAGAGGATCGACGGCTCGTCGTTGCTGCGCTCCGGCAGGCGCGGCTTCATGCGCTGCGGATCGAGGATGCCGGCCTTGTCCATCACGAAGCGGCTCTTGATGCCCGAGGCCTTCTCGATGAACGCAGCGCTCGACTCGGCCAGTGCCTGCACTTCGTCCCGTTCGATGGCAGCGGCATTGTCGGCGTTGAACTGCTGCACATAGGTGTTGAAAGACTCGACCAGCTCTTCGTTGGAAATGCTGTTGGCCGGGGTGTACAGGCCGGTGCCGCTGATGACGACGTTATGCACGGTCGTTCCTCTGTTCGGGGCCGCTGCCTGCCGGGCAACGGCCTGTTCTGTCGGTCAAATGGCACGAAAGTACCAATTAATACAGGCAATGCACCCGGCAAGCGGGGCAGTACGCTGTGCTGCATTCTGTAGCTACCGTGGCAGGTACCTGACACGGTAGCGAAGTTCGCCAAGTGTGCCACAAGTTCCGGGGATTAGGCTTCCACCAGACTCCATTGCTTGGCCAGGCGCTTGTCGGAAATCGGTACCTTGGTACCCAACTGCTGGGCAAACAGCGACACGCGGTATTCCTCGATCCACCAGCGGTACAGCACCAGTTGCTCGTCGCGCTTTCCCTCCTGGGCATGCTTGTCGGCACGCGCCTTGTACTGTGCCCACAGACCGCTCAGCTCGCCGCTCCACACGCGGTCCTTCTGCACCTGCGAACCGAGTTTTTCCAGACGCAGTTCCACCGCCTTGAGGTAGCGCGGCAGTTCCTTGAGCCAGATGCCCGGGGTTTCCCGTACAAAACCCGGGTACACCAGGTTGGCCAGTTGCTGCTTGATGTCGTTGAGCGCCACGGCCTGGGCCAGGTCGATCTTGCCCTTGAAGCGCTTCTGCAGACCGTGCCAGAGCTTGAGTATCTCGAGGGTCAGGCGGGCCAGGCGCTCGGCGTGATCGGCCCAGTGGCCGCGCTTGCGTTCGGCCAGCGAAGCAAGCCCGGCACCGTCGCGCGGCAGGCTGCTCTCGCCGTCGAGGATGCAGGTGTCCAGGCTGGCCAGCAGGATGTCCTCGACCAGCGCATCGACACGCCCCAGCTCGCGGTACAGCAGGCCCAGTTCGGTCAGCCCCGGCAGCTTGCCGCGCAGGAACTTCGCCGGCTCGGCCAGTTGCTGCAGCAGCAGCCGCTGCAAGGCTCGGCGGTGCTGGAACTCGGCTTCGGCCTGGGTCGAGAAGCGCCCTTCCTTGACCGTACCGCCCTCTTCCACCAGCGCCGGGTACACCGTCATCGACAGCCCGGCGATCTTCTGCTGGGCGGTCTGGGCCACCTCGGCAAACACCTTGGCTTGCACCGGCTGCTGGGCCTTGGCCGATTGCGGCACGGCCAGCGCGGCCTGGCTGGCAGCAACGAAGCGCGCCGTCAGCTCGGTCAGGTCGCGGCCTTCACCCAGGAACTTGCCCTGGGCATCGACCACTTCGATGTTCATGCGCAAATGGCCTTCCACCTGCGCAGCCGCCTCGGCCCAGGCCTCGTCGCTGACCCGCGCACCGGTCATGCGCAGCAGTTCGCGGCCCAGCGCCTGGGGCAGCGAGCCGTCGGCGAAGGTCATGCGCTGCAAGGCGGCCTTGACGAAGTCGGGCACCGGCACGAAGTTCTTGCGCAAGGCCTTGGGCAGGTTGCGTACCAGCGCAATGCACTTGGCTTCCAGCAACCCCGGCACCAGCCATTCCAGGCGCTCGCCCGGCAGGCTGGGCAGCAGCGGCGCCGGCACCCTCACGGTAACGCCGTCGCGGGGGTGGTTGGGTTCGAAGTGATAGCTCAGCGCCAGGCTCAGGTCGCCGATGCGCAGGGTATCGGGGTACTGCGTGGCGGTGACTTCACTGGCCTCGCGGGCCAGCACGTCCTCTTCGCGCATGATCAGCAACTGCGGGTCTTTCTGGCTGGTGACGCGGTACCAGCTGTCGAAGGTCGCGGTCTGGTGGATCTCGGCCGGCAGGCGCGCCTCGTAGTAGGCGTACAGGGTCTCTTCATCAGCCAGGATGTCGCGCCGGCGGGCCTTGGCCTCCAGCTCGTCGAGCTGCTCGAGCAGGCGCGTGTTGGCCGCCAGGCACTTGGCCCGCGACTGGATCTCACCGCCCACCAGGGCCTGACGGATAAACAGCTCGCGCGAGGCCTGCGGGTCGATCGGCCCGTAGTGCACCGGGCGCCGGCCGACCACGATCATGCCGTACAGCGTGACCTGCTCGAAGGCCACCACCTGGCCGCGCTTCTTCTCCCAGTGCGGTTCGAAGTGGTTCTTCTTGATCAGGTGCCCGGCCAGCGGCTCGATCCAGTCCGGCTCGATCTTGGCCACCATGCGCGCATACAGCTTGGTGGTCTCGACCAGTTCGGCGGTCATCAGCCATTGCGGGCGTTTCTTGCCCAGGCCCGAGGACGGATGTACCCAGAAGCGCCGCTGGCGCGCGCCCAGGTAGTCGCCGTCCTCGGTCTTCTGGCCGATCTGGCTGAGCAGCCCGGACAGAATCGCCTTGTGCAGGCGCGGGTAGTCGGCCGGCTCCTTGTTGATGCTCAACTGCAGGTCGCGGCAGATCAGGCTCAGTTGCCGGTGTGCATCGCGCCATTCGCGCAGACGCAGGTAATTCAGGAAATTCTTGCGGCACCAGTTGCGCAGCGGGCTGGCCGTCAGGGCCTGGCGCTGTTCTTCGAAGCCGCGCCACAGGTTGACCAGCGCGGCGAAGTCCGAGTCGCTGTCCTTCCACTGCGCATGGGCCTGGTCGGCAGCCTGCTGGCGCTCGGGCGGACGCTCGCGGGGGTCCTGCACCGACAGTGCACTGGCCACGATCAGCAACTCCTGCAGGCTGCCCTGCTTGGCGCCTTCGAGCAGCATGCGGCCCAGACGCGGGTCCACCGGCAGGCGCGCCAGCTGGCGGCCCAGCGGGGTCAGCTGGTTCTCGCGATTGACTGCCGAGAGTTCCTGCAGCAGGTTGAAGCCGTCGCTGATGGCCTTGCCATCCGGCGGCTCGATGAACGGGAAGGCGTCGATCTCGCCCAGGCGCAGGTGCAGCATCTGCAGGATCACCGCAGCCAGGTTGGTGCGCAGGATCTCGGGGTCGGTAAAGGCGGGCCGACCATTGAAGTCGTCCTCGCTGTACAGGCGCACGCAGATGCCCGGTTCGACCCGCCCGCAACGGCCCTTGCGCTGGTTGGCACTGGCCTGGGACACCGCCTCGATGGGCAGGCGCTGCACCTTGGCACGGTAGCTGTAGCGGCTGATGCGCGCCGTGCCGCTGTCGATCACGTAGCGGATGCCCGGTACGGTCAGCGAGGTTTCCGCAACGTTGGTGGCCAGCACCACGCGCCGCCCCGGATGGGACTGGAAGATCTTCTGCTGCTCGGCCGGCGACAGCCGTGCATACAGCGGCAGGATTTCGGTGTGGCGTAGCTGTGCCTTGCGCAGCATCTCGGCGGCATCGCGAATTTCGCGCTCGCCGGGCAGGAACACCAGCACGTCGCCCGGGCCCTTGCCGATGCTGCGCTCATGGGCGGCAATCTCGTCGAGGGTGGCCAGGATCGCCTGGTCGACGGTCAGATCGTCCTCGACGCGGTTGCCCTCCTCGTCCTGCTCGCTGGTCAGCGGCCGGTACCAGGTCTCGACCGGGTAGGTACGCCCGGACACCTCGATGATCGGCGCATCGTTGAAGTGCCTGGAAAAGCGCTCCAGGTCGATGGTCGCGGAGGTGATGATGACCTTGAGGTCGGGGCGCCGCGGCAGCAGGGTCTTGAGGTAGCCGAGCAGGAAGTCGATGTTCAGGCTGCGTTCGTGGGCTTCGTCGACGATGATCGTGTCGTAGCGTTCCAGAAAGCGGTCGTGCTGGGTTTCGGCCAGCAGGATGCCGTCGGTCATCAGCTTGACCAGGGTGTTGGCATCGCTCTGGTCTTCGAAGCGCACCTGGTAGCCGACCAGCGCGCCCAGCGGCGTACCCAGCTCTTCGGCCACGCGGGTGGCCACGCTGCGCGCGGCAATCCGGCGCGGCTGGGTGTGGGCGATCTGGCCATGCTGGCCGCGGCCCAGTTCCAGGCAGATCTTGGGCAACTGGGTGGTCTTGCCCGAGCCGGTTTCGCCCGCGATGATCAGCACCTGGTGGGCGGCCAGCACCTTCTTGATTTCGTCACGCTTGGCCGCGATCGGCAGGCTGTCGTCGTAGTGGATGCGCGGCACGCTGGCCTTGCGCGCGGCGACCTGATCGCAGGAGGCCTGTACCCGGGCGGCCCACTGGGCCAGCTTGGCCTCGTCGGGGCGCTTGCGCAGGTCATGCAGTTGCCGACGCAGGCGATGGCGCTCGGCGATCATGGCGTGGTCAAGGTTTTTCAGCAGTTGCTCGATGGCGGCGTTCTGGTCAGTCATGACGTCTTTTTAATAATGCAGGTGAGCCTGCTTTCACATGATCGGCGTAGTTTGGTCGGGGATTGTCGCAGATTTGCCCTGCCACGGCACGGTTCGCCATGCAGGGCCATTGTTTAGCCATTGATTAACTGAAGGTATACAAAGGCCGATTTAATGAACCTTCCCACGCGTGGGAGTATCCGTGCATGACTTTGCCAGCGTGTACGCCCCGCCCCCTGATGCGCCCTTCGTTCCCGAAGGTGCGGGCGCGCCCCGGTGAAAATCCGCTGTTCAATAGCATCCTCGCGTTCTGGGCCTTGTGGCATTGCCGCCATGCCCGCCCACCAGATACCGCCCTCGCACCCCACTGATACCGCTGGCCCGGTTGCGGCCAACCTGTCGACCGATCGACGTGCCCACTGGCGCGCGATCCTGTACGCCGCCACGGCGTAAGCGAGTGCACCATGCAGTTTGCCCCTGTTTCCGAGGCCGAGGATTTCCTGGCCGCCAACCCCGATATCGAGATGATCGAGCTGTTCATCCTCGACGCCAACGGCGTGCCCCGCGGCAAGCTGCTGCACCGCGAGGAACTGCTGGCCGTGTATGAAAGCGGGCGGCCGCTGCCCAGCACCATCCTCGGCCTGACCCTCAACGGCGACGATGTGGAGAACTCGGGGCTGGTGTGGGACGTGGGCGATATCGACTGCCGCGCATACCCGCTGGCCGGCAGCCTGGTGCGCATGCCGTGGCGGCAGATCCCCACGGCGGCAGTGCAGGTGAGCATGCACCCCAGCGAAGGCCTGCCGGCCACCGTCGCCGATCCACGCCAACTGCTGGCCAAGGTGATCGACGCGCTCAAGGCCGATGGCTATGAGCCGGTAATGGCTTGCGAGCTGGAGTTCTACCTGCTCGACCAGAAGCGCGATCACCTGGGCCACCCGCAACCGGCACTGGATACCGACGGCGGTCGCCCCCGCGCCACCCAGGTATACGGCCTGCGCGAGCTGGAGCAGATCGAACCGTTTCTGGCCGACCTGTACAGCGCCTGCAAGGCCCAGGGCATCCCTGCGCGTACCGCGATTTCCGAATACGCCCCCGGCCAGGTGGAGATCACCCTGGAGCACGGCGACGCCTTGCTGGCCATGGACCAGGCGGTGCGCTACAAGCGCCTGGTCAAGGGCGTGGCACACAAGCACGGCATGCAGGCCTGCTTCATGGCCAAGCCGTTCGAGCACCTGGCCGGCACCGGCATGCACATGCACGTGAGCCTGGCCGACGCCGCCGGCCACAACCTGTACGCCAGCGAAGACAAGGCCGGCACGCCCCTGCTGCGCCAGTCGGTGGGCGGCATGTTGGCCATGCTGCTCGACTCGCTGCTGCTGTTCTGCCCCAACGCCAACTCCTATCGCCGCTTCCAGGCCAACAGCTATGCACCGCTGGCGCCGACCTGGGGTGTGGACAACCGTACCGTGAGCCTGCGCGTGCCCGGCGGGCCGGCCAACACCCGACATATCGAACACCGCATCTGCGGCGCCGATGCCAACCCGTACCTGGCAGCCGCGGCCATTCTGGCCAGCATCCACCATGGCATCCGCCAGCAACTGGACCCCGGCGCCCCGGTGCAGGGCAACGGCTACGCCCAGGCCAAGACGCTGCTACCCACCGACTGGCTGACCTCGCTGACCGCGCTGGAGCGCTCCAGCTGGGCGCGCGAAGCGTTCGGCGAGGCCTTCCTCGGGGTGTACCTGGCGGTCAAGCGCGCCGAGTACCGCCAGTTCATGGCCGAGGTCGGCGAGCAGGACTGGCGCTGGTACCTGACCCAGGCCTGAGCCCCCTATTCTTCAAGGAACACACCCATGAATGCAGCCCTCAACCACGGCACCGCCCAGCGCAGCGCCTCCTACTACACCGCCAGCCTGAACGACACCACCCAGTACCCGACCCTGCAGGGCACGGTCGAGGTCGACGTGGTGATCATCGGTGGCGGCTTCACCGGCGTGGCCAGCGCGGTGGAACTGGCCGAGCGCGGCCTGAAGGTGGCCATCGTCGAAACCAACCGTATCGGCTGGGGCGCCAGCGGGCGCAACGGCGGCCAGGTCACCGGCAGCCTGTCGGGTGACGAGGCCATGCGCAAACAGATGCGCAAGCGCCTGGGCGATGACGTGGACGATTTCATCTGGCAACTGCGCTTTCGCGGCCACGACATCATCCAGCAACGGGTCGAACGCTATGCCATCGACTGCGACCTCAAGCACGGCCACCTGCACGCGGCCATGAAGCCTGCGCACATGGCCGAACTGCAGGCCTTCGCCGACGAAGCCCAGCGGCGCGGCATGGGCGAGCAGGTGCAGATGCTCGACCGCGAGGCGGTGCGCCAGCACCTGGACAGCCCGTTGTACCTGGGCGCGCTGAAGAACCTGCGCAACCTGCACCTGCACCCGCTCAACCTGTGCCTGGGTGAGGCGCGGGCGGCGCACCAGCTGGGGGCGCTGATCTTCGAGAACTCCGAAGTGCTGGAGATCGTGCATGGCGACAAACCTGCGGTGGTCACGGCCAAGGGCCGGGTCAACGCACGCCAGGTGATGCTGGCCGGCGACGTGTACCACAAGCTGGAAAAGCCCCAGCTCAAGGGCAAGATCTTCCCGGCCATGGGCGGCATCGTGACCACCACCCCACTGGGCGAGCTGGCCCGCAAGCTCAACCCGCAGGACCTGGCGGTGTACGACTGCCGCTTCGTGCTCGACTATTACCGCATGACCGCAGACGGGCGCCTGCTGTTCGGTGGCGGGGCCAATTATTCGGGACGTGATTCGCGGGATATCGCGGGGGAGCTGCGCCCGTGCATCGAGGCGACCTTTCCGGCGCTCAAGGGCGTGCCGATCGAATTCCAGTGGAGCTGCGCGATGGGCATCGTGGTCAACCGCATTCCGCAGTTGGGCAAGCTGTCGGACAACGTGTGGTACTGCCAGGGGTATTCGGGGCATGGCATTGCCACCAGCCACATCATGGGCGAGATCATGGCCGAAGCGATCACCGGCACATTGAGCCGATTCGATACCTTTGCCGGCTGCAGCCACATCAAGGTGCCGATGGGCGATGTGCTGGGCAACCCATTGCTGGCGGCGGGGATGTGGTACTACCAGATGCTTGAGAAACTGCGTTGAAAACATCGCGGGTCAAGCCCGCTCCCACAGGGATCACTACTGTCCTTGTGGGAGCGGGCTTGACCCGCGATGAGGCCCGAAGGTTAAACCTCAGGCGATCTTCTTGAGGCCCAGCTTCTTCAACTCTTCATCGCGCAACTCGCGCCGCAGGATCTTGCCCACGTTGGTGGTCGGCAAGGCATCGCGGAACTCGATCAGGCGCGGCACCTTGTACGCCGTGACATTGGCGCGCATGTGCTCCATCACCTGGTCCTTGGTCAGGGTCACACCCGGCCGCGCCACGATGAAGATCTTGATCAGTTCGCCCGATTTCTCGTCCGGCACGCCAATGGCGGCGCACTGCAACACGCCCGGCAGGGTCGCCAGCACGTCTTCGAGTTCGTTCGGGTAAACGTTGAAGCCGGACACCAGAATCATGTCCTTCTTGCGGTCGACGATGCGCATGTAGCCATCGGTCTGGATCACCGCGATATCACCGGTCTTGAGCCAGCCGTCGGCATCCAGGATCTCGGTGGTCGCCTCTTCGCGCTGCCAGTAGCCCTTCATCACCTGCGGGCCCTTGATGCACAGCTCGCCGATCTCGCCCAGCGCCAGCTCCTTGCCATTGTCGTCGATCACCTTGCACAGGGTCGACGGCAGCGGAATGCCGATGGTACCGATCTGGTTGTGCTCGGCCGGGTTGACCGCCGCCACCGGGCTGGTCTCGGTCATGCCGTAGCCTTCGCAGATGGAGCAACCGGTGACGCTCTTCCAGCGCTCGGCCACCGCCACCTGCAGGGCCATGCCGCCCGACAGGGTGAGCTTGAGCCCCGAGAAGTCCATCTTGCGGAAGGTCTCGTTGTTGCACAGGGCCACGAACAGGGTGTTCAGGCCGACGAAGCCGGTGAACTTCCACTTGGACAGTTCCTTGACCATCGCCGGCAGGTCGCGCGGGTTGCTGATCAGGATGTTGTGGCTGCCGATCAGCATCATCGCCATGCAATGGAAGGTGAAGGCATAGATGTGGTACAGCGGCAGCGGCGTGATCAGGACCTCGCAGCCCTCGCCCAGGTTCGAGCCCATCAGCGCACGGCATTGCAGCATGTTGGCCACCAGGTTGCGGTGGGTCAGCATCGCACCCTTGGCCACACCCGTGGTGCCACCGGTGTACTGCAGCACGGCGACATCGCCGCTGTCGGGGCTGACTTCGTTGACCGCCTTGCCCTGCCCCTTGGCCAGCGCATCGTTGAACTTGACGGCCTTGGGCAGGTGGTAGGCCGGCACCATCTTTTTCACGTACTTGATCACACTATTGATCAGCAGACGCTTGAGCGGTGGCAGCAGGTCGGCCACTTCGGTGACAATGATGTGCTTGACCTGGGTCTTGGGAACGACCTTTTCGGCCAGGTGGGCCATGTTGGCCAGGCACACCAGCGCCTTGGCACCGGAATCGTTGAACTGGTGTTCCAGCTCCCGCGCGGTGTACAGCGGGTTGGTGTTGACCACGATGAGCCCGGCGCGCATCGCACCGAAGACGGCCACGGGGTATTGCAATACGTTTGGCAGTTGTACCGCGATGCGGTCACCGGGCTGCAGGTCGGTATGCTGCTGCAGGTAGGCGGCAAACGCCCCCGACAGCTCATACAGCTCGCCATAGGTGAGGGTCTTGCCCAGGTTGCTGAACGCCGGCTTGTCGGCGAAACGCTGGCAGGACTGCTTCAATACCGCTTGAATGTTCGGATACTCATCAGGATTGATTTGCGAGGCAACCCCGGCTGGGTACTTATCCTTCCAAAAGTGTTCGATCATGGAAGCCCACTCCTCCAGCAACAGCGAAATCTTCTCCGCAGTCGACGCGATTATTATTGATATGTGATGACGGATTGCTACAAACCGAAGCATCAGAAGCGCGCCGAGAGTAGCAGCTTTGCCAGAGGGCGCCTAGAGCCAAAGTGGGCCGCAAAGTCACATAAATGACTAACGAATACCCAGTAGTCATTTTTAGAGTAAAGGGTCTATTCAGCAAAAGCTTCGCCGGCAAGGCCGGCTCCTACACGGCAAAGTAGGAGCCAGCCTGGCCGGCGAATGGCTTTCAGGCGATATCGCGCAATTCCCGGCGCAGGATCTTGCCCACCGGGGTCATCGGCAGCGAATCGCGCAGCACGATCTGCTTGGGCACCTTGTAGCCGGTGAAGTTGGCCTTGCAGTAGGCCTTGAGCTCCTCGACGCTCACGCCGCCATCGCGTGGCACCACGAACAGTTTCACCGCCTCGCCGGAACGCTCGTCCGGCACTCCGATGGCCGCGCAGTTGGCCACCTTGGGGTGCGCCATCACCACGTCCTCGATCTCGTTGGGGTACACGTTGAAGCCCGACACGATGATCATGTCCTTCTTGCGGTCGACGATGCGCGTGAAGCCGTCCGGGTCGATCACTGCAATATCGCCGGTCTTGAGCCAGCCCTGCGCATCGAGCACCTCGGCGGTGGCGTCCGGACGCTGCCAGTAGCCCTTCATCACCTGCGGCCCCTTGATGCACAGCTCGCCGCGCTCGCCCAGGGCCAGCTCGTTGCCGTCATCATCGATCACCTTGTACGCCGTATCGGGCAGCGGTATGCCGACCGTACCCAGGCGCGCCTGCTGGCCGTAGGGGTTGGTGCTGGCCACCGGCGAGGTTTCGGTCAGGCCATAGCCTTCGACGATGCGACACCCCGTGATGCTCTCCCAGCGCTCGGCAGTGGCCTTGACCAGCGCCGTGCCGCCGGAGTTGGTGACCTTCAGCGAGGAGAAGTCCAGGTGCTTGAAATCCGGATTTTCCATCAGTGCCACGAACAGCGTGTTCAGGCCCAGCAATGCCGAGAAGCGCCACTTTTTCAGCTCTTTGACAAAGCCCGGTATGTCGCGCGGGTTGGTGATCAGCACGTTGTGATTGCCGGTGACCATCATGCACATGCAGTTCGCGGTGAAGGCATAGATGTGATACAGCGGCAGCGGCGCGATCATCACCTCCTGGCCTTCCTTGATCATCCTCTGCCCGTCCGGCCCCAACTGCGAAAAGCACGCCAGCACCTGCAGCATGTTGGCCACCAGGTTGCCGTGGGTGAGCATCGCGCCCTTGGGCAGGCCGGTGGTGCCGCCGGTGTACTGCAGCACCGCCACGTCATCGAGCGTCACCTGCACCGGCTTGAGCGCATGGCCACGGCCCTGGCGCATCACCTGCCGGAACGGCACCGCCTGGGGCAGGTGATACGCCGGCACCATCTTCTTGACCCGCGCCACAACGGTGTTCACCAGCCAGCCCTTGGCCAGCGGCAGCAGGTCGCCCATCTTCGCCTCGATCAGCACCTCGATGCCGGTATCGGGCAGCACCTCCTGCACCAGCTTGCCGAACATGTTCAAGTACACCAGGGCACGGGCGCCGGAGTCCTTGAACTGGTGGCGCATCTCGCGCGCGGTGTACAGCGGGTTGGTGTTGACCACGATCAGCCCGGCGCGCATCGCGCCGAACACGGCAATCGGGTACTGCAGCACGTTGGGCATCTGCACCGCGATGCGATCACCCGGGACCAGGTCGGTGTGCTGTTGCAGGTAGCCGGCAAAGGCTGCGGACTGGCGATCCAGATCGGCGTAGGTCAGGGTGACGCCCAGGTTGGTGAACGCCGGGCGGTCGGCGAAGCGCTTGCAGGAGCGCTCGAACACCTCCAGCACCGACTTGTAGACAGTCAGGTCGATATGTGAGGGCATGCCCGCGGGGCGCTTGTCATTCCAGAAGTCAGCTTGCATTTATTCTTGTCCTCATTCCTGAGCCTGTGGGCTGCCTGCATGCAGAAAATCGCATCGTGTGCCGACGTTAGCAGTTAAGCCGCAGGGGGCAAACATGCCAAGACCTGTCATTAACATTCTGAATCTTGTTGCCATCATCCGTTCAATTACACAAATGGGCTATACACTTGCAGGATCAGCCACTTGCGCAAGGGAACCGCCATGAACCACGACGTGTTCTGGCTGCCGGCCAGCAACCATTGCAGCCTGCATGTGTATCAATGGCTGCCCGCCGCGCCGATCCGGGCCGTGGTGCTGCTGGCCCATGGCATGGCCGAGCATGCCGGGCGCTACCAGCGCCTCGGGCAGGCACTGAGCGCTGCCGGCTTCGCGCTGTATGCCCACGACCAGCGCGGCCACGGGCGCACCGCCGAACACGGCACCCTGGGGCTGTTCGCAAGCCACCAGGGCTGGGACAGCGTGGTCAACGACCTGGCCAGCCTGGCCCAGCACATCGGCCAGCAGCACCCGGGCGCCCCGCTGTTCCTGTTCGGCCACAGCATGGGCAGCTACATCGTCCAGGCCTACCTGCTGCACCACAGCGCCAGCCTGCAGGGGGCGGTGCTCAGCGGCTCCAACTTCCAGCCACCGGCGCTGTACCGCGCGGCCTGCGTGATCGCCCGCCTCGAAGCCTGGCGCCAGGGCCCGCTGGGACGCAGCGCCCTGATCGACTGGCTGTCGTTCGGTTCGTTCAACAAGGCGTTCAAGCCCAACCGCACGGCCTTCGACTGGCTCAGCCGCGACAGCGCCGAGGTCGACGCCTACGTGGCCGACCCGCTGTGCGGGTTTCGCTGCACCAACCGCCTGTGGGTCGACCTGCTGATGGGCCTGGAACACATCAGCCAGCCGCGGCACCTGGCACAGATCGATCCCAACCTGCCGATCCTGGTGATGGGCGGCGAATGTGATCCGGTGAGCGCCGGCAAGCGTCTGAAGGATCTGGTCGGCGCCCTGCGCCTTGCCGGCAATCAGCGCGTGCAATTGCAGCTCTACCCGCAGGCACGCCATGAACTGCTCAACGAAACCAACCGTGACGAGGTGACGGCGGCGCTCATCGCCTGGCTCGAGCAGGCGCTGACCCAGGGTCGCCCGGCCCGCAGCGAGTGATACAGTACGCACCTTGTCCGAACCTTGAAGGAAACAGCCTGCATGACCCAGGTCACCAACACGCCTTACGAAGCCCTCGAAGTGGGCCAGACCGCCAGCTTCAGCAAGACGGTCGAAGAACGCGACATCCAGCTGTTCGCCGCGATGTCCGGTGACCACAACCCGGTGCACCTGGATGCCGAATTCGCGGCCAGGAGCATGTTCAAGGAACGCATTGCCCACGGCATGTTCAGCGGCGCGCTGATCAGTGCCGCAGTGGCCTGCGAACTGCCCGGCCCCGGCACCATCTACCTGGGCCAGCAGATGAGCTTCCAGAAGCCGGTGAAGATCGGCGACACCCTGACCGTACGCCTGGAAATCCTCGAGAAGCTGCCCAAGTTCCGCGTGCGCATTGCCACCCGCGTGTTCAACCAGCACGACGAACTGGTGGTGGACGGCGAAGCCGAGATCCTCGCCCCGCGCAAGCAGCAGAGCGTCGACCTGGTGAGCCCGCCGCCGATCACCATCGGCTGATAGCGGCCCATGGCGCTGGTGACCGAGCACCTGCAGGCGGGCGGCCTGGTCGAGGCCTACTGGGTCAGGGCCAGCGCCGCCAGCTTTCCGCGTCATGCCCATGACGAGTATGTGCTGGGCGTTAACCTGAGCGGTTGCGAGCAGATCTGGCTGGACGGACGTGAGCTGCAGGCGGCGCCGGGTCAGGTGACCCTGTACAACCCGCTGGCGGTGCAGGCCTCCACCTTCGACCCGGCAGGCGTGGAGTACATCAGCCTGCACCTGGCGCCCGAGGCGATAGCCCGGTTGGTCAGCCAGAACAACCTGAACAGCCCGCTGTTCGAGCAAGGCGTGTTCGACCAGCCTTCGCTGTGCCAGGCGATCGTGGCCTTCGCCCGTGCGCCGGCACACTCCGGCCATCAGGAGGAAGCCTTGTTGGCCCTGCTGGCGCAATGGCTGGAGCAGTCGCCCGGCAGGCCCGGCGAATACAGCCACGCATTGGCCCAGGCACTGCAGTTCATGCGCCAGCACCTGGGGCACAAGCTTGAGCTGGACGAGCTTGCGCAGGTGGCCGGGTTGAGCAAGTACCACTTCGTGCGCAGCTTCAAGAAGGCCACAGGGCTGGCACCGCTGCAGTACCACATGCAACTGCGCCTGATCGAGGCACGCCGTTGCCTGCGCGCCGGCCTGCACCCGCTGGACGTGGCCCAGCTTCTGGGCTTCTACGACCAGAGCCATTTCATCAACAGTTTTCGCCGGGTAATGGGCGCCACGCCCCATCATTACTGGCAGGCGTTCAAGCCTTCATAAGCAAAAGAGCTGCTGGCGCAGCCCTGACCGGTCAATGCGGCAAAAAGCCTGCCGTCCCGTCCTTGGAACGTTTTGCCGTGCGTTTTTCCTTGGCGGTTTTGGCGGGTTTCTTCTTGACCGATTTTTTCGCATCCAGACCTTTCATGACAGGCCCTCCGCTGAGCGCGACACCTGCTTGCCGGTGACCGACTGATTATAGACCCGCCCCGGCGACCGGCGCGGCGAGGATGAATTCGCGGTAGCCCGATACGATCACGTACACCGCGAAATAGCAGAAGATGCCCGCCGAGGCCAGGTACGACCAGGTCAGCAGACGGTCGCCCAGCAGGCGCCCGCCGTGGCTAGCCAAGGTGCACAGCGACGCGCACCACAGCAGCCCGGCAATGAAGAACCCGCTGAGAAACAACCCGGCCTCGAGCATGCCGCCTGCGCCGGAGCGCGAGATCAGCACCCCGCCGACCGCGGCAAACCACAGGATCGCGCTGGGCGAAGACATGGCCAGAAAGATGCCGCGCAGAAACTCGCGCCAGGGCGATTCGCGCACCACCTGCTGGCTGGTGTCCATATGCGCATTGCCGCGCCAGGCGGCCAGCAGCATCTTCAGTGCAAACCACACCAGCAAAAGCGAACCGCCCACCCACAACACCCAGCGCACGCTGGTGAACTGCAGCAGCACGGTCATGCCGAGCAATGCCGCCACGGCATAGATCAGATCCCCCACACAGGTGCCCAGCCCCAGCCAGAAGCCCTGCAGAAAGCCGCGCTGCATGGCCAGGGTGATCATGGCGATATTGGCCACGCCGATATCCAGGCACAACGACAGACTGAGAAGAAATCCGTTTGAAAATGGCATGAACGCTCAACTACCGACGATGAAGGGCAGGCGCCATTAGACTCAGTGAGGGAGGGTGGTGTATTGGAAGAAATTGCCGTGCTCAGGCCCGCGCGGCCCGCTCGAAGACCTCATCGGCCCATTGATTGAGACTCTTGCCTGCAGCCTGCGCCGCGATGCTGGCAGCGGCGTGCACCTCTGGCCGGATACGCAGCATCACCTTGCCAGAAGCCGGTTTCTCGGGAGCGATGCCCTGTTCAGCACAATCGGCCAGGTAGTCTTCAAGCGCCAGGCTAAACGCTTCATGCAGCGCACTCACGGAGCTTGCGTGAAAACTGATGATGTCTCGAACCCCGAGTACCCGCCCGACGAAGATATCGTCGCGTGCGTCGTATTCGACACGAGCCGAATAGCCCTTGTAAGTCATACTGCTCATACCTGAACTCCTGCCCGCGAGAGAAATTCACGGGCTTCTTCAACCTGATATCGCTTGGCCTCTTTGCCTGGGTGCGGGCGGTGGCAGCGCCACTGCTGATCGCCCAGCACCAGCTTGAGCCTTGAGCCCTCACGCTCGATGACCCGCCCCCCAAGATGGAGAACCAGCGCTTCAATATCGGAGAAGACCACAGAAGAAAGGGTCGGTATCCGAAAAATGGCATCGAGGGTCTTTCGACATCGATTGTTCATCGGAAAATGCTATCAAAATAAGATAGCATTTTTTCCAAAGGAGTCATTCAGGATCTTTCAGTGACCCGCCAGCACCTGCGCATACCGCTCCCGGTCGATATTGGCGCCACTGAGCACCACTGCCACCTTGCGCCCCTGCTGGCGCTCGCGCTCCTGCAGCAACGCCGCCAGCCCCGCCGCACCGGCACCTTCGGCGGTGTTGTGCGTGTCTTCGTGGAAGATGCGCATGGCGTTGGCGATTTCAGGGTCGCTGACGCGCACCACCCGCGCCGCGCCCTGGCGGATGATCTCGAACGCCTCGGGCAAGGGCATGCGGCATGCCATGCCGTCGGCGAAGGTGTTGGCGGTTTCGGTGGTGACGATGCGGTTCTGCTCGAAACTCGAGGCAAAGGCATCGGCCTCGGTGGACACCACCCCGACGATCTCGGTGTGCAGCCCCAGCAGGTCACGGGTACGAATCAGCCCGCAGATGCCCGAGCCCATGCCGATCGGCACGTACACGCAGTCCAGCGCCGGTACGGCCTCGAACAGCTCCAGCGCGTAGGTAGCCACGCCGCGGATCAGGTCCGGGTGGAACGGCGGCACGCTTTCATAGCCGTGCACCTGCGCCAGTCGCGCCGCCTCGGCCCGCGCCAGGTCGAAATCGGCGCCATGCTCCACCAGCTGCGCACCCAGCGCGCGCATGGCGGCATTCTTTTCCCGCGAGTTGCCCTCGGGCACCACGATGATGATCGGCAACCCGGCACTGCGCGCCGCCAGCGCCAGGCTCTGCCCGTGGTTGCCACGGGTGGCGGTGACCAGCCCGCGCACCGTGGGTGAGCGCGCCAGCAGCGCCTGCACGTACAGCAGCCCGCCGCGAACCTTGAAGGCACCGGTGGGCGCGTGATTCTCGTGCTTGACCCACACCTGGCAGCCCACGCGTTCGGCCAGGCGCGGCCAGGCGTACTGGGGCGTGGCAGGAACGCGGGTGTGTACCAGGCGGGCAGCGTCGCGCAGGGCGGACAGGTCGAACATGAGGCACCTCGATGGCCAGGGGAATTGACCTGATCCTAGTCGCGCCGCATTGTATGGGTGAACCCTTATATTGCATGGCCAACAATAAATGTGGACCCCCACCCTAGGCGACACCTCCCTGCCCCGCTACCTCGAACTGGTCGAGGCGATTGCGCGGGCGATCGAAAGCGGCGAGCTGAAAGTGGGCGAGCGCCTGCCGCCGCAGCGGCGCCTGGCCTGGAACCTGGGCCTGAACCCCAGCACCACCCAGCAGGCGTACCGCGAGGCAGCGACCCGGCACCTGGTGTCCGGTGAGGTAGGGCGCGGCACCTACGTGCTGGCGGGCAGCAAGGAAGCAACGCTGTTCCGCCTCAAGCAACCCGGCCAGCAAGCGACGCAGATCGACCTGTCGACCAATGTGCCGGTGGCCGACGACAGCAGCCCCGACCTGGCGCATGCCTTGCGCCATCTGCTGGAACAAGGCCCTGCCGGCCAGCTCGAGCATTACCTGGGTGCCGAACAGTTGCTGCGCGGGCGCCTTCAGGGCGCCGCCTGGCTGCGCCGGCGCGGCCTGCAACTGGACGAGCGCCAGGTGCTGCTGTGCGGCGGTGCCCAGCTGGGGTTGTTCAACGTGCTGCTTTCGCTGTGCCAGCCAGGAGACGCCGTGATGGTCGAGGCCTTGACCGCACCCGGCATCAAGGCGGCCTGTCGACAATTGCGCCTGCCGTTGCACGAGGTTGCGCTGGACGGCCAGGGCATCCTGCCCGACGACCTGGACCGTGTCGCACGGGCCACCGGCGCGCGGGTCGTGGTGCTGACGCCGACCCTGCAGAACCCCACCGGCGCCTGCATGGGCGCTGCGCGCCAGGCCGCCATTGCCGCAGTGATCGAGCGCCATGCCCTGACCCTGATCGAAGATGATGTCTACGGTGCCCTGGCCGATACCCCGGCGCTGCTGGCACAGGTGGGCGGGCGCGGCGTGCTGGTCACCAGCCTGTCGAAGAGCGTCGCGGCCGGTTTGCGCCTGGGCTGGATCGTCGGCAGCGCCGAGTTGCTGGCGCGCATCGACCCGCATGCCCAGGCAACACACTGGCCGGTGTCGCCGCTGGACCTGGAGATCGCCTGCCGCTGGATCGATGACGGCACCGCGGCGCGACGCGTGGCCTGGCAGCGTGAAGAAGTGGGTCAGCGCTGGCGGATGGCCAGGCGGATACTGGGCAAGGCATTGGTGGGGGATGTGCCTTCGCCGCATGTCTGGGTCAACGGTGTGCGCGCCACAGCGTGCCGTGATGCCGGCGTGGCAGTGGTGCCAGCCGAGGTGTTCGCGGTGCGCCAGGGCGACCGGGCAGCGGTGCGCATCAGCCTGTCGGCGGCGCAGAGCCGGGTGCAGTTGAAGCAGGCGCTGGAAAGGGTGGCGGAAGTGGTTTCAGGGTGAGCGGGCCGCCCCTTCGCCGGCAAGGCCGGCTCCTGCAGAGAACGCGGTACCGGTGCCGGCGAAGAGGCCCTCCAATTCAATCGCAACATCCGGAGTGAAACCCCAGTCACCTTTTCTACACTGAACCTGCTCCCTTACCCACGGAAACCGGCATGAACCCGCTGTTCTACACCCAGGCCTGCGCCCACCTGGCCAGCCTCGACCCGATCTGGGCCGCGCATATCGAGCGCATCGGCCCATGCCTGCACCAAACGCTGCCCACCCGCGACCCGTATCAGGCGCTGGTCAGGTCGATTGCCTACCAGCAATTGCACGCCAGGGCCGCCGAAGCGATCCTGCGGCGGTTCCTGGCGCTGTACCCCGGGCAGGCCTTCCCCAGCCCCGAGCAACTGCTGGCCACCGCGCCCGAGCAACTGCGTGCCTGCGGGTTTTCCGCGAGCAAGCTGGCCACTATCCAGGGCATCGCCCAGGCTCGCCTCGACGGCCTGGTACCCGACCATGAGCTGGCCCGCCGTCTCGACGAAACCAGCCTGATCGAGCGCCTGACGCAACTGCGCGGGGTTGGACGCTGGACCGTGGAGATGCTGCTGATCTACACCCTTGAACACATGGACACCCTGCCCGCCGATGACTTCGGCGTGCGCGAAGGCTACCGTCGCCTGTTCGCCCTGCCCGCCCAGCCCACGCGCAAACAGATGCTGGAACTGGGCGCCCCGTGGAGCCCGTATCGCACCGTGGCCGCCTGGTACCTGTGGCGCGTACCCGCCACCGGCTGAAATCCGGGCGAATTCCACCGCAAGACCCGGAGTGCCGCCCCACACGGCACCACCTACCCTCACCAAATCGCCCTCAGCCAAGAGCCACTCGCCATGCCCCGCACACCTTCGATCGATGTCAACGACCCACGCTGGCAAGCCGTGCTGGCCCGCGACGCCGCGGCGGATGATGATTTCGTCTATGGGGTTCGCACCACCGGGGTCTACTGCCGCGCCTCCAGCCCGTCACGGTTGCCGCGCCCGGAGAACGTCGAGTTCTTCGACACTGCCGCCCAGGCCGAGGCCGCCGGCTATCGCCCCAGCCGGCACTACGCCGCCGACCCGCGCCAACTGGCCGAGCAGCATGCCACCCAGGTCACCCGGGCCTGCCAGCTGATCGAAACGGCCGAGGTCGAGCCCAGCCTCAAGCAAGTGGCCGCCCATGTCGGCATGAGCCCGTATCACTTCCACCGGGTGTTCAAGGCCGCGACCGGCCTCACCCCCAAGGCCTACGCCAATGCCAGACGCGCGCACAAGGTACGCCGGCAGCTTGAGCAGCCGGGCTCGATCACCGACGCCCTGTACAAGGCTGGCTACAACTCCAACAGCCGTTTCTACGAAGACAGCAACGCCCGGCTGGGCATGACCCCGGCCGCCTATCGCGCGGGCGGCGCCAATGCCTCGATCCGCTTTGCCATTGCCCAGTGCTCACTCGGCGCGCTGTTGGTGGCCCAAAGCGAGCGCGGGGTGTGCGCCATCCTGCTGGGCGACGACCCCGAGGCGTTGCTGCACGACCTGCAGGACAAGTTTCCCAAAGCCGAACTGATTGGCGCCGACGCCGAATTCGAGCAGTGGGTGGCCAAGGTGGTGGGGTTCATAGAAGCGCCCGCCCTGGGCCTGGACCTGCCGCTGGACCTGCGCGGCACGGCCTTCCAGGAGCGGGTGTGGCAGGCGTTGCGCAGCATCCCGGCAGGCAGCACCGCCAGCTACGCCGAGATCGCCCAGCGCATTGGCGCGCCCAGGGCAGTCAGGGCGGTGGCCCAGGCGTGCGCCGCCAACAGCCTGGCGGTGGCAGTGCCCTGTCATCGGGTGGTACGCAGTGATGGCAACCTGTCCGGCTACCGCTGGGGCGTGGAGCGCAAGCAGGCGCTCCTGGCCCGGGAACAACAGCCCAGTGACCTGTAATGATCAGCCCTGGCTGCAGCCGTCGCCCATGGCGCGGTATTCGATGGTGTGGCGCTGGCCCTGATGGTCTTCATAGGTCATGGTGGCCGGCACCACTTCGCAGACATTGGGCAGGGTCGAGAGGCTGATCACCCGGGCGATGTCCAGGTTGGTCGAATAGTCATATTGCTCGACCACCGGCTGCGCAGCAGCGGTCTTGACCTCGTCCGCCAGGGCGAACGAAGAGACACCCACCAATACAAGTGCAAGTAAGGTTTTCATGGTATTAGGCCTGCAAAGCAATCAAACGAAGTGTTTGACTTCATCAGCCGAGTTGGCGCGGAGAAGTTGTCATATCAACGAATGGACATAACACGAAGTACCGATCCCGTTACGCTTCTAGTTGCTGGGATGGGTCAAGTTTATAAGGTTGCGAAGGTGGTTGAAGCCCGAAGCCGGACATTCACTGTTACCGCCTCGGTAACAATAACCGCACGACAAGCCCTCGACAGCCTACCCAAGCCCGTGTAAAAGCCCGTGCCAGAGCCCTTGCTGGAAACCGCCGTGAGTGAAATACGCTACAGCCTGCTAAGCGCTGCAGAGCGCCCTTTGCTGAACAAATTCTATCGCGCCGAAGGTACGGCCATGCGTGCCAGTGCCAAGGGCGAGGCCTGGGTGGCGCGTGCGGGTGAGCTTGTCGCCGCAGTGAACATGAGCGCGGTACCCGAGGGGTTCTGGCTGACCGGCTTGCTGGTGGCACCCGCCTGGCGCGGCCGGCGCATTGCACGACAACTGATCGAGCATGCCTGCGCCGGCAAGCCGGGCACGGTGTGGCTGTTCTGCCACCCGGACCTGCTGGCCTTCTACCAGCCACTGGGGTTCAGCCCTGCCGGCGCACTGCCGCTGCAGCTCAATGAGCGCCTGGCGCGCTATCAGCGCAGCAAATCGTTGATCGCGTTGGCGCGGGATCAGTCGTCGCTGGCCGGGTCCAGCCCCGGGAACAGCACCTCGGTATAACCGAACTTGCTGAAGTCATGAATGCGCGAGGGGTACAGGCGACCGATCAGGTGATCGCATTCGTGCTGCACCACCCGCGCATGAAAACCCTCTGCCGAGCGCTCGATGGGCTGGCCCTGCGGGTCGACCCCGCTGTAGCGAATGTGCCGGTAGCGGCTGACCACGCCGCGCAGGCCGGGCACCGACAGGCAGCCCTCCCAGCCATCCTCGACCTCGGTGCCCACCGGGGTGATCACCGGGTTGAGCAGAATGGTCTGCGGCACGGGCTCGGCATCCGGGTAGCGCTCGCTACGCTCGAAGCCGAAGATCACCAGTTGCAGGTCGACCCCGATCTGCGGCGCCGCCAGCCCCACGCCGCCCACGTGCTGCATGGTGTCGAACATGTCGGCAATCAGCTGCTCCAGCTCGGCAGTGCCGAACAGGCGGGCCGGTACGGGCGGTGCAACGCGCAACAGGCGCTCATCGCCCATCTTCAGGATGTCACGAATCATGCGGGGCTCGGCTCACGGGTTCAGGCGCGGAATCGGACGGGATGGAGTGATCGCGCCCCAGCCCGGAAACATGCTTTTTATCATGTTCCGGCGCATCGTCGTCGGGCATTTCCTTCTCGCCAGGGTCCTTGCCTTCGGCCGACATGTGCTCGATCACCGCATTCATCTCCGCCCCCAGCAGCAATACTGCGGCAGAAATATAGAAGTACAGCAACAGCACGATGATCGCACCGATGCTGCCGTACATCGCGTTGTAGTCGGCAAACGTCTTGACGTAGTAGCCAAACCCCAGCGACGCGATGATCCACACCACCACCGCCAGTACCGAGCCGGGGGTGATGAAGCGAAATTCCTGCTCCACATCGGGCATCACGTAATAGATCAATGCCACCGCCACCATCATCAGGATGATGATGGCCGGCCAGCGCAGGATGGTCCACAGCGTGACGATGAACTCCTGCATGCCTACCTGCGAGGCGATCCATTCCATCACCTGCGGGCCGAGCACCATCAAGGCGGCGGCGGCCAGCAGCATGCCGGCGATTCCGACGGTATACAGCACCGAGAGCGGGATGCGCTTCCACACCGGGCGCCCTTCCACCACGTCATAGGCGGCGTTCATCGCGCTCATCATCAGGCGCACGCCCGCCGACGCGGTCCACAGGGCGATCACGATACCTACCGAGAGCAGCCCGCCCTTGGATTGCTGCAACTGGTCGATCACCGGGTTGACCTGCTCCAGCGCCTGGGGCGGCAACACCAGTTCCGACTGCAGGCGCAGCCAGGTGAAGAAGTCGGGCAGATGCAGAAACCCGATCAGGGCGATCAGGAACAGCAGGAAGGGGAACAGCGAAAACAGCATCTGGTAGGCCAGGGCCGACGCATAGGTGGACATCTCGTCATCGAGAAACTCGCTTACCGTGCGCACCAGAACACGATGCAACGGCAGGCCGTGCAAGTTGGGGAAAATCATAGCGTCTCCTTTCGCCGCTCCACTGTCATAGGCAGTAATCCAAGCGTTGGGGGGGTGTTTTACCTGACGGTAGTCTAGTAGACCACGTCTGTGAGGTTACGATTGATTGCCACAGACAGCAGAACGGCCACCCGAAGATGGCCGTTATCGGCTACACGCGCAGCCGGTCAGGGCTTTTTCACAGCATCCTTGACCGCATCCTTGGCCTTGCCCACTGCCTGCTGGGTTTCGCCCTTGACTTCCTGGGCCTTGCCCTCGGCGCGCAGTTTATCGTTATCGGTCACCTTGCCCACGCCTTGCTTGATGTTGCCTACCGCTTCGTTGGCCAAGCCTTTTGCTTTGTCCGAAGTGCTGCTCATGGCATTTCTCCTGAAGGGGAACAAATAGCTGTCAGTGTCGACAGTCAATGGACCCGCCCGCTTCTGCGAGAGTTTCAAATATTTTTGTGCGGTGTGGATTCCCACAATGGATAAACAGCGGGCGAATATCGCCCCCAATCGTGCCTGGCCTGCGCCAGGGGCTGTCGGCTTTGCCTAGAATCGGGCACCAGCGCCCTGCAGCCCGGGCGCGATAAAAACAACAGACACAGCGATCACTACCCATGCGTATCTCCCCCTTGCTGGCAGCCCTGCTGCTGGCCGTACCTGCCCATGCCCTGCACGCAGCACCTGCCGTACAGCCCGCCGCCCTGACCACCCTGGTGGTCGATCGCTATGCCGACGACGAGCAGCCCGGCAGCCTGCGCTGGGCCATCGAGCGCAACAACCAGGCGCCCGGCACCTACCGGATCGAGATCCGCCCGGTCGGCCAGCCGCCCTACGTGATCAAGCCCGCTTCGGCCCTGCCGCCGATTCTCGGCCCGGTAAGCCTCGAAGGTGCGGCCTGGAAGCGCAACGGCGAGTACATCGCCATCGACGGTTCGGCCTATATCGTCGGCAACGGCACGCGCGCATGCCCTGGCGCCGTGCCCGGACAGTTCGGCACCAATGTGCGCACCACCACCGGCCCGGGGCTGGTGATACGCGATACCCAGGGCGTGGAGATTTCCGGCCTGGATGTGCGTAATTTCTGCATCGGCATCCTGGTCAACCGCGCCAGCCACAACGTCATCCAGGACAACCGCATCACCGCCAACAAGGGTGGCGCCGGCATCATGCTGACCGGCGACGACGGCCAGGGCAATTCGACCGCCACCACCACGGTGAACAACAAGGTGCTGCGCAACCAGTTGGTGGACAACGGCGACGGCCTGGAGCTGACCCGCGGCGCGGCGTTCAACCTGGTGGCCGACAACCTGTTTCGCTCCACCCCGGCCAACGCGGAGCCCTCCCAGGGCATCGAGATCCTGTGGGGCAATGACAACACGGTGGTGCGCAACCGCTTCGAGGACTATTCCGACGGCCTGCAGATCAACTGGGGCCAGCGTAATTACCTGGGGGCCAACACCTTTACCGGCAACTCCATCGGCGTGAGCGTCAGCGGTGCGGGCAACATCCTCGATGGCAACCTGATCCACGGCAACCGCATCGGCGTGGCGCTGCGCCCGGAGCCGACCTCCACCAGCAACCGCCTGACCGCCAACCGCATCTGGAACAACAGCCAGGATATCCGGCGCTGCGAAGCGGGCGGTTCGTGCGTGCCCGATCAGCGCACCGGTGCCATCGTGTTTTCGGTGCCGGCGCTGGAGCATGCGATCTATGTGGGCTCGCGTGGCATCGGTGTCGACCCGTCGGGCACCAACCGGGCGATCATCTGCACCGACAAGGCCGCACCGCAGGGTTGCCAGCCGGTACCCAATCACGATCAGGCGGCCCCGCTGCTCAAGGCAGTCAAAGGTGACCGCTTGCTGGGCCAGGTGAGTGGCGAGCCCGACAGCCTGTTGCGGGTGGAGGTGTTCGGCAATGCTGACTCAAAGGCCGGTGAAGCGGAGCAGTATCTGGGCGAAGTGATGGTGGCGACGGATGCCAAGGGTCAGGCGCAGTTCGAGTATGTATTGCCGCAAGCAGATGGGCTGCAGGCGTTCACCGCGACGGTCACCCGGTCCGACGGGGCCACCTCGGAGTTGAGCAAGGCGCTGGCGCGCTGAGGACCGCGGGGTGGCCATTCGTCGGCAGGGATTGTCTGCGAATGGTCGGCCCTGTCAGCAGGCCCCGCTTTAGTTTTCAGCGCAATCCCAGCACAATGGCCGACCTTTCAAGCGTCACCCGTAGGAACCTGCATGAAACTCGACAAACCCACCGCCATCGCCCGTCGCAACCAGGCGCTGGAACGCCCTGTGCTCAACAGCGACAACACCCTGTTTGCCGTGCTCGATACCAAGCGCAGCCTGTGGTGGTTCGATGTGCCGGTGAAGCTGGTGCTGCCCAAGAGCGTGGCCGACTGGGTCAACCTGCTGCTCTACACCCCGGAAACCGACCAGCTGCAGCACCTCAAGGTGCCGGTCAACTTCCTGCGTGCGCACCTGGAGAAGATGGAAGTACGCAAGCCGGGCAAGCGTCGCTCGACCATCAGCCTGGCGCTGAGCGCCGACCGCGACTCGCTGCTGCAGGACTTGCGTCCGGGCGGCGAAAACCTGAGTTTTGCCGCCTTCGTGCAGGTCTGATCAGACCAGTTCGATGCGGTCGGCGTGAATCACGATGCGCCCGTCCTTGTACAGGGCGCCGATCGCTTTCTTGAAGTTGCCCTTGCTCACCCCGAACAGGTCGCTGATCACCTGCGGGTCGCTCTTGTCGCTGACCGGCAGCACGCCGTTGGCGGCCTTGAGCTTGTCGAGGATCTTGTCGTTCAGCGTGCTGGCCAGGGCCTGGCCGACCGGCTGCAGGCTCAGGGCGATCTTGCCGTCGCTGCGCAGCTCCTTGATGTAGCCCTTCTCCTGCTTGCCCGAACGCAAGAACTTGAACACTTCGTTCTTGTGGATCAGGCCCCAGTGCTTGTTGTTGATGATGGCCTTGAACCCCATCGGGGTTTCCTCGACCACCAGCAGGTCGACTTCCTGGCCCACGCTGTAGTTGGCCGGCAGCTTGTCGAGGTAGCGGTCCAGGCGCGCGGTGGCGGTGATGCGCCGGGTGCGCTTGTCGAGGTAGGCATGCACCACGCAGTACTCGCCCGCCTTCATCTGGCGTTTTTCTTCGGAGTACGGCATCAACAGGTCCTTGGGCAGGCCCCAGTCGAGGAAGATGCCGATGCTATTGATTTCCACCACCTTGAGGCTGGCGAACTCGCCCACCTGCAGTTTGGTCTTCTCGGTGGTGGCGATCAGCTTGTCTTCGCTGTCGAGGTAGACGAAGACGTTGAGCCAGTCCTCGACCTCGGTGGGCGTGTCCTTGGGGATGTAACGGTTGGGCAGCAGGATCTCGCCGTCCGCCCCGCCGTCCAGGTACAGACCGAAATCCGTGTGCTTGACCACTTGCAAAGTGTTGTAACGCCCAACTAAAGCCATTTGCTGAAATCCTCGTTGCGAGGCTGGCATTCTACACGCTACGGGAACCGCCAGGCGCGCCGTTGTTCTATAAACACAAGCACGCCCCTGCAAGGATATGCACCCATGGATGCCTGCCTGTCCACGTTGTTTCGCTGCCTTTCGCTGCTGGTGCTGTCGACGCTGCTGCTGGTCGGCTGCAACCGCATGGACCTCGCCTACCGCAACCTCGATGTACTGGTGCCCTGGTCGCTGAGCGACTACCTGAGCATGAATCGCCAGCAGAAAGGCTGGCTGGACGAACGACTAAAGGCGCACCTGGCATGGCATTGTCGTACACAGCTGCCGGGCTATCTGACATGGCTGGGCGATATTCGACAGATGGTCGCGCACAACGAGGTCACCGACGCGCAGCTAAGGCTGCGCACCGAGCAGGCCAAGCAGGCCATCGCCGAGGTGGCCGACCAGATCATGCCGTCGGCCACGCAGCTGCTGCGCGGCATGGACGACCAACAGGTCAGCGACATGCGCGAGGCGTTTGCCGAAGACATTCGCGAGCGCGAGGCCAAGTATGTGAAGACGCCGCTGGCCAGGCAGATCGAGCAGCGCCAGCAGCGCATGGAAAAACGCCTGACGCCATGGCTGGGCGAACTGAACCCGCAGCAGCGCCTGCGCGTGGCGCAGTGGTCACAGGCGTTGGGCGAACAGAACCGTCAGTGGATCGCCAACCGCGCACACTGGCAGGCGCAGTTCACTGCGGCGATGGAGCAACGGCGCAGCGAGGCATTCGAACCAAGGCTGGAACTACTGCTCAAGCAGCGCGAAAGCCTGTGGACGCCGGAGTACCGCATGGCCTACCAGCGTACCGAAGAGGAGGCGCGCAGCCTGCTGGTGGACCTGATGGCGCAGAGCAGCGAGCAGCAACGTCAGCACCTGCTGGGCAGGCTGGCCAAGGTGCAGCAGGACTTCAGCAAGCTCAAGTGCCTGCAATCCTGAACCGATTCGCCGGCAAGGCCGGCTCCTACAGGCGCGACGCGCTTCCCCTTGGCGCCGGCAAGGCCGGCGAAGCTGCTCAGTTCTCCCGGCACTTGCGCCGGTACGGGAACACATCGATCACCTTCCCCTCCCGTATCGCCGCCTGCAGCCCCTTCCAGTAATCTGCGTCATACAACTCGCCATGCAACTGGCTGAACAGCCGCCGCTGACCGATGTCGGCAAACAGAAACGGCGGGAACTCCTCGGGGAACACGTCCAGCGGCCCGATCGAGTACCACGGCTCGCTGGCCATCTCGTCCTCGGGGAAACGCGGCGGCGGGATATAGCGGAAGTTGGCTTCGGTCAGAAAGCAGATCTCGTCGTAGTCATAGAACACCACCCGCCCATGCCGGGTAACGCCAAAGTTCTTCAGCAGCATGTCGCCGGGGAAGATGTTCGCCGCCGCCAATTGCTTGATCGCCAGCCCGTAGTCCTCCAGCGCCTCGCGCACCTGGGCCTCGTTGGCGTTTTCCAGGTACAGGTTCAGCGGGGTCATGCGCCGCTCGGTCCAGCAGTGGCGGATAAGCACCGTGTCGCCCTCCACCACCACGGTCGACGGCGCCACTTCCAGCAACTCGGCCAGGCACTCGGGCTCGAACTTGCCCAGCGGGAAGCGAAAGTCGGCGAACTCCTGGGTATCGGCCATGCGCCCCACGCGGTCGACGCTCTTTACCAGGCGGTACTTCTCGATGACCGTGGCGCGGTCGACACTCTTGGACGGCGAGAAGCGGTCTTTGATGATCTTGAACACGGTGTTGAAGCCCGGCAGGGTGAACACGCTCATGACCATGCCGCGCACGCCGGGGGCCATGATGAAGCGGTCATCGGTACTGGCCAGATGATTGATCAGCGCCCGGTAGAACTCGGACTTGCCGTGCTTGTAGAAACCGATGGAGGTGTACAGCTCGGCGATGTGCTTGCCCGGCAGGATGCGCTTGAGAAAGCCCACGAACTCGGCCGGCACCGGCACATCGACCATGAAGTACGAGCGAGTGAACGAGAAGATGATCGACACATCGGCTTCATCGGTGATCAGCGCATCGATTTCGATGCCGTGGCCTTCGTGGTGCAGCAGCGGAATCACCAGCGGCCACTGTTCATCGTGGGTGAACAGCCGGCCCACCAGGTAGGCCCCCTTGTTGCGATAGAGCACCGAGGAAAACAGCTCCACCTGCAGTTGCGGGTCCTTGCACACCCAATCGGGCAGGTTCTCGCGCAACTGCGCCTCCAGGCGCGCCAGATCACCAGGCAGGTCGGCGAAGGGCACCGCGAAGGCGTAGTCGGCGAAGACCTGCGCGAGCATCTCGCCCAGCCCGCCCTGGGGGCGGTAGGTGCGGGTCTGCGCGGCGCGCTCATGGGCGCGCAGTGCCGGGCGCGTGGTATGGATGAACATGCAGCCGTCGCTGATCAGGTCATGGCTGAACAGGCTGCAGAAAATCGAGTTGTACCAGGTTTCGGAAAGCTCATCGTCCAGCCGCGGGTCGATCAGGCTGATGTAGGCGCTCTTGACCAGCGGCCAGAACGTCGCATCCAGCAGAACCTCGGGCTCGAAAGCGCCGGCCAGCCAGCCGCTGACCTCGCTGACCTTTTCCTCGTAGAGATTGATACGTGCCGCCGAGGCCGTCTGGATCTGCTGCCATTGCGCGAGCTCGAAGCGTTGGCGTGCCCCGTCGGTGATCTGGCGAAAGTGCTCACGGTAGCTGTCGAAGCCATCGAGAATCATCCGGGCGATGGCGGCGGCCGGCCATTGTTGGGGCATGGGTAAGACCTCTGCGGGAATTTCAAAGACCTGAGCTTAGCCAGTCACGCAAGGCTGCGATAGCCTACTTAGGAACCGTTTCGCGCCCTTCGCCGGCAAGGCCGGCTCCTACAGATACCGCCCCCACAGCATGAGCCAGCGGTGCTGGCGAAAGCGCCCGAATTGACACCGCAAGAAAGCGAGAGAGCCCACCCTGGCTTTTACCGTAAACTCCCGCCCCTGCCCCTGTTACCCGGAGAACCCCCGTGAGCCCCATCGCCATCACCCGACTGTTGATTCTCGCTGCCGTGTGGGGGGCCAGTTTTCTGTTCATGCGCATCATTGCGCCGGTGCTGGGCACCCTGCCCACCGCCTTCTTTCGCGTCTCAATCGCCTGCGCCGGGTTGCTGGTGATTCTCGCCCTGCTGCGCGTGCGCTGGGACTTCCAGGGCAAACTCAAGGCCTGCCTGTTTCTGGGCATGATCAACTCGGGAATACCCGCAACGCTCTACTCGGTGGCCGCACAGGTGCTGCCCGCCGGCTACTCGGCGATCTTCAACGCCACCACGCCGCTGATGGGCGTGCTGATCGGCGCGCTGTTCTTTCGCGAGGCCATGACCCTGCCCAAGCTGGGCGGCATATTCCTGGGCCTGTTCGGGGTCGGGATTCTCAGTGGTGCGGGGCCGGTGGCCTTCGACGCCAGGCTCATGCAGGGCGCCCTCTCGTGTCTGGCGGCCACCACCTGCTATGGCTTCTCGGGGTATCTGGCGCGGCGCTGGCTCGACCAGCAGGGCGGCCTGGACAGTCGCCTGTCGGCGCTGGGCAGCATGATGGGCGCCACCTTGCTGTTGCTGCCGCTGTTCGGCTTCAGCGTGATCACCCAGCCACCTGCCAGCTGGGGCGGCTGGCAGGTGTGGTTGTCGCTGCTGGGGCTGGGCCTGTTGTGCACCGCCTTCGCCTACATCCTGTACTTTCGCCTGATCAGCGAAATCGGCCCGGTAAAATCCACCACCGTGACCTTCATGATCCCGGCCTTCGGCGTGCTGTGGGGCGCGTGGCTGCTGGACGAGCCCCTGTCGATGGCGCACCTGTATGGCGGGCTGCTGATTGCCGTGGCCTTGTGGCTGGTGCTCAAGCCGGCCCGCCAGGCCCGTCAGCTGGCCAGCGACTGATCCACCGTGTCAGGCTTGGTCGCGGGCTTGCGGAACACGAACAGCAGGCCCACCACGATCAAGCCCATGCCCAGCAGGCTCAAGGCCGCCAGGCGATTGCCGAAGATCAGGTAGTCCATCACCGCCGTCACCGCCGGCACCAGGTAGAACAGGCTGGTGACATTGACCAGGTTGCCCTTGGCGATCAGCCGGTACAGCAGCAAGGTCGCCAGCAACGACACCACCAGGCCCATCCACAGCACAGAGAACACAAAGCTGGCATTGGGGTTGACCGCCAGCGGCTGGAACGGTGCAAACAGCGCGCACATCAGCAGGCCCGCCAGGTACTGCAAGGGCAGCGTGCCCACCGGGTTGCTGGTGATGCGCTTCTGCATGATCGAGCCGAACGTCATGCTGGCCAGCGCCAGCAGCGCGAACAGCATGCCCGCCAGCGAGATGCCGCCCAGGCCGATGCCCTGGTACACCACCATCACCAGCCCGATCAGCCCCAGGCTCAGGCCGAACAACCGGCTGAACGAACGCTTGCGCTCCATCAGCACCACCGTGAGGATCGGCTGCACGCCCATCACGGTGGCCATGATGCCGGGCGTCACCTTCAGGTCCAGCGCCAGCAGGTAGAAGATCTGGTAGGCACCGAGCAGCACGCAGCCGGTGGCGATGGCTTGCAGCAACGGGCCGCGACCGCGTGGCCAGTGCAGGCGCAGCAACGGGCCGAGCAGCAGCAGGCCGACAAAGGCAATCGCAAAGCGGATCAGCAGAAAGGCAAAGGGCGAGGCCTGCGCCAGGCCGAGCTTGGAGACGATGGCGCCGCTGCTCCAGAGCAGGACGAACAGGCTGGTGGTGGCCGCCGAGGCCACGGATTGTTTCGAGATAACTGACATGAAATGCCACCTGTATTCGGGCAAGTAAGCCGAACGGTCGAGCTGCGCGGTGCAGCCGGCCGTATTCAGTAGGGTTCAGGTGTGGTGGGGGCGCAGCCAGTGGCCGCTCAGCCCAGCACTACAACCACGCCGGGTGGTGCGACAACGCACGCCACGGGGCTACTGACAGGTGGTGGGTAGTGACTGATCATGACCGGCTGCTGGGACCCACGCACGACCACGACCGCGTCGGGCGCGGTAGCGAATACGGTGGTGGGGCGGGAAGCTGGCATGTGCAGGTCTTCGGTGAGGTGAACTGTGGGTGAATATAGCCACACTCGCGACACGGTGCAAGGCCCGCCCCGGCAGGGGCCAACCTTGCACCGAGTGTGGTCAGAACAGCCAGCGGTACAGCAGGTAAGCAACCAGCACCGCCAGCACCGGGCGCAGCACGCGGTAGGCCTTGGGGTTGGCGCGCTTGAAGGTCTTGACCCGGCTGCTGATCACGGTACTGAAGCGTTTGCTCCAGGCATACGCCTGGTTGATGCCGCCCACGCGCTCGTCGTCGGTGTTCTGCGGCGCGGTGGCCCGGCCCAGGAAGGCACTGACCTTGCGGTTGATGCGGGTCATCAGCGGGCTGGTCAGCGGTCGCTCGATATCGCAGAACAGGATCACCCGGGTGGTCTCGGTTTCATTCTTCACCCAGTGCACGTAGGTTTCATCGAACATCACGTCTTCGCCATCGCGCCAGGCGTACACCTGGCCGTCGACATAGATGCGGCAGTCGTCCGAGTTCGGCGTGGACAGCCCCAGGTGATAGCGCAGCGAACCGCCGAATGGGTCGCGGTGCGGGTTCAGGTGGCTGCCGCCCGGCAGCAGGGCGAACATCGCGCCCTTGACGTTGGGGATGCTGTTGACCAGCTCGACGGTGCGGGGGCACAGCGCCTCGGCCGATGGCAGCGCCTTGTCGTACCACTTCAGGTAGAAGCGCTTCCAACCCTTCTTGAAGAACGAACCGAAGCCGGCATCGTTGTCTTTTTCGGCGGCTCGGATGTAGCCCTCGTCGAACAGGTGCATGGCCTCCTCGCGGATCACCTGCCAGTTGTCCTTGAGCACGTCCAGCTCGGGGAAGCGGCTACGGTCCAGGTAGGGCTTGGAAGGCACCCCCGAAAACAGGTACATCAGGGCGTTATAGGGGGCGAACAGCGCCGAATGGTTGACGAACTGGCGCAACACGGGCAAACGCGCCTTGCCGCGCAGGTGCACGTACAGGGTGCTGCCGAAGAACAGCAGCAGTACACCTGCCTTGGCGACAAAGGAAAAGGTCATGCAACACTCCTTGAATTTCGATCAGGCCATCGCTGCCGGATAATCGGACATGATAAACCGATCCGGCCCCGGTAAAAACAACCGGGGCCGGACATTCAGTGTTGGCAATTGTGCAACAACGCAGTGCGCCGAACATTGAGGCGGATCAGCCTCGGTGGAGCCTGGCGGTGGTTACTGCTGGTTTTCCTGCTCGGTGAACAGGTCGCTGAAGAGCATGCTCGACAGGTAGCGCTCGCCCGAGTCGGGCAGGATCACCACGATGGTCTTGCCCTGCATTTCCGGCTTTTCGGCCAGACGTACCGCCACGGCCATCGCCGCGCCACAGGAGATACCGCACAGGATGCCCTCCTCCTGCATCAGTCGCAGGGCCATGGCCTTGGACTCCTCGTCGCTGGCCAGCTCGACCTGGTCGACCATCGACAGGTCCAGGTTGTTGGGTACGAAACCTGCGCCGATGCCCTGGATCTTGTGCGGGTTGGGCTTGATTTCCTGGCCGGCCAGGGCCTGGGTGATCACCGGAGACACCAGCGGCTCGACCGCCACCGACAGAATCGGCTTGCCCTGGGTGTTCTTGATGTAGCGCGACACACCGGTGATGGTGCCGCCGGTGCCCACGCCGGCAACCAGCACGTCGACCCCGCCGTCGGTGTCGTTCCAGATTTCCGGACCGGTGGTCTTCTCGTGAATGGCCGGGTTGGCCGGGTTGTCGAACTGCGCCGGCATGAAGTAGGTGGCCGGGTCGCTGGCTACGATTTCGGCGGCCTTCTCGATCGCGCCCTTCATGCCCTTGGCAGGCTCGGTCAGCACCAGCTCGGCGCCCAGCGCCTTGAGTACCTTGCGCCGCTCGATGCTCATCGAGGCCGGCATGGTCAGCATCAGCTTGTAGCCGCGCGCAGCGGCCACGAAGGCCAGGCCGATACCGGTGTTGCCCGAGGTCGGCTCGACGATGGTCATGCCCGGCTTGAGCCGGCCGCTGCTTTCGGCGTCCCAGATCATGTTCGCGCCGATCCGGCACTTGACCGAATAGCCGGGGTTGCGCCCCTCGATCTTGGCCAGGATGGTCACGCCCCGCGGGGCGATGCGGTTGATCTGCACCAGCGGCGTGTTGCCGATGGAGTGCGCGTTGTCAGCGAAGATACGGCTCATGGCTTGGGTCCTTTTGGCACCGTGCGAAAACTTCAAGGGTATGCCTGCCCCTGCGGTGCGTCCACCCCGAACGAACCGATGCGCCCGTGCGGCGGTCAACCGATCATCCTCAATCACGGAACCCACGCCGATGAAACGCCGCTACCGCTGGCCCCTGTGGGGGCTGCTGGGCATTGCACTGTTGCTGCTGGCCCTGCACCTGACGCTGCCGATCCTGGTACGCAACTACTTGAACGAAAAGCTCGCCGACATGGGCGACTACCGCGGCCAGGTCACCGATGTCGACCTGGCCTTGTGGCGGGGCGCCTACAAGATCAACGGCCTGACCATCGTCAAGACCACGGGCAAGGTGCCGGTGCCGTTTCTGGAGGCGCCGCTGATCGACCTGTCGGTGAGCTGGCATTCACTGTGGTACGACCATGCCGTGGTGGCCGAAGTGACCTTCCTGCGCCCGAAACTGAACTTCGTCGATGGCGGCAACACCCAGGCGTCGCAGACCGGTAAGGGCACCGACTGGCGCGCGCAGCTGAGCAAGCTGCTGCCGATCACCCTCAACGAGCTGCGCATAGACGACGGCACCCTGACCTTTCGCAACTTCAATTCCAAACCGCCGGTCAGCCTTGAAGCGACCCAGCTCAACGCCAGCGTCTACAACCTGACCAACGTGGTGGACGTCGAAGGCAAGCGCGACGCCCGCTTCGAGGGCAAGGCCCGGCTGCTGGGCGACGCGCGGGTGGAAAGCACGGCCACCTTCGACCCGCTGAGCAACTTCGAGGACTTCCAGTTCCGCCTGCGCGCCACCGGCATCCAGCTGCGCCAGATGAACGACTTTGCCAGCGCCTACGGCAAGTTCGACTTCAATGCCGGGCACGGCGACGTGGTGATCGAGGCCGAGGCGAACAAGGGCCAGCTCAAGGGCTACATCAAGCCGTTGTTGCGCGATGTCGAGGTGTTCAACTGGCAGCAGGACGTGGACAACAAGGACAAGGGGTTTCTGCGCTCGATCTGGGAAGCCCTGGTGGGCGGTACCGAAACGGTGCTCAAGAACCAGCGCAAGAACCAGTTCGCCACGCGCGTGGAGCTCAGCGGCAGCGTGCATCACAGCGATATCAGCGCGTTCGAGGCGTTTTTGCAGATTCTGCGCAACGGCTTCGTGCAGGCATTCAATGCGCGGTATGAACAGGGGCCGCCGAAAGCTGACTGATCCATCGCGGTACTGGCCCTTTCGCTGGCAAGCCAGCGACGAGGCCAGGCCTGCCACCCCGGTTTCATGACCAATCATCCACAGACTGAATACCCCGTCCGCGTTCACAGCCACGCAAGCCCCGCGTTATAGTCGTCGCATGATAGTCACCGCATGACCATTTTTTGAGGATCGGTACATGAAGTTCGAAGGCACCAGCGCATACGTCGCCACAGATGACCTGAAACTGGCCGTCAACGCGGCGATCACCCTGGAGCGCCCGCTGCTGGTCAAGGGCGAACCCGGCACCGGCAAGACCATGCTCGCCGAGCAACTGGCCGAAGCCTTCGGTGCCAAGCTGATCACCTGGCACATCAAGTCCACCACCAAGGCCCACCAGGGCCTCTACGAGTACGATGCGGTCAGCCGCCTGCGCGACTCGCAGCTGGGCGTGGACAAGGTGCACGACGTGCGCAACTACCTGAAAAAGGGCAAGTTGTGGGAGGCCTTCGAAGCCGAGGAGCGGGTCATCCTGCTGATCGACGAAATCGACAAGGCCGACATCGAGTTCCCCAACGACCTGCTGCAGGAACTCGACAAGATGGAGTTCTACGTCTACGAGATCGACGAGACCATCAAGGCCAAACAGCGTCCGATCATCATCATTACCTCCAACAACGAGAAGGAACTGCCCGACGCCTTCCTGCGCCGCTGCTTCTTCCACTACATCGCCTTCCCCGATCGCGCCACGCTGCAGCAGATCGTCGACGTGCACTACCCCAACATCAAGCAGGACCTGGTCAGCGAGGCGCTGGACGTGTTCTTCGACGTGCGCAAGGTGCCGGGCCTGAAGAAAAAACCCTCCACCTCCGAGCTGGTCGACTGGCTCAAGCTGCTGATGGCCGACAACATCGGCGAAGCGGTATTGCGCGAGCGCGACCCGACCAAGGCCATCCCGCCGCTGGCCGGTGCGCTGGTCAAGAACGAGCAGGACGTGCAGTTGCTGGAGCGCCTGGCGTTCATGAGCCGGCGCGGCAACCGCTGAGCCAACGGGGTCATTGCCATGCTGCTGAACCTGTTCAATGAAATGCGCGCGGCCAAGGTGCCGGTGTCGGTACGCGAGTTGCTCGACCTGCTCAATGCCTTGAAGCAGCGGGTGATCTTCGCCGACATGGACGAGTTCTACTATTTGGCGCGCGCCATCCTGGTCAAGGACGAGCGCCACTTCGACAAGTTCGACCGGGCCTTCTCGGCCTACTTCAAGGGCCTTGAAAACCTCGACCACCACCTGGAGGCGCTGATCCCCGAAGACTGGCTGCGCAAGGAATTCGAGCGTTCCCTGACGGATGAAGAGCGTGCGCAGATCCAGTCCCTGGGCGGTCTGGACAAGCTGATCGAAGCGTTCAAGAAACGCCTGGAAGAACAGAAGGAACGCCATGCCGGCGGCAACAAATGGATCGGCACCGGCGGTACCAGCCCGTTCGGCTCGGGCGGCTTCAACCCCGAGGGCATTCGCGTGGGCGATGCCGGCAAGCGCCAGGGCAAGGCGGTCAAGGTATGGGACCAGCGCGAGTACAAGAACCTTGACGACGGGGTGGAACTGGGCACGCGCAACATCAAGCTGGCCTTGCGCCGGCTGCGCAAGTTCGCCCGTCAGGGCGCGGCCGAAGAGCTGGATATCGACGGCACCATCGACCACACCGCGCGCGATGCCGGGCTGCTCAACATCCAGATGCGTCCGGAGCGGCGCAACAGCGTGAAGTTGCTGCTGCTGTTCGACATCGGCGGTTCGATGGACGCCCACGTGAAGATCTGCGAAGAGCTGTTTTCGGCCTGCAAGACCGAGTTCAAGCACCTGGAGTACTACTACTTCCACAACTTCGTGTACGAGTCGGTGTGGAAGAACAACCTGCGCCGCACCTCCGAGCGCACCTCGACCATGGACCTGCTGCACAAGTACGGCGCCGACTACAAGGTGGTGTTCGTGGGCGATGCGGCCATGGCGCCCTACGAGATCACCCAGCCCGGTGGCAGCGTGGAGCACTGGAACGAGGAAGCCGGGTATGTGTGGATGCGCCGCTTCATGGAGAAGTACAAGAAGCTGATCTGGATAAACCCCTACCCCAAGGACACCTGGGGCTATACCGCTTCGACCAACATCGTGCGCGAGCTGGTCGAGGACCGGATGTTCCCGCTGACCTTGCGCGGGCTGGAGGAAGGGATGCGGTTTCTCTCCAAGTAGCGGTGAACCCTTCGCCGGCCTTGCCGGCGAAGAGGCCCTGTCAGTCGGCAAACCTCTGCAGATAAACCTGCTGCTCTCGCCATGCCATCTCCTGCACCACGGCCCGCAACCGCACCACACGCCCCGGCAGCAACTGCGCCAGGCCGGCCAGCGCCAGCGGGGTCAGCGCCCCCAATCGCGGATAGCCGCCAATCGTCTGCCGATCATTGAGCAACACGATCGGCTGCCCATCCGGCGGTACCTGCACCGCGCCCAGCGGTATCCCCTCCGAGATCATCGGCTGCCCCTGATACTGCAACGCCGGGCCCAGCAGGCGCATGCCCATGCGGTCGGCGCGGGTGTCCAGGGTCCAGTCGCGGTTGAAGGCATCGAACAGGCTCTGCCCGGCAAACTCGCCGATCTGCGCCCCCATCACCAGGTCCAGCACGGTGCAGGTACCAGGCACGGGTCGAAGCCCTTCGGGCACCTCACGCACACCCGGCGCGTTGCCGGCGTAGCCCAGGCACTCGCCTCGGGCCAATGCCCTGCCCAGTCCCGTCAGCCCGCCCAGCTCCTCGCGCACCACCGTAGCGCAACTGCCCAGCACCTGCGGCGCAGCGAATCCCCCTGGCGCCGCCAGGTAGGCCCGCACACCCTGCAGCGGCTGGGTGAACTGCAGGCGCTGCCCCTTGTCCATCACGAAACTGCGCCACGGCGCCAGCGGCTGGTCGTCGAGCCGTGCGCCCAGGTCAGCACCGGCCAGTGCCAGGCAGCACGCCTGCTCGGCCACCAGCGTCAGCCCGCCCAGGGTGATCTCCACCACCGCCGCCTGCGGTGCATTGCCCAGCAGCCAGTTGGCCCAGCGCATCGATACCCAGTCCAGACCACCGCCCTGGGTCACGCCCAGGTGGCGCACGCCAAAGCGCCCGGCATCCTGCAACAGGCACAGCGGCGTGCTGGCCTCGATCAGCAAGCGGCTCACGGCGACACCTGCAGGGGCGTGTCGTCGCCGCCGAGTGCAAGGAATTCGGCACGGTCCACCGCCACGAAGCGCACCCGGTCGCCCGGCTGCAGCAGGCTGTAGCCCTCGCGCTGGCGATCGAACAGGCGGCTGGGGGTACGCCCGATCAGGTTCCAGCCCCCGGGCGAAACCGCCGGGTAGGCCGCCGTCTGGCGCTCGGCGATGCCCACACTGCCGGCTGCCACGCGCTTGCGCGGGGTGGCCAGGCGCGGCGCGGCCAGCGCCTCCTCGACCAGCCCCATGAACGCGAAACCCGGGGCGAAGCCCAGGGCGAACACCTGGTACTCGCGCGCGCTGTGGCGGCGGATCACCCCCGCCACGGAATCGCCGCTGCGCTGCGCCAGCAAGGCCAGCTCGGGCCCGACGCTGGGGTCGTACCACACCGGAATGTCGTGGCGCTGCCCTGCCCCGCCCTCGTCGGGGCGAAGACCTTCGAGCGCCTGCGCGATACGCTCGCGGGCCTGGGTGGGCGACAGGTCGAAATGCACCATCACGGTGGTGTACGACGGCACCAGATCGATCAACTGCGCCGCAAAGGCTGCGCGCAGACGCTGGGTGGCAGCGAGCATCCAGGGCATGTTGGACTCATCGATCGCATCGAACAGGCGCACCATCAGGCAATCGACAGCAACCACCTCGACGCGCCACTTCATGGCGCCGCCTGCGCATCGAGAGCCTGACGAATCTGCCGCACCGCAGCCACCGAGCTGGCATTGTCGCCATGCACACACAGCGTATGGGCCTGCAGGCGCAGTGCGCTGCCATCACTGGCAACCAGCGGCTCGCCCCGTGCCAGGCGCAGGGCCTGCTCGACGATCAGGGCCGGGTCGTGGTGCACGGCACCGGGCAGGCGCCGCGACAGCAGGCGTCCGGCGGGGTCGTAGGCACGGTCGGCAAAGGCCTCGAACCACAACGTGACGCCATATTCGTCACCCAGTGCCTGGGCCGCGCGATTGTCGGCCGTGGCCATCAGCATCAGCGGCAGGCTGCGGTCGTAGGCGGCCACCGCCTCGATCACCGCACGCAGCTTGCCCGGCTCGGCCATCATGTCGTTGTACAGCGCGCCGTGGGGTTTGACGTAGGCCACCTGGGTCTTCTGGGTACGGCAGATACCGTCCAGCGCGCCGATCTGGTAATGCAGCAGGTCGCGAATCTCTTCATTGCTGCAGGCCATCGAGCGGCGCCCGAAACCGGCCAGGTCCTGGTACGCCGGGTGCGCCCCCACCAGCACGCCCCCGGCCACGGCCAGCGCCACGGTGGCGCGCATGATGCCCGGGTCGCCAGCATGAAAACCGCAGGCGATGTTGGCGCAATCGATAAAGGGCATCACTTCGGCATCCAGCCCCATGCTCCAGCTGCCGAAACTTTCACCCATGTCGCAATTGAGTAGCAGGCGGCTCACGCGCGTTGCTCCTGTGTCGGGTGGGGGGGCGGCCCGGAGGCCGTCTAGCGCCAGCTCGGCTCCACCGGCTTGCGCCGACCGCCGAGGATCGCCCAGCCGATCAGCATCAGCAGGCTCTCGATCACCAGTGCCAGCAGCATGGCGCTGGCCAGGCCCCAGGCCATCGCCTCGGGCGCCAGCAGGATCTGGTAGCTGTAGCCCTTGAGGGTTTCCTCGCGCAAGGCCGGGTCGGCCGCCACCAGTACGTGCCAGGTGCGTACCAGCCACGGGCGCTGCAGGGTCTGCCACTCTTCTTCGAGCAGGCGATTGCGCGCCACCAGGCTGTCGATGCTGTCGGCATCGCTGTTGAACACCGGGTCGTCGCTGGCACGGTAGTGACGTACCAGCGCCTGCAGGTCGCCATTGAAAAAGCGCTGCGCGGTCTGGTTGAAGCCCTTGAGGCCCTCGCGCGATTCGAGCAGGTGCGCCTCGACCCGCTGGGTGTAATCGTTGATCAGCCCGGGGATCTGCACACCGACCAGCAGGCCGAAGGTAAACAACAGCAAACGCAGGTAACTTCTGAACATGAAGGCTGATCCTTAGCTGGCCTGACCCTGGGCAATGCATTCACCGCGCCGCCACAGGCCCCACTGGCCAGGCTCGTAGCGGTGCCAGATCTCGTCCTCGGTCAAGGCCTCGGTGGCAATGACGGTGACCACGTCGTTGGGCGTGGTCTCGGCCTGGAAGTCGACGATCATGTCCACGTCCTTGAGCCGCGCCGGGCCGAACGGTGCGCGCCGGGTGATGTGTACCAGCTTGGTCGAACAGAAGCAGAACAGCCAGTCGCCATCGCTGAGCAGGCAGTTGAACACGCCCTTGCCACGGAACTCGGCGCAGGCCTGCACCAGCACCGGGATCAGCTCCTCGACCTCGACCGGCTCGGGGAATGCCTCGCGGATGCGGTTGAGCAGGTCGCAGAAGGCGGCCTCGCTGTCGGTATCGCCCACCGGGCGGTAGAAGGTGCGTTGCCCCTGGAAGTCGCCCAGCTGGCCGTTGTGTGCGAAGCACCAGTTGCGCCCCCACAGTTCGCGCACGAACGGGTGGGTGTTGGACAGGCATACCTTGCCCACGTTGGCCTGGCGAATGTGGCCGATGACCACCTCGCTCTTGATCGGATAACGCTGCACCAGGTTGGCGACTTCCGACTCGCAGCTGGCCGCCGGGTCCTGGAACAGGCGCAGGCCACGGCCTTCATAGAAGCCGATGCCCCAGCCGTCACGGTGCGGCCCGGTACGTCCGCCACGCTGCATCAGCCCGGTGAAGCTGAACACGATATCGGTAGGGACATTGGCGCTCATGCCCAGTAATTCACACATGCAGGGGTCGCTCCAGGGCGGATCTTACAAACGCGGTTCGAGGCGCTCGCGGCTGCCGCCGGCGGGTGCTTCAGGGGGTTCGCTGCGGTAGCGGTCACGGCTGTCGGCGGCGAACGGCTGGTCGTCCAGCGGCTCGTCGGCATCGCGCCTGGCGGCGGCTTCGGCAGCGGCGCGGCGGGCCTTGGCACGGCGCTCCAGCGGCCAGCGCAGCAGCACGAACACGGCATACAGGATGAACGCGATCATGCCGTACATGGCCAGGTCGGACGCGGCGCGCAGCACGTTGTTGCCGACCTTGAAGGCCAGGTCCAGGGCAGTGATGGCAATGGCCGGGGCGAACTTCTCCTTCACCGGGTCGATGATGGTCGGGGTCAGCAGCAGCACTGCCATGATCACCCGCAGCGGCTCGCGCAACCAGCGCCACATCCACGCGGTCAGGCGAAAGCCCACCAGCAGGCAACCCAGGGCGGCCAGGGCATAGAGTCCCCAGGCGAGCAGATAATCGTTCTCGGTCATGGCGTCCGTGGCAAGCTAGGCAAATAGATGCTTATGATAACGACTTTTCAGCGCGCAGGCGCGCCCCAGCAAAGAGAACCCCGCATGTCCGCAGCTGCCAACGCCCCCCAAGCCCCGATCGCCCGCCAGGATGCCGGCACCGATCCCTATGCCTGGTTGCAGGCCCGGGACACCCCCGAGGTGCTGGCCTACCTGAACGCGGAAAACGCCTATCAGGAGGCGCAACTGGCCGACCAGGCCGGGTTGCGCGAGCAGCTGTTCGAAGAGATCCGTGGCCGCATTCTCGAAACCGACCTGTCGCTGGCCTCGCCCTGGGGCCCCTACCTTTACTACACCCGCACCACCGCCGGCGACGAGTACCCGCGTCATTACCGCTGCCCACGCCCGGCAGACGATTCGCCGACGGTCGATGAAAGCCGCGAAGAGCTGCTGCTGGACCCCAACCTGCTGGCCGCCGGTGGCTTCCTCAGCCTGGGCGCCTTCAACATCAGCCCCGACCACCAGCGCCTGGCCTACAGCCTGGATACCAGCGGCGACGAGGTCTACACCCTGTACGTCAAGGACCTGGCCAGCGGCACGGTCGAGCAGCTGCCGTTCGAAGACTGCGACGGCAGCATGACCTGGGCCAACGACAGCCAGACGCTGTTCTTCGCCGAACTGGACGACACCCACCGCCCGCACCGGCTGATGCGTCATCGCCTGGGCACCCAGGGGGCGGTGCAGGTGTTCGAGGAGGCCGACGGTCGCTTCTTCCTGCACTGCTACCGCGCCAGCTCCGAGCGCCAGCTGATCCTGCTGCTCAACAGCAAGACCACCAGCGAGGCCTGGGTACTGGATGCGCACACCCCGGAACAGGCGTTCACCTGCCTGGCACCACGGGTCGAAGGCCATGAGTACTACCCTGACCATGGCCAGTTGAACGGCCACTGGCACTGGTTCATCCGCAGCAACCAGCAAGGCATCAATTTCGCCCTGTTCCACGGCCCGGCCGACACCCTGCCAACCCACGAGCAGTGGCAGGTACTGGTGCCGCACCGCGACACCGTGATGCTCGAGGGGCTGACCCTGAACGCCAGCGCCCTGACCCTGAGCCTGCGCGAGGGCGGCCTGCCGATCATCGAGGTGCGCCCCCACGGCCTGCCCACCTACCGCGTCGAGCTGCCGGATGCAGCCTACAGCCTGTACGTGCAGGACAGCCTGGAGTTCGACAGCCCACGCATCCGTCTGCGCTACGAGGCGCTGAACCGCCCTGCGCAGGTACGCCAGCTGACGCTTGCCGATGGTCAGCAGCAGGTGCTCAAGCAGACCCCGGTGCTCGGCCCGTTCGACCCCGACGCCTACGTCAGCCAGCGCCTGTGGGCCACCGCCGGCGACGGCACGCAGGTACCGATCAGCCTGGTTCAGCGCCGTGAGGACCTCGGCAAGCCGGTGCCGCTGTACCTGTACGGCTACGGTGCCTACGGCGAAAGCCTGGACCCGTGGTTTTCCCATGCGCGCCTGAGCCTGCTGGAGCGCGGCGTGGCCTTCGCCATTGCCCACGTGCGCGGCGGCGGCGAACTGGGCGAGGCCTGGTACCGGGCCGGCAAGCAGGAGCACAAGCCCAACACCTTCAGCGACTTCATCGCCTGCGCCGAACACCTGATCGCCACCGGCGTGACCGATGCCGAGCACCTGGCGATCAGTGGCGGCAGTGCCGGCGGGCTGCTGATCGGCGCGGTGCTCAACCAGCGTCCCGAGCTGTTCAAGGCGGCGATTGCCGAGGTGCCGTTCGTCGACGTGCTCAACACCATGCTCGACCCCGATCTGCCGCTGACCGTCACCGAGTATGACGAGTGGGGCAACCCGCAGGAGCCCGAGGTGCACGCGCGCATCAAGGCGTATGCGCCCTACGAGAACGTGAAGGCCCAGGCCTACCCTGCCCTGTTGGTGGTGGCCGGTTACAACGACAGCCGCGTGCAGTACTGGGAGGCGGCCAAGTGGGTGGCCAAGCTGCGCGTGCACAAGACCGATGACAACCTGCTGCTGCTCAAGACCGAGATGGGCGCCGGGCATGGCGGCATGAGTGGGCGCTACCAGGGGCTCAAGGACGTGGCACTGGAGTACGCGTTCGTATTTAAAGTGCTGGGCCTGGTGTAATTCAGGATTTCTGTTGTCTGAATCAGCAATTCGCCGGCAAGGCCGGCTCCTGCAAGCTATGCACTGGCCATTGCAGGAGCCGGCCTTGACGGCGAAAACCAGACACCACAAACCTCCAAGAAAAAGACCAACCGCGATGCCCGACCCGACCTCCCTGAACAACGAAATTCGCGACATGCTCATGGACTGCGGCCTGTTCGACCAACTGCTGCCGCCTGACTTTCAGACCGCTGCCGGCTACTTCAGCATCAGCACCATCGCCCAGGGCGAGGAAATCTTCCACGAAGGCGATGCCGGCACCTTCATGTGCATCATCCACTCGGGCCAGGTATCGGTACGCAAGACCGACCCCGACGAGCATCAGGTGGAGATCGCCACCCTGCGCAAGGGCCGCGCCTTTGGCGAGATGGCCGTGCTGGACGGCGAACGCCGATCGGCCAGCTGCGTGGCCGCCAGCGACTGTCAACTGCTCAACCTGGGCAAGGACTCACTGGAAAAAATGCTCAACGAAACGCCCAAGGTGGCCGCCAAGATCATCCGCGCCCTGGCCGTGGCACTGTCGCGTCGCCTGCGCATGCTCGACGGCCAGCGTCTCTCGCAGCAGGTCTAGCCCTCGCGCGGTTTGTCCTTGCCGGCATCCGGCGCAAGCCCTGGCAGCGGCTGGTCCTTCGGCGGGCTGGGCAAGGGAATCGGCGGCAACAGCGGCGCACCCGACGAGCCCTGCCCTGCACGGGGGATGGTCGACGGGGCCACCTGCGGGTAAGGGGTGGGCGTGGGCGTACCCGGTGCACCCGGTACCGGTGCGAGGGTGCGTGGCTGCAGGTCCGCAGCCTGGGCCTGGCCGAGCCAGGCAATCAACAGCAGGGCAATGCTCGCATGGCGCATGGGGCGGGCTCCTGGAGAGTGCTGCCTACAGGCTACGCGCAAGCGCTGCGGTTTGCCTGTCCGAAATGCCCGTCATGGCGCTAAACTTCACGGCATAACCGTAACAAGCCCGAGAAAGGTACAACCATGAGTTCGGCAACCTCTTCCGCCGCCGCCACCGCGCGGCTGGACCGCATCCTCGCCGATGCCAAGCGCGACAAGGAAATGGGCTACCGCGACAAGGCCCTGCGCATGTACCCCCACGTGTGCGGCCGCTGCGCCCGCGAATTCGCCGGCAAGCGCCTGAGCGAACTGACCGTGCACCACCGCGACCACAACCACGACAACAACCCCCAGGACGGTTCGAACTGGGAACTGCTGTGCCTGTACTGCCACGACAACGAGCACTCGCGCTACACCGACCAGCAGTACTTCAGCGAAGGCTCCACCGCCAGCCCAAGCATCGCCAAGGCCACCCATAACCCGTTCGCCGGGCTGGCCGGGCTGCTCAAGAAAGACTGACCCTGCGCCCCACCCGTGCCGGCAAGCCCGTATAATCGCGTCTTTTTTCTCAAGGGCCCCGGCACGTGGCGAACAAACGGTACAGCTGCATTGGTCTGTTCAACCCCAAATCAGCGGAGAACGTCGGTTCGGTGATGCGTGCGGCGGGTTGCTATGGCGTGAACTCGGTGTTCTACACCGGCAAGCGCTACGAGCGCGCCCGCGACTTCGTCACCGACACCAAGCGGGTGCACTATGACATCCCGCTGATCGGCATCGACGACCTGCAGAAGATCATCCCGCTGGGCTGCACACCGGTTGCCGTCGAACTGATCGAGGGCGCCCGCCCGCTGCCCGAATACACTCACCCCGACCGCGCGATCTACATCTTCGGCCCTGAAGACGGCTCGCTGGATGCCGACGTGCGCGCCTGGTGCGAAGAGACCATCTACATCCCGACCAATGGCTGCATGAACCTCGCTGCTACCGTCAACGTGGTGCTCTACGACCGCATGGCCAAGGGCCTGAACACCCGCTCCGGGCCCAAATTCAAGTAATCCGCGGGAACGTCCTGGCGGCCCTGGCGGTCTGCTGACTATCCATGCCCCCACAGGAGTACGACCATGTCCCAGAACAAGACCCTGACCCTGGCCACACCGTTTCAGAGCAAGACCGAACACAACGTGCAAGGCTGGGAGCGCGCTGGCTCCCTGGCCACGGGTGTGGTGATGGTCGGCAAGGGGCTGCGTCGCGGCGGTTTCTTCGGCCTGATCCAGATCGCCATCGGCGGCGTGGCGCTGGCCCGGGGCATCACCGGACACAGTTCGGCCAAGAGCCTGATCGAGCGCGGGCGCCGCGACCTGGATCAGATCCGCAGCAAGATCGAACGCACCGGTGAAGAGCTCAGCGTGCTGAAGGCCAATGCGCAAGCGGCCACCCACAGCGCCACGGTCACCGGCAACGACTCGCTCAAAAGCCCCAAGGCCTAACGCAACAGCTTGGTGTCCAGCACCTCGGAGCCACGTCCCAGCACGTTTTCACTGAGCTGGATGAACTCCGCAGTGCTGACGCTGTTGAGGCGCATCAGGCCCTGGGTCACGTCGTCCAGCGAACGCTGGTTATGCGTGTGCAGGCGGATCTCGCGGTCCAGCGCCTGCAGCAGCAACACCGCACGGGCCACCCCCGCATCGGTGATCTGCTCGCCGCGCAGCGTGGTGACCTTTTCGCCCTGCCTGGCCAACCGGGCCTGCACCGCCTGGTAGCGGTCCTCGGTGATGCCACCGGCACGGCGCAGCAGTTCGATGCCGTAGTATTCGGCCAGCCCCTCGCCAATCCAGTCACTGCGTTCCTGGTCGTTGACCTGGGCGAACACCCGCACCAGTTCGCGCAACAACGGGCTGCTGCCGTTCTCGTTGACCAAAGGGCGATTGCTGTTGAGGTAGATCGAGTGGTAGCCGGCCCGGGTGCCGCGCCACAACTGGTCGCGGGCGCCCACCAGCAGCAGCTTGGGCGGGTTGCGCGGGAACACGCTCTGCAGCTGTGGCCACACGAACGTCAGCAGGGTCAGGGTGTCCATGCGCCGCAGGCCCTGGCCCTGGGGCCCGGCGACGGTGACCTCGGTCTCGCCCAGACGGGTGCGCCGGCTGCCCAGGTTGCCGGCGAGCATCCAGCCGGTAGGTCGGTCGAACAACCGCGAAGGGTTGTCGATGCGGAAACGCTGCTTGCCAATCCGCGGCCAGGGCGTTTCGACACTCTTCCAGTCGCCCGGCAACTCGAACACCAGGCGCGCGACCAGCTCGGTGCCGTCCTGCTGGTCGAGGCGCGCGGCAGGCACCAGGTCATCGCCCCGGAACAAGGCCCATTGCGCAGTGATGCGGCTGTCGTAGCCGGCGTTCTTCAGGGCATGGTTAAGCTGTACCCGGTAGCTCAGGCTGGACACTCCTGCCCCCGGCTGCCACAGGCCACGGCGTGCTCCGGCCTGCAACTGCCAGGCGCCATCGGCCTTGAAATCGCTGTAGACGGCTTCCTTGCCCAAGTCGAAATCCAGGCTGCGCACCGCTGCGCCGTCGGCCAGGGTCAGGCGCACCTCGGCCTGCCCGCTCTGGGGCAGCAGGCGCACGTGGTAATCCAGATCGACCTTCTTCGCCCAAGCGCCATGGCTCGCCAGCAACAGCGCAGCCCCCAGCAAACAGCGACGTATCTCCATTCACATCCCCTTGCGCCGCAGCCTCAGCCGGCGCGGAAAATCAGATAGTCTTCCCAATCGTCTTCGGCCACGCTGTCTTCACTGAGCATGCGGCCAGACCACGAAATGCGTTGCTTGTGCACCTGCTCGCGATCGCCACTGACCAGGTGATGCCAGCTGGGCAGGTCCTTGCCCTCGCTGACCAACCGATAGCCACAGGTGGGCGGCAGCCACTTGAACTGGTCGGCCTTGCCCGGGGTGAGCTGGATGCAGTCGGGTACCGAGGCAAAGCGGTTGGGGTAATCGCTGCACTGGCAGGTCTTGAGGTCGAGCAGCTTGCAGGCAATGCTGGTGTAGTAGACGCTGTTGTCGTCTTCGTCCTCGAGCTTTTGCAGGCAGCACAGGCCGCACCCATCGCACAGCGACTCCCACTCCTGGCGATCGAGCTGATCGAGGGGCTTGCTGATCCAGAAGGGTTGGGTGGCAGGCATGGTGCGTTTTGTCCTGTTTCAATTCAAGTGCGCGCGCGTGGCGGCGCCAGTCTAGGGCGTGTGGCCGGGCTTTGCCAGACCGCTTGTCAGGGCTGGCGCCACGCAGTAGTTTGACAGGCTGTGTGTTTCCCCACCCCGTCAGGAACCCCTCCATGAGTGCCAACCCTCGCGTTGCCGACTATGCCATTGCCGAGCAGTTCATCCAGCGCTGGTCGCCCCGGGCGTTTACCGCCGAACCGATTGCCGAAGACACCCTGCTGAGCTTCTTCGAAGCGGCGCGCTGGGCCCCCTCGGCCTACAACTCGCAGCCGTGGCGCTTTCTGTTCGCGCGCCGTGACACGCCGAACTGGGAGCGCTTCCTGGGCCTGCTCAACGAATTCAACCGCAGCTGGGCCCAGCACGCCTCTGCGCTGGTGCTGGTGATTTCCAAGACCACCTTTACCGCCCCTGGCGCCAGCGAAGAAACCCCGGCGCTGTGGCACACCTTCGACACCGGCTCGGCCTGGGGCCACCTGGCGTTGCAGGCCAGCATCAGTGGCTGGCATACCCACGGCATGGCCGGGTTCGACCAGGCGCTGGCGCGCAAGGAGCTGAAGATTCCGGACGGCTATGAACTGCATGCGATGGTCGCCATCGGCAAGCTGGGCGACAAGGCGAGCCTGGCCGAGTACCTGCAGGCCCGTGAAGTGCCAAGCCCGCGCAAGCCGTTGAGCGAGCTGGCGGCCGAGGGTGATTTCAGCCTGTAGGGCTGAAGTTCGCGGCGCCCCTTTCGCCGGCAAGGCCGGCGCCTAAAGGATCTCCTGTAGGCGCCGGCCTTGCCAACGAAGGCTGCGACGCGGTTTCAGTCAGTAGCCCCGCTCGAAATCCACCTCGCCACGCAACGCCTGCCCCGCCTCGTATGCCCGCAGATTCTCCACGAACAAACGCACCATCGCCGTCGGCGAGGTCGGCGCCGAGCTGTGCCCGGTCAGCAGCAGGCCCCAGGCGGTCCAGAACGGATGACGCTGCGGCAGCGGCTCCTGGCGGCATACATCGATCACCGCGCCCGCCAGGTGCCCCAGCTTCAGCGCCTCGACCAGGTCGGCATCGACCACCGATACCCCACGCCCGGCATTGATGAACAGCGCCTGGGGGTTGAACCTGGCGAACAGCGCGGCGTTGTACAGGTCGTGGGTGACAGGCGTGTCGGGCAGCAGGTTGACCACATAATCCACCTCGCCCACCAACCGCCCCAGCTCATCCAGGCCGGCCACCTCGACAAACGGCGCCTGTACGCGGGCCTGGCTGGCCACGCCATACAAGGTGACACCGAAGGGCAGCAGGAACTCGGCAACCTGCTGGCCGATGTCACCGGTGCCCACGATCAGCACGCGCCGCCCTTCCAGGCTGCGCCCCAGGCGCCCGTCCCACTTGCGTTCCACCTGGCTGAGCACGCGCGCGAGCACCTCGCGCTCATGGCCGAGCATGTAGGTGAGCACGTACTCGGCCATCACCTGGCCAAAGATGCCCACCGCCCGCGTCAGACGATAGCCACGCGGCAAGCCGTCGACCAACAGCGGGGTGATGCCGGCCCAGGTCGACTGCACCCAGGCAGGGCCGTGGCCCTGACGCAGCAGGGTGGCCAGCAGATCGGGCTGGCCGAGCCACACCGGGCACTCTGCTGCCAGCTTCGACAGTTCGGCAGAGTCGCCGCTGGTCACTACCTCGAGGTCCGGTGCCATCTCGCGCAGCAGGCGAGCGTAAAGGGCATGATCCTGTTCAACGATCAGAACGCGCATGTTTTGGATAACCTTGGCATAAACCACGGCGCTGGCCCGCTCACTGCGCGGGCCGCGCCATGCAAGACAGAAAAAAGCTCAGACCGGGTCGTTGCGCCGCAACAGCTCTTCGGGAAGATGCTCGATGTACTCGTCTTCAAGTGGCGGCATCTGCAGGTGGTAGCCCTGCTTCTCCAGATTGGCCAGCACCTGGGTGATGTCTTCGCGGGCCAGTTGGCGTTCGGGGGTCAACACCAGGTCGAAGGCATGCACCGGCTTGCCAAAGGCCGGCAGCAGCCCCTCGGGCACGCGCTCCAGGCCATCGGCCTTGAGCACGTAGAGGTACATTTCATTCTTGCGCGGGCTCTTGTAGATCGAGCAGATACGTTTCATGGCTGGTCTCCGGTGCCGGCCAGGCAATCGAGCAGCGCCTGGCCCATCCGCTCGCGGCGCCAGCCGCGCAACGAATCAGGCAGTTGATAGGGCCCGTTGGGGTAGCCGCTCTTGAGCAGCGCCTCGAGGGTTTTCTTTCGCAGCATCAGTTCGGGCGCGATGCCCAGGCGCTCGCCTTCGGCCTGGCCGATGGCACGCAGCTGCTTGAGCAGCGCCGAAGCCTCGATCGGCAAGGGCTCGGGCAGGGCCGGCGGCCACTCGCTGGGCGGCACGCTGGCGGCCTTCTTGATCAGCTCGAGCAGGAACTCGCCATCCTGGCGAATGGTGCGCGGGTGCATGTCTTCGATCTTGGCCAGGGCCGACAGATTGTCGGGCTGGGTACGGGCCAGAGGCCACAGCGATTGCTCGCGCAGCACCCGGTTGCGCGGCAGGTTGCGCGCACGCGCCTCGCGTTCGCGCCAGGCGCACAGCTCGCGCAGTACCGCCAGTTGCGCACGCGACAGCTTCCAGGCCAGCTTGGCATCACGGTACAGCTCGTAGGGGTCGGTTTCGCGGCGCAGTTGGGCCACCAGCTCGGCGCCGTCTTCCAGCACCCAGGCATTCTTGTCTTCGGACAGCTGCGGGCGCAGGCGCTCGTAGACTTCGGCCAGGTGCACGGCATCTTCGGCGGCGTAGCTGACCTGGGTTTCCGACAGCGGGCGCTGCAGCCAGTCCGAACGGGTCTCGCCCTTGGGCAGCTCGATGCCGAGTACTTCCTGCACCAGTCGCGAGTAGCCCATGGAGAACCCGAGATTCAGGTAGCCGGCGGCCAGTTGGGTGTCGAACAGCGGCGCCGGCAGGCTGCCGGTCAGGCGCATCAGCACTTCGAGATCTTCGCTGCAGGCATGCAGCACCTTGGTCACGGCGCTGTCTTCGAGCAGCTCGGCCAGCGGCTGCCAGTCGCCGATCAGCAACGGATCGATCAGAAAGGCACGCTGCCCGTCGCCGACCTGGATCAAACCGGCGATGGGGTAAAACGTGTCAACCCGCATGAATTCGGTATCAAGCGCTACATAAGGCAACTGCCGCCACTGTCGGCAGTGCTCGGCCAGGCTGCGGTCGTCGCAAATCCAGTGAATATCGATGGCCACAAGGCTCTCCCACGAACAATGGCGCGCAGTATATACGGCGCAGGCCACCGCCGGGAAACCGCTCGACCGCCGTTCCCTCGCCAGCCTGCGCACGCGGTCAGTGTGTAGCGACCACCGGACGGCAACTGGCGAACATGTCCAGTTGCGGGTCGTACACCGAGGTGTGCACCCGCAGCAGGCCGAGCATCGAATGGAACAGGTTGTCCTGGCTCAGCGGCTGGTTGCGCGAGCGCTGCAGACAGTCGGTATCGACGGCATAGTCCTTGCGATAGCCATCGGAAAACCACGCCAGCATCGGTATGTGCTTCTGCTGCTCGGGAGCGAGCATGTAGGGCGTGCCGTGCAGGAACAGGTTGTACTCACCGAGCGACTCTCCATGGTCGGACAGGTACAGCATGGCGGTGTCGACCTTGTCCTGGCGGCTGCGCAGGACGTCGATCAGCGTGGCCAGCACGTGGTCGGTGTACACCAGGGTGTTGTCGTAGCCATTGATGATGCTCTGGCGGTCGCACTTGTCCAGGGCATTGCTGCGGCACACCGGGGTGAAACGCTCGTAGGCCTTGGGGTAGCGCTTGAAGTACTCCGGCCCGTGGCTGCCCATCTGGTGCAGTACCAGCACGGTGTCCTGCTGCAGGTTGTCGAGCATCGCCTCCAGCCCCTTCAACAGGATTTCGTCGTGGCATTCGCTGTCGGCGCACAGGGCCGGGTCCTTGAGGTTGCTGACATCCTCGAACGCCACGCGATCGCAGGTGCCCTTGCAGCCGGACTGGTTGTCGCGCCAGTGCACCGCGATGCCGGCACGCTGCAGCACGTCGAGCAGGCCCTCCTGGTTCCTGGCCTTGCTGGCGTCATACTGCTTGCGGGTGAAGGTGGAGAACATGCAGGGTACCGACACCGCCGTTTCGGTGCCGCACGAATGCACGTCGCTGAAGGCCACCAGCCCCGCCTCCTTGCTCAGCTGAGGCGTGGTATCGCGGTCGTAACCGAGCAGGCCGAAGTTCTGTGCGCGGGCGCTCTCGCCCACCACCAGCACGGTCAACGACTTGCGGGCCTGGGGCGTTACCGCCAGCGGGCGCACGGCATCTTCGCCAATGCGGCGCAACGGTACATGCGCGCTGCCTAGCTGCTCGCTGACATAGGCTACTGCGGCGCCGACATAGTTGCTGGGCACGACCATCAGGTGCAGTTCATGGTGATTGCGAAACAACGAGGAAAGCCCCTGGTAATTGAGCAATGCCACCGCGCCCAGTACTGTTGCGCTGGCCGTACCGACCACCAACTTGCTCAACAACTCGCGGGGGAAGGTGCGATAAAGAATCGGGGTTTTATATAAAAGAATACTCGGCACTACGCCCAGTAACAGGATATAGCCGGCCAACGTGAACGAGAGCAGATCACGCACTTCGGTGGCATTGGTTTCCATGGTATTGCGCAACATGCCCACATCGATCAGCACGCCGTAGCGATTCATGAAGTAGGCCACCCCCGCGCTGACAAGGAACAACCCCGCCAGCACCGGCTTGAACACGGGCCGGAAGGCCACCAGGGTCAGCACCAGGTTGAACGCGCAGAACACCAGCACGGCAAACGCCAGGCGCAGCACCAGGCCCGGGGCATCCCCCGGCACGATACTGAAAACATGCTGCCACAGTACCGCGTTGAAACCGATCAACAGGTACAGGCTGGCAATCAACGTTACCCATTCGGCACGCAGGGGTTTTAACTTGAACATGGCGCTTCGCTTCTTGAAAGTCCGGGACGATGTCATTGCAACATCAATTAAAAACAAGGCGGACTGTAGGCAGGGTGCCATCAATTTTTCGTGAAAAAGACGCCAACAAATAATTGCACTTTATTGAGCGAAGGGCAGAACACTTCTTGTTCAGCCTTTATTCAGGAACAGGGCCTTGTCGCCCTGCTCCCGAACAGCGGTCAGGCGGGCAACAGCACCTTGGCGTAGCTGTCGCGGTCCATGTCGACCAGCTCGACGCTCAACTGAAGCTCGCGACCGCTCACCTCGACCACCGCATCCTTGAGCACCTCGAGCAGGCTGCCCGAGAGCTGCTTCTTGACCTCCGGGGAGCGGCCGCTGAGCAGCGACAGCCGCACACAGACAAATGCCCGCTCGACCGGGGCCACGCCCACACGAAAATGTTCGAAGGCGCGCGCGCGACTCTTGATATCCAGTTCCTGGGCGAACTGACCACTGCCGACCAGCGCGTGATTCAGGCGCAGCAGAACCTTGTCGACTTCAAGCTCGCGCAGGTTGGCGCTGTATTCCAGGTGCAGATGGGGCATGACTCGGGCGTCCGTCGGGGGAAATGATTCGACAGACTACCCCATCTGCGGGGGGCGGCAAACGCGTCTATCCTGAAGGTTCATGCCCACCAACCTATCAGCAGAGGTGAAGAGATGCCGGTCAAACACGATTTGCTTGCAGACCTGAATCTGACCAGGGAAGCCTTCGACGAAAAAAAGAAAACCGATCCGCGGCTCAGTACGTTGCACGAGAAGTACAACGCGATCGACGCCCAAGTGGTCGAGGCAGAAAGCGGCAGCGCCACGGACGATCAGGTGACGGAACTGCGCAAGAAACGGCTGCTGACCAAGGATGAGATCGTCGACCATCTCAAGGCCTAGGCGTTGTACCGCTGGCCGTGCTGGATAAATCTTGGTTGACCACAACAGTTAATATCATTTTGATATCAAATTTTTTGCCAGATAATTGGCAAGCCAAAAAAAACCCCGACACTTGGCGTGTCGGGGTTTCTTGATCAGGCCGCAATGGCCTGATCACGCCAAACTTACTGCTGCTGCGGCAGTTTGTCGATTGGACCGCAGCCACCAATAACCTTGGAGATGGAAACCGAAGGGTGGAACAGGTAATCGTACGAGCAGTTCTTTGGCTGGTTGTACACTTGGCCAGTGCAACCGGACAGCAGGGCAACACCCGAAACAACAGCGATTGCGACCGATGCCTTGATAAACTTTTTCATTCTAAATCCCTTAAATTACGATTCGCCGTCTTACTGATGGCGCGGCGATTGTAGGGAGGTCAGCACAATAAATCAAAAGATTTGTTACACCTTTCAAAGTCTTATGGAACGTTCGTGCTAGTTGCCCGGGCAGGGCCTGCGAATCGACTTCGACGGTCATTCTGATTTTCGGCTCAGATTCTCGAGCTTCACACCGGCGACACTTCGCCTGCTGCCGAGGCTTGGGTGAGCATGGCAAGGCGCAGTGCGCGCCTGATGTCTGCATTGATATCGTCGGTGTCTTCCAGCCCCACAGAGATCCGGACCAACCCGCGAGGTACGCCCATTCGCTCCAGGTCGGTGCCGCCTGCTCGGGCAAAACTACCGTAGTGATAACACAGGGATTCAATGTTCCCGAAGGTGGTACCTGTTCGTATCAATTGCAGTTGACTAACAAAGATTGTGCCCGCTTCCTGCGAAGGCAGCACAATGGCAATAAGGCCTGTATGCAATGACGGGTCAATGCCGTTGGCCTGTGCGCTCCTGGTCGACCAAACGGCACGCCATTGCAACGTGGGAAACTCCTGATTCAACATGGCAATGACCGCAAGTGCATTGTCGGCATGCTTTTTCAATCTGAGCGCAAGTGTTCTCAAACCACGCACCGTAAGCCAGGCCGAAAACGGGTCGAGGATCAGCCCGGCACTTTCCCTGTGAGACTTCAATGCCTTGAACAGATCCGGGTCATTGGTACTTACCATCCCGCCCATTACATCACCGTGTCCATTGATATGCTTGGTGGTGGAATACAAGGTCACTGCCGCCCCCAGCGACAACGGCTTCTGGCAAAGTGGCGTTAGAAAGGTATTGTCGACAACCAGAAGAACGGCGTTCTTCATGCAAAGTTTCGCCAGTTCCGCAATATTGATGTCCAGAAAAGCCGGGTTGGTGGGTGCCTCGATAAAGATCATTCTGGTGTCGGGCCGCAGGGCCGCCTGAAACGCCGCCGTTTCGTACGCTTCAATGACCGACAGCGTTATGCCACGCTGACGTGTTTCATGCTCAAGCTGTTCGATCACTTCATAGAACAGGCCGCGGGGCACGATGACGTGGTCACCTGCGCCCAGCAGCGCACGAAAGACCAGCAGGCAGGCGGTCATTCCGCTGTTGACTGCCAGACTGTAGGCGCAGTGTTCGATGGCACGAAACTTCGCCTCCAGGACGGAAACGGTGGGGTTGGCGTAGCGCTGGTAGGCAAAGTTTTCCCCCTCTGCATTGCCGAGCATGTCCCTCCCCGCTTCAACGGAGTCCAACAGTGCCGCGGAATTGCAGATCAGTGCGGGCACTGGAAACTGATCCAGGCCCGCCTCATGTTGCCCCAGGTGGATCGCGCGGGTAGCAGCGCCGAGTGGCGAAGACAGCAGATAATCACGGCGCTGCCGTTCACGCGGGCTCACGTTTTTGGTTGGGCTCATGAATGGCCTGATTCCGAAAGAGAGGGCTGATCCAGCCCGTTGATGATGACCTGCCCCTGGCGACCTGAGGGTGGTGCCGTTTACTCGTACTTGTAGCAAGGCACCACTTTTCCACCCAGCGAGACGATGGAGAACCTTTCCATTTTCGGCATGACGGCACAGGCCAGGCTCACTTGGGCCGCGCTGCAATGCAGCTCCTTTACCCAGATGGGATGATCCGCCTTGAAGCACTCGTGCTTCAGGTGCAGCAAATGTTGATCCAGTGGCATTCTGTCCGGGTCGCGTGGCATGGGGGCAGATGTCATCCTGGCGCGCTGCGTCGAATCAAACGCCAGGCGCAGGCACCGCAGTAGCCGTGGGTGCCGTGCCAGGTTGTTCCTTGAACCTGTCCATTCCCGGGTGACCTCTTCCAGGCCTTCGGCGACTTTGTATTGCTGCACCAGCTCCTTGATGGCGCGTGCTGCGGCGTGGCTCGGGTACAGCGAACAGCCACCGCCAACCACATGCACATCGGCGATTGTCTTGTCTGGGCAATAGGCAATGAAAACGGGATAGGGTATCTGGCTGGTGGCGTCGAACACTTCGATCGAGGCCCCGATAGCACCTTGCGCATCGCGCAAGGTTTGCAGCAATGCTTGCGGCATCGAGGCGTGAGCGATCTTTCTTATGGGTGTTTTGCACTCGTAAAAGAAGTGCTGTGCAATAAAGCGGCCGATACCGTGGCGCTCTATGACTTCGCTCGCGGCATGTATCGCCGCCTCGGTGAACCCGTAGCCTGCTGCCACACCCGTACCACAGGAATATCGGCGCGCAGCGCCATAGTCGGCATCATCGCCAGCGATGGCTTCATTGGCATACTGATGATTGATCAGGAATGACGGGTAGTGCAGATCAGCGCCGCCTGATGCTTCATGCGCCGCAAAGTGGATGACAGCCATCTGTGCAGTCTTCGAATGACGAAGCATCTGCACCGGCAGTACGTCCTGCAGGGCCGGTTGGGAAACTACCGAATCAAAACACTGCAAGGCGCTATGGGAGCGTAGTTGAAGTGGCCCCATGCTATGTTCATACGCTTCATACTTGGCGCCGATGCGCGCCTCTGCTTCATACCCTTTTCCGCAGCCGACAGACTCCATGTCACGGCTGTCAAAGGGGAATTCAAGCGTGGCCACAGTGCTGGACAGCGGGCTACCGTAACGGTTCAGGGTTACCTGTATTCCTTCGTTGATAAAATGCTGATCTATCACACTTTCTGCATCTTGCAATGACAACGTACGCTCGGGAGCAATCATGTTCATCGGCTGGAATTTCCATATACGCTGAAAGAAAAATGAGGCGCAGCAAGCGCCTCATTCATTTTCATCACTCAGCCAGTACAGCAGCTTCTTCTGGCGTGAACTCTTCTTCCAGCTTGACGCTATCCACTTCGTCTTCAGCAGGTTGGTCGACCTTGAACTCGTTGATATACATGCAGCAGTACTTACCCATGGAAATATCCTTTTCATGATGGATTCATGTGCGCACTTGTTTTCAGGTGCAGGTCGAGAGTAATACCGGCCACTTTCACTGCCCATAGGAAAAGTCCTGACTCCAGGCGTGAATACGTGGTTTATGGGGTGTTACTTGAGTGCCAGAATGCGCCGAAACAGGGAACAGTGTTTCCTACGCACAATTGCTGTGCGCACGCGAAAAGCAAAAAGCCCCTGAAACCGTAGGTTTCAGGGGCTCTTGCATGTATGGCGGAGAGATAGGGATTTGAACCCTAGGTACTGTTGCCAGTACAACGGATTTCGAATCCGTCCCGTTCGGCCACTCCGGCATCTCTCCAGTGGCGCGCATGATACCAGCAGTTTTCCCAAACGCAAAGCTTCTTGTGAAAAAAATTCGCGTGGTATCAGGCGCTTGCGTCAGTCACGCGCTTACAGCGGCACGCCCAGACGCTTGGCAACTTCTTCGTAGGCTTCGATCACGTCGCCCAGACCCTGACGGAAGCGGTCCTTGTCCATCTTCTTGCGGGTTTCCTTGTCCCACAGGCGGCAACCATCCGGGCTGAACTCGTCACCCAGCACGATCTCGCCATGGAACACGCCGAACTCGAGCTTGAAGTCCACCAGCAGCAGACCAGCGTCGTCGAACAGCTTGCTCAGCACTTCGTTGACCTTCAACGACAGCGCCTTCATTTTCACCAGCTGCTCGGCGGTGCCCCAGCCGAACGCAACCACGTGGGATTCGTTGATGAACGGGTCGCCCTTCTCGTCGTTCTTGAGGAACAGCTCGAACGTCGAGGGCTCCAGCTTGATGCCCTCCTCCACGCCCAGGCGCTTGACCAGGCTGCCGGCTGCGTAGTTGCGCACCACGCACTCGACCGGAATCATGTCGAGCTTCTTGACCAGGCATTCGTTGTCGCCCAGCAGCTTGTCGAACTGGGTTGGAATGCCGGCTTCTTCAAGCTTCTGCATGATGAAGGCGTTGAACTTGTTGTTCACCATGCCCTTGCGGTCGAGCTGTTCGATACGCTTGCCGTCGAACGCCGAGGTGTCGTTGCGAAACAGCAGGATCAAGCGGTCGGCGTCGTCGGTCTTGTACACCGACTTGGCTTTGCCGCGGTAGAGTTCTTCACGTTTTTCCATGATGGGCTCCGCTTGCTAAATTGAAATGGGCTAGGCGATTTCGCGCCAGTCGAGCCCGTAATCCTGATTCGCCACTTGCAGCCAGTCCGGGTCACACCCGAGGGCGTCGACGAAACATTGCCGGGCCAGCTGTGGCAGGTTGTTCTTGCTGCTGAGGTGGGCCAGCACCAGGTGCTGCAGGTTCTGCCAGCCCAACTCCGACACCAGGCGCGCGGCCTGGTGGTTGTTCAAATGTCCGTAGTCGCCACCCACGCGCTGCTTGAGGAACATCGGGTAATGCCCGCGGCCCAGCATGTCGCGACAATGGTTGGCTTCGATCAGCAAGGCGTCCAGGCCCTGATAGCTGTCGAGCAGGGCCGCGTCGTACGAGCCCAGGTCGGTCAGCACGCCAAACCGGCGGCGGCCATCGCTGAACACATACTGCAAGGGCTCCAGCGCATCGTGGCTGACGCCAACGGCGGCAATGCTCAATGCACCCAGCTGCAGGGTATCGCCAGCTGCCAGGAAGCCGCTGGGCTCCACGGGCTTGCGCATCCCGCGCAAGGTGCCACGACTGAGGTACACCGGCACATTGTAGCGCCGCGCCAGCAACCCCACCCCATGCACGTGGTCGGCATGCTCGTGGGTCACCAGCACCGCGCTCAACTGCGCCGCCGACACGCCGAGCAGCGCCAGACGCCGCTCGGTTTCGCGCAGGGAGAACCCGCAATCGACCAGTACGCAGGTACTGCCACTGACAATCAGCGTGCCATTTCCCTGGCTGCCACTTCCGAGTACGGCGAAGCGCACTTAACCCAGGTTGTCCTGGATGACGCTCAGCACGCGACGGGCCACATCGGCCGGGGCCACGGTGTTGATGTTCTTCTCGACCGTCACCTGCACGCTGTCACCCACCTTGCTCAGGCGTACCTGATAGCGCTCGGCGCGGGCTTCACGCTCTTCCTTGCTCGGCGCGCTGCCGAACAGGCGGCTGAAGAAACCAGGCTCCTGGTCCTTGGCCTCGGCTTTTTCGGCAAGGTTGATGTAGTACAGGCCCAGGCTGCGGTTGATATCCTCAACCCGCCATTCGCCCTGTTCCAGGGCACGGCCGACGCTGGACCACGCGCGATCGAGGTCGGCGCCCAGGTTCAGTACCGGGTTGCCGCTGCCGTCTTCGCTCAGGCTGACACGGCTCGGGGTATCGAAGTCACGGGCCGCCAGCAGCGATACCGAACCGCCCTTCTCGGCGCTGCGGGTCATGCTGGCAAGCATTTCGTCGACCAGTGCAGCGTCCACACCGGTGTTCTCGGCGCGTGCCGGAAAGTCCTGTTCGGTGGCGCTGCCGGCAGCACGCTCGACGGTCACCACATAGACTTCACTGGTATTGCGCTGTACGCCCGGCTCGATGCGAACCCGGGCACGGATTTCATTGTTGCTGCTGCCTGCAACACCGCCCAGGCGCTGGGCCATGGACGCCGACAACTCGTCGAAACGCTGCCAGGTGGTGCTGAACTCGCCGGTCTGCGGGCGCTCTTCGGCGATGCGGAAGCCGTTGTCCTCGAAGAACTGGTGGGCCACCGGCCACACCTCGGCCGGGGCGCGCTGGGCCAGGACCCAACGCGAAGCGCCGCTCTTCTGCAGGCTGAAATCGCTGATGTCGGCACCTGCCGCCAACGGCTGTGGACGCGGCACTTCGAACTCGCCCTTGACGTTGTCGTCGGCGACGTTGCGCGGAATCGGCAGCAGCGGGTCAAGACGCTTGACGTTGCTGACATCCGGCGGCAGCTGCATCGGCGGCTTTTGAGTGGCCTCCAGATAATCGCTGCCCCGGTCACGGAAGTAACCCTCTTCGCCCCAGAGCCAGCCACAACCACTGGTGCTGGAGATGATCAAGGCAAGGGCGGAAAGACCAGCCAATCGCTTCATGCGGTGTACGTCCTCAATTAAAACTTCAGGCCGCACTGGCGCATGGCCTGGCGTACCGTATCGTGACAGGATTCGCTCAGCCAGGTCAGCGGCAGGCGGATGCCTTTGTGCATCAGGCCCATTTCGACCAAAGCCCACTTCACCGGAATCGGGTTGGCTTCGACGAACAGGTCCTTGTGCAGGGGCATCAGTTTTTCGTTGATGGCGCGGGCCTCGTCGGCCTTGCCTTCGAGTGCGGCGTTGCACAGGTCGGCCATTTCGCGCGGGGCGACGTTGGCGGTCACCGAGATGTTGCCTTTACCGCCCAGCAGGATCAGTTCGACGGCGGTCGGATCATCGCCGGACAGCACGATGAAATCCTTGCTCACGCCATCCAGGATCGCCTTGGCACGCTTGAGGTCGCCGGTGGCTTCCTTGATGCCGATGATGTTCGGCACGCTCGAGAGACGGATCACGGTCTCGGCCTGCATGTCACAGGCGGTACGGCCGGGCACGTTGTAGAGGATCTGCGGGATGTCGACGGCTTCGGCAATGTGCTTGAAGTGCTGGTACAGGCCTTCCTGGGTCGGCTTGTTGTAGTAAGGCACCACCAGCAGGCAGGCGTCGGCACCGGCGTCCTTGGCATTGCGGGTCAGGTGCACCGCTTCGCTGGTGGAGTTGGCACCCGTACCGGCGATCACCGGAATACGGCCGTTGACCTGCTTGACCACGGCCTTGATGACTTCGATGTGCTCATTGACATCCAGGGTCGCCGATTCGCCGGTGGTACCGACCGCAACGATGGCGTGGGTGCCGTTTTCCAGGTGGAAGTCCACGAGTTTGCTGAGGCTGTCCCAGTCAAGACGCCCTTGTGCATCCATGGGTGTGACCAATGCCACCATACTGCCCGCAATCATGAAGCTGCTCCTGCCGGAAAAAGAGAGCGGTAATGGTACTGGCGCCACAGGGCTTGCACAAGCGAAGCAGGCGGCAGGAGCATTCCCCTCGGCGACCATTTTCGCTACCCTTCTCTCTTTGATCGGTACACAGCGGCCCGCCGGGCTGCCGACAACGCGCCCCGACAGTGCCCGAGCCCTCGATCCTGAGCCACGGAACCACGCCGACAAGCCTATTTGCCCCGTCACGTACCGACCGCTCATCGCTTTAGGAATGCTGCATGTCCACCCCCACCGTTCGCGAACAATTCCTTGTCATCAGTGCCCTGGGCGCCAACCCCATGGAACTGACCAACATTCTGTGCCGGGCCAGCAACGACAATCGCTGCTCGGTCGTCACCTCGCGCCTGACCCGCCACGGCGAGTGCAGCGCACTGGTGCTGCAGGTCACCGGTAGCTGGGACGCCCTGGCGCGTTTCGAAGCGGCGCTGCCGACCCTGGCCAAGAAGCACACCTTCACCGTGAATGTGGTGCGTAGCGCCGAACTCGAAGTGCGCCCGCTGTCGCTGCCCTACGTCGCCTATGTCAGTGCCGCGTACCGCCCCGACATCATCAACGAGCTGTGCCAGTTCTTCATCGACCACAACGTCGAGCTGGAGAACCTGACCTGCGACACCTATCAGGCACCACAGACCGGCGGCACCATGCTCAACGCCACGTTCACCGTGACCCTGCCGGCCGGCACCCAGATCAGCTGGCTGCGTGACCAGTTCCTGGACTTCTCCGACGCCCTGAACCTGGATGCGCTGATCGAACCGTGGCGCCCACAGAACCCCATGTAAGGAAACCCGCAATGGCCGTAGCACTCGACCAACCCGTCGCCGATTTCGAGGCGCAAGCCACCGGCGCCAAGACCGTCAGCCTGAGCGGCCTGAAGGGTCGCCAAGTGGTGATCTACTTCTACCCCAAGGACAGCACCCCGGGCTGCACCACCGAAGGCCAGGGCTTTCGCGACCAGTACGCGGCGTTCCAGGCGGCCAACACCGAGGTGTTCGGCGTATCGCGTGACGGGCTCAAGTCCCACGAGAACTTCAAGGCCAAGCAGGGCTTCCCGTTCGAGCTGATCAGCGACAAGGACGAAGCCCTGTGCCAGCTGTTCGACGTGATCAAGCTCAAGAAGCTGTACGGCAAGGAATACATGGGGGTGGACCGCAGCACCTTCCTGATCGACAGCGAGGGTGTGCTGCGCAAGGAATGGCGCGGCGTGAAGGTGCCCGGGCATGTGGAAGCGGTGCTGGCGCAGGCGCAAGCATTGAACAAGGGCTGAAGCGCTTCGCCGGCGAAGCGTGCGCCGCGGCTAGAGCAGCGGCGCCACCACCGGCTCACGCCGCGGCCAGGCGTCGAGCACCGCCTTGAACAGCGTAGCCAGCGGGATCGCGAAGAAGATCCCCCAGAAGCCCCACAATCCGCCAAACAGCAGTACTGCGCAGATGATCGCCACCGGGTGCAGGCTGACCGCTTCGGAGAACAGCAGCGGCACCAGCACGTTGCCGTCCAGCGCCTGGATGATCGCGTACACCGCCATCAGGTAGATGAACTGGTCGCCCCAGCCCCACTGGAACAGGGCAATCAGGGTCACCGGTACGGTTACCACCACCGCCCCCACATACGGCACCACCACCGACAACCCCACCAGCAGCGCAAGCAGCGCCGCATAGTTCAGGCCCAGTGCGATGAACGCGATGTAGGTGGCCACGCCGCAGATCAGGATCTCGATGCCCTTGCCGCGAATGTAGTTGGCGATCTGGCGGTTCATCTCCTCGGCCACGCGGGTCATCAGGGCCCGCTCGCGCGGCAGGTAGCCGCTGACCCAGCGCGCGATCTGCTCGCGGTCCTTGAGAAAGAAGAACACCAGGATCGGCACCAGCACCAGGTAGATCATGATGTTGACCAGCAACGGCAGGCTCGACAGCGAGAAGGTCAGCGCCCATTGACCAAACTTGCCGATCTCGCCGCGCATCGCCTCGATGGCCTGCAGCACCTGCTCATCCGAGACCAGATGCGGGTAGCGCTCCGGCAGCAGCAACAGCAGCGACTGCCACTTGCCAAGCATGCCCGGCAGTTCGTTGAACAGGGTGATCAACTGGTGCCAGAGCAACGGCACCAGCACCAGCAGGAACACCGCCAGCGCGCTCAGGAACAGCAGGAACACCAGCCCCACCGCCACCTTGCTGGGCACCCGCAGGCGCTCCAGCGCATTGACCAGGCCCTGCATCAGGAACGCCAGCACCATGCCCGCCAGCACCGGCGCCAGCATGCCGCCCAGGGTCAGTATCGCGGTGAACCCCAGAAACAGCAGGACCGCCAGCACCACCGCTTCTTCATCCGAGAAATAGCGGTGCAGCCAGCCACGAAGCACTTTGAACATCGGTGATCCTTAAAGAGAAAGGTTCAGGCTTTCTTGAGCCAGTAGGTGTAGACCCCGGCGTCGGCCTGCTCATGCAGCAGCGTATGACCGGCCAGGCGGGCAAAAGTGCGGAAGTCGCGCTGCGAGCCGGCATCGGTGGCCACCACCTTGAGTACTGCACCACTGCCCAGGCGGTTGAGCTCCATCTTGGCCTTGAGCAACGGCAAGGGACAATTCAGGCCGCTGGCATCCAGTTCGGCGTCGCAGGGTACGGCATCGGTCATCGGGCTTCTCCAGGCAGGTACATGCCCACGGCAGGTAGCGGCATGCACAGACCTCGTAGGATACCGCCACTGGTCGTCAACGTGTGAGCCGGCTACAGTAAGGTTCTTTGTCGACCCGAGCTTCGTGCATGAATTTTCTGCGCCCTACCCTGCTGACGCTGGCTTGCCTGCTGGCTCTACCGAGCCATGCCGACGACCTGCCGTCACTCGGCGACGCCAGCTCGGCCATCGTTTCCCCGCAACAGGAACATCAACTGGGCCGCGCCTGGTTGAGCCTGCTGCGCGGCAACGTGCGCCAGCTGTCCGACCCCCAGCTCAAGGACTACGTCGAAACCAGCGTCTACCGCCTTGCCGAAACCAGCCAGCTGCAGGACCGGCGCCTGGAGTTCATCCTGATCGACAGCAAGGAACTCAACGCCTTCGCCGCCCCCGGCGGGATCGTGGGGGTCAACGGCGGCCTGTTCCTGAACGCCCAGACCGAGGGCGAGTACGCCTCGGTGCTGGCCCACGAACTGGCGCACTTGTCGCAACGCCACTTCGCCCGCGGCGTGGAAGCCCAGCAACGCATGCAGCTGCCGATGATGGGTGCCCTGCTGGTGGGCATCATTGCCGCCGCTGCCGGGGCTGGCGATGCCGGCATCGCCGCGATTGCCGGCACCCAGGCCGCCGCGATCCAGGAACAACGGCGCTTCTCGCGCCAGAACGAACAGGAGGCCGACCGCATCGGCATCCTCAACCTGGAAAAGGCCGGCTACGATCCGCGCAACATGCCGACCATGTTCGAACGGCTGATGCGCCAGTACCAGTACAGCGCCAAGCCACCGGAGTTTCTGCTGACTCACCCGGTTACCGAGTCGCGGGTCGCCGACACCCGCAACCGTGCCGAACAGGCCCCCAAGGGCGGTGTGGACGACAGCCTGCGCTACCAGTTGATTCGTGCACGCCTGCAACTGACCTACGAAGGCACGCCGGGCCTGGGTGCCAAGCGCTTCCGCGCCCTGCTGGACGAAAACCCCAACCTGGATGCGGCGCGTTACGGCCTGGCACTGGCGCAGATCAAGGGCGGCCAGCTCAACGAGGCCCGCGAGAGCCTCAAGCCCTTGCTCGCCAAGGCACCCAACGACATCACCTACAACCTTGCGCAGATCGACCTGGACGTCACCAACAACCGCCTGGCCGATGCCCAGCAACGGGTGGAGAAGATGCGAGCCCTGTACCCGGGCAACTACCCGCTGCAGCAGTCACGCATCGACCTGCTGCTCAAGCAGAACCGCCCGGCCGAGGCAGAGAAGGCACTGGATGCGCTGCTCAAGAATCGGCCACAAGACCCGGATGTCTGGTATGAGGTGGCGGAGGTTCGCGGCCTGTCGGGCAACACAATCGGCCTGCACCAGGCTCGCGCCGAGTACTTTGCTCTGGTGGGCGACTTCGACCAGGCCTTGCAGCAGCTCGACTACGCCAAGCAGCGGGCGGGCAACAACTTTGTGCTGTCGTCGAAGATCGATGCCCGTCAGCGCGAGCTGATGGAACAGCAGCGGATGGTCAAGGACATGATGCGCTGACACGCATCAAGGTAGCGCGCACACCATATCGCGGGTCAGCCCCGCCCCCTTGTGGGAGCGGGCTCGACCCGCGATGCTGCTTTCAGGCGTTGCCGGAGAGCTTGAGCCGCGCCGCCTGGGTGAAGTCCAGCATGCGCTTGAGTGGCTTGAGTGCCTGCGGGATAAGCGCCGGCTCGACGAAGATCTCGTTGCTGCCCTCGCGCAGGCACTGCAAGGTGCGCTCAAGCGTGTTCATCGCCATCCACGGGCAGTGCGCGCAACTGCGGCACGCCGCGCCGTTGCCGGCAGTGGGCGCCTCGACGAAGACCTTGTCCGGGCACAGCTGCTGCATCTTGTAGAAAATGCCGCGGTCGGTGGCCACGATGAAGGTCTTGTTCGGCATGCGCTGCGCAGCCGCAATCAGCTGGCTGGTGGAACCCACCGCATCGGCCAGGTCGATCACCGCCTCTGGCGACTCGGGGTGCACCAGGATCGCCGCGTCCGGGTACAGCGCCTTCATGTCCAGCAACTGACGTGACTTGAACTCCTCGTGAACGATGCAGGCACCGTCCCACAGCAGCATGTCGGCGCCGGTGTTCTTCTGGATGTAACGGCCCAGGTGCTGGTCAGGCCCCCAGATGATGGTCTCGCCGTTGTCCATCAGGCTTTCGACGATCTCCAGCGCACAGCTGGAGGTCACCACCCAGTCGGCCCGTGCCTTGACCGCCGCCGACGTGTTGGCATACACCACCACGGTGCGCTCGGGGTGCTTGTCGCAGAACGCCGAAAAGTCCTCCACCGGGCAACCCAGGTCGAGCGAGCAGGTAGCCTCCAGGGTCGGCATCAGCACGCGCTTTTCGGGGTTGAGGATCTTCGCCGTCTCACCCATGAAGCGTACACCGGCCACCACCACGGTCTTGGCCGGATGCTGGTTGCCGAAACGGGCCATCTCCAGCGAGTCGGACACGCAACCGCCGGTCTCCTCGGCCAGGGACTGGATCACCGGATCACAGTAGAAGTGGGCCACCAGCACGGCGTCCTGAGCCTTGAGCTCGGCGGCGATGGCGGCACGGTAGTCAGCCTCTTGCTCGGGCGTCAGCGGCTTGGGCTGCTTGGCGTCGAGGTGGGCCTGGACCAGAAGGCGTTCGGAAATCTGGGTCATGTTCGCAAGACCTGCAGGCGCTAGTGCGCGTAAGTCGAGTGTATCACCGAGCCCTGGCAAATCGGATAACGGTTCAGCCTGTACGACAGAACCAAAGACCCTCTGCGGCCTCGGGTTTTATGGGTTGCCGAAGGCTACAGTTAATCGAATGAATTCTAAAGGGTTTTTTGCCAAACCAGGCTGGCGGGGCAAGCCCGCCAGCCCAGCGGTCAGTTGCCTGCCGGTTGCAGGCCGCCGAGGCTGGACATCACCAGCGCGGCGAACTCTTCAACGGTCATCTTCTGCCCGTTGAAGGCCACCTGGCCATCGGCATAGTGCAGGTTGGCAATGATGTCATTGCCCTTGAGCGTGGCCAGCTTGGAATACAAGGCCATCTGCCCGACCATCTCGCCGGCCATTGCGGCCTGCTTGACCTGCGCCTCGTCCTGCCCTTCCAGGCTGGCCTGCAAGGCTGCCAGGTCACCGATCATCGGCTTGGACAGCGACAAGCTGCTCTGCAGTTTCTCGATCATCTGGCGCACCAGCTGATCGGAAGGCAGGTCGGCCGACGTCGGCTTGGCCAGGTCAAGGGTGAGGTTGAAGCGACTTTCACCGTTGGCGGTCTTGAAGGAAAGGTCCTCCACGGCCACCTGAGGCTTGCCCGCCAGCAACTGCATCATCTGCACCTGCATCAGCGCCTGCTCTTCGGCATTCAGCTCCAGCTCGGGCGGTTGGCCGGCAGCGGCCGTCTCCTGCAACTGGGGCATGTGCTTCTCATAGATCGCCATGATCGCCTGCAGCGCAGGGATATCGAAGCGGTTGACCGCCACCACCAGTTGCCCGCCGCCCACGGCCTTGCCGTCATAGGTGATGGCGTCGACCTTGTAGGCGGCCCTGGCATCGACCTTGTCGCCGTTGACCTTGTAGGTGTTGCGTTGCTCCACACCCTTGACGGTCAGCGGTACCTGGCGATCGCCAAAGGTGAAGGCGCTGTCGTCCAGGGTCACGTCGGCCTGGCCTTCATAGAAGTCGTAGGGCGTCAGGGTGAGGTCTGCAACCAGTTTCAGGCCCTTGAGGTCGAACTTGAGCGGCGGCGTCTCGCTATCGACCATCGACACCTGCAAGGTGCCCATGCTGCCGTCGAGCTTGAGGCGCTTGCCTTCGAAGTCACCGCTCATGCCCAGGTCGAAGCCGGAGAACTTCACCGACGAACCGTCCTTGGCGATGTCCAGCGGCATCAGCCTCAACGTGCCGTCATACGACTGGTCATAGCCCAGGCTGAACTCGCCCTGCACCGGCGAGACATCACCGCTGGCCGCATACCACTCGGCTGTGGTGGCATCCTTCTCGATCGAGGTGCTGGATGCCGCCATCACCGGCATCAGCTTGAATGCCTTGACCCGCTGCCAGGGAAACGGCCCGTGCTCGATGCGATCGACCAGGGTCAGTTCCAGGTTGCTCGGCTCATCGCCCAGCTCCAGGTTCTGCACGGTGAACCTGTAACGCGCGACACTGCTGAACAGGTGTTGCTCCAGCGATACCAGCTCAAGCCGCGCCGTGGCACCCAGGCCCTTGAACGACTTTTGCATCTGCAGATTGGACTGTGCGGTAGCGTGCTCCAGCACGCCAGGCAACTGCTTGCCCGTATACCACGCCCCGGCCGTGCATACGGCCGCTACGGCGACGGCAAGCCCGCACACCACTCCCAGTGTTTTCTTCATGAATTGATCCGTTTGCTATCCATATTGAGGTGAAGCGATGTTACTCGTTGACGTCCATGAACTCCCGCGCCCAGACGATGTAGTCGCCGGGTACGGTGTAGGTATGGGTGAGTTCGGTGGCACTGAGGTCCGAGGCGCTGCTGGTGATGCGGCGCTGCTCGCGCAGGCAGTCGTAGGTGGCCTTGATCGCGGCGAAGTAGGCGCCATGGCCATCCACGGCGATACGCACGCCCAGCTCGGCCAGGCGCGTGTCGTCGTGCAGCTGCGGGTTGCCGTAGGTCACCAGCATCAGCGGCACGCTGACGTGGCGGGCAATCTCTTCGAGGTGATCGAAATCGCGGATGCCGACCATGCACACGCCGTCCGCGCCAGCATTCTGGTACGCGACCACGCGGGCAATGACTTCTTCGACCGGGATCAGCGCGGCATTGGTGCGCGCGATGATCGACAGCTCCTGGTCGACGCGAGCCTCCAGGGCAGCGCGGATCTTGCCCACGCCTTCGTCGATGCTGATCAGATCGGTGGACTTGCGCCCGAACTGGGCAGGCAGCAGGGTGTCTTCGATGGTCAGCGCAGCCACGCCGGCGCGCTCGAGCTCGGTGACGGTGCGCATCACGTTCAGCGCGTTGCCGTAGCCGTGGTCGGCGTCGGCGATCACCGGCAGCTGTGCGACACGCCCGATGCGCGTGGCCTGCTCGGCAAATTCACTCAAGGTGATCAGGGCAAAGTCCGGAGCCGCCAGCACCTGTAACGAAGCCACCGAGCCGCCCAGGATGCCGACTTCGAAGCCGAGGTCGGCGGCGATTCGCGCAGACATCGGGTCGAACACGGAAGCCGTGTGATAGCAGACCGGGGAGGCCAGTAGTTTACGAAAGGCACGGCGCAAATCTTGGTGGGAGGCTCTAGGCATGATCATTCCAGTTTCTTCATCTTCATTCTGGAGGAGAACATACCATTCCTGCCCGACACTCCGACAGTCGCCAGACCCGAACCCAAACAAAAATAAGCGAACAGAAAACGAAAACGCCCCCCCTCCAGAAGCCCTGCACGCGCTGCCCCCCTCATTCTCAGGGAGAGACCAGTCGCGGCTTGCAGGGCTGTCGAGAGTGACCGCCCAAGGGCAATCTCAGACCGAGGCCACGATGAAGGTGCGCTTGAACGGGAACAGCGTGCGCCCGTCGTCCTCACGCGGGTAGTGCGCTTCCAGAAGCCTGAGGTACTTGCGCAGAAAGGCCTCACGGTCCTCGTCATCCAGGGAGCTGAGCACCGGGCGCAGTGCCGAAACCTTGACCCAGTCGAACACCGGCGACTGGCCTTCGACCACCTGCAGATGCTCGGTTTCCCAGATATCCAGCTTGCTGGTAAGCGGCGCCAGCAACCGGTAGTAGCAGTCCAGGGACAGGACATTGCGCGCCGACATGAACTTGCGCAGCTCCAGCGTGCCGATCACCCGGCCCGCAGGCCCGCATTCGCTCAGGGCCCTGAGCATCAGGTGGTACCAGGGTGCATCCCGCCAGTTGGGCATGTGCAGCGCCAGGTAGCCGCCGGCGTGCAGATTGCCGAGCAGCCGCGGCAGCAGGTTTTCGTGGTCCTCCATGAAATGCAGCACGGCAGCGGCGAACAGCAGGCTTGCCGGCTGCTTGGGCTCCCACTGGCCTATGTCGCTGTTCAGCCATTGGGCATTGACCGGCAGGGCTCGGGCCTCGGCGAGCATTTCTGCCGAGCTGTCGACGCCGAACAACTGTGCCTCTGGCCAGCGTTCGGCCAGCAGCCGGGTGGCGATTCCGGTACCACAGCCCAAATCATAGATGGACGCTGGTGCCTGCAACGGCAGGTGATCGAGCAACTCGATCACCGGACGCTCCCTCAAACGCGAAAACTGTTGATAGCCTTGCGGGTCCCAGGTCGTACTCCCGCGCAGACCCTGTTGCTGTTTTACAAGCATTGCCACGTTCCTCTCGCTCCATGCGATCAATATTGCCGTCCAAGATTGTTCAACACCCTCAACATCAGCGCGATACCACGTCGCGTTTGCGGCTCGCGCAGCAGTTGCACCAGGCCCAGCAGGCTTGGTGGCTGGGTATCGCTGCTCTGCGCCTGCGCCATGCGCAGCGCGTTGCCCACGGTCCAGGTCAGGGCTGTCACGTCCTCGAACCCATGGGCCAGCTTGTCCACCATCGCGGTGTCGAGCAGGTCGACCAGGTCGGACCCCAGCGACAGCAAGTCGATGATGTTGTCCATGCGACCACTGACCAGCAGCGGTTCGAGTTTTTTCATCAGGGCGTCAACGCCCGGGTGAGCAAGGTGTTCCACGGTAGGTTCGAAGGTTTCCATATCGACGTACTCCTGCACCGCTCGACTCAGATCATTCCACGGGCAACCGCCCAGTAGAGGCCCCGGTTGAATCCATTGCGCAACAGGCCGCCCAGCTTGGTCGGTGGGGTGGGCACCACATCCTGCTGGTAGTTGTAGGTCAGTGGCATGCCGGCGTTGAGGCCCATCTGCGCAACGGCCTGGACCTTCCCGTCGTAGACGGCGCAGGGGGTGCCCAGGCGGATCTCGCCGGCGATGTTGTTGGCCACCACCGGTGCCTGGTTATGGCAGGCACCGCCCGCCTTGCTGATGGGCAGGTCCATGGTGTCGCCGATCACGTAGACGTTCTCCAGGCCGTAGACCTGCAGGGTCTCGTGGTTGGTCGGCAGCCAGCCCTCGTTGTTGGGGGCCTGGGACGCACCGCTCTGTATCACCGCGTCCACTGCACGAATGGGTGGGGTCGCCATCAGGATGTCGAACGGCTGCGCCTGGCCTTCGGCCGAATAGGCAATACGTTGATCCGGGTCCACGCGGTCCAGGGTGAAGCCACGCTGAAACCTGATGTTCTTCTGTTCAAAAAGGGTGGGCAACAGTTCTCCGGTTGGCCGCTGCATGAACAGACAGTTTCTGAGCAATTGCGCAGTGGTCGGATAGGTATAAACAATTTCAATGTTATTGCGAACACCGCGACGGCGCAGCAAGTCATCCAGCATCAAGGTAGTTTCCACCGGCGCAATACCGCACTGATGCGGAACATTGGGCGTCTGTGGGAAAGAAACGGATATGAAGATGCGCCCTTTTTCAATCGTCATCAGACGTTGCGCCAATTGTCGCGCCGCCTTGTATTGATAGAAATGATCCCCCGCCTCCTGCAGCCCCTCGATGCGCTCGGGAGCGGGTACGCAGCCCGTCGCGATCACCAGAAAGTCATAGCCCACGCGCCTTCCAGAGCGGGTGTGCAGGGTTTGCCCGGTGAAGTCGAAGCGGGTCACCTCCTCCACCTGGAAGTCGATTTCAGGTCGCAACAGCGAACGCTCGGGCCGTTTCAGGTCTTCCTGGAAATAGCTGTTGAAGGCAACGTACATGAAGGCAGGTTTGTAATAATGATCCGGCGAATTCGACAGCAGTTTGACCGTGACCTGGTGTTTGAGTATTTCCGGGTAAAGTTGTCTGACCAATTGATTGGCGAGCATCGTGCCGCCTACACCTCCCCCCACGACGACAATAGTTTTAGACATAGCCCCACTCCCTGGCTGGTTTTGAATCCATGCCAAGTACCATAGCAATTATAAAAAAATGCCATATACAGAATCGCTATAGCAAAACAGACATTAATTGCTGTTTCAAAAAAATATTACCCTTCCACCGGTGAAACTCTGCCCACTTAGCATTATTCCTTGGCACAGGCAGACTCTCCTCTGCCGCTGGCTGCTTTGTGTGAAATTTTATTAACGTTTCAATTTTCACGCCTGATCGCTGTTGACTTCGCTCCCCCTCCTGAGTAAATTGCGCGGGCCGGAAATCCGGCCTTTTTTCAACTCACCAAAGAAGCCAATGGACATAGTATCTAGACGCTGTCTGGTCATTGCCGCTGCGCAACGCCAGGCACTTAACCCTGAAAATGACGGGACTCGACTCCGCGGTCGGGTAAGCTGCGCTAGGGCTTGATGCTCCAACGTGGCTTGCCTCCCCGGTTCGTCCGGTCGCGAGGCACACGTTATGTACTTCACTTCTTCTGCAATACCGGGCGTACGCGCCTTCACTTCAGCCCTGCGGGCCAGGCTTCTGCGCGCGCCCAGGCTGCCCGTGCGTGCGCCAAGGCTCCTCTGCGACTCCCCTGCCAGCAGCGCCTTGCGGGCCCGTTGGCGCGTCTGCTCCACAAGCGGCCAACGCCAGCAGCGCTGGAGCCTGGACGACAGTCAGGACCCACCGAGTCGGGGCGCCGCCCTGTTTCTGCAGCACGCCTGATCCAGGTTTGCATGCATTCGGGGTGCGTACTTCCCCTTGAATAAACGGCAACTTTGCGCTTATTAAAAAACGAATTTCCTAGTTGGAAAATTCGCCGGCACTTTATTGCCTTCGCATTAATAAAAATCTGTGGAGCACATTATGGAAGAGGCCAGTAGTCGGTTCGCTGCCTGTGCACGTTCATTCAACAGGCAGCGAACGTCACCGCTAAAGATTCCACTCTTCGAATCGATCGCCTGCCCGCGACTCGACATACTTTCACTCGCCTATGATTAGTTGAGTTGTCGGTGTGTCGTGCCGCGAGCAGGCGGCAGGAGCACAGACCATGACTGTAAAAAACCCAACACCCCGCCACACCCACCCCACCCGTGACAGCAACAAGCTGTCGATGCGCGCCGCGCGCGAGGCCCAGAACGGCCTGGCCGTTACCCTGGCCAACGTCAACTCCAGCCCCGCCGGTCTCACCGAAGAAGAAGCCCAGGGCCGCCTGCAACGGGACGGCCACAACGAAGTCGCCCATGACCGTCCGCCCCATGCACTGGTGCAGTTGCTGCACGCTTTCAACAACCCCTTCATCTATGTGCTGATGACCTTGACGGGTATCAGTTTCTTCACCGACTTCTGGCTGCCGCTGCAGGCCGGCGAAGAAACCGACCTGACCGGCGTAATCATCGTGCTGGTGATGATGTTGGCGAGCGGCGTGATGCGTTTCTGGCAGGAACACCGATCGGCCAAGGCCGCCGAAGCCCTGAAGGCGATGGTGCGCACCACCGCAGCCGTGCTGCGGCGCGAGCAGCTAGGGGCCCAGGCGCGGTTTCGAGAACTACCCATGCGCGAACTGGTGGTGGGCGACATCATCCAGCTGTCTGCCGGCGACATGATCCCCGCAGACATTCGCCTGATCGAGTCCCGCGACCTGTTCATCAGCCAGGCGGTACTGACCGGCGAAGCCTTGCCAGTGGAAAAGTACGACACCCTGGGTGCGGTGCAGGAAAAATCCGCCAAGGCCCAGGCCGCCGACCAACAGGACCTGCTGGACCTTCCCAACATCTGCTTCATGGGCACCAACGTGGTCAGCGGGACCGCCACGGCCGTGGTGGTCGCCACCGGGGCTCGGACCTATTTCGGCTCACTGGCCCGCTCCATCGTCGGCTCCCGCGCGCAGACCGCCTTCGACCGCGGGGTCAACAGCGTGAGCTGGCTGCTGATCCGCTTCATGCTGGTGATGGTACCCATCGTGCTGCTGATCAACGGCTTCACCAAGGGGGACTGGGCCGAAGCCTTCATGTTCGCCCTGGCGGTAGCGGTTGGCCTGACCCCGGAAATGCTGCCGATGATCGTCAGCGCCAACCTGGCCAAGGGTGCGGCCGCCATGGCCAGGCGCAAGGTAGTGGTCAAGCGCCTGAACGCGATCCAGAACTTCGGCGCCATGGACGTACTGTGCACCGACAAGACCGGCACCCTGACCCAGGACCGCATCATCCTCGAACACCATGTCGATGTCGGCGGCAACCGCTGCGACGAGGTGCTGCAACTGGCCTGGCTCAACAGCCACCACCAGAGCGGCATGAAAAACCTCATGGACCGCGCCGTGGTCAGTTTCGCCGAGGACAATCCGCAGTTCACCCCTCCGGCAGCCTGGCGCAAGGTCGATGAACTGCCCTTCGACTTCGTACGTCGGCGTCTGTCGGTGATACTGGCCGATGCCAGTGGTGGTCACCTGCTGGTGTGCAAGGGCGCCGTGGAAGAGATGCTGGAGACCGCCAGCCGGGTCCGCCAGCAGGGCACTGCCGTAAGCCTGGATGCCGAGCGCCGTTCGGCCCTGCTCAAACTCGCCGAGGCCTATAACCGCGACGGCTTTCGCGTGCTGCTGGTGGGTACCCGCCAAATAGCCGCAGGCGAGACGCAGACCCAGTACAGCGCCAGCGATGAGCGCGAGCTGATCATCGAAGGCTTGCTGACCTTCCTCGACCCGCCCAAGGAAAGCGCCGGCCCGGCCATCGCCGCACTGCGCGACAACGGCGTGACGGTCAAGGTACTCACCGGCGACAACCCCACCGTTACCGCCAAGATCTGCCGGGAAGTGGGCCTGGAGGCAGGCGAGCCGCTGCTGGGCCGCGACATCGAGCACATGGACGATGAGGTGCTCGCGCGCCGGGTGGAAGAGCGCACGGTGTTCGCCAAGCTCACGCCACTGCAGAAGTCCCGTGTGCTCAAGGCCCTTCAAGCCAACGGCCACACCGTCGGGTTTCTGGGTGACGGGATCAACGACGCCCCTGCCTTGCGCGACGCCGACGTCGGCATCTCGGTGGACAGCGGCACCGACATTGCCAAGGAGTCGGCAGACATCATCCTGCTGGAAAAGAGCCTGATGGTACTGGAGGAAGGGGTGATCAAGGGTCGCGAGACCTTCGGCAACATCATGAAGTACCTGAACATGACCGCCAGCTCCAACTTCGGCAACGTGTTCTCGGTGCTGGTCGCCAGTGCCTTCATCCCCTTCCTGCCGATGCTGGCGATTCACCTGTTGCTGCAGAACCTGATGTACGACTTCTCCCAGCTGGCGCTGCCATGGGACAAGATGGACAAGGAGTACCTGGCCAAGCCACGCAAATGGGATGCCCGGAACATCGGGCGGTTCATGCTGTGGATAGGGCCAACCTCATCCATTTTCGACATCACCACCTTCGCGCTGATGTGGTACGTGTTCGCCGCCAACAGCGTGGAAATGGCCAGCCTGTTCCAGTCGGGCTGGTTCATCGAAGGGCTGCTGTCCCAGACCCTGGTGGTGCACATGCTGCGCACCCGCAAGATCCCGTTCATCCAGAGCACTGCAGCCTTGCCGGTAATGCTGGCGACGGGGCTGGTGATGGCGCTGGGAATCTACGTGCCCTTCTCGCCGCTGGGCAGCATGGTCGGCCTGGTTCCGCTGCCGTGGGAATACTTCCCTTGGCTGGTGGGCACACTGCTCAGCTACTGCGTGGTCGCCCAGACCATGAAGACCTTGTACATCCGCCGCTTCAAGCAGTGGTTCTGAAGAACGTGGCTCAGGGAGAACGCCTATGCGCGTACTGATTTGCGCCGGCCGCCATTACGCCGACAGCCGGGTGTGCCGGCAGGTTCTGGAAGCTTTCCAGCGCCTGCACCCGGTGCAGGTGGTCATCCACGGTGGCAGTCAGTTCCTCGGTGCACATATCGAGGACTGGGCCCGGGAAAACGCAGCCCACATCGTGCGCTACCCACCCAACTGGCAGCACCACGGCAAACAGGCCGAACGCCTGCGCAACCGCTTCATGTTGGCCGATAGCCGACCGGACATCGTGCTCGCGCTGCCCGGCGGGGCAGACACCGAAGAACTGCTCGAGCAGGCCCGAAGCCAGGACCTGCAGACACTCTCGGTAGGCAACCCGTAAACCGGTGACCCCCTCCCGCGCCAGCTCGCACCCAGCCGAGCTGGCGCGAACGCAATCTCCAGGTCAACCCGCAGATCACGGTTCAGTTGCTGAACAGGGAGGGAAATTCAACAGACGAAAAAAAACCCGCTTTCTCATGGAAAGCGGGTTTTCGAAATGGTGGGTCGTGTAGGATTCGAACCTACGACCAATTGGTTAAAAGACAATTGGGATCTAGGCCGAAATTTCCATCTAGGGAGGGGTTTTAAGCACCATTCCAGCGCCTAGGCACGCAGCCTCTAATGAAACCCACATTAGAGGCATGGCAATGACACATCCGAAGAAAGCAAGACGAGCAGGTAAGGTTTCCACCAAAGGCGGCACCGGTAAATCCACTGGATCCACCAATCTGGGGGCATTCACTGCAGACGCTGGGCTGCGCACCCTCCTCATCGATCTGGACCCCGTCCAGCCTTCCGCATCCTCCTATTTCCCCCTGGTGTACACCGCCCCGGGCGGCATTTTCGAGCTGCTGTCGTACAACGAGACCGACCCGGCCAAGATCATCTCCCGCACGTCGATCAAGAATCTCGACGTCATCATCTCGAACGACGCCAACAACCAGCTCAACAACCTCATATTGCAGGCGCCTGATGGCAGACTTCGACTAGCCAACCTGATGTCGGCTTTCGATGCCGATTACGACCTCATCCTCTTTGACACCCAGGGCGCCCGCTCTGCGATGCTGGAGATGGTCGTTCTTGCATCCGACATCATCCTCTCCCCCCTCCCCCCGAACATGTTGGCCGCGCGCGAATTCAGCCGTGGGACCATCCATATGATGGATGGCCTGCGCAGTTACTCACGCCTCGGCCTCACCATTCCCCACATCAACATCATCATCAACGGCCTGGATGAAACTGCTGACGCGCGCGAGATCCACCGCACCGTCCGTGAAATTTTCGACGGGAACCCTGACTACACCGTCCTGCAATCGATCATTCCAGATGCCGTCATCTTCAAGAAAGCCGCGAGCCAAGGCGTGCCGGCTCATCGACTTGAATATCGTCAACCGTCGAACCGTAAGTCGCCGTCGGCGCTGAACGTCATCCGCAGCCTGGCTATCGAGGCGTTCCCAGAATGGAAAGACCGCTTCGAGGCAATGACCGAAGAGCGTGTTGCCGAGATCGCCAAGGAGGCCCGCCGCGATGAGTAAGCACGCGATTACCGAGGCTGCCGGGATCACGGCCGATGAAGTCCTCAGCATTGGGAAACTCTACAGCTCCAATGAGTTACGCGGCATCCAGAAAAAGCTGACATCCGCGTCTGGAGACCTGCACAAGCTGGCCAACGGTTGGAAGTTGGGTGCCGGCTTGCTCGGTTCGCTCGGTGACCTTCTGAGCATTGAACAGCGCGAGCTACTCCGTAGTGCCGCACAACTCGTTGATTCGATCGGTCACAACGTGACCCATGCGAAGGAAAAGCGCGTTCGTTCCGAGAAAGAAACGAAACGCCGGCAAGATGCGCGTGATGCTCAGTCGAAACAGCTGGTAGCCCGTACGTTCCCCTTGCCTACCGAGACTCACGAAGAACTGCTGGAGACGATCAAAGCCGCACTCATCCTGAATCGTGCACGGCAGTTCAACACTTCCTTCAACCCTTCTGAATTCAACGTTTACATCAGAAACGAGCTGAAGACACCTGCTCGGCTCTATGGGCATTCAGTGGAGCAACACCGAGCCGGGAATGTCAGATCACTCCGCTACTTCATGATCAGCGACCTGACCAGCCACCTTGCTTATGACGATGGTTCATCGGTTGAGGAACGCCTGCGGCTCCTGCAGGAGAAAGTGGCCGAAGCTGTAGGCCTGGCTGCCTTGACAGCAGACGAACGCGAGACCCTGCGCCTCTGGCAAGAGGCCTTGGTGCCTGCAGCGGACACGCAGGAGGGCCAAGCATGAGCTCTGCCCCCATATCCCAATTCGCGGGCTCGCTTTGCCTATATCTCATGAACTGCTCGGTGGCACTGGCCACTGCCTATGGCTTGGGCTCGATCTTCAAAGCCCCTCATGTCGAGCTCGCGTTGCAGGGAGCGGTCTACTCAGCCTATGCGCTCTGTGTCTTCGGCGTGCTGAACACCCTGGCCTTGATCGCATCCGCGATGCGCAGCCGATCTCGCCGCGCCGGGGAGGGGTCATGATGGACAAGCAGAAGATCCTCGACAAAGTCACCAAGCTGATGGCTTTGGCCAACAGCCCAGGGGCAAACACGAACGAGGCAGCAATCGCATTGCGCCAGGCCCGCTCGCTCATGGCCCAGTACAACATCGACGCAGACGAACTGCGGGCCAGCCAGGTTCTTGAAGCAAGCATCCCCACGGGCACACGTCGATCCCCAGCGGATTGGTTGCATGCCCTCGCCGGAACGTGTGCAGCCGCATTCGACTGCAGCCACCTCTCCTACTACCACCCATTGAAGGGTTACTGCTTCAAGTTCCTGGGCAAGGGTATCGGTCCGGATCTGGCTGCCTATGCCTACAGCAGCCTCGTCCTGCAATTACAAAAAGCACGTCGCGAGCATGTCTCGCAGCAGAAACGGTGCCAACTGAAGACCAAACGACGCCGCGGCCAACTCTTTGCGGAGGGTTGGATTGGAGCAGTGGCCTACAAAGTTCGAGAGTTCGCGGGTGACCTGGCTCCGGAGATCAAGGCTGCGATCACGGCCTACTTGACCGTGCATCACCCTGACTTGAAGCAAAGCGACATCACGTCATGCGAAGCCAAAGGCCACGATCGTAGCTCGCTGTACGCAGGTATTCGGCAAGGCCGGCATGCTCAGCTCCACCACGGAGTTGGCCGCACCGAACAGCCTGGCATTTCCCACAGGGGTGCCAGATGACCGACCTGAGCTATTCACCTCCTCACTCCATGGAGGCCGAACAGGGCGTCCTGGGCGGGCTGATGCTGGACAACGAAGCCTGGGATCTCGTCGGTGACCTACTGCAGGCAGATGACTTCTTTCGGGGCGAACACAGGCTGATCTTCACCGCTATCCAGGAACTGTCAGAGAAAAACAGCCCTTTCGACGTAGTGACGATTTTCGAGCAGATGGCCGTCCCCGAGGAGGTTGGAGGACTTTCCTACCTGGCAGAGCTGGCCAAGAACACCCCGTCTGTAGCGAATATCCAATCGTATGCGGAGATCGTGCGTAATCGCGCACACCTTCGTCGCATCATGTCCCTGTGTTTCCAGGGGACACGGGATGCAGCAGAACTCGCTGCTGACGCGGCGGAGGTTCAGGACACGCTCGAGCAGAAGCTTTTCGCGCTGGGCGAAGGTCGCGTGGTACGTGAATTCGCCAACATGAACGAGGCACTGCTCTCTGTCGTCGACAAGATCGACGCGAATTTCAACGGTCATGTGACCGTAACGGGGGTGCCAACAGGCATCACCGATCTCGATGGAATGACGCGCGGCCTGCAGCCAGCAGACCTGATCATCGTCGGCGCGCGCCCATCCATGGGCAAGACCTCGTTCTGCTTGAGCATCGTAGATGCCGCGCTGACCAGTAAGCCTGACGAGATCGTGCTGGTATTCAGCATGGAGATGCCTACTGAGGCCCTCATCTATCGAATGCTGGCAATTTTGGGCCACATCGACCTGAGCAGGCTCCTGTCCGGTCAGTTGCAGGACGAGGACTGGCCCAAACTCTCCGCCGCCGTGCATCGCATGAACGCATACGGCAACCGTCTGGTCATCGATGACAGTGCGAACCTCACTCCTGGTGCGATGCGCGCCAAGGTTCGACGGGCTAGCCGGCGCTTTGGGAAGCCCTGCTTGATCATGGCGGATTACCTGCAACTCATGCGCTGCCCTGGGCAAGAGAACCGGGCCAATGAGATCAGCGAAATATCCCGATCACTGAAGGGGATCGCCAAGGAATTCAACTGCCCCTTCATGGCCCTCTCCCAGCTCAACCGGGCTCTGGAGCAACGTCAGAACAAACGACCAGTCAATGCCGATCTGCGCGACAGCGGAGCGATCGAGCAAGACGCCGACATCATCCTCTTCGTGTACCGAGACGAGGTGTACAACGAAAACACCGAGTTCAAGGGGATTGCCGAGCTGATTATCGGCAAACAACGCCAAGGGCCTACGGGCTATGTACGCGCAGCCTTTATCGCCAACCAAACTCGCTTCGCAAACCTCACTGCTGACCATTGGCAAGGAGCTGCCGCATGACGCTCACAGAATCCCATCTGATTACGCATGGCTGCCTTAACTGTGGCCGGCACTTCGCGCTTCATCAGGTACGGCAGGTGCATCCTGCTGAGCATACCCCTGAAGGTGAGGCAGAGGTTCTGGTATGCCCGGTCTGCGGCAGCTATGACCCCGTTCCTCTCTCGGAGGTGCCCAATGCAGGCTGAGCAAATCTACCCTTCGATCCCTGCAATCGCAAACACCGACCAATCGGCCTTGGCATTCGCGCACCAGTCTGGCGTAAACGCGGTTTGGCTGGATGCTCTCAGCCAGGTTGTCTCACGGCTCACCCAGTTCGGTGAAACCACGGTGCCTGTTGAGCTGAATGAGGCTCTGCAAGAGCTTGCACAGCTGCAGTACGTCGAGCTGGAAAGCCATGATGCTGGAACGCTGGCAGCGACCCTCCTTGGCCAACCAGCCCTGCTGACCAATTACTTCTGGTCCGTATGGGTACCAAGGCACCTCCTGAGCTGTGGTCTGAAGGTTGCAGTAACCCCCCATCTGACCAGCTCCGTGGAAGAGGCTCATCACTGCACCGTGGTCTTCCGGATTCCTGGATCGCGCGAGACTGCACGTGAGTTCCTCACCGACCTGGCCACCCAATATCCGGGCTGCACCCCGGAAATCGTGGCCATCCAAGCAGGTGATGCACTTTGCCCGAAGGAGGCCGGATCCAATGCGTAACCTTCTTCGCGGCGCCCACGACAGTGTCCGCCGGCTTGCTGAGTTTGCCCTCTCCGAGGGCTGGACTCTCTCCAGGTCCAATAGCGGCCACCTGAAGTTCAGCAAGTCCGGCTTCGCACCGATTTTCACTTCCTGCACACCTAGCGACCACCGTTCCGAGCGCAACACCCTGGCGTTGCTTCGCCGTGCGGAAGTCCAAAACAGCTCCTCGCGGGGGATTCAATAATGCCGATCCGACACGTAATTGTTCACCAGCTCGACAAGCAGCCCGACGGCAGCCCCGCCGTCCTTCATGCCCGTGACACTGAGCTCCCTCCGTCTGATGCTATCGAGAGTCTCCAGGGCGACCTGAACGACAGCTACAACGCCAAGCAAGGCAAAGCGTGGGGCTTCTTCCATGGGGAGTCGGGTGCGTACCCATTCAGCGGTTGGCTGAAACAGTACCTGGAGGAGCAGCAAGACTTCACCAGCTTCAGCCGTGTGTCTGTCGAACACCTGCAGAAACTGCTTGAAGAGGTCAACCTGTCCACCGGTGGCCACGTGCTCTTCAGCCATTACCAACAAGGCTTGACTGAATACTTGATGATCGCTGTCCTCCAGCAGGTCGAAACCGTCGGCCTGGACGGTGATCTTAATGTTGTGGCCTCTCGCTACCTGGACACCAGCAACTTCTCCTGCGCGGCCCGGATCAACCTGAGCGAGTGGCGCAACAACCCAAACTCGAAGCAGTACATTTCCTTCGTTAAAGGCAAAAACGGCAGGAAGAGTTCGGACTACTTCCGCGACTTCATCGGGTGCCAAGAAGGCGTCGACGGGCCAGGTGAAACCCGCACGCTTCTCAAGGCATTCACCGACTACGTCGAGAAAGAGGATCTCCCAGAAGAAAGCGCCCGGGAGAAAACCCACGCGCTGCTCGACTATGCCACCACCCAAACGAAGCTGGGGCAGCCCCTCTCTCTTAAAGAGCTGTCCCAGACTCTCGATGAAGACCGCCCTCAGGCGTTTTACGACCACATCCGCAATAGCGACTACGGCCTATCCCCTGAGATCCCGGCCGATAAGCGCACACTCAACCAGTTCCGCCGTTTCACCGGCCGCGCCGAAGGTCTGTCGATCAGCTTTGAGGCGCACCTGCTCGGTTCCAACGTCACCTACGACGCCGACACCGGCTCGCTGACGATCAAGAACCTGCCCACTCAGCTCACCGACCAACTCAAACGCCGCCAGTAAGGAGAACCACCATGAACGCAACCAATTCCCGTACCGCTGACAAGTTCGTGGTTCGCCTGCCGGATGGCATGCGTGAACAAGTGGCAGAAGTCGCCCGCAAGAACCATCGTTCCATGAACAGCGAAATCATCGATCGCCTCGAGCAAACGCTACTCAACGGTCAATTTGAACCGGCGCAGAAAGCCCAGGGCGACGGCACCAACGCAGAGGAGTTGAGATCCGAGCTGACCCGCGCATACCGGATCATCGATCGCCTGTTGCAAAATGCTGTTCCCACTCAAGACGACATTCAGGAAGTGCTGCACCTGGTTCGCCACTCTCCTCTGGCTCACCCGCACGTTGCTGCGGTAGGAGCTTGAGATGGCCGCTACAGACCTCAAAGCCAAGCTTCTCGCTCCAGGCTTCACTCCTACAGGCACCACCGCGGCCATGAGTGACCCTATCGCGGACACCCCATTGGTGCTGACTGTCGAGCAGGTCCTCCCTTGGGAGGATAACCCTCGTACCACTCGCAACCCACGATACGATGAACTCAAGGAGTCGATCCGCCACCGTGGCCTCGACACCCCTCCGCCTGTAACACGCAGACCTGGTGAGGAAAAATACCGGATCCGCAACGGTGGGAACACGCGAATCACAATTCTGAAGGAGCTGTTCCAGGAAACTGGCGACGAAAGGTTTCAGAGGATTAATGTTCTGTTCCGCCCATGGGATCAGATCCGGGGCGAGATCGTGATGCTCACCGGTCACCTGGCCGAGGATCTCAAAGGTGAGCTCAAATTCATCGAGAGAGCTGTCGCGGTGGGTCGAGCGAAGGCGCTTTATGAGGAGGAAAGCGGCGAGACCATTTCCCAGCGCGAGCTCGCTCGACGCCTATCTAAAGATGGGTACCCTATTTCTCAGTCCCATATCAGCAGGATGCTGGATACCCTGCAATTTTTGCTGCCTGCAGTGCCTGGTTTGCTCTATTCCGGTCTCGGTATCGACCGGATCACGAAAATAATCGCGCTGAGAAAATCTGCATTGGCTTGCTGGGACAAGCATTACAGCAATGAAGGCGTTGACTTCGAAATGCTGTTCCAGGACGTCCTTGCCCAGTTCGAGGGAGAAGCGGAAGAATTCTTGTTCCAGCGCTTCCAGGACGAGCTCATCGGCACGATGAAAAAATCGCTGCAGCTCGGCTACGAGGACATTCTGCTGGAGATTACCCAGCAGCAGGATAAGCTCCGTCGCTCAACGCCAGTGGTAGAAGTGCCGAGTACCGGCAAGTCCAGTAATCATCCCGCCAGCCTGTTGGGTACTGGTACAGCTTCACTGGTACCGGCATCGCAACAGCTACCTGAAGCTACTGGGCGTTCGCCGAAGCCTTCTCAGCCTCCCCACCAGCCAGCTGCTCCAATGCCGGGAGCTTCGCTCACACCAGAGCAAGAGCAGGAACGGATCGCAGGGCATATCGCGTCCCCAACGAACCTCAGCCTGCGGGTGATCGAGACCAAAGCGAAGGTTGCCGCCCTCAGCGGGGAAACGCTGCCCGATTTCAACTCGAACTGCCTGGTCGCCATCCCTGTGCAAGCCGGCGGACTGCACCCCATTACCGACCTCTGGTACATCGAGCGTCAGATTGACCAACCTGGCGAGTTGCGCAACCAGGTAGCCCAACTGGCCGTGGAGATCCTCGAATCCGTCAACGGCCCTGGCGATATCCAGGTAATCGATGGAGGGATCGGGTTCAAGTACAAACAGCCGGAAACCGAAGTTGAAGTCACTGCAACAGCTCAACATACGCTGACCCTGCTTCAGTCATTAAGCGGTGCGATGGCCATCGCTTTGAAGATGCTGAGCGACCAACCTGATCCTGCCAGCGCACTTGCTGAATTTGAATTCGCCGCTGGCCTGGGCCAACTATTGCTGGGCCAGCCCCTGAGTGCAGATCAAGCACCAGGTGACGAAGGCCGTTTGAGCGACGGTGCGCTGGTCAAGTTATTCCGCATCATTCGGCTGGCTCGACGGCTGATCGACTTGGAAATCGAAGAGTTCAAACGGTCCTCACCAGTCCAGGACAACTGAACACTCGATGAGATGAATGGGAGGGAGTCTCAATGTCCAAGTCAACACTTAACGAAGCGGTTCTCTCACAGCTGCTTGACCTCATGCGTAACGGTCAACTTCAGCGCTGTGTAGAGATGGGAGTTGAACCAGAGGTGCTGGGCCAGATCCAGCATCCAACAGTCCTCAGCTTGCTCCGCAATACCCCTGTTTCATGGGTCAACGTGTCAATCAACAGCTCAATGATCCTCAAGCTGCTGACCGGCGCCGCGCGTACAGAAGAGGAAACTCGCCTTATCGAGCGCGCGATCCGGCTGGGGGCCACGACCAGCTTGCTCGGCAAGTTCTTCGGGCTCACACCTCAAGAGATCGCCTTGCAGCGTACCGTCATTGGGGTGCGTGCCCCACGCGGTCGATGGCCAGAGCTCTCTGAAGATCAGGATCACCATATTTGGCACCGCTGGACCAAGTTGATGGATGAGCACCGCGTCGAGCTCGAGGACAGCTTGGCCATGCTCGATGTGGCCATGCTGGTTGCCGAGGAGCTGAGCACGGACGGTCTCACGCTTGCGCAGATCTGGTCACGGATCACTCAGTGGATCGAACAAGGCTTGTATCCAGGCAGCACAGAACGCTCCCGAGTCACTGAGCGACGACAGCTCACCCTTTTAGATGAGGGCGGCCTACGTCATGTCGATGAAAGCGGCACCGCCTCTATCCATCCTGGAGAAGGCGATCAGAGAAGATGAAGCTCACACGGTTCCCGATTTCCACGCTCCTAGATTCGGCCTCGGGGCAACTCGAGGCCCATGTGCAGAAGAAGAGAGCTGAGGACACCGCCCCTACTGCAGCGCCTGCTACACCCTACTCCGGGATAATTTTCAGCGGAAATCCGCATGAAACGGTCCCGCGTAAACTCCTGCTCGACAATCGGTTGACCCCCTTGGAACGGAATTGCTGGCAAGTCTTTCGACTGCTGGTCAACGAAGATGGAATCACGGCTTTCCCCACCTATGACCAACTGCGGCCCTACCTTGGCATGAATCCAGGTAAACACGCCTCTAGAGAAACCGTGGCAAAAGCCTTGACGGTGCTCCGTCTGACCCGCTGGTTAAGCCTGGGCCGGACCGTGCGGAATGAGATCAACGGCCAGGTTCAGGGGAACGTCTACCTCCTACACGACGAGCCTGTCACGCCGGCGGAGGCCCTGGAGTTCGACAAGGACTACATGACCTTGCTGATGCAATCCATGGAGCATCAGAACAAAGCGATCAAGGATATCGCGGCAATTACCTGGAGAGAATTCACCAGCGATCCAGACGTTGGCCGACGACTTCCCTCGCGCATTGACACGATTAGCGATCGACTGAACGCCCAGAGCTGGGCAGTTGAAACCAAACAAAATGCACTGCCCGCGCCTGAGTTCGGAATCCGAACTCAGCAAGACTTAGCCGTGGACGTACTGAGTTCGGAATCCGAACTCAGTACGAACTCAGCGAAACAGGGGGCCCTCCCCCTCAGTTCGGATTCCGAACTCAGCCTGAAACCACTGAGTTCACCCTCAGTTCGGAGTCCGAACTCAGCTAGTACGTATACAAATACAGACAAGTCTGTATCTAAAAGCTCTGTACAACCGCGCGAGAGTGCAGGTGTGAACTGGTTACTTGCCCTAGATCTCCTCAAGCCAGAGGACCGTGTGAAGGCACGTGAGATCATGGGGCCGGTACCGGAGAATCTCCGAGAGGCGGTGATCAACCAGTGGAAGCATCGCTGTACTAGCGGGAGTGTCGCCAAGCCCCTTGCATACCTGACGAGCCTTGCAGGCAAGGCCATACGGGGTGACTTCAACGCAGAGTGGAGCCCTACAGCGCCTGCTGCAACTGCGACGTCATCGCCAGCGGCCAGCGTGGTAGCACGGCCCACTCAGCCCGCCGTTCCCAAGCCGGCACCGACAGCGACTGCGATGCAGACAGCAAATTCCGCGCTGACCTCGCTGCAGGCCCTGCTTGACCCTCGACGCCGCGTGGAGCCCACCGATGAGTGATTGGATGGGTTCTAAGATCACTCTGGGATTGGCCTCTGTTGTGATTGGTATGCTGGCGGGCCGCGTTTGTACCTGGGGCGCTTGCTGCCTACCTGCACTCCTCGAGCGCCAATGGCAGCGGGATGCACGGGAACTGCTGGGGCTGGATTCAGAGAAACATTCCGACCTTCAACCGGCCAGAACCCCTTCGCGAGTAATCTGGACCGCGCAGATTAGCTGCGCTGCGTTGTCACTCGTGGTGACAATGCATTTTGGGCCAACTATGCAGGCCTTCTGTGCCCTGCTGTTTACCTGGTCGCTTCTGACTTTGAGCTTGATCGACAGTGAGCACCACCTACTGCCGGATTCGCTGGTAATACCAGGACTCTGGGCCGGCTTAGTCCTCAACTCCTTCGGACTGTTCACGGTACTGCAGGACGCTCTCTGGGGGTGTGTCGTTGGCTTTGGGTTCTTCTGGTCTGTGAGTCAACTAACCGGACTAATCACTGGCCGAGAAAGCATCGGTAGAGGCGACATTAAGCTGTTGGCATTGATGGGCGCGTGGGGCGGCCTACAGGTACTTGGCTGGACTATAGTTTGCTCTCTGCTAGGTGCAGGTCTAGCCGCCATGCTTCTCATACTCCTAGGAAAGCGACCTACCGACGCAAGAATTCCATTTGGTCCGTTCATCTCCGCCTCAGGTTGGAGCGCATTTGTGATTCTCACTCATTGATTAATAACCCATGGACCATTAGTCGAGTGATGCGGCCCGCATCATTTACCTGTTTCGACACCGGCGCCGAGGCCGGGTCGAGTGGTTCCACTGGAACCACCTGACAGTGATGCGGCCCGCATCATTCACCAGCATCGACACCAGCGCGAGCCCGGTCGAGTGGTTCCACTGGAATCCCCTGATAGTGATGCGGCCCGCATCATTCACCGGCACCGGCACCGCCGCGAGCCCGGTCGAGTGATTCCACCGGAATCGCCTGACAGTGATGCGGCCCGCATCATTCACCAGCATCGACACCGGCGCGAGCCAGGTCGAGTGGTTCCACCGGAATCCCCTGATAGTGATGCGGCCCGCATCATTCACCGGCACCGACACCGCCGTGAGCCCGGTCGAGTGATTCCACTGGAATCGCCTGATAGTGATGCGGCCCGCATCATTCACCAGCATCGACATCAGCGCGAGCCAGGTCGAGTGGTTCCACCGGAATCCCCTGATAGTGATGCGGCCCGCATCATTCACCGGCACCGACACCGCCGCGAGCCCGGTCGAGTGATTCCACCGGAATCGCCTGACAGTGATGCGGCCCGCATCATTCACCTGTTTCGACACCGGCGCCGAGGCCGGGTCGAGTGGTTCCACTGGAACCACCTGACAGTGATACGGCCCGCAACACCAGGATGGGGTGCACGACCAGGACAAATCCAGCAGCCCGGGTTCTTCATTTATTACTGCGCCCCCAACTGCCTAAAAGCAGCATGGACATCGTTCACCCACCTTATATAAGGAAACCATGTCCATGGCTGACAACTATCAGCTCAACATCGGCTCCCTCAGGAGCCAGGTCCAGCTGACTCTCCACACCCACCATGCTGCTCGAATCTGGCTGGGCCGCCAGAAGACCGATGACAAACACAGCATCCTCGGGCTGGCGGGCTTCTGCCTCAAGATCAACCAGGTCGACCGTGGAGCGGCCCAGGACGACCCATACTCGGACTGGTGGATGATCAGGATTGAAGAGAAGATCCAGGAAGTGGACGATGCACTGAAGGCCATCGACAGCCGGCTGGATGAAGTGATGGCCCAGTTGCCCAAGGCGCTCGAAATCGGTGAGAACCTCTCCATTCAACCGCTGAAGCTGCCACTCTTCATCTCCAACCCGCTGGGCTTCAAGGGCGTCCATCTACTGACTCAATACGACGAAGTCGTCCGCCGCATCCTGCTGGCTCAGCACGTCGCCATGATCGGCCGCCGCGATGGCGAGATCTGGATCGACGAGGGTGCTCACCTGCTGCGCAGTCTTTTTGGACTGGCCCAGCTCCATCGATTCTCCGGTGCATCGCGTGACGACTTCGCCGCCAACAATGCACGGGCTGAAAACGCGCGCGAGATGTACAAGCGCTACGGCGACATCCCTCAGGACATCCTGGAGGGAACCCGCAGGTCGAACTTTGCCCCGCCCATTCGCCGTGTTTCCGCAGACCCGGTCGAGGATCTGGATGACGATCTCGAAGGCGAGGCCTGATTCTGATGCGTTTGGACCCCCAACCCATGGAGGCCCTGCAACAGGGTGCCTTCAAACCGCTGCAACAGGGTGCCTATCAGGCGCTGCAACAGAGTGCCTCACTAAAAGGCCTTTTAAAGCCCTTTAAAGGTAAGGGGGAGCTGATCCAGTTGGCGGAGCATTGCGCATCGCTGGAGGCAGGGTTGCGCGCCATTACCCAGGAAGTGCTGGCCCAGGTCCGTCAACATCCATTCGCCCTGCTGCCCGTCAGGCTCATCGAGCAAAACACAGCAGCTGGCACAACCTTTCTTCGCTGGCAAAGCGTGCAAGGTCGGCGCATGGGTGTCGGCGTATGGGCCCAGATGATCCACGCCCCCAAAACACCAACCCACTTGCTGCAGGACCTGTTTGCCCTGGAACAACACCGAATCACCCTGAACATGCAGATCAGCCTCATCCACTCAATCGGCAAACAGGCCGCCGAGTGCGCAGAAAAAATGGGGCAGGCCGAGGCCGAATATCAGGCTCGACTGCAGCAGGTCATGAACCCACCTCAACACTGAACGGAGATAGACCATGGGTACACCAGTAGTTTGGGAAGGCAACGTCGGTAACGCAGCTGAGCACCGTTCGTTCGCCAACGGAAACAAAGATCCGCGGCACATGCTGCGACTCAATGTGATGTTCGACAACTCGATCCCTGATGGCCAGGGTGGCTACAAGGATCGTGGGGGTTTCTGGTGCAACGTTGAGTGGTGGCATCAGGATGCCGAGCGCTTTGCTGAACTGTTCCAGAAAGGTATGCGGGTCCTGGTCATTGGCCGGGCGATCATGGACACCTGGAAAGACAAGCAAACGGGTGAAGACGTTTCGGCGCTGAAGGTCGAGGCAAGCCGCATCGCGATCCTCCCGCATCGTATCGAACAGATCACCCTGGCATCGAACGGCAATGGTCAGCGTCCGGCCAATCACCAGCAAGGTCAGGGGCGCAGTCAGACCAGCGGCGGCCACGCTCAAAACGTTCCTCAGCCGAGCCCCGACGACATGCGCCACTACAGCGAAGGCTTTGACGACGACATCCCCCTGTAGCCCCCCCCTTAATTTGGCGCGCCACATCGCGAAGCTCCTGGTGACAAGGATGTCACTTCGAGTTTCCCCTCCCTTCGATGGGGCATCTCCACGGCATTCTAGCCACAGCCTGGCAGGCGATTTTTCAGGCGCCTCTCGTGAAGTCACTGGGGGCAAGGACGGATCGTCGCCACCTCATTCCGCTTCGAGGTATCGCCCCATGCACCACGACTACCCGGAATATCCATCCGTCAAAGCGACTGTAGACCCCTCGCGCTACATGGATGCCGTTCGAGCTCTCAATGGCGTTCGCCAAGTCTTTTGCGACGGCGAATCCATCATGCTGCCGGAGGCCGAAGTGGAGGCCATCGAAATGCTTCGCCTCCGGTTCAATGCCACCTTTGAGTATGGGCAGGCCGAGGAGTATGAGTTTGCGACCAAGGCCCGGGATGCAGGGGTGAAAGCTGAGCTCCTTCGACTTGGGCAGGCAGTTTGCGACATCACAGGTCAACACGCTGAGGTGATGGTTCGTGCCGCACTGGAGGACCCCAGCGCTACGCTGCTGGCATGGTCGGCGCTCTACCGCTCAAGCATGATTCCCCACTAGCTGTGGCACACGGGCATTGGCGTGAGAGCTATTTTCAGGCGCGCCACTCGTGAAGTTTCCGGAGACAAGGACGGATCGTCGCTGTCCCTTCCTCTGAACCCGGCGTCTGATGCCTCACATCACCGGCGACAAGGACCTTCTGTTGCGGCCGCAGCTCGTGAAGCTCCTACGGCGAGGCCCGAACTCGTAGCCGAAGGGGCGCTGCAAGCAGCGCTTGCCCAGGTCAGGGGCACATTTGAAATGCCATGGTTGGCAATTACCATTTCCTGAAGGCATCTCCGCTCTACGGCTGCTAACTTGTATCGAAGTGAGCCACAGGGTCGTGAAAAACGCACTTGTCGGGGAATTACTGGTGGCCAGGTCGTTTGAGGCGTGACTCGCCCGGCGTGAACAGTGGCGCTGATGAGGAACAATCGATGCAGAACGAAGATGCCCAGGAGCGAAAAGCGGACAGGCGCCAGTTCAATAACCCCCATCCTGCGGTCGAGGCTGCTGGGGTTGAAGCCGCCGAGAAAGGGCTGCCCATATATGCCTGCCCCTACAAGCACCCTGCCATGCTTGCCTCCTGGCTGAAAGGGTACAAGCGCGCCCAGCAGCTCACCCTCAATTTTTGACCCTTCCTCCGTGGGCCTGAGCCCTACCGAATTCCCTCCCTTCCAGTTGACCATTTCGCGTTGTGCCGTCCCCGGTCGGCGGCAAGAGTGCTTCCTGATTTATCTGTGCAGGGGCACCCTATGAAACTCATGATCATCGAGGCACCGGGCAAGTTGAAGAAGCTTGGGCCCATGATGAAGAAGATCCGCCCTGGCGAGCACTGGGTGGTGGTGGCATCTGGTGGCCACATCCGTGATCTCCCCCAGTCGGGTCAGGACGACACGATGATCACAACCGGCGTCTTGAAGACCCTTCGTCCGGTCTACGAGATCCTGCCCAAGAGTGCCCGCAACGTCAGCACCATTCGCAAAGCGCTCAAGGACGCCACGGAGGTGTACATCGCCACCGACCCGGACCGGGAGGGGGAAAGTATCGCCTGGCACATACAGCAGGCGCTGGGGATCCGCGAGTACAAGCGAGTCACGTTCAATGAGATCACTCAAGCCAGAGTACGAGAGGGCCTGGCCAATGCACGGAGAATTGATGGGCAACTCGTTGCCTCACAAGAGTGCCGGCGAGTGCTGGACCGCCTGGTGGGCTATCTGGTCACGCAGGAGCTTCGCAGAGTCCTGGGCCTACCTACCTCCGCTGGTCGAGTTCAGTCACCTGCCCTCTACCTGGTGGTGTTGCGCGAGCGGGAAATCAGGAACTTCAAGGTGGTCCACCACTTCGGGGTAGAGCTGACCTTCAAGGATGAAACCACCGGTATGGACTGGACTGCCATATGGCAACCGGTCCCTGACTTCGCGAGCAAAGAAAACCCCTATATTCAGGACGGCACACTCGCGGCAAGGGTTGCCGCAACGCGCGCGGTTATTGTCGAGTCATGTGATGACGGCAAAAAGCGGCGCCCGCCACCCCCGCCGTTCATTTCATCCACCCTGCAGCAGGCGGCCAGCGTAGCGCTGAAATGGGACCCGGACAAAACCATGCAGGTCGCGCAGCGCCTGTACGAGCAGGGCGTGATCACCTACCACCGGACGGATAACCCCAACTTGGCCGATGAAGCCATGCCAGATATCCAGGCAGTGGCTCGCAGACAAGGCCTCGACGTTGTTGACGAGCGCCGGATGTTCAAGGCTGCGGATAGCGCCCAGGAAGGTCACCCCGCAATTGCGCCAACCGCGTGGGAGGATGAAGTCGCAGGCGAGTCCGCTGAAGAGCAAGCACTGTACAAGCTCATCCGGATCAGGGCGCTGGCCAGCCAGCTCTCAGACGCCATCTATGACGTGCGCATGGCCAAACTGCTGGCCAGGGGGCCGGATCAGAGGCCTCTGCGCTTCGCCGCGACTGGCAGCACTGTCGCCTATCTCGGCTGGATGAAGCTTTTGCAGAAGGACGAGACGGATGAAGAGTCGACAGACCTCCCCAAGAATCCGGTACCGGTGCTTGAGCCCAAACAGATCCTCAGCGTGCTTCAGGGTGAGGTGCTCAACCAGAAGACGAAGGCGCCTGCACGCTTCACCAAGGCCAGCCTGATCAAGGAGCTGGAGCGACTGGGGATCGGACGCCCCAGCACGTTTGCATCGATCATCAAGAACATCACCGGCAAAGGCCTGGTGGTAGAGGAGAAGCGCAAATTGGTCCCAGGCCCGTTGGGGGTGAGCACCATCGACCAGTTAGAGGGCCGCTTCAGCTTTGTCGAGCTGGCGTTCACCAGCACGCTGGAGAAGGACTTGGACCGAATCGCACGAGGAGAGCAGCAGTACGGTTCAGTGGTCGCCAAGTTCTATCAGCACCTGCAGAATGAGCTCAGCGAACTCCGGCAGGCGCCCTCGGTGACTATGGCACCGCGTGCATCTCGATCCGGCTCTGGCAACGGGGAAGGCCATGTCTGTGGCAAGTGTGGAATGCCACTCGTACGCAGACAGAAACGCGGTGAAGGCGGGTATGATTTCTGGGGGTGTACGGGATACAAAGCCAGTGGCTGCAAGGTCAGCTACCCCACAGTGAAAGGCAAGCCAGACATGAATAAGCCTAAGGGCCTGTAACCCCAGCCGGAGAAGACGGAATGTCTGTATACCAACGATTCTATGTTAAGACTTCTCAACCCCAGGAAGTTGAGCAGATGTTAATCGAGGCTCTAGGCGGGCCTGGTCAGTTCTATAAGGATGACAACGGAAGGTACTTGCGCCCAATCAAGGTCACGCTCGTGGATAACAGCTCAATCCAGCCCGAGCGCACCCATTGTGGAACACCCATCGATTCGAACGTTGAGACTGGCTGGTATTGGCTGGAATCCATAATGGACGTTGATAGCATCGAAGCTTCATGGGCGGCTTGGTTCTTTCTCATGTCGCCCCACGTTGAGACCGTTGCCGAGGACAACGAAATCTCGGGAGACGAGGTTGATGCCAAGGCAAACGTCATTGACCTGCATAGCCCTCCTTTCGGACAGACTTCCCCACTCTTCGGTCCTCTGGCAGGTGCCCCCCCCCCTCCCTGAATCGCCGGGACATCGGGAGGAACCACGACAGGCTCCTTGCTCCAGCCCACAAGGACTGTTCAGCAGCTTGCTGCAATTTGCCCGACGTTTTAGATGACTTAAAGGCCATCAGGCGTTAATTTCCGAGCGTTCGGATAATCATTCCCGCTGTGATCACGGTGACTTGATTGACAACCTGCGCGCTCCTCCAGGAGCGGGCACATGATTACAACCAACCTAAATCAAACCTCCATACTTTCACCTGTTACCCCCTCCCGCCGGATCGGGAGTGATGACTGATGAAGCGCCCACGCCTGCTGAATGGTCAATCGGTGTTGCTTGAGGCTGCCGTGTTTGACGGCTACGACATGGGCATCCTCATGCCTTACATCGAAGGCGCAAACAAGGTCATGCTCGCCCGTAGCGGGTTCTTCATCCGCCGCGGAGACCACCCGCTCTGCCGCTATTGGCGCGTGCCCAAGGCCAAGCTCATCGATGAGCTGGACCTCGTGTACCACCAGCTAATCGAGCTGGCCGGTGGCAAGATCAGTGAGTCATGGCAGGCATTCCGCCAGAAGATCGAGAGCGCACTGGCCAACCCACGCCGAGACGCTTTCATCTCCGGAATGCTGCTGCGAATTGCCCCGTTGGCCGACGGCGGTGTGCTGCTGTCCGGAGATTATCATCCTGGAGTCGTCGCAGTGGCCCGCCGGATGCGGGGAGTGTTCTTGGGCAAATCCAGCTCGTGGCGAGTCAACGCCACCGCCGAGATCCTGCGCAGCAACCTGGTCCTGGAGCTCGGTCTTGTAGAGGATCAGTTCGAGATCCTGGACGTTGTACAGGAGCTCCTGGGCGATGGCTCTGTGACTCCAGCAGCAGACATCCCGCGCATCAGCCTGGGCGGTGCTCCTCAGGAACCCTCGACAGCCGCCAGCGGTGAGGAGAGCTCCAACGATATCTACCTCGCTGCCGTCTCGCCGATCGAACGGACCGAGTTCTCAGATGCCACGATCGCACAGGCCCTAGTCGGCTATTCCCTCCTCGATCACCAGCCTGCTGGCATTGCTCACCTGCTCCAGCGCACCAGCGCACTGCTGGCTGACGATATGGGGCTCGGCAAGACGCGCCAGGCCATCATCGCGGCGCATATCAGTGCAGCCGGTCGCCCGATCATGGTGGTGACCCTTTCCTCGTTGCTGATCAACTGGCAACGCGAAATCCTTGCGGTCTACCCTGACGCGACAGTCGCGGTGCAGAAGCACGACCCACTGGTCCAATGGATGCTGATCAACTACGAACGCCTCGGCGACTACGTGCTGCTGGCTGAGCATTACCACGTTCTAGTGGTCGACGAGGCGCACCAGTTGAAGGAGCCGACTGCCGAGCGTACACGCCATGGCTTCGATATCGCAGCCAAGGTGCCGAATCGCTATCTGCTGACAGGAACGCCTGTCCTCAATCGCGAGACGGAGCTGCACACCCTGCTACGTCTATCGGGGCACCCGGTCGGCCAGTTGCCCCTCAGCGATTTCTGCGAACGCTTCGCCGGCAGCCCAGAGTTCCGGCAAAACCTCCGGGCAGAACTGGGCGACTGGATGCTTCGCCGGCGTAAAGACGTTCTGCCCGGGCTCAAGGGTAAGCACCGGCAGTTGCTGCCCGTGGCGATGGGGGTGGAGGAACGGAAGACGTACGACAGCATCCGCCTCGAGGACAGGCCCATCTTTGCCAGACTCGGCGCGCTTCGCCATTACCTGGAACAGGTGAAGATCAGAGTCGCTATGGATCTGCTGGGCGAGCTGGACCCCGAGGACAAAGTCATCCTGTTCTGCGAGTTCAAACCCACAGTCGCACGCCTCAAGGAGCTGTGCGATGCAGCCGGTATCGGGAACGTCACCCTGGTCGGCAGTGACTCACTCACCAAGCGCCAGAAGGCGATCGACAAGTTCCAGGGCGATCCCGACTGCAGGGCTTTCATCTGCACCACCCAAGCCGCCGGTACCGGCAACAACCTCACAGCCGCCAACTACGTCTTCTTCCTGGGCCTGCCCTGGACACCCGGACAACAGGATCAGGCCGAGGACCGGGCGTACCGGAATGGTCAGCTCAGGACGGTGATCGTGAAGATCCCCCTTGTGGAGAACAGCATCGATCAGCAGCTCTGGCAGATGCTCTTGGCGAAGCGCCAAGTCAGCTTGGAGCTCATTGAGCCAGAAGAGCAGCAAGACGTAATTGCCAAGGCAACGCTCGCAGCGACTATCAGCCAGTAGCTTCAGTGGGATCAGTTCTCAATACCTGTCGTGGCCATGGAAAGCTGAACTCCATCGGCAACATTCGTTTTGTATTATCATCGTGCCAGCATTGGATGGTTTAACGGTACGGACATGAAAAAAAACGCAATGAAGCGAGATATCCGCGTAATCTCGCTAGATAAGGTCAAGCTCGACCAGGAAAACGTACGTTTCGGCAACGACGTTGCCCAGAACCAACGTGAAGCAATCAAGCTCATGCTGGCAGACCCTGACGACGCAAAGAAAATTCTTCGTCTCGCTGAGCACATTGTTGAGCACGGGCTTGATCCGACCGAGCTGCAACTGGTCACTCCAGACGAGGAAGGCAACTTCATCGTTCTTGAGGGAAACCGTCGCCTTACTGCCCTAAAGCTGTTGCAGCGACCGGACCTGTGTCCGACTGAACGCGGCTACAAGGGCTTCCTAAAAGCTCACAATAACCTAGCGGACGGTGTGCCGGATGACCTGCAATGCAGTGTTGTACCCACCCGAGCAGATGGCGATATTTGGATTGAGCTTAAGCATACTGGCGAGAACCGAGGCGTCGGGAGGGTAAACTGGGATAGTGATATTCGAGACGAACGCCGGGCGCGCCAGACAGGGATCGACTCCATCGGCCGCCAACTTAGAAATTTGGTTAATGACAACCAACATATATTTAGTCAAAAAGCTGCACTCGACTGCCTCGAAGTTGACGTAACAACGTTGACTCGTATTTTTCAGTCGACTACTGGCCAGAATCTCTTCCGCCTCAAAGTTGAGAACAAAACACTCACCCCACAGCTCCCACTGGAGCACATAGCACCGTCCGTTGAGTTCATACTGGACATGTTTTCAGCTCACGGGTACAACGTAAACGATGTCAGAGCTGACACTGACCGTATAAAAACCTTTGGACATATTCCTCCTGAGATTCTCCCTGACAAGCTGGCCGAGGCTGCGAAAGGCAAAGCCAAACCGTCCCCCCTTCCTGGAACTGATAACGGTACCGGCGGCAATAGCCACGGAGGGAAGGATGGTAGTAGTGACACCACTAGGGATGGCCCTAATAAGGCAGGCCCAACAGCAGACCCGACAGGGGGAGATAAGAACGACCAAAGAAAACCAGAAGTGGAAAAAGAGCCAGGTATTCGAGCTAAACCTCAGCAGCGCGCCCGTAAATATCTGCTACCTTGGTCCTTCAGCATTCCAAACTCTCGAATCAACGCTATCTATCGAGAGCTCCGCTCTGTTCTAAAAGTTGATGACTGCCCAAACGCCACCGCAGTTACTTTCCGGGTATTCTTAGAAATCACCTGCGATGAGTACATAAAGCAAAAGAAAGACGCGGGCACTCCAATTATACGCTGGGATACACAAAAAGAAGTTCGAGGCGGCGCAGAGGGAGATAAGCTTGCGACAAAGGTGCAAGCCGTAATCAAGTATCTTCAAACAGAAAAATTGGTTGCCACTGGGCCGGCGAAAGCTATCTTCAAGCGAGCAGGCTCATTTGACCAACCCGGGTCGATTGATCACTTCAACTTGTTCGTACATAGCGCCCATGGTGCACCCATGCCGTCAGAGCTGAAGGACGTCGCGGAGGAATATCGCCCATTGTTCGAAGCGATCTGGTGCTGAACCATTGGAAAATACCTTGGTGTGTGCTTTCATGTACAGATTGATAGAATGGAACCAGATTCATGGGCGCTTCTAAGGTATTTTCTACTCCGCTACGCTACCCTGGTGGTAAAGGAAAATTTGCTCACTTCATTAAACGTATGTTTGAAGTAAACAATTTACTCGACGGGCATTATGCCGAACCTTATGCTGGTGGCGCGGGAGTAGCTTTGGAACTTATGTTTCATGAATATGCATCGGTCATTCATATAAACGACCTTGATCCAGCCATTTATGCATTCTGGCAGTCGGCAGTCCACCACACAGATGAGATCAGCAAAGCTATACATGATACACCTGTCACTATGGAAAACTGGCACAAGTTCAAAGCGGTTTTAGCCAACCCACAAGACTGCTCTATTGTTGACCTCGCAATGGCTACATTCTTCCTCAACCGGACTAATCGATCAGGAATCCTGAAGGCTGGTGTAATCGGGGGGAAAGAGCAGTCTGGCAAATGGAAACTAGATGTTCGCTTCAATAAACCAGATTTAATTAAACGCATTGAACTAATCGGAAAATACAAAAACCGCATAAAAATCTATAATGAAGATGCGCTAGAATTCATCAATAACATTATACCAACTCTACCCCAAAAATCTCTCACCTACCTCGACCCACCGTATTACATAAAAGGGTCGGGACTTTATCGAAATTTTTACATTCACGACGATCACGTCCAGATTGCAAACGCACTTGGAAGCACAGACAGACCTTGGATCGTCTCTTACGATAACGTCGAAGAAATTAAATCAATATATTCCGACTATCGCCAAGACGAATATTTTCTCAGCTATACAGCGCAGGATAAGAGAAAGGGCTCCGAAGTTATGATATACGGCCCGCATATTAAAGCCCCAGAGAGCGGCCTGAACCGCGTAGCTTCGTGAAACTTAACTACCATACATTCTTTACGTTACTCGTGCAGAAACCCATATCTGCGCAACACTGACCTCCTGCTGAATATGCTCCGTCTCCTGGCTGGCCTCATCCAAAGATACCAAGTGGGAAGTAGTGTTCAGCACGATCGATAGCCCGTAGATTTGCGTGGGAGGTTGATCAGCAAGCGTGCGATCTCCCAGGCCCATCCGAATTCAACGTAGATCGGTGAACCATATTTCTCGCCGGTCTTCCGACAGACCCAGCATTCGCCATCAAAACGCACTCCCCTGATGATCTCGGTAACGTCATAAACATCATCAGGTACGAGCACCCCTTCCCCGCCCAGAATGCCTTGGGCGATCGAATGGTTACCGCCGTTGACCCAAGCTATGTTCAACGGCTGCATCAGGGTCACGCTATGGTTTGGATCCTGCACGAACGCGCCCAGTTCACGCCCCTCCCCGATCATGCCGAGGCTGTTGAGTATGCTGCTTTCCGACCACAAAGTCGGGATTACCATATCACTGGCCAACCGGATGCTTGAGCTCTGATCCACTGGCCGACGGCAACTCTTCAGCAGAAATGCGGCCCAAGTGCCGTGATCGGCATAACCATCCCACAGCCCACCAAGTGAGTTCATCCAGTGCAGCGACTGAGGGCCCGCATGCCGAGGTCGAAGCAGTGCGTCTCGTAAGTGGATGGCCTGAACGGGCCTGAGCACAATCTTTATGAGGTCTTCCAGACTGCGCCGATTGTTATCAGCTCCGAGTCTGTTCGCCCACTCCATTAGGTGATCGAAAGCGGCAATTCGACTGTCGAGCATTATCATCTCCGTTGATTTTTTCAGTTCGAGGCCAGGCCAACCTCGGCTCCCCAAGCGGCAACTTACTTGCGTTCCATCAAGCGCGCCGGAAATTCTAACTCTGTGTGATATTGATTTTCTGCTGCATGAGAATCTGCTGGCTGTCACCGTGCCCTCAATGACTACAGGGGGCCTCATGATCAGGCAGTTGACCACTCTCTCGCTCGCGGCACTCGTTGCTGGTTGTGCGATTCAGAAGGCTGAGCAGCCGCCGAAGCCGGCGTTCGATAGCAGCCGTAATCCCGAATGGCTGTCTCCGGACATCTACCCGAACGGTGCAAGTCCGGAGAAGGAACCGGTCGTTCGGTATGGCCGCTACACCTTGGTGAGCACCCAACCCGATGCGAGCCAGCGCGACCTGATGGCACAGATCATCGACGTGACCATCCCGTCCAGTATGAACCCGAGCGTTCGGGATGCCATGCTCTACGTGGTCGACCGGTCAGGGTACGCCCTCTGCCCGCCCAGCTCGCAGCACGTCAACATCCTGTACACCCGACCTCTGCCGGCAGCCCAGTACAAACTTGGCCCGATGACGCTGCGCAATACCCTCCAGATCCTCGCCGGCCCAGCCTGGCAGGTGAAGATCGATGAAGTGAACCGTCAGGTGTGCTTCGTGCTTCGCCCCGGTTACCAACTGCCAACCCCGTCGACGCCGACAGGCCAGCTCTACGCCGAAAATGCGCGGGCTTCTGAAGCCAGCTCCGCCACACCGGCCTCGACGCCAGGCATAGTCGTCGCCGCAGTACCTACTCCCGCCCCCATCTCCCCGACTACGTCCGCTGTCGCAGCCCCAGCGCCAGTGGCTCCCGCGCTCCCCCCAGTGGCACCCGCCAAGGATGGCTCTATCCCGGCTGCGATGGTAACCACCGCGGCTAAACCTTCGACACCTGCGCCCCCAGCACCGAAAGCGCCCAACCAACTTGCAACATCCAAGCCATCGGCTGCCGTGACCACTACAGCAGTGGCGGCTCCGGCCATCGAGGTCAAGCCAGCCCCACCACCCCGGCCGCTGCCCCAGGTATGGACGGCCGAAGTTGGATCAACTCTGCGCGATAGCGTTGAGGAATGGGCCAAAAAAGCACGGTGGCGCGTGATCTGGGCCCAGGAAGACCTCAACTATCCCATCGAGGCACCGCTGCACTTCGAGGGCTCGTTCCAGGAAGCCGTCAAGCAGCTGTTCCCGCTCTACGACAATGCCCCGCGATCCTTCGTAGTCGATGGTAGCGAAGGCTCCCAGAGCGTCTTGTACGTCGCTGAGAGGAAGAAGAAATGATCAAGTTTCGTTGGGCCCACTGGGCACTGACTCCAATTGCCCTGGCCCTGCTGAGCAGTTGTGCCGTGCAACGGGTCAATGAGTCGTTCAACCGAGCAGAGTTCCAGGGCCGCACGGCTAGCCAGTACAACAAGTTCCTGCAGAACCAGCAGCCACAGCTGAGCCGCGATACGGTCGTTTTCAGCAATAAGCCGTGGGTCTCTACGGAGCCGCTGGTGACCAGGCGCGGGCTCCCGTTCAGCCTGGACCGTGACATAGCCTATCGGCCTGCAGGCCCAGTGTCGATCACCGACGTGGCTCAGCTGATCACCAAGGAAACCGGGCTGCAGGTCATTGTAGCGCCTGACGCATTGAACCCCGGCATCCTCTCCTCGAAGTCTGCCGGCAATACCGCACGCGGCGCCGCTCAGGCTGTACCTGATCCAGACAGCCTAGCGGGCCTTCTGCCAAATGGCATGACGGGGGCAATGCCAGGCAGCGCAAGCTCATTCGACTTGGGCCTCAGCAGCGGAGGACTGATCTCCGGGCTGAACTACAACGGCAAAACCTCCGGGCTGCTTAACCAGGCCACCTCACGCCTGGGGCTGTCATGGCACTTCGACCCTGAGCTGCAGGGCGTGCGCATTACCTACTTCGACACCCGCACCTTCGACGTGTGGACATTCGGTGACGAGTTGGAGATCGAGAGTACCGTCAAGTCGGGCCTACTGACCTCCACCGGCAACGGCGACTCAGGCTCTTCGAACTCTTCGGGGGGAGCCACGGGTGAATCAGGCAGCAACCAGAGCACCAAATCCACGTACAAGACCTCGCTGATGAGCGACATCGAGAGCAACGTCAAGGCCATGCTCAGCATGCAGCCTCCAGGGCGGCTGTATCTCTCTCGCTCCACCGGCACGCTCACCGTTAGCGACCGGCCGGAGGTGCTGAATCGAATCTCGGCCTACCTGAAAGAGACCAACCGCAGCATCACTCGCCAGGTGCTGTTCAACGTCAAGGTCTACGAGGTGAACTTCAGCGACAGCGACCAGACGGCGGTCAACTGGAGCGCTGTCTACAAGTCCGTCTCTGGAAAATGGGGTTTCGGCCTGAGCAACACCGTCGCCGGCATCAGCTCTGAGGCGATCTCGGCCAGCGGCAGCATTCTCGATACGTCCAGCTCTCCGTGGGCGGGCTCCAAGGCCGTCGTACAAGCCCTGTCAGAACAGGGGCGTGTCTCCGAAGTGCGATCGCCATCGGTGACCACGCTGAACCTGCAGCCGGCACCGATCCAGATCGGAAACGTCCAAAGCTATGTCGCCTCCAGCTCGACCACCACCACCGCATCGGTCGGCTCCAGCACCGCACTGACGCCGGCGACAATCACCAGTGGCTTCAACATGATGTTGCTGCCCAAGCTCCTGGACAAAGAAAACATGCTGCTGATGATCACCCTCAGCATCAGCAGCAAGCCGATCTTCAAGGACTTCGAGAGCAACGACTCCAAGGTCCAGACCACGGACTACGACACCAAGAACGTGGCACCAAAGGTCCGTCTGCGCAGCGGTGAGACGCTGATTCTCACCGGGTTCGACGAGAACGGGGATGACGCGCGTAAATCCGGCGTTGGCAGTCCCAGCTTCTTTGGCTTGGGTGGCGGGCGAACTCGCTCAACGTCCCACAGCGCCCTGGTGGTGTTGGTGACACCAATTGTCCTCCCGGACAACCTGTAAGTGGTGGCGCTCTTGAACACCGACACCCCTAAACCGTCAAGCCGGGTGCAGACCATCCAGCACCGTGGGCGCGTCTTCGTTACAGGGATGCTCTGGATTCCCCTGGGCAACATGACGAGTTACATGAAGGAGGCGCGGCAATACGGCCAGGAACATAGCCTGGATATCGTCGCGATCCGAAGAACCTCACTCATGATCCAGGCGGGCTTTGTGTCCCGAACCTCGGATGTCAACAAGGGGATGTACTCACTGGCCGCAACGTTGGCCGGCCAGTTAGGGGATTCGTGGATTGCCGCCTGGGCGGTCGACGCAGATCAAGACCGTTATGCCATCGTTGCCGTTCACGAAGGCCGGATCATCCCCGGTTGCGACCTGATCGGCACTGCAGCTGAAGTCCGCAAGCGAGTGCAACAACAGCGCAGTCGCGGTATTCAATTCGATCGAGAGTTCCTCCCCCCTGAGTTCTCCATGGGCGGTGAAGCTCTCGACATCGATGAGCTGCTCCAGCCGTCCCGGCTCAAGCGCGAGTACCGGCTGCGCCCTCTTGTGTTCGGCATGTCCAAGGCGGAACTGGCTCAGTTGCTCCTGGTTGTTCTGCTGGTAGGAGGGGGCCTGCTGGCATGGTCGCAATGGAAAGACCATCAAGCTGAAGTCGCTCGGCAAGCTGCCATAGCGGCTGAGAAAAAGCGCCTTGAGGAACTGGCCGAGCTGCAGAAGAAAACGGGTACCGAGCAACCCATACAAGCGCTGGAACACCCCTGGGCGAAGCAACCCTCGGTCACCGACTTCGTGGAGACTTGCAGTCAGGTGATCTACCAACTGCCCCTGAACATTCAGGGATGGTCATTCGACAAGGCCGAGTGCAATGGGTCCCAGGTCATGGCGACTTATCACCGGGATGGCAACAGCAACGCGCTCGGCCTGGCGAAAGCTACTGCCAACCACTTCTCCATGCGTCCAGAGTTTGCCGAGCAAGGCAACACCGCCACCCTGAGGTTCGACATCTCCGTCGGCGCCGCGGGTGATGATCCGTTGCTCGAAGCCAGTGATGCTCTCGAAGCTTTGACCACCTGGTTCCACAGTTTCTCTCAGGAACCGCAGTTACAACCGATGCAGGTGGTTGTACCTCAGGAACCTGCTCTACCAGGGCAACCCGCGCCACCACCACCGCCGCCGCCTCAGTGGAAACAGTATCAACTGTCCTACACCACCGGCGTTCTGCCTTACGACTCCTTCAATGGCGCCCCTACTCAGGGACTTCGCCTGCAGGAGATCAAGACCGAATACAAGGCCGACCACTTGATCTGGTCAGTCACAGGAGTCCTGTATGCAAAATAAGCTCAGCCTGGTTCTGCTGTCGCTCTGGCTGCCGATCACCGTCGTACAAGCAGCTGAGCCTGGTCTTTCTGGCATCGACGTCGGCGAGCTGGGCAGGGTGCAAAGCGAAACCATCTTGTTCAAAGCTCAAACCGAGCGGAACAAAGCAGAGCGCACAGCTTCCGGCGAGTCGGACGTCCAGCAGGCGCAGCAAGTGCAGCAGGTGCTGCCGCAGGCTGGTGGATTCCCGACACCTTCGATACCCACTACCCCCGGCATCCGCCTGCCGGTGTTGCCAGTGGTGAAGCAAATTAGCGGCTCCGGCCAGAAGCTCCGGGCCACGCTGCTCTATAGCGGCGGCTCCGAGATCGATGCGCAGCCCGGCAGTGAGTTGCCGGAAGGATTTCGTGTTCTGCAGGTCACGCTCGATGGTGTTGTCCTGGTCCGCGAAGGGAAGCGGTTCCCACTGGTATTCGGTAACCGAGCGAGCACGACCCAACCACAGATGGGCCTTCCTGGTCTGATTCCTGGGCAACAATGAGGCGTATTGGCCATGACCAACCTTTCCACTGAAGCCGTGGATCTCCATCCAGCTGACTCCCCAGTCGCCCCATTGCCAGTCGTTGTGCTGACTGCGCCAGGCGGCTCCCACCCGATTAAAGACGATCTTCGACAGATCTTGGCTTTGACTGCCGATGGGAAGCTGTTCATCTCCCCACAGCACCTCTCCGATCCATTTGTCATGTCCTTCATGGACCAACTTGATCACAAAGAGATCGAATTTGAGGTCGTGCATGCCTCGATGTCAGAGATCAAAGCGCTTTATCAAACCTCCGTCTCGACGGATCTGAAAAAGCTGGCCGAGACACAGCGACAAGCCCAGGTTGTCGAGTTTATGGGGGATGCCCATCGACGTGGCGCAAGCGATATCCACATCGTGGTTTCGCATGACATAACCAGGATCAAGTACCGACTGTATGGCGTGCTCAAGGAAGTACGTCAGGAGAAAAGCAACGTCGGGAGAGAATTCTGCGCGGCGCTGTACAACAGCATGTGCGACGTTTCGGGCGACTACTACAAGCCTCACATCTCCCAAGATGCCCGAGTCAGCCGAAAGTTCGTGAATGAGCTGGGACTATACGGGGCTCGTGTAGCCACTCGGCCGCTCGTCGAAGGACCGATGATGATCATGCGGCTGCTCTACGACGACACGTCCAAAACGACCTTCGAAGCTCTGGGCTTCCTGCCGGTACAGATTCAGGACTTCAAAAGACTGCGTAGCCTGCCCTTCGGTCTGAACCTGATCACCGGCCCGACGGGCTCCGGCAAGTCGAAGTCGCTGCAGGTAAACCTCAACGAGCTGTACGACGAGACCGGTGGCACTCGGCATATTCTCACGCTTGAGGATCCGCCCGAATATCCACTGAAGGCCAATCAGTCCCCTATCTACCCAGGTGAAACCTGGAACGAGGCAATTACGAATTCGGTGCGTCTGGATCCCGATGTGCTGATGTATGGGGAGCTCCGTGACGTCGAGTCTGCGAAAGCCGCCTACAGCGGCGCCATGACGGGACATCCGACCTGGTCGACCTTGCACACCAACAATGCGATCGCCTCGCTCCAACGCCTGATCGACATGGGCGTACCGCAGTACCTGGTCACCGACCCAGCGCTGACGACCGGCTTCATCAATCAATCGTTGTTGCCGGTGCTTTGCCCCGCTTGCCGTGTACCGCTGAAGGAGCATACGCATCTCATCGACGATGGCCTGCTGGCTCGCGTGAAGGACCTGCAGATCCTCGAGCAAGTCAATCTCCTCGGTGAAGGCTGCAGCCAGTGCAGGGGTCTGGGCGTAGTTGATCGCACCGTCATCGCCGAAACGCTGCTGACCAACCTCCAGTTCATGGACGTTTTCAGCCAGCGTGGCGCAAGCGCCGCGCGTAGGTACTGGGTCAAAGAGATGGGCGGCATTACGAAGATCAGCCACGCGATCATGAAGATTGCTGCAGGCACGATCGATCCGCGCCATGCAGAGACCATTGCGGGCCCACTCGACTTTGATCGACAGTTGCTGGAGCTCTCCCATGCTTGAGCTGCTCCAAGAGTTCTGGACAGGTTTACGCGAGGCAGCTCAAGGCTGGGTCGTGACCTTCTACGCCAAGCAGTTTGGCAAGAACGAGCGGGTGCAGTTCTATGAGAGTCTCATGGGGGTACTTGAGGATGGGATCCCGATCGAAGAAGCGCTGGAAACTGTCGCCAAGGCATTCAGCAACGACGGCAAAGAGCTGCACCCCGTGTCGATCGTTTGTGGTCAGGTGGCCATGCTCGTGCGCGGAGGCAAATCTCTGGCAGAAGCTTGCAGAAGCCATCTCCCCTATGACGAAGCCTCCTTGGTGGACACTGGGGAGAAAACCGGCAACCTGGTGGAAGCTTTCCACGATTGCGTACGGCTCATCGAGGCCCGTCAGCGCATCGCCCGCCTGGTCATCTCGGTGGTAGCGCTTCCCTCAATAACCTGGACGCTCATGGGTGCGCTCCTGTATGTCATCGCCACATGGATGGTGCCATCGATGGCTCAGCGACAAAATCCCGAAACTTGGACCGGGATTCCTGGGGTCTTGTATGGCCTTTCCAACCTGGTCACGAACTATGGGCTACTGATCGTGACGGTCATGCTGACGCTGATCGTCGCGTCATTCGTGACCCTTCCCTACTTCTGTGGGTTGCAAGTTAAACCCAACAGCCCGGTCTGGAAAACACAACTGAGCCTCTTCTTGCAAACGGCGAGATTACGACTCGAAAGCATCCCCCCTTGGTCGATCTACAAGGTCCTGCACGGTTCGATCTTCCTCCTGAATATGTCGGTCATGCTCCGCGCCGGCGTAGGCCAATTGAGCGCCTTAAACATCCTGAGTCGCAGCGCCTCTCCCTGGCTCCGAGAGCGGATTGACGCCATCCATTACGGCGTCAGCTCGGGTAAAGATTTCGGTACCGCTCTCAAGCTTGCTGGACACCAGTTCCCGGATGAGATGGCCATCCACTTCCTGCAGGTCCTGGCCACGCGCCAAGGCTTCGCGAAGTCGATGGAGCGATTCGCCAATCGCTGGCTTGAGCAAATGCTCAAGCGAGTGGAGGCCATCTCCAAGTCCCTCACTGCGCTCTCCGCAGTTTTCATGGGGTTGCTCATGATTTTCGTGATGGTCGGTATCTTCCAGCTGGCCGTGGGCCTGATGGATTCAATTCAACGCTAAGCACACACCACAGAGGCATAACATGGCACTTTCTACCCCCCACAAACAACGTGGTTTCCTGTCCGTCGACGGCGTGATGTGGATCATGCTCGTCACGATCGCCTTGGGTTTCATTGCCTGGATGGGCTACAAGATGCTCGGCAACTCCGACGCGGCGATCGAGCAGAGCAACATCACTTCGATCATTGCCAACACCAAAAAGCTGAAAGGATCGTCCGGCTACGGCGCCTCTGGCACCAACCTCGTACCGTCGCTGATAGCCATCGACGGGACCGGCTCGATGGGCGTGTCCGGAAGTACTCTGACGAACCAGTGGAACGGCGCAGTGACGTTGGTGAGCGCCGGTATGAGCTTCACCATCACCGAGAACAATGTGCCGAAGGCTGCCTGCATCACGCTGGCAACCAAGATCAGTAAAGACAAACAGACCACCACCAGCATCAACGGCGGCACGGCATCGAGCGGTGAAGTTCTGCCCGCTTCTGCGACGACAAGCTGCTCCAACGATTCGAATTCGATTTCCTGGACCACTTACTAAAGGCGGCCAGAGTGAGCTTGATTGCAGATGCTGATTTCGTGGATCTCTACCTCGGGCACGATTTCGCAGACGTAAAGGGGCTGGCAGGCCAGCCCCGCAAGATGCCTGTTCCTGCTGAGTGGGCATCCGAGATCCTGGAGCTCAAGGCCCAGTGCTTGCGTCAGTTCGAGACGACCCGCGAGCCCGAGTTTGCTCTAGTTCTGGAAGAGCGAGTGCTCTTGCGGGTGACGTACATACTCGACGTCTTTGCGAAGCCTTTTTTTGTACTGAACCGCTCTCGGGCAACCATCCTTGCGCTCGACGATCTTGGGCTACCGGACCATATCCACGATTGCCTCTTGAATGAACACACCAGAGGGCTTGTGTACGTCGTCGGAGAGATGGGCGCCGGAAAGACCAGCACTGCCGCTTCGGCAGTCAAGGCCCGCCTGACCTCTCTGGGGGGGCTCGGACTTACGGTTGAGGATCCGCCAGAAACGCTCCTGCAGGGGGAGCACGGGCCGGGACGCTGCATTCAGCTACCAGTCTCCCGGGCCCAGGGAGGTTACTCAGAAACGCTGATACGAGCCCTGCGTACCAGAGCCGACCTCATCCTGGTCGGCGAAGTCCGAGATACACCCACAGCAGTGGAGGTGATTAAAGCCTCAATCAACGGGCATCTGATTTTTTCGACGGGGCACGGCCGAGACGTCTCCAACGGAATAAAGCGCCTGGCAGTCCTGGCAGAACCGGTTATGCCGAACGCCCTCGAGGTTCTCTCGCAGGGACTTACGGCAGTGATCCACCAGGCACTCTACCGTCCTGACCACGGTCAGCCACGACTCACTCTCCAATGCCTGTCTCTGTCCCAGGATGACGCCCCGTCCATCCGGGAGAAGATCCGCAACGGGCACCTCCAGATGATCGAGCAGGACATCGTCGCACAATCAAACAGGAGTCTCTGGCATGGCCAGTAAACGCAACCAGGCCGGCTTTTTCACCATCGACGCACTGTTCGGTCTGATGGTGCTGGCCATCATGCTCTCTCTCGCGGGCTGGTGGATGTTCAGCTTCAGTAACCAGCAGGACTATCGCATCGCCGCCGAACACCAGCGGACAGTGGCCGACGCTTTTGCGAAGTATCTGAAAGACAACTACTCCGTGGTGCTGACCAACGCTGGGCCGACCACGCCAGTCCAGGTCACCGTGGACATGATGCAGAACACGAAATATCTGCCGGCGGGCTTCAGCTCGACTAATGGCTTCGGCCAGACCGTTGTTGGTTTGGCCAGGCGCCTGAACGCTAACCAGCTCGAGGCCATCGTGATCACCACCGGTGGCCAGGTCATCCCGGAGCTGGGCATTCGTACGATCGCTGAACACCTGGGTGGACCAGGCGGCTTCATCTCAGCGCTCAAGCCCGGGGTGATCCAGGGCGTGCGCGGTGGCTGGGAAGTCGCCCTCAGTAACTACGGCATCAACCTAGGACAAGGCCACACCGCGAGCGCTCTGTTCCTGATGGACGGAGACCTGGCCAACGACTACCTCTATCGCAACGCTGTGCCAGGCCATCCTGAGTACAACCGGATGAACACTGCCATCGATATGGGTGGCAACGACATTAACAATGCCAGGGCGATCACCGCGACGAGCGACATCACCAGTAAGGACGGCTGGTTCAGAAGCCAGAACGACACTGGCTGGGTGAACGAGAAGTGGGGCGGAGGCATCTACCAGTCCGATGCAGACTGGGTCAGGGTCCTAAACGACAAGGGCCTGTTGAGCGGCGGGAAGATCCGCGGAGGCACGCTGCAGGCAGACGGACGTGTGACGGTTGGAGAATACCTGGATATCGAGAGCACCGCTGTGGAAGGACAGGCGTGCCCGAAGATCGGAATTCAATCGAAAAACAACCTGGGCGCCCCCTTACCTGTCAGTGCCTCACACCTTCTTGCCAATCCGGGGTGTGGAAATCCGCCGGACAAGGCAGCCCGACTTGCGAAGCGTTTAATATCCCTGGGTATGATCGACCTATCGACGTGACAACCTACTCTTGTCCGATTGGCTATACCAAAATTGGCTGGGACACCACTGGTCAGGGCTGGAGATATAGCAGAACCCCAGATTTAACAGTTGGGCAGAATGATTGGGCAACAGTCTTCTGTTGCAAGTTCTAACAGAATTGCCAATCCGGTGTGTGGTCCAAGGTCGGTGGCGGACTTGATGGGCCGTATCGGGTAACCGGCTCTAATCTAGGGGCGTGGGTAATATGCACCCTCAATTACGGCAGTGGAAACTCGAAGTCATTAACATTTAGCGGAGGGAACTGGTATTACTCCGGCTCTGGCACCCAAGTTGTCTACTGCTACCGTTAAAATTGTGTTTTGCCAACCCGGGGTATGGCTATCAGTTGGCGGTGGAAAGGTCGTTACTGGTGTCATCATCCACGGCCAGCAAATTCCGCCGCCACGCGGCAGTACTAGAAGCAGCTGGTGAGTTGCCGATGCCGCCAACCCCCACCCCGCGCCCAGGCCAGATTATGCAGGCGGCAACTACGCTTATGCTGATGTGGATAGAATAGTTACATGTGGCTTCTACGATAAAGGCGCATTCAACCCTGGCGGGATATACAGCTATGTAATCGCCTGCAATTAGACTCTGCCAAGTTCAATTTTCGTAGCTCAATAGACGTCGATGCGGTCCTATACGTGCGCATTGAAAATCGCTAATTAGCCTTTGAGCATTGATATAGAGTGCATGGATAACATCCTCCCACAGCAATTGAGAAAGCTGTGTATCCGGAGTACCCCGTAGGGCAACTACATCCGCCTGTTAGCGGATTGCCCACGTAGCACCCTCCATGCCCAGGGCTGTAGAAATATGATCCTCCCCAACTACCGCCTGAGGCGGCTTTAGTCCACACACCGGATTGGCAAAACAGGATCTCCTTGAGATGCCCGGCCTGCCTGGTCAGGACAGCCCTGAGCATCACCTAATCACCCCAGAAAAGTGTGAGCCCCTTCAAGAGGGGGAGCTTGGCTCAAAGGGTCCAGCATGATTATGTCGCCTTCGTTGACCTGTTCCAAATACTGGTCTGGTGCTGGAATAGGTTCTTTGTCCCGCAATGACACCATGAGATGCCGTAGTAGCGCATCTTGCGCCACTCGCTTTGCCAGCTCCACTGTCCGGCCAGCGCCTTGCACACCATCGAAGTCGAGCACCCGCACCGTGACGCCGCTGGGGGTTTCCGAAACTACAGCAGGATAAGGAACCAGGTGATTGATGATGACCTGCTGGCCGCGGTGCTTATTTCCCTCGAGCTTTTTGACCAATCGGGACGCTTTCAAATGCGTGTATCTCTTCAACATCGCGAGACTCTTGTGCCCACTGATCGCAGCAATTTCCATGATGTCGAGCGTTCCAAGTTCAAACAGGCGCGAGCAGGCTTCATGCCTGAGGTCGTGGAAATGAAGGTCCTTGATTTCCAGGCGCTGGAGCATGATGCGCCAGGCCGATTTCAATCCATTGGCGGTGTAGCCGAATACCTTGCCCTTCGTCCGGGCCCCGAGCTGAATTAGCGCATCACGAGCCTTGAGGCTCAGGGGCACGTCCCGCTTCGATCCGTTTTTGGTATCGGGCAGGTGCGCGATTCGCCGCTGTAAGCTGATGTGCTCCCACTCAAGCTTCAACAGCTCTCCTTGGCGCATAGCCGTCTCGATCGCCAGGACGATCAGGACGTATAGATCTGGTGTGGGATGCGCGTGGCAATAACGCATGATCTGGCGCTCCTCACGAGCGGTTAATCGCCGATCACGGCCAGGTGCTGCTTTCGGTTTGCGTACATTCGAGACCGGGTTAGACTCGCACACCCCCCACTCGATCCGGCCGATGTCGAACACGTTCGACAGCAACGACATTTCCAGACGCACCGTCGATGGCGAAATGGGCAAACCCGTTTTATGGTTGGTCTGCGAGAGGCGTTGGTCGCGGAGACTAGCGATATCGGGACTTCGAAAATCACGCATGTTCTTGTCGGCATACTGGGACTTCAGCAGACTCGAGATACGGTAACTTTCTTGTACAAAGCCTTTCTTTAGTACGGAGACTTTCTGTCGATAAAGGGTCAAGCCTTCAGCGAGCGTCATGTCCTGGGTCATTCAACTCTTCCAGTTTGGCCTGCAGCAGCCTGGCCAGCTGGTCGAATCGAGTATCCAATGCGCGGCAAAGGTTGAAAACGGTATCCAGGGTAGGAGATTTGTGGCCACGCTCAAGCAGACTGATGTACGACCTATCAACCCCGGCTTCGAAGCTCAGCTTTTCTTGCGAGATGCCCCGAGCGATGCGCAGCTCGGCCAGCACCATGCCGAATGCATGATTGTGCTTTTTCGAAGAGTCTGGTTGTAATTCCAAAAGTCCAACCCGAGATCACGAGATGAAAGGTCAGAATTTTCGGGTTGTTGACTATAATCGTCAGCGGACTATAGTCCACAACGCTCAATCCTCAGGATTTCTTCATGTACATCTACTGGATCGCTATGACCCTGCTGATCGTGGCAGGAGGCATCTTCACCCAGGTGCAGCACACCGATGAGGTCGTTTCTGAGCAGGCAACGATCGATGCCCTCAGCCGGAGCATGCTGGTTTACCGCTCTGCCGCAGCAGAGTATGCCCGGACCAATCCTGGATTCACTGGAGCGCCGGCGGACGCATCGCTGAACCTTCCGAGCTGGTACACCAAGCAGAGCGGGATCGCCACGTACGTCGTCGGTGGGATCTCATACACCTACCTCACCGGAATAGTACCTGCCGGCCTGCCTTCCGCACTGAGCGAGCGCACTGAGTCCACGACGGTTGGTATTAAGAGGTCGGGCCAGTTGTTCTCGCCGAAGGGAGGGAGCATGGCCATCGCTGTTCCAGCGCCAGTCCCAGAAGGGGCAGTCGTTGCGGTCTATTGAACCGTTGACGCCGTGCGAAAATGCCTACAAGCCTTGCATCCCGGCCGTTGTACAACCCATAATGACATCAGTTCTGGTTCAACCCCGCTGGCTACTGACGGTCATCAGTAGCGCCCAGGTGTTGTGGTTCGCCTCAACACCAAACCGTAAGCACGCTATAGCTCCGGGAAGGGCGTGCGGATCTGGTTGAAAGCTCTCCCTGTGTCTCCCTGCTCTCTCTAGTCGCGCAGCCGTCTAACTCGTGATGATCGAGTTCAAAGGCACATAGAGTTTCAAGAGGTTCGGTGCTTCTTTGATCCAAGGGCCACATTGGTAATGTGGCCCCTCCTCTTTTCTTCCCTTTGGGTAGCCTGATGGACTTGTCGAAGGTCCATCAGGCTACCCAAAGGGTACTCTCCCCCCTGCCGGTGGCCCGCCGGCGATAAGCCGGGCTCCTTTTGTGCGCGGATGCGTGCCTCACGTTTGCTGGCCAAAGCCACGAGAATGGCCAGGTGATGAGAATCGAGACGATCAATGCCCAGGGATCGACGATTCCGACACAGGTGGCTCCTTCAACTTTTTTTCAATTCACGGCTGGGTCACCTTTCAAGGTCTGATCCAGCCGGCCTTCTCCCTCCCCTCTCGCCCTTTCCATCCCCTCCCGCTTGACACAACCCCTCCCCACTCCGATTATTAAGCCGTGATCTGCTGACGTCGTCAGCAACATGCCCCATGCAGCTCGGATCCGTAATGCTGCAGCACGTCAATCGTGTGATCCTCCCCAAGGTCGTTCAGCTTCTGGTAGCACGACCGATCGACATCCGTCGATAGAAGCTCCTTCCGCAAACCCAGTGGGGAATCACTTCCCTGCAGGGCAAAGTGTTTCTCTGCAATTCTCTACGCAGGAAACACTCATGACCCAACTTTCTGAACTCGATCTTGACGAAGGCGCGCCTGTTTACCAAGGCACAGCCTCATCGGAAGCTATTGAAGACTCCATCGGCAAGCTGTACGGCGAGGCGGTTCAACGCTATCCAACTTATGAGGCAGTAGTTCGCTCGCACTTTTGCAAAAGGATGCGAGAAACCTTCGGCAACGAAGAAAGCCTCAATGCTGAGGTCCAGTATGCGTTCGCTTTTGCCAGGCATGCATACGACTATGTTTCTGAGGCTGAGCTGCTCGAGATTGAAGCCGCAGACCGTGACAACGGTATCTGCGCCCACGGTCTCACTTGGCTGACCTGTCCTTGTGGCTGCTTTGAGGTCGACTGAAAGAGCCCTCGATTAACCCAGTGTTCCACACGCAGTAAACCCAACGGGGAAACCACTCCCCCTGGGGTCAGTGTTTCTCCGCATTCCAAACCGCAGGAGAACCATCATGACCGCAGTATCCGTACCATCGACCAGCTTCCGTTTTGGCTACGCGCTCGGCACCCTCACCCGTGAGTTCGTGCGCTCCATGAAACGGACAACTCCAGCTGTCCCAACCCAAGCCCAGCCTGTTGCTCATCTCACGAGCATAACGCCCACCCGAAACGACTGGGATGAGCTCTGCCGCATTCCTACCCTCGCACGCCGCGGCGTTGACCTGAACCAGTGGTTCGATGCCAACACCAAAGCGGTCCCACCGAGCAAGCGCCGCACCCGCCAGCGCAAGCCGAGCAAAGCCAAAGCTCCAGAGCTGCGTATGGGCCCGCTGGACGATCTCATAACTCCAGTTGCGATCTAACTCTCTCCCACCTCACCCAGTGCCAGGAACTCCACCTGGCAAGGTGAGGGCCTGGCAATCAAAGGAACGCCATGGCATCAAAAAAACGCGCAGCTGTAGCAGACGACCTTCGCAAGATCGGGACGACTGCCGTCGCCGCCGCCCTTGTGGGTATCTTCCTCAGCACTAGCAGGCTGCTTACCGCTTTCGCCCTCGTGGTGGGTGTTGTAATCTGGATCACAGGCATCTACCTCACCCCGGAGGAATGATATGAGCCACACTACATTCGGTATCCTCATGTTCACCGCCCTGCTCTTCATCTGCATCGGCATGGCAGTGTGGGCTGATTGGCCTAACATCAAACGGCGGTGCCAGAAGATTCTTCGGGCACATTGAACGTCGATTTCCCCCCTCTTAACCCTCCAGCTGGAGGGTTTTTTTCTTTCAGGGCTTGACAATGTGTTTCTCCGTTTCCATCCTTGTGACCGTGAGCTGCTGACGTCGTCAGTAACCCAAGCCCGAGCAGTCATGATCTGAAAGACTGCTACACCCATTGCGGTGTTGATCGCCCCAAAATCGCCAAGCTTCCGGAAGCGCGATTGATCAATCTCTCGATTGATGGAAGCCCACCCAACTTGCTACATCCCAACCCACGCGGGGAATACTTTCCCCCATGGGCGAAGTGTTTCTCCGCTTTCACTATTGAAACTGGAGAATCACCATGACCAACCAATCCAACGAAGCCAAATTCTTCGACCTGCACACCACTGGCATCGGCTACCTCAACCGTATCCGTGAAGTCAGTCCTCGCAAGGGCAAACCCTTCACCTGTGTCACCGTTGCAGCATTGCACGGTGCAACTGATAAAGCCGAGTACTCCTACATCGACTGCAACGTTGTCGGTGCCGAGGCAGAATCGCTGGTTAAACGCTGCCAACAGGCCGTTGAAGCCAAAAAGAAGGTGCTCGTCTCCTTCCGAATCGGCGACATCTGGGCTGATGCTTTCACCTATGATAAAGGCGAGAAGAAAGGTCAGGCCGGCGCAAGCCTCAAAGGCCGCCTGCTCTTCATCGGCTGGATCAAAGTTGACGGCAAGCTGGTGTACGAAGCGAAGCCGAAAAACGCCACCCCGCCCGCTGACAATCAGGGACAACCTGGTGTGGATCAAGCGTTGAATCAGGATCAACCTGAGCAACCCGTGAATCAAGGACAGCCAGTCGCCGACCAGTTCGGTGAACAGCTCGAACCTGACTTCGGTAATGATCCTCAGGAGCCCAACCAGGCTGCATAACCCCTATCAAGGCGCTGATTTCAGCGCCTTCACTTTCTGCCAAGGAGGCAGTCATGAAAATTCTGTTCGCGTTGAACCTTCTTATCCTGGTCGCCGCCGTCATCCTCGGCGACATTGTTTTCGGTGCGTGTGCTTTCATCGGGCTGAGTGGTTTCGTTATCGATGCCCTAAACCGCAAAGCCAGCTCAGTCACAACCATGCTGACCCACTGATCACACCAACTTGCTTCCTACCCTGCAGGGGACGCCGATCCCCTGCGGGAGGCGTTTTCCTCACCGAGGACATCGCCATGCCTTACTACATCACTGTTGCTGGAGATATTCAGCAGTGCTTCCCTGACTTCGGCACCGCGCACTCAGATATTCTGGAGCTACGGGATCAGGGTCAAAAGCCTAGGTTGTACTACTCGACTTCGTTCGCCTCTCTGGGCTGCGAGATCGATGACCACGGGGCGCGTATTCAAGATTACACGTACATGTCCTGGTCCGATTTCATCTCGTTGCTTTCTCACCTCGACTCGTCCTGGTCGGTAATGGATGACGAACTGTCGAATGACAGATATCGCCTTGTAGACGTCTATTCGCAGCTCTGCGGCCGCACCCACCACCTAGCTGACATGGCCTACGCCCGAGGCAAGGTCACTCCCAAGGATCTTCGAGTCAACACACGCATTCTCAGGGTCACCCAGGGCCTCATGGACCCGAACGACCTGTAAGACCACCAACTCCAGCACTTGAACCTTTCGGGTACATCGCCCGAGCGGGCTGGTGACCCCTCATCGGAGCATCACCATGTCCCAAGCCACCCAAGTCTTCAATGGCGTCATGTTCATCACCAATCCCTTCGAGAAACGAGTTGCCGGGGCTTTCATCCGTGTAGACGTTCTTGAGCGGCGGTTCGCGGACTCGATCAAAGCAAGCTCGAAACTCGCCCTGGATCGCTGTGGCCAATACTTCGAACTGTACGAGATGAGCCTGCTCACTACGCTGCGAGATCAATATGCAGCTCTCACCTTTCCTCACGACCAGTTGTTCAAACGTGAGGCAGAACGGCAGGGCTTCCAGCTCGATGATGAGCACTACCGCGCTGTACAGGAAGCTAGTTCCAACCTCTGGGAAGACATCTACGAAGACATGATCTGACCCACCCTGTATCACCAGTCCTCCACCCCGAAGGGTATCCCTTCGGGGGGACTTTCAAAGCAGTCACCGGGCAACTGTGAGGCCTCTGCCTACAGCCCGGGCAACGAATTCCGTATTGGTTCACTGTCGTTGACAGTGCCTCCCGGAGCCAGGGTTTAAGGCTCCAGCGCATTGCGCCAACCCACCCAAGATCGCCTAGCACTCGGCAGCGCGATCACATCACTCAGTGATGGAGTGCCTTCTACTTTACCTACCCGCGGGGATCTCATCCCTCGCGGACTGAGGCCTCGCTCATTCTGGAGTCCTCTGATGTCCATACCATCCGCCTCGTCCGAGGCATACCTCACCCTTCCGGTTGTCCTGGACAACGCTGCGTGGATGCGTGCGGTCTATCTCGAAAACCCTGACCGGGTAGCCGAAATGAGCCAACGCCTCGCCACCGTCGTACAAACGGCGTGGCAAGAACTCAAGCAGCAACCTCTGGCCAAGGCTTTCACCTTCGGCGTGTACACAAAGCGCCATACTGGCCGCCAACGTGACTGGGTTGCCCTCGCTTTGCGAGTCGTCACCCCCGAGAACGAGCCTGCCTACATCCAGATCCAGCTGCAGCCCACTGCAGACCCCGCCTGACACAGCCAGTTAATCACCCAGAGGGGTCACCCTCTGGGGTGGCTTCCTCTCAACCAGGAGCACGCCACATGGCACAATCACCCAACCCCTTCAACATCGCTGCCGGCGATCACCCTGTACTTCATCCCTGCTGCAGCCAAGCGTTCGAGATCGCATCTGCACACTTGCCCGAGGAGGACTGGGAGGAGCTGCAGGCACTCGTTGAAACTGCTGATACAGCTCTGCTTCAGTTCGAGTGCTTCACCCTGCCCGACAGTGACGCCATCGGCTTCAAACTTCTCAGTACGCCCTGGACCAACCAACATCGGGACAGTACTGGGGGTACGAACTGTCGACACTTCAAGCTCTGCAAGCCACCGAGGGCTTCAGTGAGGAGACCATCCGAGTACTCACTCTTGCCGCTCAGGCTGAAGTGAGGTTCCTGGTCATCGACCCCAACAGCAACGTTCTCGACGGTCTGCCGCTGTTCGACTGCTGACCACCTTCCACCCTCGCGGGGAACGCCCGCTGGGAGTTCCCCATGCTTTACGGGGAGCGCACATGATCTCAATCACCGGCCAGTTGGCCATCCGCACCATCTCCGGCCGACTCGGGCTATTCAACGTCGGCCGCCTCAGTACCTCGATCGGTGAGTTCACCATCAAGGATGCTCTTCTGGATCAGTACCAGGAGGGTAAATACCGAGGTGACTTCGCGATCAAGCAGATTCGCCCATCGTATTACTCACACGGCGGTCGACTCGTTGTTGAGATCAGGGCTGAACTCGAGGGCATGACCCTGGAGGATGTCACAGGTCTCAGTCGCGAAGACGAAGAACACCTGCCAACCAACGTCCCTGACCCTCTTGAAGAGGACGGGCCACCACCCATACCGATACCGCCACGTCGGACTCCAAGTACGCCGGCGCGACAACCCCAAAGTGATGCCTTCGCCTCGGATGAGCCCTTCGGGATGAGTCCATCGGAGCCACCGAGCACGAACGACATCGATGCCGAGCTATTTGGCACAGTTTGGCCATTGAGCGAAACCGTGAGGCTCGACACCACCGTAGACCGACAACGGCTGCGCGCCCAGTGCACGCGGCTGGACCTGCTCGGTTTTACCATGGACTTCAAAACTCAAACCTGGACCAGGGCTTCGCCTTAAAGCGCCCTGCCAGACCACTACCGCAGTCAACCTGAACCACCCACCCTGAGGGGCCTCCTCGGGGGCTCCATTTATCTACCTGGAGCACCACCATGAACGCCATGTTCAGCCACTTGAGCAAACAAACCCTCGCCAACATTGAGGACCAGCTGTCCAACAACGAGGTGTCGACTGACGAGGAGCTCGTCGACTTCTTCATCGAAGAGTTGGACCTCACACTGGACCAGGCTGAGGCTGCTATACGTCTCCGCGACCAGTACCGGATCCAAATATTCCTCGAGGGTCACGGCCCGCTGCACCAACAAGACAGTGTGGCTTTCGATCCGCTCACCAGGACCTTCAATTAACCACCAGACCACCCCGGGGGGCGTTTCCGCCCTCTGGGACGGACGCCTCCACAATGGAGGCCATCATGCACCCATCCCCCTTGTTTCAGATCGAGGAATGCCCGGACCTGTACGTCGACGCCTGTGTGTGCGACGAACAGCGCAACCTGGTGTTCATGTCGGCCTGGGGTCGTGACACCGCACTACAGGAGTTTCTGGCCAGGCTCACACTTGGCCGGGAAGAGAGTGGCCTTGAGCAGTTTCACATTCTCGTCGACGGGCGGAGCATTCCCGTCTTCCCCAACCAGGACCTGCTGGAAAAGCGCACCACACGGCAATTCCGCGGGACGTTGTTCGGCAGCATGTTGCACCTCTGGCTGTTCGATCGACGCGCCTCTGTTCCCGACCAAGCCAATCACTTCGCCTTCGCCCTCCTGGAGCGCAATGAAGCTCCACCCCATCGACTCTGGCCGCTGGTGATCGAGACCTGCCCACTCCCCCTTCTCTCCCACTGGCGCGAGCCCGTGATTGAGGTACTCACCCAGCACCAGATGCTGATCGCCCTCCCTGGAGCGATCGGCAATGTCTGCGCCTGGCGACTCGCCATGAAGCTCGAGGTGCTCGAGCCTACTCTCGGAGAGCTGATTCGCCAGGGCGTACTCACCACTGAAGCTCAGGCGCCTGCCTGAGCTCATCCACCAACTCAAAGGACACTCTATGGCCCTCATGTTTCCGCGCCTGGCGCGCAACTTTGCCCGCAACGGCTACTATCCCACCGATGAAATCACTCTTGAACGCACGCTGCAGGCACTCACACCCGCCACTTCGGGCAGGATGAGGATCTGCGACCCCTGTGCCGGTGAGGGTGTTGCCCTTGCTGAAGCGGCTCACTTCCTGGGCCGCGACCAGGTCCAAGCGTTCGCCGTTGAGTACGATCGCGAACGCGCGGATCACGCGTGCGGTCTGCTCGACCGGGTGCTGCACAGCGACCTGTTCGACACCTTGATCAGCCGCCAGTCGTTCGGCTTGCTCTGGCTCAACCCACCCTACGGTGACCTGGTCGCGGATCACTCCGGTGCATCCCAGTACCAAGGCAGCGGCCGCCGGCGCCTGGAGAAAGCCTTTTATCAGCGCTGCCTCCCGCTTCTGCAGTACGGCGGCGTGATGGTACTCATCGTCCCTCACTACGTGCTGGACGACGAGTTGACTGGATGGCTGAGCAATCACTTCGCCGACCTACGCGTGTACGGTGCTGCAGACCCCACCTTCAAACAGGTGGTGATCTTCGGCATTCGTGTACGCCGGCAGGACCTGGCCCGGGCTTCCACCAACCAGGTGAGGGCTCGTCTGCAGACGATCGGCGCCGGGCAGGAACAGGCCGAGGAGATCCCGGCCATCTGGCCATGGGAGCCGTACTTTGTCCCGTCAGTTGCTAGCGATCTGGAGCACTTCTACCGCATTACCCTGGAGCCGGAGCAATTCGCCGCAGAGATTCTGCGGTTGCGAGGTCTCTGGCCCGACTTCAACTTGCACTTCGGGCAAGCCGGCCTTCAACCCCGAGCCCCTGTCCGCGAGCTTTCTCGTTGGCACCTCGCACTGGCCCTGGCCGCCGGCGCAATTTCCGGTGTTGTACGTTCGAAGTCGGGGCGGGTCTTGGTCGTGAAGGGTGATACCTACAAGGACAAGGTGCGCAAGACCGAATTCACCGAGGATGAGAAAGGCAAAGTCTCAGAAGTCAGAATCCTCACAGACCGGTTCATTCCGATCATCCGCGCCTGGGAAATGACGCCCTCCTCGGTGAACCACGGCCAGGTGCTGATCATCAGCTCCTCGCCGGCGAGCATCGACGAAGCGCCTGCAGCTGATGAGCCAGTTGCAACGTCACTGTTCAACCCGGGGCAGATCAGGATGAGCGCCGCTGTCAGCCATCTGGTCGAAACCGGGCAGCTCAACCCTACTCCCGCCCTGAAACGCCATCTAGCTGGCGACTGGGGCGAGCTATGCGATGACGATCGAGCCTCCAATCAGCTTGCGCTTACCCACGGAGACCGTTTGTTCTCAGGCTACGACATCGACGCCGGCGACGAGTCCAGGCTCTGGATCATCACCGAAGCCGACCGCAGCTCGACCACCCTGCTGCTTCCCAGCGACTACTGACCCACGCCGCAACGGCGACAACCCCACACCAACCCACAGGGTATGCCCATACCCGCCGGGGTTTGTGCATGCCCTGCTTTCCCTGCAGGAGATGCACATGAACGCACTGACCCAAGCAGCCGCCTCGGCCAACTCCCCACTGAATATCAACCTGACGGATTTCATCGACGAGTTCGGCGATGAACTCCTGGAGTCGCTCAACCGCTCCAACCCTCCGGTTTATACCGGCAGCATTAACGAACAGCGCCAGGCCGTGATGGCAAGTCTCAAGCGCACTCCATTCGTGGCGCAAGCTGAGGTTGTCCAAGCCATCACGGCGCTTCTGCTCGATCGCAACGAGCAAGCTGCGATCATCAACGCCGAGATGGGTACCGGAAAGACGATGATGGCCATCGCAGTCGCTGCCGTGCTCCACGCGGCAGGCTACCGTCGAACCCTCGTCATCTCGCCACCTCACCTGGTCTACAAGTGGCGGCGCGAGATCCTGGAGACCACGCCAGGCGCCCGCGTCTGGGTGCTCAACGGCCCGGACACGTTGGTCAAGCTGCTTAAGCTGCGTGACCAGTCGGGGCAAACCTATGACGGCCGGCCGGAGTTCTTCATCCTCGGCCGCGTCAGGATGCGGATGGGTTTCCACTGGCGACTCGCCTGCTGGAAGCGGCGTACTGCAGGTGGCCAACTGCTGGCGGCATGTCCAGATTGTGGCCAGGTCCTCGAGGACCTGGAAGGCAACCTGGTCACCGTGGATGAATTCGAGCGCGGTGATCGCCGTCGCTACTGCACTGCCTGCAACGCTGCCCTCTGGACGCTTATGCGCCCAGGCAAAGCCGATGGTGGAGACCGACGATCGACAATCCTGAAGTCGATGTGCCGGATACCGACGATCGGCCCGGTCCGGACGGAACGGCTGCTGAACGACTTCGGCGAGGACTTCCTGGCCTCGATGCTGGTCGACAACGTTTCAGAGTTCATCAACCTGATGGACGCGAAAGGCAACTTCGTCTTCAGCGATCGCCAGGCCAAGCGCATGGAACGGGCGATGGCCAACATCGAGTTCGGATTCGGCGAAGGCGGCTATCAGCCGACAGAGTTCATCAAGCGCTACCTACCCGATGGCTTCTTCGACCTGCTGGTGGTCGACGAGGGGCATGAGTACAAGAACAGCGGTTCGGCCCAGGGCCAGGCCATGGGGGTATTGGCCGCGAAGGCGCGTAAAACCGTGCTTCTCACCGGCACCTTGATGGGTGGTTACGCCGACGACCTGTTCTACCTTCTGTTCCGCATCCTCACCCAGCGCATGATCGAGGACGGCTACCGACCCAACGCACGCGGCAGTATGGCTCCTGCAGCCATGTCGTTCATGCGCGATCACGGCGTGCTCAAGGACATCTACACCGAGCGCGATGGCGATTCGCACAAGACCGCCAAGGGCAAGAAGCTGTCAGTACGCACCGTGAAAGCCCCAGGCTTCGGCCCTAAAGGCATCCACCGGTTCGTGCTGCCATTCACCGTGTTCCTGAAGCTCAAGGATATCGGTGGCAATGTGCTGCCCAGCTACCAGGAGGAGTTCATCGACGTGCCCATGGCGCCGGAGCAGGCCTCGGCCTACCTGCGCTTGGCGGCCACGTTGACAGCTGAACTCCGCCGGGCTCTGGCCCGGAGAGACACCACCCTTCTGGGAGTGGTGCTCAATGTGCTGTTGGCCTGGCCGGATTGCTGCTTCCGATCGGAGATGGTCAAACATCCTCGCACCCGAGACACGCTAGCCTTTGTGCCGGCGCTCTTCGGTGACGATGAACTGATGCCCAAGGAGCAGGCGCTGCTGAACCTGTGCCTCGAGGAGAAAGCAAAAGGCCGCAAGGTACTTGCATATACCGTCTACAGCGGGACGCGCGACACCACGTCCAGGTTGAAGAAGGTCCTCGAGCAGGGCGGTCTGCGCGTTGCGGTACTGCGAGCCACGGTTGAAACGGCTCGGCGCGAGGACTGGATCCTCGACCAGGTCGACCGCGATGTCGACGTGCTGCTCACTAACCCGGAGTTGGTCAAGACCGGTCTGGACCTGCTGGACTTCCCAACCATCGCGTTCCTGCAGACGGGGTACAACGTGTACACCTTGCAGCAAGCCGCTCGGCGGTCGTGGAGGATCGGGCAGAAACACCCAGTCCGCGTGGTTTTCTTCGGTTATGCCGGCAGCTCGCAGATCACCTGCCTGCAGCTAATGGCCAAGAAGATCGCAGTGGCGCAGAGCACTTCGGGCGATGTACCGGAATCCGGGCTCGACTCACTGAACCAGGATGGGGACTCTGTTGAAATGATTCTTGCTAGACAACTTACAGCTGCATGAAAAAAGGGCCACCAATCGGTGGCCTTTTTTCCCTGCATGCTATTACTCTGCTTCGTGACCGAAGCCGCGACAAATCTCTCACACTGCGAGAGAATTTGAAAGCGAGGCTCAACTCAGCACTGCGGGGCGCATCCAGATAGACCTGCGTCTATGAGTAACCCGAGTACTCGCCATACAGCCTGTCCGTGAGGTTGCGTCCACGAAGCGTAAGGATCGCATTCTTCATTTCACAGGCAATCAAAGCATCACGTGAGGTGTACCCTCCACCAAGTACGTATTGGCCGTGTCGGTATAGAAACCGCTGGAGTGCCTTACGTATGCCCCGACCGTGATCGGCAAGGATTCGAAGCGGTAGATCAGTGCTTCGCTGGCAGTTGTCCGAGGGAAGTTCACCGGATGATTGTCCGAGCGATCAGTACCGCCAGCCCCGATCAACTCTTAATAGCGGGCATCAACGACCGAAACACCCAAATCGGCCCGCAGTTGAGCCGTGAGTTGTGTAGAGCTGGTCAACTCGACGCCACGCGACCGAAGTCGCCGTTGGCCGAGGAAATGAGCAAGAACGACGAGACCGGGGTTACCACCGTGCTGTAATGCGCGTAGAGCTGGATATCGGGAGTCAGGTTGTAGACGGTACCGAGGCGCCAGGGGAACGGGTCATGAGTATGGTGAAACTACTGCGAAGTGCCCAGGTTCACGTCTTCTACCGTGCGCCGCAGGTTGATGTCCTCATAGCGCAGGCCACCGATCAGCAGCCAGAACGGGCGGCCATGGCTGGTCGCGACTGCCCGGAAATGCGGCTCGGTATGGGGCTATGGGATTCCAGGTGTATGGAAGAAGAGGGAACAGTAACCGCAGGCATCCAGCAGATGATGCAGATGGGCACCTGAATGGCCGTGCTCTGCAGGTTGCATGGGCATACACGGATGCTCGGCAGCCTTTTGACGCTCTATCCAGCCGCTACTCTGGCCAATCAGCGGCCCGAGCAGCACCATAAGCATGTCAAAGATAGCCAAGCCGTTTCCGGATTGGCGTCCTGCCATACGGGTCAGATCAAGGGGTTTCATTCGCCGTCCTGGCGGTAGCGGCCCGTTGAGTCAGAAACAGATCAAGTACCAATAGCAGCAATAGGCTGCCGCCCAGCACGGGCAGCGTATAGCCGAGCAAAATTGCGAACAAGATCAACGCACAACGCGCCGAGAGGCTCAGCTCACGCCATGCGGCCAATAGCGTTGGCTGACGCGCCACTACTGGCCGGCGGCGCCACCACATCAGGTAGCCAAGAACTACCATCAACGCCAAGCCCAGACCTGTCACCACCAGGATCAACTGGTTGAGCGGGCCGAATAGCAATCCCATGTGGGCATCGATACCCCAACGGGTCAACTTGGCAGCGATGGGGTAGTCAACGAATTTCGCCTCATCCACGACCTGAAGATTACGGGGATCAATCGATACGGCGTCGACTTGGGTCGGCCAACCTGGAGCAATCTCACGCACAACCCAGGCGGCAGCGGCATCGCGGGCGGGCTTGATCTCGACTTTGTCGGCGTCGATACCCGCAGCGCGGGCACTGTTGAGAACATCGAGGAATTGCGTGGCCTGTACCGTCGGCATGGGCATGTTCATGTCCATCGCGTGGTGATGGTGCTCCGCATGCTCATCGGAGATCGCAGGAGGGCTGTTCGTGCCGAGGACAGTGCTAACACTAGGCGTGGACCAACCGAATTTGGCCCGCAACACGCCAATATTTTCACCTGCATAGCGAGACCAAGTGAGGCCGGTAGCAGAGAAAAATAGCAGCCCTAACAACAACCACAAGCCAACGGTTCGATGCAGCTTTCGGACGCTTTTGCGACGCCCGGTGGCAGCGGGGTTGGACAGCCATAGAACAAGGCCGCCCAGAGCTGCAATCCACAGCCAGGATGCTGCCAATTCGCTATAAAGCCGTCCTGGGTCTCCGAGCAGTAGGCTGCGGTGGAACTGGTCAATCGCTGTGCGCAATGGCAGCACGCCGCTTGTGCCGTAAACATTCAGTTCCCCGAGCGCCTGCGCCGTTACCGGGTCGACAAACACCGCGCGGCTCTCCGATGGGCCATGACTGGCGTCGGTGAACATCACCCGAGTGGTATCGCCCACAACTGGAGCGGGGCGCACGGCAGTAATGAGCGCATGAGGCCCGACCGCGCTCCGCGCACTTTGAATCTGTTCGTCCAGTGGCTTGGCTGGACCTTGGCTACGACTATTCAGCACGTCTGCGTAGAGCCAGTTTTCCAATTGTGGCGTGAGGGCATAGGCCACGCCGCTAAGCGCGGTGACCAGCAGGAACGGGCCGGTCAACAACCCAATATAGAAGTGCAGGCGCTTGAGCAATGCAGTGAACGCCGAGGTGCCAGCGCGTGCTGGTTTTGTTGACATAAAGCGACCTCTTTTATCAGATCTGTGACTTGGGAACCGAAAGTTCTGCCACTTTGAAATTCTTGATACGAATCGATACCGCTCCTCGGTACCGATCAACGGCCGCGAGGACGGCAGTCAGATATACAGTGCCTGAGGAGATGCGCGGGGATTAGCGGACGGCCAGCAGTAGCGAGGAGGCGCTTTTGAGCGTGGCTCTATGGCTGCAAGCGGCGACTGGGCGTAACGCGGCCAGAACAGGGCGAACAGCGTCAGCAGCATGACCAGTGCCCCGGTGCGCAATGGACAATCCATTTGAGCCTTCAGGGAGAGATGGCTAGCTGGCAGGCTTTTGTGTGCAGCAGGATGTGCATCATGCACAAGCGAGCAGAATCCATCGACCGCGCGATTCATCGCCACCGAGCTGGACTGGCCATGGACGATATCGCACGACAATAGATTGAGTAGGACGCAAGCGTAGAGCGTCCAGGCAATCAAAGAGCGTGTGCGGGGGCTATTCATGAGCGGACTCTATCAGCCGCATGTCCCTCAAACCAGGGAGCATTAATTCTAGTTCAACTGTGAATCAGGGAGCTGCCCACCGTATCAGGCCGGAGGTACCAGATCAGCGCAAATGCAACCGACGACACGATCAGCGAGAATGAATCCCCCAATCGGGGGCGACAAGATGCCGCATATAAATATCCATATCTCGACACCGACCGGTTTAACGGTGCCCAATCGCCGGAAGACTCCAGACTGCGGTCGATCGTCGCAGTCCATAGTGCCATCTGACACTCCCTAAACTACCTGCTCCGCGAAGGTGGCAGGTAGCACGTACCTACGTCAGTTGCATCATACAGCACAGGCCGGCCGCCCTTTTCCCATCCAAGAGCCCGCCCATGCACTTGCCTTCCAGCCCACTCCGACTTCCATTCCTACGTCACGCGATATGCCTGACAGTCAGCCTGAGCCTGCACAACGTAGCACTGGCCGAAAATGTGGACATCTCAACCATCGCTGCCAAACCCACTCCGGGTCAGCAAAGCGCGCCCAGCTGGACACTGGAGCCGTTGATCGTCAAGGGGCAGCGCACAAGCTATAGCGAACCCAACGCCACCTCCGCTACACGCACCAATACCCCAGTGAAAGAAGTACCGCAGTCGGTGCAGGTAATCACCCGCTCGTTGATCGAGGAACAGGCCAGCTCGACCTTGGGCGATGCCCTGCTCAACGTCTCCGGCGTACGCCCGACGAAGGCCGAGGAGACCCTTTTCACCCAACCGATCGTGAGGGGATTTCCGGCAGAGATATATATGAACGGTATGCCCGCTTTCGGCGGTACCGCAGCCTACATCGACCCCACCAGCATGATGGGTGTCGAGCGGGTGGAAGTGCTCAAGGGGCCTACGTCGACATTGTATGGCGGTGGACTAGGTGCCCCGCTCGGCGGCCTGATCAACGTGGTGAGCAACCGTCCTGAGGGCGAGCCGAGTGCCTTGTTGTCCATGCGGACCGGCAGTTTCGATACGATCAACCCAGCGATCGACCTCAACACGCCGATCAACGACAACATCGCAGCCCGGCTGTCCGCTGAATACCAGAAGAACGACAGCTGAATCGACCAGGTCAACGGTGAGCGCTGGTCGATCAAGCCAAGCATCGCTTTCCAGCTATCGCCCGACACAGAGCTGCTGCTGCGCGGCCAGTACGACAAGCGCAGCCAGCTCGAATACTCCGGACTGCCGGCTGAACAGGCATTGCGCGGCCAGATCGACCGCAATGCTTTTCCTGGTGCAGGTCATGGACAGCCCGACACCACGATCGAAAACCGCCTGAGCACGGCGGAGCTAATCCACCATTTCAACGATGACACTCGCCTGACCGTCACCGGCCAGTACTACGAGATGCAGGCGCGGGACTACGGAAGCTGGGCCCTGGGTGCAACTGACCCGGTGGCAGCGCCGACAACATACTCGATCTACAAACTCTACCTGCCGGGCAGTATTCGAGAGAGCACCCTGGATGCCAACCTGGCGTTCAACGTCGCCGCACTCGGCGGACAGCATGAGTTCGTTGTAGGTGCGACTTACGACGACACGCACTTCTGGTCAGCCATGTCGGGTGCCGAATATACCGGCGAGCTGGACTTGGCCAACCCCATCTACAGCTTTGCCTATGGCTCGACACCCGTGCTCGCGGCAGGCAGCGCCACCACGAACGACTACAAGACCAGCGCGCTCTACCTGCAGGATCAGGCCACCTATGGCCGCTGGCACCTCTTGGCGTCGATGCGCTTCACCAGCATCAGCCTGCAACAGGAGGGAGTCGTCGGCGATATCGACAAAACCTACCACCGGGCTACTCCGCGCCTGGGTGTGACCTACGACCTGACTGACAGCGTGGCGCTGTATGCCGCCTATGCCGAAGGTTTTCGGGGCGCGTTCAACTTCACCGGACTTGAAGCACCGAAGCCCGAGCTTTCCCGCAACTATGAGGGTGGTGTGAAACTGGCCTTCAGCGATATCGGACTGTCCGGCACGCTCGCGCTCTTTGAGCAAACACGACGCAACGTTGCCACACCGGATCCTGATCCTGCCAATGCCGTGATGGGCTACAGCGTCCAGAGTGGAGAACAACGGGCACGCGGCTTCGAAACGGACCTGACCTGGGAGCCGACCCCGGCCGTGTCGATACTCGCGAACTACGCCTATACCCAGGCCGAAGTCCGGAAAGACAATTCGATCCCGGTCGGTGAGGCGTTGCCGCGAGTGCCCAAGCACAGCGGCCGCCTGGCCGCCCGGTATCGCATTCTCGATGGCGTTGCCAAAGGCCTGTCCTTCGGCGCCGGCGTCACTGCGCTCAGTGCCCGTGAGCTGACCCTGCCCAACACCGTTTCGGTACCGGGTTACGCCCTCTTCGACGCTCAAGCCTCCTACGACTTCGACCGTTACAGCGTATCGCTTTCCAGCGTGAACCTGACTGGGCGCAAGGTCTTCGAGACCTACCAGTATCTCGGCTCACCACTGGTCATGCCGACTAAACCGCGCTCGGCCTACGTCACCCTCAGTGCTCGCTTCTAAGGACTTCACCATGATCAACAACCAACGTCGCAACCTTCTGCTTGGCGCCTTGATTGCGCCACTGATGGGTAATTCCGCTCTGGCAGCCACTGCTGCCGAGTCGATGCCGCATGGCCACCCGATGCCGAGCATGGGGCCGGAGATGGACAAGGTGAAGTGGATGGGTGATGAGCAGATCGGCATGCTGGTATATCCCGGCATGACCGTCATGGACCTGATCGGCCCGCATTGCATGTTCGGCGCACTGATGGGCGCGAAGATACATATCGTCGCCAAGTCCCTTGAGCCGGTGACCAGTGACGCGGGACTGACGGTAGTTCCCAACGCGACCTTTGAAACCTGCCCGCGTGATCTGACGGTTCTCTTTGCTCCTGGCGGCACCGACGGCACCCTGGCCGCGGCATCGGATCCGGCCACCTTGGCGTTCTTCGCCGACCGTGGTGCGCGAGCCAAGTACATCACCAGCGTTTGTTCAGGCTCGCTGATTCTCGGGGCTGCTGGATTACTGAAGGGCTACAAGGCGACCTCTCACTGGTCATGTCGAGAGGTGCTGTCCAGGTTTGGCGCGATTCCGACCGAGGCGCGCGTGGTGCGCGACCGCAACAGGATCACCGGCGCAGGGGTGACAGCCGGTCTGGACTTCGGCCTGGCGATGGTAGCCGAGCTACGCGACCAGACCTACGCCGAGTGCACGCAACTCATGAGCGAGTACGATCCAGAACCGCCGTTCAACGCAGGTTCGATGAAGACGGCACCTGCTGGAGTAAAGGCAGCAATGATCGATCTGGTAGCGGACTTCAGCAGAAAGGCGGCAGCACTGGCAGCAGCCAGTAACGTTTGAAACCCAATGCCAAACCGAGGCTGAAGTGCCAGGGAAAGAAAGCCGGTACTGGCTCGGCGATGGGGCCGCTCAGGTGAATGTGGGCGCTTGCTCCGCACTGCGCCGCCGAGAGTCGCTGCGACAGACCACCGCAGCCCGCTAGTTAGAGGCGGCGCAGATGGTCGGATCAGTTCCTGTGCCGGGCGTATCCGACCTCTCGGCATGGCCAAGTGCGGCGGATGGTCGCGGTTGAGCAGGCCGAGCCCCATCCCTAGAGTGCGCTCACCCTGCACAGCCCTCTCCACCCTGTGCCTTTACGTTTTTCGAGGTCACCCGTGTCGCGCCCTCAAACGGCCCCTGCCGCCCGCCAGCTCCATTTTGCCCCGGATCAGTACCAAGCTGACCGCACGGCTTGCGCGGTCCATGTCGCCGCTTCGCTATTGTGGATCATTCAGGCCGCGAGCATTGCCTGGGCCGCGCAGGGCTTGATGGACGGGCAGGGTATGGCTCGTGTCTGGCCAGCGGCTTTGGCGTTGCTACTGACGGGTGTGATCCGCAGCCTTGCCGAGGCATGGGCTTCACGGCGGCTGTTCCAAAAAGCCCGCACGTACCTGACGGTGCTGCGGGAGCAGGCGGTGACCACCCTCGCTGCACGCTCGCCGCTCGACCTGCGACGGGTTCCGGCCGGTGAGGCGGCCAGTATCCTGGCCGAACAAGCCGAATCTATCCTGCCCTATCTGGTGCGTTATCTTCCCGTACGACAAAAACTGATGATGCAGCCTTGGCTGATAGCGGCGGCAGTGGCTTGGTATTCATGGATCGCCGCGCTGGTCCTGCTGGTCGCGGCACCAGTGATCCCACTATTCATGGCCTTGGTTGGATGGCGCGCCAAGGCGGCCAGCGAGGCGCTGTTGCTGGAGCACGGCGGCATGAACGCATTCCTGCTTGACCGCCTCAAGGGCATGACTACCCTGCGCGCACTGGATGCCGTGCCCCTCACTGCTGGTCGCCTGGACGCCGCAGCGTTGTCGCTGCGCCAGCGCACCATGCGGGTATTACGCATCGCCTTTCTATCTTCGGCGGTACTCGAACTGTTCTCCGCCCTCGGCGTGGCACTGGTGGCGGTGTACATCGGTTTCCACCTCCTAGGCCAGGTACCTTATGGTACCTGGGGCACACCACTGACACTGGGCCAAGGATTGTTCATCCTGCTGCTCGCCCCTGCGTTCTTCGAGCCGCTGCGCGAACTGTCGGCGGTCTGGCATGACCGAGCCACGGGCATCAGCGCACTGGAGGCTTTGCAGAGCCTGGGCCGGCGAGGCAGTAAGCTAGCCGATGTTCCTTCGGGCGCTCCCTCGGCACCGGACACCGCGACGCAACCACTCATCGTGTTGAATCAGGTCAGTCTGCGCCATCCAGGCGCTGCCAAACCGATCATCGAGGACTTGTCTCTAGTTGTCGGCAAAGGCGAATGGGTAGCCTTGACCGGCCCCAGCGGCAGTGGCAAGTCCAGCATGCTGGCGGCGCTGGCAGGACTGCTAGCCGTCCAGGCGGGAACACTACAGGTCGGCGTACCTCGTAAGTGCATCGGCTGGGTCAGCCAGCAGCCCCACCTGTTCGCCACCAGCATTGCCCGGAATGTCACGCTGGGGCGCCGATTCAGCCGCGAGGCAGTCGATAGAGCGCTTGTGACCGCCTGTCTTGACCAAGTCGAGAGTGCCCGTGCCGGTAATTTCCTCGGGGAAGGTGGCGTCGGCCTGTCCGGTGGTGAAAACGTTCGTCTGGCCCTGGCCCGTGTCGCCCTCGACCCGCAGGTGGAACTGATCCTTGCCGACGAACCCACGGCGCACCTCGATCGCCAGGCTGCCGCTGGAGTCACTGCTGCCCTGCTAGATATCGCCAGGAACAAGACATTGGTGGTCGCCACCCATGATCCCCTGTTGATCGCCGCGATGGCGCGACAGATCTCGATGGACCGAGCGGCTCCTGGATCATGCGGCACACCTTGCAGGGAGGAAGCGCCATGCTATCCGGCCTGAAAGCCCGACCACTTTTCACGGTCCTGCAACTGTTCTGGTGCTTGCAGCGACGCCCCTTGCAGGCCGGTGTACTTCTGTCGGCAGTGACGGTGCTGTTCGGCATGGCGCTGCTGGGTCTGTCGGGCTGGTTCATCAGCGCGACTGCGATTGCTGGCTTGAGCGTCGCCACTGCACTGGCATTCGACGTATTCATGCCATCGGCAGGTATTCGCCTGTTCGCTTTGGGGCGCACGTTCTCACGCTATGGCGAACGCCTTATTACCCATGACGCCACACTTGCGGCGGTCGCGGTACTACGCGTACAGCTGTTTCGCGCCTGGGCCAGGCCTCACGTGGCTCGGGCCCTCGCCCTGCGGCCTAGCCGCCTGCTGTTTCGTCTGACGTGCGATATCGACGCACTGGACTCTCTGTACCTGCGCCTGTGCATTCCGCTACTGAGCGCACTGGTCGCTAGTCTCGCCGCGACGCTGGCCTTGGCGCTGATCAGCCCGGGCCTGGCTCTGGCGACTCTGATGGCCTTAGCGCTGACCGCGCTACCGACGCTTAGCTACCTGTGGATCGCTGGGCTGCGCCCGGCATGCAAGCGGGCGCTTCTGGTCGAGCGGCTACGTGGCCAGGCCGCCGACCTGCTGTCCGGTCAGACCGACCTGATGATGACAGGGCAACTCTCTGATCATTGCAGAACATTGGGTCATATCGACCGACGCCTAGCTCGCGAAGAAGACCGCTTGCACCAGTTCGATACCCGGGCCGGAATGACCTTCGGACTGCTCGGCAGCATCCTGCTTTCAGGCACTCTTGCCGTCACCGGGTGGTTGGTAACGACCGGGGCTATCGGCGTTCCTGTTGCGGTGCTGGCTGTCCTCCTGGCCCTGACGCTTGCCGAACCACTGGGGGCGTTGCGACGGGGAGCCTTCGAACTGGCGCGAACTTCGCTGGCGGCGCGGCGCCTGGTCCCGTACTTGACAGAGAACGCCGACATCACCTTGACGCCACAGCGATCGGCACCAGTTCCCTGTGATCCGTTCGCCCTCAAACTGCAGGATATCCATGTCCGCCACGACGGCGCGAAACATGACTGCCTGCATGGCATCCACCTGCGCATTGCGTCGGGCGAGCGCGTCGCCCTGGTCGGTCACAGCGGCGCGGGCAAGTCGTCGCTCATGGCGGTACTGACTGGAGAACTGCAACCCCGTTTAGGCCAACTGCGCCTGATCGACCACGCCTGGTTGACCCAGCGCACCGAGCTATTCAACGACACGCTGCGTGACAACCTGTTGCTCGCCGCGCCGCATGCGCAAGATACAGCCCTGTGGGAGGCGCTGCGCATCGCCGGCCTGTTCGAGACGGTAGCCAGCCTGCCTAGTGGACTGGAGACGCGCCTCGGCGATAGCGGACTCGGCCTTTCCGCCGGACAGGCCCGTCGTCTGGCGCTGGCCCGACTTTTGTTGCGCGAGCGCGCGCTGTGGCTGCTCGACGAGCCTACCGAAGGGCTCGATAAGCCAACAGCAGAGGAAGTACTGGCCCGGCTCGCCGAACAAGGCGCGGGCCGTACCTGGCTGCTGGCCACCCACCTACGCCGCGAAGCGGCGCTGGCCGACCGCCTCGTCGTGCTGGAGCACGGCCGCATCATCCGTGAGGTTCGACGAGGCAGCTCAGGATTCGATGCGGCTCTGGATGAGCTACGTCCCGATTGAAAATCCGTTTGACCTGATTAGAGGAAAGAAAAGATGGAGCTGGATATCGTCAGCCTGTCGCGATTGCAATTCGCGCTCACGGCGCTGTACCACTTCTTGTTTGTGCCCTTGACCCTGGGGCTGTCCATTCTGGTTGCCATCATGGAAACCATCTATGTGATGACCGGGCGAGTTGTTTGGCGCCAGATGACCAAGTTCTGGGGCACCCTGTTCGGCATCAACTTCGTTATGGGCGTGGCCACCGGGATCGTCATGGAGTTCCAGTTCGGAATGAACTGGAGCTACTACAGCCATTATGTCGGCGACATTTTCGGCGCGCCCCTCGCCATTGAGGGCTTGATGGCGTTCTTCCTGGAGGCAACCTTCGTCGGTTTGTTCTTCTTCGGTTGGGACAAACTGACCCAGGTGAAGCACTTAATAGCCACCTGGCTGATGGCTATCGGTACCAACTTTTCGGCGCTGTGGATCCTGATCGCCAACGGCTGGATGCAGAACCCGGTTGGCGCGGCTTTCAATCCGCAAACCATGCGCATGGAGGTCAATGACTTCTTCGCCGTACTGACCAATCCGGTGGCACAGGCGAAATTCGTCCATACGGTGTCTGCCGGCTATGTCTGTGGGGCAATCTTCGTCCTCGGCATCTCCGCATGGTATCTACTCAAGGGCAGGCACGTGGACCTGGCCAAGCGCTCGATGACCGTTGCGGCGTCGTTCGGCTTGGCCTCATCGCTCTCGGTGGTGGTGCTGGGCGATGAAAGCGGCTACCTGTCCAACGAACACCAGAAGATGAAGCTGGCCGCAATCGAAGCCATGTGGGAAACCGAACCGGCTCCGGCGCCGTTCACCGCTTTTGGCTTTCCCGATCAGGACGCTCGTGAAACCCACTACGCCGTGCATATCCCCATCGTCATGGGCCTGATCGGCACCCGCTCGCTCACCGAGGAGGTACCGGGCATCAATGACCTGGTCAAGCGAGCCGAGACCCGCATTCGCCAAGGCATACTGGCCTACGATGCGCTGGAGAGCATCCGCTCGGCCGGTTCGACCACACATCTCGATCCTGAGCTCAAGCAGGCCTTCGAAGCCAATGGCAGCGAACTGGGCTATGCCTTATTGCTCAAGCGCTATGTTGACGACCCTCGCCAAGCCAGCGAAGAACAGATCACCAAGGCGGCCTGGGATACCGTTCCTCATGTCGCCCCGCTGTTCTGGTCGTTCCGCGTGATGGTTGGTCTGGGGATGCTGTTCATCGCCCTGACTGCCGCGTTCTTCTGGCTCTCGGCCCGTCATCGCCTGGAGCAGCATCGCTGGTTACTCAAACTCGCCGTACTGGCCATTCCGCTGCCCTGGGTAGCGATCGAGGCCGGTTGGCTGGTGGCCGAGTATGGACGCCAACCCTGGGTGATCGAAGGTGTGCTGCCTACCGCCATGGCCGTGTCCAACCTGGGCATCAAGACCCTGCTATTGAGCATCGCTGGTTTCGTAGCGATCTACAGCGTGCTTTTCGTCGTGGAGATGAAGCTTATGCTCAAGGCCGTCAGGCAGGGCCCGGAACTGGAGCCTGAACAAGTCCCGGTCGTGACACCGACACTTGCCAGCGTGGCGACCCGTCAACCCCTTTACGCACCCGCGGAGTGAAGCATGATTCTGCATGAGCTATTGAACTACGACACCCTGCGGCTGATCTGGTGGGTACTGCTTGGCGTGCTGCTGGTGGGCTTCGCCGTGATGGGCGGCTTCGACCTGGGAACCGGCGCTCTGTTGCCCTTCATTGCCAGGACGGATACTGAACGACGCGTGGTCATCAACGCTGTCGGACCCACCTGGGAAGGCAACCAGGTCTGGCTGATCCTCGGCGGCGGAGCAATATTTGCCGCCTGGCCCCAGTTGTATGCAGTGTCCTTCTCCGGCTTTTACCTGGCGATGTTTCTGCTGTTGGTAGCCTTGATCGTGCGCCCCGTAGCCTTCAAGTACCGCAGCAAGCGTGCTTCGCAAACCTGGCGCCAGACCTGGGATTGGCTGCTGTTCTTTGGTGGTTTCGTTCCGGCACTGCTATGTGGCGTCGCAGTGGGCAACGTACTTCTGGGCGTCCCGTTTCGCCTGACCCCGGAGATGTACATCTTCTATGAGGGAAGCTTTTTCGATCTGCTCAACCCGTTTGCTTTGCTTTGCGGACTGCTGTCGGTAAGCATGCTGGTGGCCCATGGTGCTGCCTGGTTGCGGATCAAGACCGAGGGTGCCGTGGCGGAGCGCGCCCGTGTGCTTGGCAGCGCCAGTGCGCTGGTAAGCATCGCCCTGTACGCTGCAGCGGGAGTTGCGCTGTGGTACGGCGTGCAGGGCTACACCATTACTTCCCCCATCGATCCAAGCGGTCCCTCGAATCCCCTATTCAAGAGCGCGGCTGTTGCACCCGGAGCCTGGTTGCAGAACTACCGCCAACACGGCTGGACGATGTTGGCACCGGCTGCGGGGTTCGTTGGCCTGCTCCTCGCCTTCGTGCTGATGCGTGCACGCCGTGACATCGCGACCATCCTGGCAACCAGCCTGGGCATCAGCGGCATTGTGATATCCGTGGGCGCCTCGATGTTCCCGTTCATCCTGCCATCCACTCTCGATCCACGCTTCAGCCTGACCGTCTGGGATTCGTCGTCCAGTCACCTGACCCTGTTCATCATGCTGGTCTGCACACTGATCTTCATGCCACTGATCATCGCCTACACGGCATGGGTATATCGGGTGCTGTGGGGCAAGGTGGACGTCAAGGCCATCGAGAATGGCAGTCATCACGCGTATTGATTCAAAGGAGCATTGGCATGTGGTATTTCGCCTGGTTACTCGGACTGCCGCTGGCAGCCGCTTTCGCCGTCCTCAACGGCATGTGGTTCGAACTCACCGAGGACAGTATGGTGCGGCGGGCCTTGATGCATGACGTTGCCTCGACCCCAAACCCGGGCGAGGACGCTGGCTAGGCCAGCGGTTTGCTTCAACGCCGTGCCCATGCACACCGCCCCCCTGAGGGAGGGTGGTGTAAAGGTCAAGATGGTCCAGTGAACTGCCGACCTCATGAAATGGACCGAAGCACTGGCATCAACCAATGGCTGAGTGGCGCGGCACACCCGCGCCATCTGCGACATCCGACCGCAGGCCGGCAGCACGTGCCCCTCCGGTGCAGGGGCAAGCGCAGGTGCGGCGGGTTGTCGCAGTCCTGGCGGCTCGAGACTGGTTGTTAGAATTTCCAGCCACGCTTGAAGTTGTGACTCCCCCAATGCGCATGTCCCTCCCGATTGTCCTCTTGGCGCTTGCCAGTCTGCTGTCTGCCTGTAACAACGCCGACGATTTCGCCAAGGTCGAACCTGGCGAGCCGCTTTCCAGCGGCGCGACCACTGTCCACCGCAACGACAAGGACGCTTTCTCCATGCCGGCAGCAAACCTCTCGCCGTTACGGCGCATGGACTTTTTTGTCGGTAACGCGTTTTTCCGTGGCGCATGGCGTCCGGCCATCGACGCTCAGGGAGCCACCACTGGTGGGCGTTCGGGCCTGGGGCCGCTGTTCAACACTGACTCCTGCCAGAGCTGCCATATCAAGGATGGTCGAGGTGCAGCGCCTGCCGAAAACAGCACTGGTCCGGCACTTTCATCGCTGGTGCGACTGTCGATCCCGGCGGGACCAACAGACAAGGATCTGCTCAAGCGCCTGGGCGTGGTGCCGGAACCGACCTACGGCGGACAATTGCAGGACATGGCTATCAGCGGCCATGCGCCCGAGGGACGGGTATCGCTTAGCTACACCACAGTGCAGGTCGAACTGGCTGAAAACGAGCAGGTGGAGTTACGTAAACCGCGCTTTACCATCGAGGACCCGGGATATGGGCCGTTCCATCCTCATACCCTGATGTCACTGCGGGTGGCTCCGCCCATGATTGGGCTGGGGCTGCTGGAGGCTATCGGCGAGGAAGACCTGCGTGACAACGTCATCCGCCAAATGGCCAGCGGCAGCCCGGTCAACGGTCATCTCAACCGGGTCTGGGACGATGCCTTGCAGACGACTGTGACAGGTCGTTTCGGCTGGAAGGCCGGCCAGCCCAACCTGAACCAGCAGAACGCCCATGCGTTCGCCGGTGACATGGGGCTGACCAGTACGTTGATTCCCTCCGATGACTGCACGACACATCAGCCCGAGTGCCGTGATGCCCCCTCTGCCGGAGTGCCCGAAGTCAAGGACAAGGTCCTGGCCAGCGTCTTGTTCTACACCCAGACCCTAGGCGTCCCCGCGCGAAGGGGCGCTGATAGTCAGGGTGTGCTCCAGGGTAAGGCGTTGTTCCATCGCTCAGGATGCGCAGAATGCCATCGGCCCTCCTACGTGACCGGGCAACACCCCGTTCCCGAACTTTCTGGCCAGCGAATCTTTCCCTATACCGACTTGCTCCTCCATGACATGGGCGAAGGCCTGGCCGATGGTCGCCCCGAGTTCCAGGCTTCCGGTCGCGAGTGGCGAACGCCGCCGTTATGGGGTATCGGCCTGACGCAAGCCGTGAGTGGTCATAGCCAGTTCCTCCATGATGGACGTGCCCGCACACTGCTTGAGGCCATTCTCTGGCACGACGGCGAAGCCGCCGGGTCGCGCAAAGCAGTACAAGCCATGAGCCGGGTGGAGCGCAAGGCGCTGCTGGAATTTCTGCAGTCGTTGTAATTCATGAAACCGTTGTGGATGCTTTTGGGAAGCGACCAGCCATGGGAGGAAGGGAATGTCTGCCAACGATTCGCAACGAGCGGCATCATGGGCAAGCTACTATCGACATCATGAGAACCGCCCTGCATCAGCACTGCTCCACAACGCCATGGATAGCGTGGGACCAGCGCACTGCAAGCAGGCGATCGACCTGGGCTGCGGTGCGGGCAATGAAACCTTCGCACTGCTGAAGGCCGGCTGGAGGGTGCTGGCTATTGACCAGGCCCCGCAATCCATTCTAAGGGTCCAGTCAATCGGAGCGGGATTCGCGCCCGGCAGCCTACAGGTCATGCATGAACGCTTCGAAACGCTCAAGTATTTGCCTGAGGCCCAGCTGATCCATGCCGGGATGGCTTTGCCGTTCTGTCATCCGGCGAGCTTCATGCACTTTTGGGGACTCATCGTCGACGCGCTACGGCCCGATGGAGTGTTCGTCGGCCAATTGTTCGGCGATCGCGACGACTGGAGCCACGACTGCACAAGGACGTTCCACAGTGAAGGCGAAGCGCGCGCCTTGTTGAACGGTCTGGAACTGATCACCTTCAATGCCCTGGAGTATGACGGCAACAGCCTGCGAGGTCCGAAGCACTGGCACCTCTTTGAAATTATTGCGCGCAAACCCAGGAACTGCAGTTGAGCAACTTCATGCCCTGTGCCTTGCGCAGAAACAGAAGAGCCAGGCACTGAGGCCTGGCTCTTCACCGGCTAGATGAAAACCTGCCAAGGAAAACATCGGACCGGCACAAAGATTAGCACTTACGGCTGCACAGACCAGGCTGCGACGATACACCACACCCAGTCCCGCAGCCTCTTTCGCAAAAGGACAGCCTGCACAGCATGCGTCAGGTTGTCGCACCAGGCGACTGCGCCACAATCAAGCACACAGTAATGCCGCATCACCCGCCAGCATGCCCGGAAGATGGCAGACCAGATGGTCAACCCAGGTGCTGGTCCTGACATCAGGGCGCCGGGCGGATGGATACAACGCATAGATACCGCAGCGACCTGACCGATAGTCCGTCATTACCTGCACCAAGGTACCGCTGCGCAAGGCCGGGGCCGCTGCATATGCCGGGAGCAGGCCGATACCCAGCGCACAGGTCAGCGCCGAACGCATCGCTTCTTCGGAGTCCACCCGTAGAGGCGACTCGGCCAGTGATACCTGCGCACGGCCATGCGGGCCGTAAAGCACCCATTCGTCAACTGGCCGGGAAGGATCGCAGAAGCCAAGGCAGGCATGCTGACGTAGGTCTTCCGGTGTTTCAGGGGTGCCAGCGACCCGCAGATAGTCTGGCGAGGCGCACAGGATACCGTGCGTTGCGCCCAGCTCCTTGACCCCGTAGGAGACCACCGGCGGTGTTTCCTGCAGCAGGATCGACATGTCATAGCCCTCTTCCAGCAAGTCAGGCATGTGATTGGACATGGTCAGATTGAAAGTCACTTGCGGGTAGCGTTTGCGATAACGGTTGATCAGGTCCATGACATAACTCTGCCCCAGGCCGTGCATGGCATGAATCCGCAACTGACCGACCGGGCGACTGTGCTGTTGCTGCACCTCATCCTCGGCAACCTCCACCAGGCTCAATATCTGCTCGCAACGCTCCAGGTAAAGCTTGCCGGCTTCGGTCAGGGCGATGCGCCGGGTTGTTCGGTTGAGCAGGCGGATATGCAGGTGTGCTTCGAGGTTGGCGAGCATGCGCGAGATATTCGCGGTGGTAGTCTCCAGCCGTGCGGCTGCGGCGGTCAGACTTCCGGTATGCACGACGTAACTGAACGCGCGCATGACTTGCAGTACATCCATCTTAAATGGTCTCGATAATACCGAAGGATGGCATCGGCCGACCGGTGCAGGCACCCACGGCGATGCGTTTCTCGTTGCAGGCGAGCCTGCGAGAGGAAGCGCCTTGCACCGGAGATGCCCGCGGATTCGAGGTTGGCCAGCAATCACGGGGGGACGGCTGGAAAGCACAAAAGAGTTCCGGCAGCGACGTCAACGCCAGCGTTGGCGGGAACAGCGCTGGCGGCCTGGCCAAGGGCATCGGACCATGTGCCTGGGAGCAGCAGCAATGACCTTGCCCGGTCAGTCTGGAACTGTCGTTGTCATCCTTGTCGAAGGCCAAGGGACGATACTGCGTACCGCCTGAGGAGCAATAACTGCCCGAAAGCAACTGCGCCAGACTCAGCTGCCCGAAGGCTGCCGCCATTGGCAAGGTCGTGATCTTCAGAACGATGGCGAGCAACGCAACCACCCAGGTGTTGTCCCTAGTAGTTCTGTGCATGCCGCAGCGCATTGCCATTACCCTGGTCTCAACTGCGCCCGGCGGGTTGCTGGCGGTTCAATAGCCGTCCCGAACGGTCAGTGTGAAACGACAAGGCTTGCCGTAGAAGTTATGGCAGTTGGGTGTGCTCAGCGAAGGGTAGTAGCGGCGATTAAAAAAATTGACCATGTGCAGTTCCAGGCTGTGTTGCTTGTCCAGCTCTCTGACTAGAGTCTTTCAGCCGACCCAGGAGCGCCACTGCGCGGGGAGGGCACTCTAATATCGCTCTGTAGCGGGCAGAAACTGTGACAACCCGCCGCACGGTCCAGGAGCGCCAGATGAAAAAGGCCGGGGTCCTTGTGGAGCCCGGCGCTGGCGACGCGCTGTAAACCTGCCAGGGAACCTTCACGTCGTGCCCGAACAGTAGCATGGAGGCCTCGCGCCACTGGCCTGCGGCAACTCGCCACAGCATCCTGGAGAAGAGGCCATCAATGACGGGCACCGCGCAACGGCTGCGGCGGACGGTCGCACCGCTCGCAGTCGCACGCGGTTATACGGCTGGCTTGCTATGGCGCTTCATCGGCTTGACGCATGGCTTACCCATAATCCATCCGAATGTTTTTGCAGGGCGTGTAGTGCTTTACGGATACAAATAGATACAATTCGCCACCCCGTACCTTGTCTCGTCGATTCGAGTCTTCCCATGAACCTAGTCCGCCACCACAAAGCGCCGATCGCCTGGATGCTGTATTTCAGCGTTCTGTTCGGCTCATTGCTGTGCGTCATGGGCCATGGCCAGATGGCTGGCCTGAGCCTGAGCGGCCTGGACGATGGGGAGTATTGCTCACTCGACGGCAGCAGCCCGTTCAAGGGCGACAACGACCTTGGCTCGCACTCGCTGCCGATGACCAGCGACTGCGTGATCGCCAGCCTGTTCGGCGCCACCCTGCTGGCCGCTTTCTTCGGTTTGCTCGCCCTGCTGGCCGGCGAGTCGATCAACCTCCTGCCACGCCAGCCGATGCGGCTACTGCCGAGGCAACGCTGGCCCTTGCTCAATCCCCGAGCCTCTCCCGCGCTGTTTCCCGTGCTCTGAAAACGCTGCGCACTGGCCGTCGATGACGATCGGCTGGCGCGTGCCGATCTCTTTCCAGCCTGGAAACCCTTATGTTTCGCATGACCACCCTGGCGCTGCTTGTTGGCAGCGCATCCTGCGCCTGGGCGCAGGACAATGCCCTGACCCTGCCTACCAGCACAGTGAGCGCCATGGCCGACACGGCCAGTCAAGCCACCAGTCTCGACCTCGACCGCCCCATCGACAGCGGTTCGAACCTGAACCTCAGCGCCCGGGAAAACCCGGCCTCGGTCAGTGTGGCCGATCGCAAGACCATGGAGCGTATTGGCGCGCGGACCTTCCAGGATGCCGCCAATGCCCTGCCCGGGGTGAATGCCTCCGCGCCACCCGGCTGGGGCGGGTATGTGGCGTATCGCGGCTTCAACGGTGCCCAGATCAGTCAGTTGTTCAACGGCATCAACTTGCAGTATGGCGGCGCAGCACGCCCGGTCGGCGCGTGGATCTACGACCGCGTCGAACTGCTCGGCGGTCCGTCGTCTTTCCTCAATGGCAGCGGCGCGGTAGGCGGTAGCCTGAACGTCATCACCAAGCTCGCTGATCGTGACGAAGATACGTTCGAAGGACGAGTCAGTTACGGCCGCTACGACACCATGGAAACCTCGGTCGGCTTCAACAAAGCGCTCAACACAGGCGACGGGCCGCGCCACTACGCCCGCCTCGACTACAGCCGCACCAGCACCAACAGCTATATCGATCGCCAGGAAAATGGCGCCGGAAACCTGGCCTTCTCGCTGCTAAGCGATATCAACGACCAGCTCTCGCACACGCTGGCCCTCGAGTACCTGGAAGAAAAGGAAGACAGCCCCTACTGGGGTACGCCGGTGCTGCAACCGCTGGTGGGCGAGTTGCACATCGACAAACACGACCGCTTCAACAACTACAACGTCGAAGACGGCCGCTACGAACAGCGCACCCGCTGGCTGAGATCGATCACCGAGTACCGTTTCGACGATTCCACCCGTTTGCATAACACCTTCTACCACTACGACGGCCAACGCGATTACCGCAACCTTGAGGTCTATCGCTACAACGCCGACAACAGCACCATCGCCCGCTCCGGCGGTTATCGCCAGCGCCATGACCAGGAGGTCAATGGCAACCGCATCGACCTGAGCCACCAAGGCCAGCTGTTTGGCCTGGCCAGCGACTGGGCCTTCGGTGTCGACTACAACCGCAACCAGCAGACCAACTACCCGCTATCCAAGGGCGCCTTCGACACGGTCGACCCTAGCGCCTTCGATCCAGATCGCTTCCTAGATATCCCAGGCATGGACGCGCCGCGCAGCAAAGGCCGCAGCACCACCACCGACACCTCGTCGCTGTTCGTCGAGAACCGTACCCGCCTGACCGACCAACTGTCCCTGATCAGCGCCCTGCGCTACGACCACATCGACTTCGATGTCGTCGACCATGTCGCCCGCACCAGCCTCGACCGGCGCTGGGACGCTATCACCGGACGCTTGGGCCTTGTCTACGACCTGACTTCCAACCTGAGCCTGTATACACAATACAGCACCTCGGCCGAGCCGCCGGGCGGTACCCTGACCAGCGCCTCGATCAGCCAGGTCGGCGACTTCGACCTGAGCACCGGGCGCCAGGTCGAGGTTGGCAGCAAGTTCGACTTCCTCGACGGGCGCGGCTCGGCGACCGCCGCAGCCTACCGCATCGTGCGCAAGAACATCTCGGTGCCGTCCTCGACCGTGCCAAACACCACCGAGCAGGCCGGCCAGCAAACCTCCACCGGTATAGAGCTGGCAGCTTCGTTCAAGGTCACCCCGCAACTGCTGGCCGCCGGCAATTTCAGCTGGGTCAACGCCGAATACGACGAATTCAACGAAACCGTCAGTGGCGTGGTGTATTCACGCAAGGGCAAGAACCCGGTCAACATTCCTGAGCGCACCGCCAACCTCTGGCTGACCTACGACCTTGCTCCCGGCTGGCAGGTCGGTGCCGATGCCCGCTATGTATCATCGGTCTACGCCAACACCGCCAATACCATGTGGGTGCCGTCCTACACCTTGTACGGCTTGTCCATGACCCATGATCTGGACAAGCACGTTCAGCTCAGCGCGCGCCTGCGCAACCTGACCGATGAGGTCTACGCGCGTTTCATCCACCAGACCAACACCCAGTACTACATGGGTGAACCACGCAGCCTGGAAGTCGCCGTGCAGTGGCGCTATTGATGAAGCTGAAGCGCCAACTCTATCTATGGCACCGCTGGCTAGGCATCGTCACCTGCCTGTTCATGGCGCTGTGGTTCGTCTCAGGGGTGGTCATGCTGTACGTCGGCTACCCCAAGCTGACTCCGACCGAGCGCCTGGCGCACCTGCCCGTCCTGCCGGCGGGCTGTTGCGCCGAGCTACCGGCACGTTGGGTCGACGAACCACTGCAGGCGCTGCGCTTGAGCAGCCTCGGCGGACGCCCGTACTACTTGCTCGACCTGGCCGATGGTCGCCGCGTGGCACTCGACGCCGCCAACGGTGAGCTGCTAACCAGCGTTGATGCACGATGGGCACTGGCCAGTGCCCGGCAATACGCCGGTGACGTGCCACTCCAGTACCGGGGCAGCCTCGACGAAGACATGTGGACCCACTCCCGAGCGCTCGATGCTGAAAGACCGTTGCAGCGGGTTGAAGTCGGCGATGCAGCGTGCACCTGGCTGTACCTGTCGGGCAGGACCGGCGAGGTAGTGCGCGATGCCAGCGCTCAGGAGCGCACGTGGAACTGGATCGGCGCCTGGCTGCACTGGCTCTACCCGTTGCGCGGCGGTTTCGGCTTCGACAATGGCTGGCGCACGCTGGTGATCGGCCTGTCTCTGCTGGGCACTCTGATGGCGTTGCTTGGGGTGGTGGTTGGCGTCATGCGGGTTCGCCTGCGTACGCGCTACCGCAGCGGCTCCTGCAGTCCCTATCCGGGCGGCTGGTTACGTTGGCACCACATCGGCGGCCTGTTGTTCGGAGTCGTCGTGGTGACATGGGTGTTCAGCGGACTGATGTCGATGCGCCCCTGGGGCCTGACCGACAGCCACTCTCGCCTGGACATTAGCGCCTTGCAGCAAGGACTGCTACGAGCTGCGGATATCGGCCAGAGCGTGAAACAGGCACTGGCCAGCCTGGACCAGGAAGCCGCTTTCAGGACGGTTGAATTGCAATGGCGGCGTCTTGGCGAAAACACCTACCTGGTGGCGCGCAACGCAGTAGGGGACAGCCGGATCCTCGAACTAGGCGCTCTGCCCGCCAGGCAGCTGCAACGCGAGCGACTGGAAGCTGCAGCACGAGCCATCTCGCCGCAAACATCGCTGCGCGTCGACTGGCAGACTGGCTACGACTTCCATTACTTCGCCCGTGATGCCCAGAGCATGTATGGCTTCCAGCCCCGGCCACTGCCGGTATTGCGCCTGCGCTTCGAGGACCCCGCCGGGACCTGGATCTACCTGGACCCTGCCAGCGGTGAACTGGTTGCCAGTCACGATCTCACGCAACGCACCGGGCGCTGGCTGTTCAATCTGCTGCACAGCTGGGATTGGCAACCGCTCCTGCAACGGCCCGCTTTACGCGAGAGCATGATCATCGGCTTCAGCCTTGGCGGAACGGTCATAGCCCTGAGCGGCGTAGTTCTCGGCTGGCGCAGATTATGGCGAATACGACCGCGCCGCTGAGAACGACAGGCGCTTGGCGAATACGTTTAGCAACACTACCCTTGCAGCGTCTGCCGGTTGTGACGCAAGACACAGGCAACAGGGAAGCGGGCAAGCCTCCACAAAGGCGATTCCCGCGCTGCCCCCGCAACTGTGAGCGGAGAGTACGGACGCAACATGCCACTGGTCCATTTCGACCGGGAAGGCGCGTCCGCTACGACGACCCGCGAGCCAGGAAACCTGCCGCAGGCAGCCCGCTGGGCTTTTCTAAAAATCGCATCACTCGGAGGGAGTAACGATGCATATCGAACCTGGCGTATTGAACGCCGCGAAAGTGCTGTACGCCAACGTCACCGCCCTGGGCACCCTGGCCGTCTTTGCGCCACGCCTGCTAAAGCGACCCGACGATATTCTCAAGACCGTCCTGGCAGCGGTGTTCTTCTCGATCTTCATGGAAGTCTTCCATCTCCCCGTCGGTGCCTCCGAACTGCATTTCGTTGGCGCCTCGGCGGTGTACTTCGTGTTCGGCTTCGTCCCCACGCTGCTGGGCTTTGCAATAGGCCTGCTGCTTCAGGGGATGCTGTTCGAGCCACAGGACCTGGTGCATTTGGGAGTGAACTCGCTGTCGTTGATGCTGCCGCTGATCACTGCTCACTACACGCTTGGCAGGCGATTCTTCAATGAGGGCGGTCATAGCATCCGCTGGGCTGAGGTAGTCCGCTTCGACGCTCTGTACTACACGGGCGTGGTGCTCATGGTCGGATTCTGGCTGTCCTTGGGCGAAGAGCCGACGCCGCTTCACAACTGGGCATTGTTCGCCCTGTCATACCTGCCACTGGTTTTGTGCGAACCGTTGTTCACCTGCCTGGTGGTGCGCACCCTCAAGCGCCATGCCGATAGTCTGCTGGTCTCCCGCTTGACCTGCGTGAAGTCGCTGGCTGTCTGACTTCGACCTAAGTGTCCATCTGACACCGACACGAGCTGGGGCTGAATTCAGTCCCGGCTTTTTAATGGCGCCAATTTCGTGAATGAAATCGAGGGTGCGACAGTAGGTCGCACCTCGATCGCTCATCGCCGACCTGCCTCACAGGCTCGCGACTAGCGGAAAAGGTGCGTCACACGGTCGCAACTGACATCTGCGGCAAGCTTCATACACTCCGCTCTTTCCAATAAGAAAACCTGAGAGGCCATTCATGAAAAAGACATTGGTGATGCTCGCTTGCCTGGCAGTGGCGAGCCTGGCACAGGCAGCGCAAGATCCGGAGGCGGTATTCAATCGAGCCTGCCAGATGTGCCACAACGGCCAATTGCCAATGGCTCCTAAGAAAGGCGACGCCGAAGCCTGGAAGCCTCGACTGGCGCAGGGCAGCGAGGTACTGGTCAAACACGTTACCGAAGGCTTCAACGCCATGCCGCCACGTGGCCTGTGCATGGACTGCACGGCCGAGGACTACAAGGCCGTGATCGACTACATGTCAAAGTGATCCAGGTACCAGGGCCGAACTGGGGTACCTGCGAAGGGGTAAGTTCGGTGCGGCAGGCTGTCGCACCGGACGTAACACACAAGCATTGCTAGACTCCCGCATCGAACTATTCCAAAGCGGTCATCGAGCAAAGGATATGCACCGATCAGCAGCGCGTCGCCGCTCACTCACCTGGCTCCTTTACGCCAGCGTTTTTTTCGCCGTGCTGCACTGTGGTTTGGGGCAAGGTCAAGCGATCGGTCTGACGCTCAATGGATTAGGCGGCGCATTCTGCGGCCACATAGGCGCGGTTCCCCGCTCAATCAGCTTCGAGCAATGGCTTGGCGATGGCTTGGCAGTCGGCGCTACGCTCGACTGTCCGCTATGCAGCCATACCGGTCTTGCTTTCACGTCTCTGCAGTTCAGCCTGCCTTTTGCCGATCCTGCCGTTCAAACACTCCTGCCCATCGCGCCCGCGACTTGGCCACGCCGATTCTGGCCACCTGCCAATCCTCGCGCCTCACCTGCTCTGACCTGATTCAGTTCCATTGCCGTCCCGCGCCCTGGTTTTAAGCACATAGGGATGCCGCCATGTGCGCGACGCTGGCCTACCTTGATTCACAGCATCAGGAAATTTCCAGAGAATGAAGAAGAAAACCCTCTGCTGCGCCGCCGCACTTGCACTGTCCAGCGGCGCCACGCTGGCCGAAACCAACTCGGTTGAACTTGCCGAAACGCCCGTTGTGGGCACTTCGGTCATCGACCAGAACAGCGTCGACAGCTTCGGCAGCCTTACCACTGTGGTAGGCCAGGAGCAGATCCGTGACCTCAATGCCCTCGACTTGTCCTCCGCCCTTCGCCGCACTCCAGGGGTGGTGGTATCGCGATTCAATCCGGTGGGGTCGTTCGGCGGGGCCGAAGGTGGCGCAGTCTACATTCGTGGCATGGGCGCCAGCCGCCCCGGCAGCGAGATCAAGACCTATATCGACGGCGTGCCGTTCTACATGGGGGTCTGGGGCCACCCCTTGCTGGACTTGCTACCGATTAATGGCATGCAGAGCATCAGTATCTACAAAGGACCGCAGCCGCAGAAATTCGGCAACACCTTCGCCGCCATCGACCTGACGCCTAAGGTCGCCGAGCAGGGCGACAACCATCACGGCGAAATGCAACTGACGGGTGGCAGCTTCCGCACCGCCACCGAACAAGCCACCCTGATAGGCCGCGAAGGCAATTTCGACTACCTACTGGCTCAAGGTGCAGCCCACTCCGATGGTGACCGCAAAGACGGCGACGGCCGCTTGAACAATGGCATGGCGCGCCTCGGCTATCGTCTGAACGACAACTGGAGCGCAGGACTGCTGGTGCTGCACGCCAACAACCAGGTATCCGATCCAGGCCAGAAAGGCTTGCCGGATACGAAGAACGGTGAGTTCAACACCCGTGGCACGCTGGCCTCGCTGTCCCTGGACCACGACCATGACTGGGGCAATGGCAGCCTCAAGGTCTACCACAATGAAGGACGCGGCGCAGCGCTGGACCAGACCGGTCTGGACGGCGACACCATCAGCGACTTCACCCTGCAAGGCATCCGTTGGGAAGAACAACTCCGCCCCTGGCAAGGCGGTGAGGTCGCCCTGGGCCTGGATATCGACGAAAGCAAGGGTGAGGTGCATTTCAAGCGTATCGCTCCGGCGCCACAAGCCAAGTTCGACGCGCCAACCCTGCGCGTTACGTCGCCGCATATCGCCGTCAGCCACGCCTTTGCACTGAACGACACCTGGACCCTGACCCCATCGGCCGGCGTGCGCACCTACGACCACAATGTCTTCGATAGCGCTACTGCACCTCATGCCGGGTTGCTGTTGTCCTCGAACAATGTCGAGTTCCGCGCCAATGCTTCACGTGGCATCAATTACCCCGGCCTTGAAGCCTCGGTGATGTCGAGCCTGATACCTGCCTTGGGCGAAACCTGGAAAGACCTGAAACCGGAAAAGGTCGACCACCAGGAATTGGGTGTACGCTTCAACCCTATCGACAGCGCCACCCTGGACCTCGCCGTATTCAAGGACAAACTGCAGGACCGCTACCTGTTCGCGTTCCCGCCGGCGGTGTCCCGCCCTTCGTACATCAACTTGGGCGATTACAGCGTGAAGGGTGCCGAAGCTACCTGGCAACAGCGCTGGACCAGCAACTGGAGCAGCTTCGTCGGCTTCACCTGGCTCGATCCGTCGCTCAAGACCCTGCCCTACGCCCCCCAGAAGTCATTGTCGCTGGGCACGACCTACGAGATCGGCCAATGGCGCCTCTCCGCCGATGCGCAGTACCAGAAGGACATGTATGTGCTGGCAGAGGAACGTACCGCAGGTGCCAGCAACTTCTCCAAGGTCGACAGCTTCACCGTGGTCAACATGCGCGTAGGTTACGCAGTACCGGCGCTGGGCAAGGTGGGCGAAGTGTTCGTCGCCGTAGAGAACTTGTTCGACCGCGACTATGCCTACCGCACCAACTACCCGATGCCCGGCACCTCGGCGCAACTGGGTGTGAAGATGGGCTTCTGAGCCCGAAAACGGACGCTGCCGGCTCACCGCCGGCAGCCTTGCAAAGGAACACATTGATGAAAGCACCGATCCTCGCACTGCTGCTGGCGTGCAGTCCCCTCTTGGCAATGGCGGATATCGCCAGTGAGCAACAGAGCATCCAGCAACTGATGCGGCACAGTTTCGAACGCCCGGATGCCCCGCTGGACGTGGGCCCGGTCACGGTCGAGGGCGATCATGCCGTCGCAGGCTGGCTGCAGGACAAGCGGGGTGGACGAGCCCTGTTGCGCAAGGGGCCACATGGATGGCGCGTGGTGTTATGCGCCGGCGACTCGCTGCTCAACCCGTCCACCCTGCGCAGTGCCGGGCTCAGTGACGCTGATGCCACTCAGTTGAGCCAGGCAGTGCGCAGCGCAGAAGCGACCCAGTCCGAAGAGAGGGTCAAACAATTCGCCCTATTCCAGGGCGTGGTCAAGGTCGATAAAGATCCCGGGCACGGCAACCATTGAGGCTTGCCCCGGCCCGGGCTCCGAAGCGGGCCTAGCCAGGTACAGGCAACCAGCGACGAAAGTTCTCTAGTCCCTTGCCACTGAGCGGGCTCCAGGAAAACTCCCAGGAAGGGGGTGGCAGCCCGACGCCTTCTTCCATGGTGCATCCAGCCGGCTGCGCGCCGGCTTTCCATTCCACGACTACTCCGTCCATGGGTTGCCAAGCCAGTACCAGACCACGTGCCTGGGACATGTCACCCGCAACCCACAATGCAGCGGCCGCCGCCAGGAGCGCCTCTATGTGTTCGTCGGTCACCCGCGACCTGTAGGGCGAGCCCAACAGCCAGCGACAGACACTGATGTAATAGGTCCAATCCAGTGCCGGATGATGTCGGTAAGCCCAGGTCATGAAGCGACGGAACAGTTCCAGGCCTTCCGGGGGATCGAGCTTCAGCAGGCCAGGACAGACGTCGAACAACGTGTGCCAATACGGTAGAAGCCGTGCATCCAGGTGGACAAAACTGCGAGCGTTGCAAGGGTAGTCGGGAAACGGCAGGCGGGAATCGCTTCCGCGCGCAGGGCGAGCCTGAGTGTCGAACAGGGTCGACACGCTCATGGGACGAGACATCACGTACTCCATACGTCAGATAGCCTTCGGCAGGCCCCGGCCTGAATTGTGCCGGGTAGCCTGTTCTCATTTGCAGTCAGGCTGTCGTAGGAGGAGCACGCGGATTGAGCGAGGACCAACGTTCCCGAGGAACATAGGCATTGGCGAGCGACATCGCCGGCACCAGCGAAGATCCGGGCGGTATCGGCGTAATGATCAGCGCCGTTGGCAGCGGAGCCGGAGCCCCGTTAGAGCAACAGCAATGACCGGCATCGGACACCACCGGCTTGCCGGCATCATCCATGTCCAATACCACCGGCTGCATGCCACCGGATGAGCAGTAACTACCCGTCAGCAGTTGTGCCAGGCTGAACTCGCCCAGGGTGCTTGCCATGGGCAGCACCAACACCTTGAGCAGCATGGCCACCAGCGCAGCGACCCAGAGGTTGTCCCTGGATCGACTGTGCAGGCCGCAGCGCACGGTCACGTTTCTTCCGACGGAGCGCGTGCGGAGTTTAGATTCTTCATGACAAAGCTGATCCTCCGGCGACGATGAACGTCGCAGTGCCGGCCGAAGGCATACCAGCAGGTACGCACAATCAACAGCACTGCATTCGACAAACGGACACAGGCCCGCTTCAGCGCCTAGGCGCTGACTACATCAGAGAGGAGAAGCGCGGGGATTGGCCGATGGCCAGCAGTAGCGCGGTGGTGCCTGGCTGCGCACCTCGCGTTTGAAGGGCTTTGGATTGGCGCACGCCAGTAGCCAGGCGACGCCAACCAGAAACAGCAGCAGAAGCAGTATCGCTGAGCACATGGGGCAGGTGAAAGGATTGCTCCAATCGGCAGTGGTCAACCCACCGTCCTGTTTGATCTTTAGAACCGAGGTGTCGCTACCCAGGCTGCAGAAGCTGCCACCGATTCCATTGAGCGCAAAGCCCAGCGCCTGCCCGTGGCTGAGGCCACAGCAAAGCACATTGAACAGGACGCTGAAATACAGAATCCAGGCAATGAGGGGACGGTTGGAAGCAGGACGATCCATGGCCGGCGACTCTAGCATCCAAGCTCGGTTGTTTGAAGCCCAGCGGGACTGCATGAGCGCAAGGCTGCGACATAATGCCGCTCCATGGAACTTTTACAGGCCGCCTCGTATGCGGCTTAATGCGCAGCTTACTTCATGGGGCGGTCCATGCTGTCACGCGTTCGCACTCACCTCTGCTTGCTCGCTTGCTTCGCAGTGTTGTTCAACCTGCTGGTGATGCCGCTCGACCGTTCCCTGCGCGAACCACCTGTAGAGCAGTCGCTGATTCTCGGCAGCTTCTGCAGCCTGCACGGCGTGCAGAGCCTACCCAAGTCGCTATTGGCGCAACTCAAGCTCGATCAGTCCGAACTGGCGGATCATGCCGACAGCAAGCTGCAATCCGGTGATTGCTGCTGCGGTCACGCCGGGCAGGCACTGTTGGTCGGCGACTACTTCAAGCATCTTTATCCGCGTTTCTGGCCCGCTGAGCTGCTGGGCCATATCCCAATCTTGCCTCTGCCCCGTGAACAGTGGCCCAACCTGAATCCGCGCGCTTCCCCCTTGGCCTGAGCTGTCGACTTCTACCCGGTCCTGCGCACAACGCGCGTGATGACCGTGCCCGACTTTTTTGCCAGGAAGCTTTCCATGCCTGCGTTTCGTAGCACCGCACGTGCCGTACTGCCCGTGTTTGCCCTTACCTGTGTTTCCAGCCTGAGCCCACTGTCCCAAGCAGTAGCAGAAACGCTGTCCAGCGATAACTCGACCCTTACGCTAGGGGCGGTCACTGTCAGCGGCAACAGTACAGGCCCATTAGCCACCAGCAGCGTGTTGAGCTCGGTGGATATCCTTGGCGGTGACATCGTCGAGAAGATGCCCGTGGCCTACAGTTGGGAGCTGTTCCGCCGCGCGCCCGGCGTCATGCTGACCGAATTCAACCAGGGCACCACCTCAGGCAAGCTGTCATTCCGGGGTTTCAACGGTGAAGGCGAGGTCAACGCCGTCAAGCTGCTCATCGATGGCATTCCCAGCAACACCAACGACGGCAACATGCCCTTCATCGACTCGGTGTTCCCTATGGACATCGACAGCATCGAGGTCGTCCGCGGCACCAGCGACCCGCGTTACGGCCTGAACAACATCGCCGGCAACGTCAACATCAACACCCGCACGGGCGGCAACTACAACAAGGCCCGCCTGCGCTACGGCAGCTTCAACACCCGCGAGGTGCAACTGGCCAAGGGTATAGAGACCAGCAACTGGACGCAGAACTACTTCTTTGCCCGCCAACATGTCGACGGCTACCGCGATCACGCCGATACCGAGCGCTACAGTTTCGGCGGCAAATGGTTCTATAGCCCCGACGATGCGAGCTTCCGCCTAGGTCTGATTGCCCGTCACTACGAGTCGGAAGCTCAGGAGGCCGGCTACCTGACCGAGGACAACGCCCGCCACCACCCGCGGATGACCAACGTCTACAACGCCACGGACAAGGGAACGCGGCGGATGAACCAGGTCAGTGTGCATTTCGACACCGACCTATCGGACACCTTGTCGTGGTCGGCCAAAACGTACCTCAATACCTTCGACGACCGCCGCTGGACGCAGTACTGGCGCACCAGTTCCCAGCAAGAGCGCGATACCTACGAGGACCAGTACGGAGCCATCACCTCCCTGACCTGGCGACCACAGATAGACTGGCTGCATGCCTTCGCCTTGGAAGGCGGGAGCGACGTGCAGAAACAGGAGAACCGCAGCGAGCGTTATCGTACCCTGCAACGGGTACGTCAGGCGCAGACCCGCGACCAGGACTTCGACTTCAACACCGTCGGGGCCTACGTGCAGGCTGAAATCGAGCCGGTCGAATCGCTGAAAATCGTCCCGGCCTACCGTGTCGACAAGATCAGTGGCGATTTCACCAACAAGATGACCGGGCAGGACTATGACATCAATGACTACGGTCTGATCAAGCAGCCCAAGCTCAGCATTGTTTACTCGCCCTGGAAGTTCGCCAGTGTCTATGCCAACTGGGGCAGGACGTTCCAGGTGGGTACAGGTGCGGCGTCCTACAAGGTCCCGCCACGCAAGGATGATCTGGATCCTTCGATCAACGAAGGCTGGGAAACCGGCGTCAAGTTCACCCCAGTCAGCTGGATGGATGGTCGAGTGGCGTACTGGCGGCAAGACGCAACAGGCGAGGTCAGTCGTCGCCTGAACGACCCGAGCGGAGAATCCGATAACGTCGGCGAAACTCGCCGCTGGGGCTACGACCTGCAGGTCAACCTGCACCCGGACGAACGCACCGAAGTGTGGATGAGCTACTCCTGGCAGTACTCGAAAATCCTTGAGCCCAGCAGCGCGCTCCCGGACAGCAAGGGCAAGGAAATCGACCATGTGCCGCACCACCTGTGGAATACCGGCGTCAGCTACCAGGTAACCCCAGCGTTGCAACTGACGGCGTGGGCAAACGGACAAACCAACTACTATCTTGAGCGTGAGAATACTCAAGGTACCTATGGCGGCTATGTACTGATGAACCTGGGCGCGACCTACAAGCTCAGCGAGTCGATGAGCGTGGATCTGCAGTTGAAGAACCTGACCAACCGTTACTACGAGTATGTCTGGTATGACCCGGATGGAGCCGATGCCTCGCTGCACTCACCTGGCGATGGCCGTGCACTGTATGCCGGGCTGACCTTCGATTTCTGAAGGTCGTTTAGGACTGGCGATCTGGTGGAGAAAGAGGTGGCGGCCCCTCGTCATCTACGCCGGCTGGGCAGCCGCATCTTGAAATGATGGCGTCTTTGCCAGTCTCTGGGGGCTCTTTTCCAGAGAGCCAACGCACACATGGCGAGGGACTCATGGGAGCATTCACGCCAGTCGCGTGAATGCTCCTACCTTCTCAGAGCTTCATGTTAAGAGAGACAAAGGCCGAGCGACCGGGCGCCGGAGAGAACATCGGCTGGTCGTCACCACCCCAGAAGAAGTTGTCATACCAGACGTATTCGTACTCGCGATCCAGCAGGTTTTTCACCTGCAGGTCGACGCTGGTGGTGCTGGTCATGCGGTAACTGATGCTAGCGTCCATCAACACGAAACCACCGTAATTGCCCTGCTCGTTCAGCTCGTCAATGTAGTAGCTACCCTGCGCGCGGCCCTGCAGGCCGAACTTCCAGTCATCGTTATAGCGGTAGTCGACGCCGACGTTACTGATGTACCGCGGCGTAGAGAAGACCTCCTTGCCCGACAACGACTGGCCGGTCGCAGTGTAGGCCTTGACCACCTTGGCTTCCTGGATCGCATGGGAGGCCCAGACTGTCCACTGCTCGTTCAGTTGCGCAGTAATCTGCATGTCCACACCGCGACGACGGGTTTCGCCCAGGCCGACCGTGGTGCCCGTGCTCGGCATGTTTGCCACCTCGTCGGTGGCGTCCTGTTGCCATACAGCGACACGCGCTTGCGCGCCCTCGAACGGACGGAACTTCACCCCTACTTCCTTGCCGGTATTGATCGACGGGTCAAACGAAACCTGTCCCTGGGTCACATACGCTGGCGCGGTCGAGCCAGTGAGAATCTGGAAAGTCCGGCCCCAGTTGGCGTAGAGATCGATCTCGGGGGTGAGGCTATAGACCACGCTCAGCTTCGGCTGACGGATCCAGCCGTAGTCCTGCAGTGACGCCTTGACGCCATTTTGTAGCTCGGTGTTGCCGGAGAACTTGTCCACCCGCATGGCCGGGATAATCTTCAGCGACTCGATCGGCTGGATGACGGCCTGCACGTAACCACCGATGTTGCGGAGGGTGTACTGGTCATCGTTCTGCACCCGCGCCGGGGCGACATCAAAGTCGGTCGGAACGCTGTAGTTGTAGCGCAGGCGGCGGTAGCTGTTGTCCTGTTCCTCGTAGTTGATGCCGCCGTCGAGGGTAAGAAGGTCGTTGGCGCGCCAGGTCAGGTTGCTGAGGACACCAGTCTGCTGCTCGTCCCACTGGCGGCGCTGGCGAGGGGCGTTGCCTGACTGATAGTCGGTGAAGGTGATGGTACGGTCATCGTTGTAACTGTTGTAGTACAGCTTGCTGCTCAGGTTCAGGTCATCGTTGAGCTGCCAATCGGTGTGCAAGCTCAGGTGCTTCATATCGCGATCATCGCCATCGTTGGCGTTCTTCGCTGGCGACTGGGTGCGGCTGTCGCGCATCTGTTCGCGGGTAAGAAAGCCGGACTCCTCCGCCTGATGATGGTACAGCCGGGCGATCAGTCCGACCCGGAAATCCTGTTCGTCGTTGCTCACGAACCACTTGCCGCCGAGCGCGTACTTGTTGGACTCGCTGTGATCGCGGTAACCGTTGCTGTCCTGTTTGGCGAGGAAGTAGTTCTGGGCAATGTTGCCCTCCTCGTGACCGATCGCCAGCTGCACCTCCCTCGTGTCGAAGCTGCCATAGGTCAGGCGGCTATCGACATAGTTGCCGCCTTGTCGGGTCGCAAAGTTGATGTTTCCGCCAATGTTGTGCAAACCATAGCGGGGGTCGTTGGTACCCCGTACCACTTCGATGTAGTCAATTTCCAGCGGGAAGATCATGTCGATGAAACGCTGGTTGCCGCTGTTGACGTTGCTCGGCACGCCGTCGATCAGGGTCTTGATGCCATTGATATAGCCCTCGCCGTTAAATGCGCGGAACGTGGCCTTCCCCGACTCCGCTCCCTGGCCAGTTTCGGTCAGTTGAATACCTGGCATCTGCCCCAGTAGTTGCCAGCTATTCATCACGTTCTTGTCTTCCACCTGATCGCCGCCCATGACGTCGACTGATGTCAGTACATTTTCCGTGCTCAGTGCCACGCCTGCTTTTTGCGTAATGTTCACTTCACCTAGGGTGATGGTGGAGTTGCCAGTTTGGTCAGCAAAAATTTCAGGGGTGAACAATGCCGTAAATGCGGCAATGGAGGCCGACGTAAATCTCATGAAAGCTCCTGAACTCCGGGTCTTGGCCTGTTTGCCTATTGATATGTTATATCATATCAAATCAAGAAAGATAGGCTTCCGCGCGCTCATAGACGGCACCGATACGTTCGCCCTTTGGTCGCGCCTAGCAGATCAACCCAAAGGCAATTTAAGGGTTGCCGGCAGTCAATGCGGATTCGTACATTCCCAAACCATGGACTGCCTAACGTGGGGTGATGATATGGATGAAGAATCGCTACCGATGCTTAACCCGGAGCTCGAGGCTATCAATTGACCGGCAGACTTCTCCGGCCAGCAGCTGTTTATTCAGAACGCGGATTGGCAATACAAAGCGATGCTGAACTGGTCTCACTTTCGTGCCGACCTCTACGCCTTTGCATACAAAGGTGCCGCTGACGGCCTCGTGGAGCTATGACTAATCGTCGGGTACCGCTGGATAGCGGCATTTAGCCTTTGCTCTTTCTGTACCGCCACTCCCTGGAGCTGCAGTTAAAGCTGATGCTAAACAGTGCTCGCGTTCTGACTGGCAAAGAGCCCAAAAACTACGACAAGCATCAGTTGATACCTCTGTGGTCTGAATTGCGTCATCGTCTCAAGGAGATGGGCCCAGAGCAGCCAGACCCAACGTTAATGCTGTGCACCAGTTCATTCGCCAGTTGGACGCCGCTGACCCAGACTCGATGGCATTTCGGTATGCAACCAACAAGAGTGGTAAAGACCACCTACGTGAGGTACTCGACAGCGTGTTCCTTTGGCTAAACGGTACGTACAACTGGAAGGCGGTCGGAGAGCGAACCGGACTGCAAGAGTGGATTTTCAGTCGCGGCGCTCGACAGCAAAGGGTTGCCTTTCGGCATCGATCAAGAAATTCCACGCGGGCGGGCTAAGTATTTTCTGCTGAATCAGGATCATGGTTGCGCGAGGGTGTACTCGGCTTCGAGAGGACCCCCATGAAACTGCCGATCCGAAAACATCTGCCCCTTGATGCGGGCCTGCTCATCCTGGGCGCCATCATTGCGTTCCAGCAGTACCAGCTGTCGACTCTGTCTCGCACCGTGAATGGCGCAGCAGAAAAAGTCTCGATCGATGCACTCCAGAACAGGGTGAGCGCGATCGACGATCGGCTCGACACTGTGTCCGGCAAACCCCTGGTCACGATGGAAGACTTCCGTATCAGCCAGCAAGCGCTCTCGAGCCGGATCGATGCTGTGCAGGCCACAGCAACGCAGGCCCACGAGGCTGCAGCTGAAGCCACTCGCTCATCCGCGACTGCGGGCGATCTCCTAGTACTGAAAGCCGACCTTGAGTCGCTCGACGGCAAACTGCAGAAAATGAGCAAGCCTCAGGCTCAGGCGACTGCACCAGCCCCCAAAGCCTCCTCCAAACCGAAGCCGAAGCCCGCACCGGTTAAAGCCCCACCAATCCCGCAAGATCCTCCGCCCTTTCAGATGGTCGGCCTCGAATACCGAGGCGGAGAGCGTTTCCTGTCTGTTGCCCCCACTGGTAGCACGCGGCTAAGCCAGATCTACCTGATTCGGCCTGGGGAAGTGGTCAGCGGCAGCAACTGGCGCCTCAGGGCTGTAGATGAACGGACCGCAACCTTCGACGCCGGCGGAACAACCCGAACCCTGAGCATCCAGCCATGAGTAAAGCACCATGAATCTACCGATCGTTCGAGCCATCGCCTGCGTCTGCGTTTTTACCGCAATTGGCATTGAGGCCGCGCCGCTTCCTTCCGCCGCTGGAGGGGCCACCTCCAGTGTTCAACAGCTCACCAGCGAAAGCATCCTGTCCCAGAACAAGCTCGATGATAGAGCCGCGCAGGAGTGGGGCCTGACCTCCAAGGAGTACGAACGATATCAAGAGGTAATGCAGGGGCCCCGGGGGGTGTATTCGCCAGGGCTTGACCCTCTCACCGCGCTGGGAATCGAGGCTCGATCAGAGAGCGAACGACGCCGGTTCTCCGAGCTGCAGGTCCAAGCAGAGCGCCAGCGAGTCGATCGGGAGCTCGCCTACCAGCGAGCCTACGACGAGGCGTACCAGCGCCTGTTCCCAGGCATCAAAGCCATTGAGATTTCGACCCCCGCTTCGGGCCAGGCCGGATCTGGGAGCGGCCCAGCTCTGGAGGGCAACGGGCGCATGGCACTCTTCGTCAAAGACGACTGCCTACCCTGCATCGACCAGGTCAAACGGCTGCAGGCGTCACAGACGCCGTTTGATCTGTATTTCGTCGGCAGCCAGCAAGACGATGAAAGGATCCGCCGCTGGGCAATTCTCGCGGGTATTGACCCGTCCAGCGTTAAAAGCCAACTGATCACACTGAATCATGACCAGGGCCGCTGGGTTCGCCTCGGGCTCGGTGGCTCGCTGCCAGCCGCCGTAACACAGGTGAATGGATCATGGCGTCGTCAATGAGCGGGTGGCGGCTCTACATTCTGTCGGTGGTTCTGCTCGCCGGCAACGGATGGGGTGTAGAGGATCCGCCAGCAGCTTACAAGGCGATCGGCATCAGACACGGGGTCCCGCCCGTTGTGCTCTATTCGGTGGCACTACAGGAAAGCGGGACGCGATTGCGCGGGCAGCTTGTGCCGTGGCCCTGGACGTTGAATGTGGCCGGAACCGGCTACCGCTTCGCCACACGGGCAGACGCTTGCCAAGCTCTGATGATAGCGATTGTTAAGGCTGGACCCGCTCGGGTCGACGTGGGGCTGGGACAAACAAATATTCGCTACAACGGGCATCGCTACCGCTATCCCTGCGAAGGCTTGGATCCATACAAGAACCTGGCGGTGACCGCTCAGATCCTGGCTGAACAAAAGGCTAAGGGTGGAACCTGGATCGATGCTGCGGGGCGGTATCACCGCCCTGCCGGAGGGGCGCCGGCCGCGAAGTACCGTAGCTATTTCACGAAACATCTTAGCCGGGTCACCGGCATCAAATTCGAGGTAGTGACCCCATGACATATCCCCACGCCTGGCGATCACACGTCGTGCAGACCCTGGCCTTCGCGATCGTGAGCAGCCTGGCTCTGCCCAGCAATGCTGATCAGCAAGCGGTGCTCACCGTGGTGGAGGACCGTGGCGGCTCATCCGTACTGTCCTACTACCAAGACATTGATCCCGAGCCTACGCACACCACCCCAGTTGTGACTGGCGTCCGGGCGGGCGGGGCATTTCCGGTGTCGACTCCAGAACTGAGCCCCGGCCCAGTACAGGGACGAGTGATCAACGCAGCAGGCCTGCAGCCGATGTTCATCGTTGGCGATGATCCAACGTCGCAGGCCTGGCTCAAGCAGAAGCTATCGGCACTTCAAGGCCTGCAGGCAGTGGGCCTTGCTGTGAATGTCAGCAACGCTGCACGACTGCAAGAGATCCGCCGCTGGGCACCTGGGTTGCAGGTGATGCCTGTACCTGCCAGCGATATTGCTGGTCGCCTGGGGCTGCAGCACTACCCGGTGCTGATAACAGCTACAACCCTTCAGCAGTGAGAACCGGTATGCGCCCAACACGACTATCGCCGGTGTTCACACTGATCATCAGCCATCCCCTACACCGGCCCGGCCGGGAGCAAATGATCGAGCAGGTTCGCCATGTGAGCGAGCTGTACGGCGCTCGCTTGACAGGAATCTCCGAGGTCAACGAACACGCATTCGCCCAGCGCCTGGCCGAACGGCTGACACCGGACCAGGTTGAGCAAGCGCGTGCGGAAGTCGACGCCATGACATTCACCGCGAGGACTTGAGATGGCGACCTACACCCTTGAATCTCTGCTCCGGCCGCCAGTAGAGCTTTTCACTACTGCGGTTTGCTATGTGGCAGCTTCGCTTTGCATTGGCGCGCCCTGGGCTTTTGCGCTGACCCCACTATTTGGAATTGTCGCCGCGCTGGGTTTTATCTACTTGGGCACCATTCGGCTGCTGCAGGCGCGGAGGGTCCTAAGGCACCAGGCGAACCTCAGGCGACTTCCCCACTACACCATGACCAGCGCTGAAATGCCGATCAGCAACGAGCGCCTGTTCATCGGACGCGGGTTCAGGTGGACTCAGAAGCACACACAGCGCCTGGCCGACACCTACCTCCCTCAGTTCGCGGCATACGTGGAACCGACGAACCTTTATGAGCGGGCGCGCTGGCTGGAGGAACGCCTAGAGTTCGCCCCCTTCCCACTGAAACTGATCACAAAACTCACTGGTTGGGATTCCAACTGGAACCCCGCTCGACCTCTCCCACCGGTGGGTGGCCTGCCACGATTGCACGGGATCGAACCAGATGAGCAGAATGTCAGTCTCCCTCTGGGTGAGCGCGTGGGTCACACACTGGTCCTGGGCACCACACGGGTGGGCAAGACTCGCCTGGCGGAAGTGTTCATCACCCAGGACATTCGCCGAACACATCGCCGCGGGCCGCGAGTCCGCATGGGGCGACGGAGCCAGGCCTCTCATCGATGGAGCCGGCGCCGGCGAGCAGAGGAACAGGCCGACCACGAGGTCGTGATCGTTTTCGATCCGAAGGGCGATGCCGACTTGCTCAAGCGCATGTACGTCGAGTGCAAGCGCGCCGGGCGCCTCGACGAGTTCTACGTGTTTCATCTGGGATGGCCGGATATCTCCGCTCGCTACAACGCCATCGGTCGCTTCGGCCGAATCAGTGAGGTGGCCACTCGCATCGCTGGTCAGCTCTCCGGCGAGGGTAACTCTGCAGCATTCCGGGAGTTCGCCTGGCGGTTCGTCAATATCATCGCCCAGTCACTTGTCGCGCTCGGCCGTCGCCCTGACTACGAGCAGATCCGCCGGCACGTCATCAATATCGACGAGCTGTTCATTGAGTACGCACAGAAGTACTTCGCTGAACATGATCCGAAGGCATGGCAAACCATCGTCGAACTTGAAGGCAAGATCGATCGCAAGAACCTGTCTTTCGCCATGAAAGACCGCCCGCTGCGCGTGGTGGCCATCGACATGTACCTGACCCAGAAGCGCATCAACGATTCGGTTATGGATGGCCTGCGCAGCGCTGTCCGCTACGACAAGACCTATTTCGACAAGATCGTCGCATCGTTGCTGCCACTCCTGGAGAAGCTGACCACTGGGCGTATCGCTGAACTGCTTGCCCCCGACTACCTGGACCTCGCCGATGAGCGTCCCATCTTCGACTGGATGCAAGTGATCCGAAAACGCGCCGTGGTCTATGTTGGCCTCGATGCACTATCCGACACCGAAGTCAGTGCGGCCGTGGGCAACTCGATGTTCAGTGACTTGGTCTCTGTTGCAGGCCACATTTACAAGCACGGCATCGATGACGGCCTGCCGGGACATATGGCTGGGGGCAAGGTACGCATCAACCTCCACGCTGACGAGTTCAACGAGCTCATCGGGGACGAATTCATCCCGATGGTCAATAAGGCCGGTGGTGCCGGCATCCAGGTCACCGCCTACACCCAGACGATGAGTGATATCGAAGCGAAGATCGGCTCGAAGGCGAAAGCCGGGCAGGTGATCGGTAACTTCAACAACCTATTCATGTTGCGTGTTCGGGAAACAGCGACCGCTGAGCTGCTGACCAATCAGCTACCAAAAGTGCAGATCTACAACAGCACGCCGGCGAGCAGCGCGAACGACTCGGTCAACGGCAAAACCGCGTTCACCTCAAGCTCGCACGACCAGGTGCAGCTGGCGAGTGTGCCGATGATTGAGCCAGCCCACGTGGTGGGACTGCCGAAGGGACAGGCCTTCGCGCTCATCGAAGGTGGGAGTCTGTGGAAAATCCGCATGCCGCTCCCCGCGAACGACCCAGACGAGGTCATGCCCGGCAACCTGCAGGAGCTGGCCGCCGGCATGCGGCGATCGGCAGTGTCCTCGAACGATTGGTGGGAAGCCCCTGGCTATCAAGAGCTGAAATCAGCTTTGCCCGAAGACCTGGTTGAAGATTTCCGCCAAGTGGCCACCGATGATGCAGCTTGAGGTGTAGCCAATGGCAGATGACGTATCAAAGAAGGCCGAACAGCAGCAAGAGCGACAGGAATCGCTGTTCAGCAAGATCTTCTGGTTCCCGATTACCTTCATCGGCGTAATGTTCAGCTCGCTGTTCCTCGCCATCGTGGTCGACTGGGTATGCCTGTACTTCTTCTGGCCAGAGGCCGGGTGGCGGCACGGTCAGCAAATGCTGGTCAGCGAGGTCGGCTGGCTATCCAAGGGCCTGGTCCATAGCGCTGTCGTCCAAGAGCCCGGGCGCACCGCGACCTGGCTGGTCACTGAAGCTTACGACTGGCTGGTCGTGAAGACCGGGATGCTTAGCTGGGTCCAGGGCATGGAGTCGATCGCTCAAGCCGGTCCCCGCAACGAGCTGGACATGCGCTATTGGGCCGCGCAGAGCGTCACAACGGTCCAGAACTATGCCCTAGCCGCCCTCTTCACCGTCCTGGTGTTTTGCGTCCGCCTGGTCGTGCTGCTGATGACAGTACCGCTTTTTGCCATGGCTGCACTCACAGGCCTGGTCGACGGTCTGGTGCGGCGAGACCTCCGTAAATTTGGTGCCGGCCGGGAGTCCAGCTACCTGTACCACAAGGCCCGGGCAACGATGATGCCGTTGGCCATTTTCCCCTGGACTTTCTACTTGGCGCTCCCGATCAGCATCAGCCCAATGCTGGTACTACTCCCCTGCGCTGCCTTACTCGGGGTGTCCGTGAGCATTACGGCCGCGAGCTTCAAGAAGTATTTGTGAGGAAGAGAACGATGCAATGGACACACGAGCAGTCGCCAATCATCCAGTCGGAGGCCCCGAAACTCCTTATCCAAGCCGGCGCTGGCAGTGGCAAGACCACAACGTTGGTGGGCTATGCGCAACACCACTCCCGCCTGCGGATTCTCTATCTCTGTTACAACAAGTCGGTCGAGATCGCCGCGCGTGGCCGATTTCCGCGCAACGTGGTGAACAAAACTGCGCACGGCCTGGCCTACGCCGTCTATGGCACACAGTTCAGCCATAAGCAGACCAACAACTTGCGACTGACCGATATCGCCCGAGCGCTTGATACGCAGGACTGGGAGCTGGTCAGGGACGTGCTAACCACCCTCAACAACTATATGGCCAGCGCCGACGACCTGATCGAGCGCTGCCACTTTCCACGGTTCGGTGACCGCCCGATGCTTACCTCCGCCCAGGAGCGCTACCTGAACCAGGCGCTGGTAGCAGCGATGAGCATCTGGAAGCGCATGACTGACCTGCAGGACACAGCGGTGCAGATCACGCATGACGGATACCTGAAGCTGTACCAGTTGAGCAAACCCGACCTGAGCCAGCGCTTCGACTGTGTCCTGCTCGATGAGGGACAGGACGTAAACCCCGTCATCGCTGACATTGTGCGCATTCAGCGTATTCGTAAGGTGGCAGTGGGTGATCGTCACCAGCAGATCTATCGCTTTCGAGGGGCGGAAGACGCTCTAAATGCCAGCTGGATGGCCGGGGCTGAGAAGCACTACCTGACCCAGAGTTTCAGATTTGGGCCTGCAGTCGCCCATGTCGCCAACATCATCCTGTCCTACAAGGGAGAAACCAGGAAGCTGCAGGGACTGGGCGAGAAGACATTGGTGAAGAAGGCGCTGCCGGTCGGGCTGCCGCACAGGACATACATTCATCGGACCGTTATCGGGGTGATTGAAAACGCACTGTGCCTGGTCACCGAGAAGCCCAAAATCTACTGGGTTGGCGGCATCGACAGCTATTCAGTACGCGACCTCGAGGACCTGTTCTATTTCAGTCGCCAACAGCGCGATCTGGTCCAGAACAAAAAGCTGCTCCGTGACTACCGAGACTATGGCCAGTACGTGGAAATCGCCGAGGTTAGCCAGGACAGCGAGATGATCCGATCGATCAAGATCATCAACATGTATCCGGATCTGCCTCAGCGAATCTTGGCCCTGCGCTCATGCACCGTGGACCAAGAGCTAGATGCAACTATCACCCTCACCTCTGCCCACAAGTCGAAAGGCCTGGAGTGGGATTTCGTCGGGCTCTTCGACGACTTCACGTCGGACCCGCTCTCACCTGATATCGATCCAGGTCGACGAGATGATGAATTGAACCTTCTGTACGTGGCCGTCACCCGGGCGATGAAGATCCTCGCCATCAACAGTCTGGTGCTGTCCATCATGGAACGCTACGTGGACGCTCTCGCCCCAGGAGCGCGTCAAGCGCGCGGCTGATTAAATAAAGGAGTCACTATGAGCAAGAAATTCGAACACCGCGCTGAGTATGTCGCTATCCCATTCAAAAACGCGACTAGCGGCGCTTGGATATTCAAGAGCACAGAACAGACGCTTGAGCCCGATGTTGCGTCTCTTTTGGCAGAAGAGGAGCAACTGCAGAAGAAGATGCTCGAGCTCGGAGCCGAACGCTGGGAGCTCGTCAGCACCCAGCCAGTGTGCCGGGGCGAGATCAAAGTGGGCAATCAAAATGCCCAGGCCTGGTCCTACGGGTTCCCAATGCCGGTCGGATATCTGCTCTTTTTCAAACGCGAGTCAGTAGTCTGACCAATCAGGCGCTTTAAGCTTCATGATCATGTCCTGGGAGGAGGGCCAACATGGCGTTGGCCCTCCTTACCATCTCGACCAGCTCCACTGAGCTCACCTCTCGTCGGTGCTGCAGCAGCTCGGCGGCCAAAACCGCTTTGTCGTAGCAACCTTCATCTCGGAAACGGACACCCAGAAAGTCCGATACCCAAGCTTCAAACGCCGGCGAGTTGGTGGTTTTCCGCGGCATAAGACTCCCCCACAGATCAGTTTTTCCGTATGCCTATTCCCTGGCTTAACTTCGGCTCATTGTAATCGGTCTGGGTCGTTCAATCGCCCTACCTAAGTGGATCAATCCACTTCACCAAAGCGTGACCGGCTTAGAGAAAAAATACTACGGACCTCAGATAAGTATTTCTTGAGGCGCCCCTCCACCTGGTCTCGGCATTCTGACGCCCACAGTCCGTCGCCCCAGAGCCCAGCCGTGAACAAGCCATCCCTCCTCCTTGTATCTCCTCGCCGAATCCTGCTTGGCGCGCTGATCAGCGTCAGCGGCGGCTTTTCACTAATACCCAGCGCTCAGGCGGCCGGTGCATCAGAACAGGCCAACATCGAGGTGATGATCCGGCAGTTGAACGCGCTGGAGGACTCGGCGCGGCGCAGCGCCACGATCGCCAGCGAACCTGGCCATCGCTACTACTTCGACTATGAACGTCTGGCTGGCGACATCCAGCGCGTTCGCCAGGGCCTGCAAGAGTACCTGACCCCAAGTCGCGCACAGCCGCGGGATCCGGCAGAGCTGGCTGGAAAATACACCCTCACCGGCGGGCGGATGCCATGAGCATGAGCGGCACTCAAGTCGCAGCTTTCAACGCTGCCAGCGGCATCACCCCCCAGGCCAGCACCGTGCTGTTCGTAGGCACCGTCATCGCGCTGTCGACCCTTTGGGGTGCCTGGGCGCTGTACAGCATCTATCGGGGCTGGGCGACCCAGAACATCGACAAAAACATCGCAGCCGCGTCGACCGTCCGGGTCATCGTCCTGCTGCTGATTCTTTCCGTACTCGTTCTCAGCTAGCCAAGGAGCTAACCGATGTCCATCCGCACCATCACCAAGTCACTCACCGGCGCCGCTGCATTGCTCATGGGTCTGCACCCAGTCATTGCCGCTGCCGCCTTACCGGGAGCACAAGCCCCCACACGCGGCGAGGGAACCAGCTGGCTACAAACCATCCAAAACTACGGTTACGACGGTTTCATGCTGATTGGGCTGTTCCTGCTCGGCGGCATGATGGTGGGGGTCGCCTCCCATGCCTACGGTGTTTACCACGATATCCATGAGGGCAAGAAGAAGTGGCGAGACCTGGGCCTCACCGCGGTGGTCGGGATCTGCCTGATCGGTGTCGGCATCTTCATGGTCACCAAAGCCACTGGCGTCCTCTAACTGGTGATGCGACATGGCTGAAACCACTTACCTCAAGGATGGAACGCTCGACTTCCTCCCCCACAACCTCAACAGGCAACCCATCGTCATGGGCGGCCTCACAGCTGATGAGATGTGGGGTACGGTTGGAGCGTGTGGGGGAGCCGGGGTGATCCTGGGTATCCCGGTATCGTTCCTCTTCGGCAACCCATCTCTATTCATCGCTTGCGCTCTGGTAGGTGGTGCACTGGGCTTGACCGTGGCAAGCCGAATCCTGCGGAAGATGAAGCGCGGCCGGCCGGATACATGGTTTTACCGCCAGCTCCAGTTCTACAAGGCTCAACACCTCCCCTTCCTCGGTGGCCCCCAGTTGGTCATCCGGAAGGGCGCGTGGACATGCCGTCGTATAGGAAAGTAGGGATCTTCATGAGTTTTCGAAAACGAGTGGATGCTCAGCAAGCACATATTCTCAGCTTGCGAATCGCGGTCATTGTGCTGGGCGCAGTCAGTCTATTTGCGTTCTATGGCTGGCACAAAGCCCCCGAAGATCTGACCGTGCATGTGCCGCCGGATCTGCGCTCCGGTAGTACTCGCAAATGGTGGGAGGTACCACCAGAGAACGTGTATGCCTTCGGGTTCTATATCTTCCAGCAGATGCAGCGCTGGGAGAAGAACGGGGACGACGACTACCAGGACAACATCGAGCGTCTGGCCTCCTACGTGACCCCTGGCTGCAAGGAGTACCTGCAGAAAGACTACGAGATGCGCCGTAACGCTGGTGAACTGCGCCGCCGTGAACGGAATGTCTCAGAAATCCCTGGCCACGGGTTGACCGACCCTGGCGTGCTGCGCGTGGAAGAAATCGGAATCAACGACTGGACAGTCAACCTGGATCTGCTCGCTGATGAGTCGGTGAACGGCGAGCGGGTCAAGCGTGCAATGACCCGTTATCCACTGTCCATCGTCCGGGCCGACGTCAACCCGGAAAAAAATCCGTTCGGGCTGATGTGGAACTGCTATGCGTCCAACCCGCAACGCATCGAGGTAGATCTGCAAGCAGCCGGGGTGAAGCCATGAATGTGCGCGCGTGCCTCCTTGTTCTGGGCATTTTCGCGGTTGCCAATGTGAAAGCGGTAGAGCTGCTGCAGTGGGACCGTATCCCGATGGCAATCCCGCTGATTGTCGGGCAAGAGCGCATTGTTTTCGTCGACCAAAACGTGCGCGTAGGCATGCCTCCGCAGCTTGTTGGCCAGCTGCGGGTCCAGAGCACCGGCGGCGCCGTCTACCTGCTGGCCAGCCAGGAAATTCCACCGACCAGGCTGCAACTGCAGAACGTGGCCACTGGCGAGATCATGCTGGTGGATATTGCCGCGACACCAGCGACAGAGGGCCAAGCCAATCTCGAACCCGCGAAGATCGTCGCCGGTGCTGCCCCTTCTACCTACTACGGCGATACCACCTCGACGCGAACGCCGACTAAGCGATCCGCGACGTCGGAGGAGGAGGATGTTCCTCCGCACCCCCGACATGAGACACCTGCGCCGGTGGCCTTGACCCGCTATGCGGCGCAAATGCTGTACGCCCCACTCCGGACAGTTGAGCCTGTCGCCGGCATCAGCCAGGTGCGTGTTGATCGAGCCCTAGACCTCAGCACCTTGTTGCCGGTGTTACCGGTGGAAGCATCGGTGCTGGGTGCTTGGCGCCTCGACAACAGCTATGTCACGGCAGTCAAACTCAGAAACCTGAGTGCCCAGCAGTTGACGATGAATGCAACAGAGCTGATGGGCAACTTTTCCACGGCGACATTCCAGCACCCGTACCTCGGAGCTCGTGGAAATGCCAGCGATACCACCACGCTTTACCTGGTCACCCAAGGAAAGGGGCTGAAAGAGGCCCTGCTGCCGTCTTCGGTCAGCCAAATTGATCCGAAAGCAGGAGGGCGCCGTGGGCAGTCTGAAAAGTAATCCACTCCTCAAGTACCTGCTCATCCCCGTGCTGATCGTCGCGCTCATCATCGTGTTCAAGGGGGGGAGTAAAACAGAGGAGCCGAAGGCTCCTGAAGATAAGCCGATCATCATCGGAGGCGACACCGCGCGCAAGCTAGGGGTGGACGGCGATACTCCGGCCGACACCCTCCGCACGGTGGTCGCTGAAAGTCGCGAGGTGAAAGACCAGATCGCGAAGGTGCTGACCGACAACAAAGAACTGAAGGACCAGAACGCAGAGCTCCAGCTCCGGCTCTCGCGCATAGATCAGAATGTCGAAAACAAGCTGAATGATGCGAAGGGCGAGCTGCAGGAGCAGGTGAAGAACCAGAGCGTGGGCCTGTTGGACCAGTTCCAGCGTCAGTTGGATAACATGTCGCAGAACCCCAATGCCGCTGGGCAGGACCTCCCCATTGGGCTCGGAGTGCTGCCAGGTGACGGCGCGGGTTTCGACAAAGGGACGAGGTCCAATGGACTCGTATGGGTTGAACCGACCGATGCCACTGCCTTGGACGCTAGCGGTAAACCCCTTCAGCCCGGCTCCGCCCAGACGGCCAGCAGCTTCAATTTTCCCACCAGCTTTGGGAGCACCCTGGACAAAGGCCAAACAGTTCTCAGCTCGACGGCCCAGAACGTCGGCGCTGATTTGTCTCCCCAGGATACCCGCAAGCAAGTACGCAAAGCCTATACCTTGCCCCAGAACTCGACCTTGATGGGGTCGGTGGCCATGTCGGCGCTCATTGGCCGCGTACCGATCGATGGAACAGTAAATGATCCCTTCCCTTTCAAGGTCCTGATCGGTCCGGACAACCTCACCGCAAACGGCATCGAGATCCCTGACGTCGTCGGTGCTGTTGCCAGCGGTACCGCATCAGGCGACTGGACATTGTCCTGCGTGCGCGGGCAAGTCCGGAGCCTGACCTTCGTGTTCGCAGATGGCACGGTCCGATCATTCCCTCCCCCGGCAGAAGAGGCCAACGGCAGCCAGAACAACAACCAGAACAGCAGCAACGGTAACGGGCAGCCAGCGATCCAGGGCGGACTCGGCTGGATCAGCGACTCCTACGGCATTCCTTGCATCTCCGGCGAGCGCCGATCCAACGCCAAGGAGTACTTGACCAACCAGTCCCTGGTGACGGCCGCGGGCGCCGGCATCGCCAAACTGTTGAAGGCTGATGAGCAAAATAGCTCCACTACCTTCAGCAGCGGAGGAACTTCATTCGGGACCACGGGCTCCTCGGGGAACTCCGCCATGGGCGCGATTCTGACCGGTGGGGTCAGCGACATCCGCTCCTGGATGAACAAGCTCTACGGCGAAGCTTTCGCCGCCGTGTACGTACAGCCCGGGGCGAAGGTTGCCGTCCACTTGGACCAGCAGCTCGCCATCGACTACGAGATCAAAGGCCGCAAGGTCGATTACAACGCCGGAGCCAACCATGTATCCGCAAACCTTGACTAAGCCCCGCCTGCAGGCCGGCGCCTGGCTCGTGCTCGCCCTCATTCTAGGCGGATGCACGACTGACAAAGACGAGCTGCTCCCCCACGGGGAAGCCAACATGATGGACGTGTGGCAACACGGCACGTCTGGCGGGAGCTCTGGCAGTTCCAACAGCAGAATGTTGCTGGATGCGCGCCAAGAGCTGCGCCGACCGCTCGATGACGCTCAGGTGGCTCGCCAACAGGCAAGTGCTGACGCCTTCAACCGCACGCCCCAGAACGAAATTTACAGCCAGTTCAAGCGCCTCCCGAACCCTGATCTGGTGATGTACGTGTTCCCACACCTGGCTGGTACGGATCCGGTCCCAGTCCCGGGGTACACCACGGTGTTCCCGATGTATCAACGCGTGCAATACGCCATGCCAGGCGAGCGGACGGAGGAGTACTGATGCAGTTCATAAGCAAATTGCTGGGCAAAGGCCCTGCAACGCCTATCGAGCCCGTGCTCGGCCAGCCGACAACCGATACCGACCTTATCGACGACTATCCCGCAACTGCCAGTACTGTCATCAACGAAGAAGACCGCCAGGCTGCGAATGACCGGTACATAGCTCGCCTGGAGTCCATGGGCATCCCTTCACCCATCGACTGGCAAAACCCTAAACGTCGGCCGGCGACAAAAGCTGACGTGGCGAGGATGTACGAGGTCAACCCGTCGTTCGTGGACATGCTGCCATGGGCAGAATACCTGCCCGAGGAAGAAGCCATGCTCCTCGAGGATGGCATTTCCAGGGCGGCGTTTTTCGAGTTGATCCCGATCGGGACCGAGGGACGCTCCGACGACTGGCTTCAACAAGCTCGCGATGCGTTGCAAGGTGTCCTGCAGGACAGTTTCGACGAGCTCGAGAGCTCTCACTGGGTAGTGCAGCTTTATGCCCAGGACGAAACGGACTGGACCGGCTACCTGCAAAAACTCCAGTCCTACGTCCAGCCCCGGGCTGAGAACACGGATTTCACCAAGCTCTACCTCGCGCTGTTCCGCCACCACCTCGAGTCCATCTCCAAGCCAGGTGGATTGTTCGTCGACACGGCAGTCAGCAACCTCCCGTGGCGTGGTCAAACACGGAAAGTCCGCCTGGTGGTGTATCGCCGAGTAAAGAAACAGGACGTCGTGGTGCGCGGCCAGGAGCCTGCCGCCTACCTCAAAGCGATCTGCGACCGTCTTAAAGGATCCCTTGCCAACGCCGGCGTGACAACCAAACGCATGGATGGCCATGCGATCAAGCGTTGGCTCGTAGGCTGGTTCAATCCACACCCAGATCACCTGGGCTCGACTGAGCGCGATATCCGACGTTTCTACGAAGCGGTGTGCCAGCCAGCCCGCGAGCTGCAAGAGGGTGAGCTGCCGGTGGCGAGCGGCACCGACTTCTCGGAGAACTTGTTCTACAGAGAACCGCGCTCGGATATCGACAGCGGTCTCTGGTCGTTCGACGGCATGCCGCACCGGGTTGTGATGCTGGATCGCCTGAAGAATGCCCCCCTCACTGGGCATCTGACCGGTGAGACCAAGCAGGCCGACTCATTGAACTCGCTGTTCGACCGGCTGCCGGAGGATACCGTGTTGTGCATCACCATGGTGCCGACCCCGCAGGATCTGCTGGAAGGGCATCTCGAACAGCTATCCAGGAAGGCTATCGGGGATACGCAGGCGTCCAGTCACACCCGGGATGACGTTGAAACGGCGCGGTCCCTTCTCGGACGAAAGCACAAGCTCTACCGGGGAAGTGTCGCGTTCTTCCTCCGTGGTCAGAATAAAGCCGTGCTCGAGGAGCGCACGACTAGCTTGTGCAACGTGCTCCTCGGCGCCGGCATGCAACCAGTCCAGTCACAGGACGAGGTAGCTCCTCTAAACAGCTACCTGCGCTGGTTGCCATGCAACTTCGACACGAATGAAAACCGCGCCTTGGATTGGTACACCCAGCTTATGTTCACCCAGCACATCGCCAATCTGGCACCAGTCTGGGGGCGCTCCACTGGCACAGGTAACCCGGGCTTCACCCTATCCAATCGAGGGGGGGCAGCGCTGACCTTCGATCCGCTGAACAAGCTCGATCGACAAATGAACGCGCACTTGTTCTTGTTCGGCCCCACCGGCGCGGGTAAGTCTGCCACAGCCAACTACCTGATCATGCAGGCCATTGCGCTCTACCGCCCTCGACTCTTCATCATCGAGGCCGGCAACAGCTTCGGCCTGCTGGGCGATTTCGCCAAGCGGCTTGGCCTGACCGTCAACCGGGTACGGCTCGCTCCGGGTAGCGGCGTGAGCCTCGCCCCGTTCGTCGACGCCGTGCAGCTCGTAAAAAACAAGGACCAGGTCAAAGTCTTGGATGCCTCGGACGTGGATGCATCGGACCAGCACCTGACCGACGCACTCGCGGGGATGGAGGACGAGCAGAGGGACATCCTGGGCGAGCTGGAGATCACAGCCCGCCTGATGATCACTGGCGGCGAATCGAAGGAGGATGCGCGACTCACTCGGGCCGACCGCAGTGCCATCCGGCAGTGCATCATCAACGCCGCCGAGCTGTGCGTAAGTAAAAACCGTCCGGTGTTGACTGAAGACATCAGCGCAGCGCTGCAGGCAATGGCCAGCGACGACAAGCTCCCTGAAAGCCGGCGCAACCGGTTCATGGAGATGGCCGAGGCCATGGAGATGTTCACCATGGGCACCGAGGCTGAGATGTTCAACCGTCCTGGTACCGCCTGGCCGGAAGCTGACATCACAATCGTCGACTTGGCCACCTACGCTCGTGAGGGCTACCAAGCCCAGATGGCCATCGCCTACATCTCCCTGCTGAACACCATCAACAACATCGCAGAGCGGGACCAGTTCAAAGGCCGACCACTCATTGCCTTCACCGACGAAGGCCACATTCCATTGAAGGTGCCACTGCTCTCCCCGTATTCGGTGAAGATCACCAAGATGTGGCGAAAACTAGGTGCCTGGTACTGGATGGCAACCCAGAACGTCGACGACATCCCTCCAGAAGCATCCGCCCTGCTGAACATGATCGAGTGGTGGATCTGCTTGAACATGCCGCCTGACGAGGTGGAGAAAATCGCGCGTTTTCGTGAGCTCACGCCGGCGCAGAAGACGATGATGCTCTCGGCACGGAAGGAAAACGGCAAGTTCACCGAGGGCATCGTCCTGGCCAAGCGGATCGAGATGCTGTTCCGTGTGGTGCCACCCAGCCTGTGCCTGGCTCTGGCCATGACCGAGCCAGAAGAAAAGCGGCAGCGTTACGAAACCATGCAGGCGCTCGGCTGCGATGAGCTACACGCAGCACTGCAGGTAGCCGCGGACCTGGACCGCAAACGCGGTATCACTCCCTATCCCATCACCTTACCCGAACCAAAGAAGGCCGTGGAGCGCGTGGCATGAGAGTCATGAACACCCTGACCCAGAACATTATTGATAGCCTGACCCAGCTGCTCAAAGAGCCCGGGCACGACACACTCCAGTCATTGTCGGTTTGCGCCCCAGTGCTCATAGACGAGCTGCAACAGATCAAAAATAACGCCCTTGATCGTCGCGACATCATTCCACTGGTTCAGTGCGTGTTGGACGAATGGCTGAAGCAGCACCCCCAACCTGACGGAGCCATTCAGGATCTCCAAGTCGCCTTGCAGAAACTCGGTCGGCCTAGACCTCATCCTGGTGATTTGGGGGGAGAGCATGCCTAAGATTAGGCTCAACCTCATCTTGTTTATCGTCATGGTGATCGCAGGCGTAGGTGCCTGCTGGCAGCTCGCAACGAGTTCGAGTGCTAGAAGTCCCGATGAGACCTGGTACTTCGGTCCCTCGAATGCCAGGTGGTTAATCACTGAGTACGCAGACCTCGAATGCCCTTATTGCAGGGCATACACCCCGCAACTGAAGCAATGGATAAGCGGCCAAGAGAACGTGAAGCTCGCGTGGCACCATTTCCCTCTCGATATCCACGGCGTTGCTGCACGATCGGAGGCGCAACTCGTTCAATGCGCAGGGTACTTAGGGGGGGCAGCGGTATTCTGGCAGGCGATCGAACTGGTTCTGCTGCGCACACGGGGTGATGGACAAGGACTCGCTGAGAAGCTGGAGGTACCCGGTGTGTCCACCGAGGCTCTTTCCAGTTGCGCTAGGGTAAACATGGACATCCGTGGAGTTGTTGAGGGGCAGATTGCTGTGGCCAAGAGCCACGGCATTGCCGCTACCCCTACGATCGAGGTCACCGACAGTTTGACGGGGCACAGCATGCGCCTGGAGGGTCCCGTGGATAGCGCCACACTGCTATCGGTCATTGATGCCCTCGCAGCCCAGGCCACTGCGAGCAAGGAGTAGCGAGGGTAATGATCAAGCTCACGGTCTCCCGCATCGACAACAATGACGAAGAAAGCAATCTACCAAGCAGGTTCTTCCCAAGCGCAGGCTCTGGCCATGGATGGTTTCAGCTTGAGTCGACCGGGGAAGAATTCCCCTCACACGATGAGCTGAGCTGGGCTCTCCAGGAGTGGAACGACGACTGCGTGCTCATGGACTATGACGCGACCATAGGCAAAGGTCGGTTCGTAATAGTCGACTGGTATGCCCCAACGCCCGGGACCGTGATCGAGCTGCAGCTGCAGCTCGATATGAACCTGGAAGACCTTGATCCTGGTGACGAGGAATGGTTCGACTAGTTCACATTTCTGTAGCGACCTGAGATCCGAGGGGAACGGACTTCCCTTCGCCCAGTCTCTGTCGGTGTGATTGTGGAGGTGAACGGGATGATGGAACTACAAGGTTTCGCCAGCAGACACAGCTATTTGAGTGTTCAACTTGAAAAGCTCTATCAGCAGCTATCCGACTCACACGATGCCGTAGGTTTGTCGGCCTCCGTGACGCAACTCAACAATGATATTTGTGAAATGCAGCGGGATGTCATGAAGGCAGTAATACGCCGATCCCGATCGCCCGCCGCAGTGACTTGGGCATCAGCGACCGGGTACCCACAACTCACTCACGCTCTCGACGATCATGAGGATCTGGAGGAAGTGTGATGGTCAGGGTGAAACTACCGGTGAGACCCTGACGTAGTTCCTGAGGCATCCAATAGGCAAACTGCACCAGCCACGCGCCATCCTGCAGGCGATGGGTCTCCTGCCGAAACTTCTCAACCGATGCCTCATCAATCCCAAGAATGGCCGCCACTTCTTGGTTGGTGGGTATGGCGTCCTTCACCAGCCTGCCTCCTTGCGTCAAACCGGAATAGAAAATACCCCAGTGCCAGCTGAGCGCCATCAACCGCTTATCGGTTGGCGAGTTTATCGCTCTCAATCCAAGAATGAGCGCGATTAAGGGCCCAGGTCATCGCAGCCGTCGTAGTCTGCCCTTTGCAGTCCATATGGCCCTCTTCGAGCAAAAGCTTTCCATCCAGAGCATAGATACCGAGAAATAGCTGAGTCAGGTGCTCGCGAGAGACCCGCACCTGAATATTAATGAGGGAGCCGTCGGCCATCCGCTCATCGAAGTTCCTGAAGCAGATCGGGATCCGCCCACTCCCAGAATACTTGTCCTCTGTTGCGCATGTCCGTTCCAGTGTAAGTGCTAATCCGGGCAGTATGGAGTCACCTCAACGAGCCTGCCAGACCGAAAACGCCTCGCTTACGCCCGTGTGGGGATTTACCGAGAAATCCAAGTACCGTCAGATATCTATTTCCTACTGCGCCTGGCGGGCCGATCCGTTTTCCTGTACCCGTCCCCACTTCAGGTGCAGCCTCATGTTCAATATCCCCCCGCCTTCATCGCGAGTGATCCCGTTGTTCGTCGCCGCGCTGGCCACCGGTACCGCGCATGGCGAGACCTGGGCCATCACAGACGCGGCGCACCCACTCACCTCCGTACCGGCAGATGTGCGTGTCATCAAGCTCGATGATCAACAGCGCATCGAGGAGCAGTTGTCCAGGAAGTTACCACCCAACCCGCACCAAGCCGCGCTCGCCGCTAGGCAACTAATGGGCACGCCGGCCGGAGCTGCCCTTATGCAACAGCTGGCTGCCGCTCAGCAGGGCAATGCCGATGCCTGGAGTGTCGGGGTCTCGAAGGTGCCAGCAGTCGTTGTCGATCGCCGGTTTGTGGTCTACGGCCAACCCGACGTGGCTGCTGCCATTCAGGCAATCAACCAGGCAAGGGGGCGATGATGAGACGAATCTCGCGACTCACCTTGGCTGGGCTTCTAACCTCGACGCTACCTTTCTCAGCCTCCGCGGCCATCAGCTCGGCGGCGATTCTCGCCTCCACCACCTCGCCTACCTGCCTGGAATACAAAGTAGTCGGCATCTGCTACTGGCTGCTCTGCACACCCGTTGGCTGCACGGTCAAAACCTCAACCAAAGTCCGGCACTACATTCCGGACGCAGTGGTATCCGCCTATGCCAACACGGGGGAGAATCCGTGGACAGAGGTAAGCCCCATGGGGGCACCGAATGCGACGGCGCAAGCCGGCAATGATGGGACTACCAACCACAACGCCGAGAACAACATCACCAAGTTCAAGGAGGCCGACGTCATCGGTCACCCTGGAGCTGGGGTATTCAGCCGATTTGTAAGCTCTTTTGGCTACTCCTGCCACGGCGCGACCACCCCATACGTGCCCTACATGCTCAGCACCCTGGACACCCTCGCATGGCGGTACGGGGTTCCCGAATCCGTCTATCCAGAGGCCCTGATCCCCGGCATGCGAGAGGTCGGTGGACTTCTCTCGGCCGACATGTGGGGGAGCGTCTATCCACGGAGCGGGTTCATCCACCAGGTCGACGACTTCAAGGCCGGTGCAGTCATCGCCCAGCGCGCCGGTGACATCACCACCCGCGTAGGACAACCCCACGTGTACCTGCCTATGCGCTCCCTGCCGGAGCCTGGCTACTGGCCTGCCGGGGAACTGAAAGAAGGTGATGCCGGCACAGGCAAGTGGCAGGAGCTGACGCCAACCATCAGCCCTACCTGCGCCGTGTTCCCCTCCCCTGGCCCGAATGCCGACGCAGTCGACGAAGCCTATGCCTGGGCCCTGTGGCGGCCCTACTCATGCTGCCAGCGCAAGGGCCAGACCTTCCTGGGAAGCACTGACTTCCAATGAGAAAAGACCTGGAGAGCTATATGAACAAAATTACCATCGCCATCATTCTCGCTACAGGCATGGGCAGTACCTGGTGTATGGCTGAGGCCGCCGACCCAATCAAGGTGGAGTCCCAGGGCAGCGTGATCGGGGACGACGTGCTCTACAGTATCGGCGGCGGTAGCGCTGTTCAGATGGGCAGCGCTGGCCAAATGGAAAGCATCACCGTCGGCGCCGGCTGGCAGAACAACCTGGTCTGCGGAAACATGGACCTCAGCAACACCCTGCAGAACCAGCTGAACGGCACAACACAGGGCTTCCAACAGATCATGGGCAGCGTCATCCAGAACGCGACCGGCGCTGTCACGTCGTTGCCGGCACTGATCCTGCAGCGGGCAAATCCCGCCCTCTACAACCTGCTGACCAACGGGATCCTGCAGGCGCGCCTCGACTACGACCGATCGAAGGGAACCTGCAGGGCGATGGCCGAACGGATGGCCGACATTGCCGGCGGCCAGATGGGGTGGGGCAAGGTTGCCGAAGGTCAGAAGATGGGGCAAGCCCTGGCATCGAGCAACGATGCCGTGGCAGTGGTCGACAAAGTCGAGCAAGCACCAGGATCGAACGGCGTGACCTGGGTCGGCGGTAAGCAGGCCGGTGGCAATGGGCAGCAGCCCATCAAAGTGGTTGGGGATGTTGCCAAAGCAGGGTACAACCTCCTCAACAACCGCGCAGCTCAGGACACATCGAGCATCCCGCAGTCCAGCTGCTCCAATGGACTGGTATGCGGCAGTTGGGAGTCTCCGGCCGAAGCCGCCCAGTTCGCAAACCGGGTCCTGGGTGAACAGCAGCTGCAGACCTGTGAAGGATGCACGACCACCTCGACTCCGGGTGTGGGCTTGACCCCGCTGATCCAGGAAACATACGACAAGAAGCTCGCGGCCCTGCAGGAGCTCTTGAAGCCCGGGACACAGATCACCTCCGAGAAGCTGCGTGAAGCAAGCAGCGACTCCCTCCCCATTACCCGCGGCGTAGTTACCGCCCTTCGTGACGAGCGGGATCAGGCGGTGTTGGCCTCCCGCCTAGCATCCGAGGTCGCCCTGGCTGATGTCCTGGAGAAAGGTCTGCTGCTGCAGCGCATGCTGATTACAGGCAGCAAGGAACCCAACGTGAATGCGAACAAGCTCGCCGTTGAGGCCACACTCGGCCAGGTCGACACGCTTCAGCAACTCATCACCAACCTCAAGACCGAGCTCGACATGCGGCAGCAGCTCGCCAACAACTCCCCGATGAAGATCATCGAGCGCAGCAAGTCGCGCGCCGAAAATTCCCGCTCGATCTACGAAGCGGCGCCTGAACAGGATCGCCTGCTTCAGCTGCAGAAGCCTGCTGGCAAGGAATGACCATGTCGGAAGATGTCGAGAAAAAAGCCCACCCCCTCAAAATCCTCCTGAGAGGCGTGTTATTGAGCGTGGTGATGCTGATGCTGAGCGTGTTGCTCGGCATCATTGCGGTCAATCATCTGGGCGTGTTCGAAACCTGGGTGAAGTGGCGTGAGGGCAATTACTTACCACTGTTGCTATGGCGACTCGCACTCTACGGGAGCATCGTCTTGGCCTGGGTGAAGCTCAAGGCGCGCCTGCCCTGGGCGGGGGGAGGTCAACCATCCAAGGGTACTCAGAGGATCGAGTTCCTGGTTCTCCTGCTGTTCGTAATCATCGAGATCTCGAAGGCACCAATCACCTGGTCGGAGGTGCTATGACGCTCTACACGAACGACTATCTGGAGTATTACCTCACCCTGGTGGGGTGGATTATCAACAACGGGATCTGGGACATGATTTCAGACACGGGCCTGTTTGCCCTGCCCTTCATCATCATCGTGGCCCGTGAGTGGATCAAGGTCCGAGGAGAAGGCGCTGATGAGGGAAACAAGGGGGTGCTATCCCTGGCTCGCATTGAGACCCAGCTGTACGTTGGCTACGTGGTTGTTTCACTCTGTGCTGTTCCAGCCATCTCCGTGGGCTTTGACACTCTGCAGTTCGACCAGTCGCGAGGGAAGCAGTGCCAAGTACTGACGCCTGCGCCTTCGGAGACAGGCTGGAAAACCACCTTCAGCTCGCTAGCTGGTAAGAGCGCGAAGGTACCAGTGTGGTGGGCCCTGGTTCACGCAATGTCCAAGGGATTAAATAGCGGTGCTGTCGCAGCAATCCCATGCGGGACGGATCTCAGGCAAATGCGCATGGAAGTCGACGCGATGAGGATCGGCAATCCCCTGCTCGCGCAGGAGGTGGCAGACTTCACTCATGACTGCTTCGGTCCCTCCCGCGCGCGCTTGTTCATGCGTCAGCCCGATATCGGGTCGATCGCCAAGGACCAGAAGGCCCTTCAGGACCTAAACTGGATCGGGTCCCACTACCTGCTGAATACGTCTGGTTACTACGACACGGATTACTCCAGGACACCCCGTACATCCTGGCCCTATGACACGAAACGAGATGATGGCATGCCCCAGGTGACCGGAGGCGGTGGGTATCCAACCTGCAAGCAGTGGTGGTCGGATGGAAGCATCGGGTTGAGGGACCGGCTGAAAGGCCAAGTCGATCCAAGCCTACTTGACCAGTTCCTCGGGTGGGCAAAGTGGCTGTCTCAGGAGGAAGTCACCGACTCGATGATTCGCCAGCTCGTGTCGCCATCGAGCCAGGTCAATGGCGACGTCTACACGGATTACGGTGGACAGATCGATGGTACTGTATGGAACGGTATGGCGCGCGGCGCAGGAACGCTCGGTGTTGCATTAGGCTCCCTCGCCTACTTCCCGGGTATGGACGTTGTGCGACAAGCTCTACCGATGGTAATGGCGTTCCTGAAAATGGCCTTGGTGATTTGCATTCCAATTGTTCTGATCATCGGCGCCTATCGGCTTGAAGTAGCAATGACAATGTCAGTTACCATGTTTGCGCTGATCTTCGTAGACTTTTGGTTCCAACTCGCCAGATGGATCGACAGTACCATCATCGACGTTCTGTATGGTTCGGGCTCCCCCCACTTATCATTTGATCCTGTTATGGGGCTAAACGCAACAGTTCAAGATGCAATCTTGAACTTCGTGATGGGAGCGATGTTTATTATTTTGCCAACATTTTGGATAGCTGCATTGGCGTGGGCAGGGATTAAGACTGGTGCAGTTTTGAACGGACTATCTGATGGTACAAGAAGACTTCAAGGCGCAGGAGAAGATGCGGGAAAAACAGCAGCTAACACCATCAAGAGATCGATCACGTAAGAGGAGGCCAGGCTAAAGCTGGCCCTTTAAAACCTGACTCAATCATCGTAATACATATGGTAGTTTGGATGCCCGTATTCGCCATAGAAAGGCGCCCTATGCGACTCATCGTGATCGTCCTCGTCACTAGCATCCTCTGCAAAAAAATCTATTTTGTCAGAATCAATTTTGGACAATGCATAAATCCCGGCCACTAAACAGACTGCGGTCAAAATCGTCGAGAGGATCCCAGTTATATTGCTGATGACTAAAAATAATAGTGGACCAACAAAAACGACTCGCTTGACCCAGCGAGTCTTGGGGTTGCGATCATGCAAGCAGAATTTCGCCACATGGCCCAGCGACCGACCTAAGCGGAAGGCAAACGAGGGTTTGGCAGCTGCAGGCATGATCAATCTCCTTGCTCTGTGGAAGCATCTTGCCATCAGATATACGACACCTTTGGCATTTTCGCAAGGGTATGGCATAAAACGCCATCACCACTCATCAGGTTCACATCCATGGCCACCCACAACATCGTCGTTCCGAAGCCAATGGAGCAGTCCATTGATGATCTCGTCAACACTGGCCGGTACCAGAATTTCAGCGAGGTCGTACGGGCAGGCCTCCGCATGCTGCTCGAACATGAAGCTGCAGAGTCAGCGAGACTAGAGGCGCTACGCAACGCCACTTCAGTTGGCATCATGCAAATAGAGGCCGGTCAGTACGAAGAAGTCGACCCAGTCAATTTCGCAGCCTACCTCGACAACCTTGGAAGACTAACGAGCGATAAAGCATGAGTAGGGCCATGGTTCGCATGTCACCCCAGGCATGCATCGACATCGCCGATACGCTTCGCTTCACTGAGGTGAGGCTCGGTCAGTCCGTCAGGAGCCGGTATCAAGACCTGCTACAGGAGACGTTCCTCGCCCTAGCTGAAGAGCCTACGCCGGTAGACAGCAAAATGCGTGATGAGCTTTCCCCGGGCCTTCGTAGCCTGCATCTGTCATTCAACGTGCTGCAGATGACTGACGGCCGCGTGATTAGACCTCGACATATCGTGTTCTACCGAACTGGGACAGATCAAATCGTTGAGATACTACGAGTCCTCCACGATGCTATGGAGGTCGCACAGAATTTGAAACACCTGCATCAGCAGTAAAGGGTAAATGGCTCAACAGAAAATGGGCTTGAATGGATAATGGAATGGATCACAAGGGTAAAAGCCTTATCAGAAAGGGAGGAAATGTAAAATGGAAACAATGCTACAAGAAATCAAATGGATGGCAATCCACTGTTCAAGAACCTACTTTGAAAACACGAATAAAACTCGAAACCTAATGAGGCAGGCGCTTACACCCGCCCTAAAAACGGCTCATGATCGTCAACTTATTTTTGATAGCAAGGAGCTGAGCAAGAATGACATATACTGCTTGACAGAAATCAACAGACAACAATTTGAGGAGCACTACGGCCAACACCACAGATTTTTGCTCAATGCTTTATTAATCACCACATACAGCACATTAGAGCACACTCTCGCGAACATCACGCGAATCATATACAGAAATCTAAAAAAGAATCCGCCAAAGGAAATATACGTAAAAGACTCACTGTCAGCACTTGGTGAAATCAACATACAGATAGACCAAAAACTCGCAACCCAAACCAACATATTAAGATTAGTTCGTAATATTTTGGTTCATGCGAGGGGGGAGTGGATTCATCAAAAACCAAAGGACCTAAACACCATATTTGATAGTACCACCCATGTCACCCGGGGAAATTTCGGAGCACTAGAAATTGCGGAAGAGTATCTGGAAGAAAGCTTAATACTTGCAGAAAAACTAGTCATTGACATAATCACGAAAATAGACGAAAGAATCGAAAATCTAACCAGCAGCCCAGAGCCTCAACACAGCTAGGGCTCACAGTGATGGCATCTTGATTTGAATGCAATGCCCTGCTGAGTTCCCTTTCCCCTTGATGGCCACACGCCATTTCGAGGAAAAGCCCGCTCCATGCACACCCCATGGAGCACCCTATGCAACTCCTCTCCTGGTTGAGCCGCAAACCGGCTAAACCAACACCAGAAGCCTCACCACAGGGCTTCCATCTGCCGGCGAAGGCTACTGCTCTCCTGCAGAGCCCACTCCGTCAGCAGCTCCTGGAGAACATCTGGCGCCGGGCTTCGCTCTCACGAGCTCAGTTCAATACCCTCTACCTTAAACCGCTCGAGCGCTACGCTGAGCTGGTGCAGCTGCTCCCTGCCTCTGAAAACCATCACCATGCCCACCTTGGCGGACTCCTGGACCACGGCCTGGAGATCATGGCCTATGCCCTAAAGATCCGGCAGACGCACCTTCTGCCAATAGGCGCTCCACCGGAGTCCCAATCCGCTCAAGCAGAAGCCTGGACTGCAGCGGCTGCCTACGGCGCGTTGCTACACGACTTGGGGAAGATCGCTGTTGACCTCCGGGTCGAGCTCGAAGATGGCCGCGCATGGCACCCATGGCACGGACCGATCAACCGTCCCTACCGGTTCAAGTACGTGAAAGGTAGGGAGTACCAACTGCACGGGGCTGCTTCAGCTCTTGTGTACATGCAAGTCCTGGACACCGGAATCCTCGACTGGCTCAGCGGCTTCCCTGAGTTATGGAAGCAATTGATCTACCTTCTCGCCGGCCAGTACGAGCACGCCAGCATCCTCGGCGAAATGGTGATCCAGGCGGATAAAGCTTCTGTTGCCCAGCAATTGGGAGGAAATCCTGAACGCGCGCTTGCGGCCCCAAAGCAATCGCTGCAGCGACAACTGGCCGACGGTCTGCGATTCCTGGTGCGAGAAAAACTCAAGCTCAATCAGCCAGATGGACCGGCAGATGGTTGGCTGACGCAAGATGCGCTTTGGCTGGTGAGTAAACCAGCAGCAGACCAGCTCCGGGCATACTTGCTGACCCAGGGTATTGAGGGAGTGCCAACCTCCAATGCTCCGTTCTTCAACATGCTGCAGGACCAGGCAATCATCCAGACCAATGCCCAGGATAAGGCGATCTGGAAAGCCACCATCGATAACGGCCGCGGCTGGAAGAACAGCTTCACCTTCTTAAAGGTCTCGCCGGCACTCGTATGGCCGAATCCGGACGAACGCCCCCCTCTATACGGTGGCAGCCTCACCCTGGACCAGGAACCGGAGACAGTCGCGCAGGCGGGCGCCAGTGCGGAAACCGTCTGTGCGGTACCGGATGAGCCAGTCGCCCCCTCGGGCGACGCAACTCAACCGCCGGCACGACCTCGAGCCCTAGTCCAGCCAACTCCAACCGAAGGGATCCGATCGTCTGAGCGCGAAGAATTACTGTCACTGTATAGTAATATCACTGCGCCATCAGAAGAGCTAAGTGCTAGCCCAGGCTCAGCAGCCGCATCCCCTCCCCGGCAAGGACTCGAAGAGGTAGAGCCGGCTGACGATTCTCTAGCAGCCACAGCAAGGAATGCTGCAATAAAAGATGTCACCACCATGCCTACGAGTAGTTCGCTGGGAGGAGCTTTCATCGCCTGGCTCAAAGCCGGGGTCGCCTCCCACAAATTGATCATCAACGATACCAAGGCCCTGATTCACACCGTCGACGACACAGCAATGCTCGTTACCCCTGGGATCTTCAAGCGATATGTGCTTGAGCACCCGGAGCTTGAGAGGATCGTCGGTAAACCGGGGACAGCGGCCTGGCAGCATGTACAACGCGCATTTGAGAAAGAGAAGAGCCACCAGAAAACCAGCAAGCAGCTGAACATCTGGACCTACGATGTAGTAGGCCCACGGAAGACCACGCAGCTGAGGGGCTACTTGCTTCTTGATCCGAAGCTGATATTTGCTGAGCAGCCCCTGAACAACCCAAGCTTGCGACGAGTGACGGAAGGGGCCGCTGAATGACGCCCGAGAAATTGCTCCGGGAATACCTCGTCGATCACGACCTCCGGCCTGCCAGCGCGAAAATCTACGGCGCGGCAATGAAGAAGCTGGAAAAGAACTTCGGCAACGCTGTTGATGTGGAGACCATCGACCGACGGGACGTCCTTGCCTTAAGGAACAAGCTGATTGAAGGGGGTCTGTCGAAGCGCAGCTGGAACACTTACTCCAATCACCTCCGAACAATGTGGGGTTACGGCATCGAGTATGGGATTCTTCCCAACACCGATGTGAACCCATTCAAAAAGACGACGGTAATTGCACCGAAGCGACAGAGCAAAATCATTGCCGGCGAAGCGATTGTCCGTGCAAGGCGATGGCTCAGAAGTCTTGCTGACCAAGAGGAGTCGACTGGGGACCGGGCCAGAATCACACCAGCGTGGTTCTGGCTGGCAACTTTCGAGATGTTCTACTACACCGGCATACGGCTGAATGCACTGCTGTGCATCCGGCTCAAGGATGTGGACTGGGATCGACGGCTGGTTCTCGTCCGCGGCGAAACCGAGAAAACACACCGCGAGTTTCGCATTCCCATCATGGATGGGCTAGCGCCGCACATTCAGCGCCTCGTCGATGAAGCTGGCCGAGCGGGCTTTGCCGCCGATGACCAGCTGTTCAACGTCAATCGTTTCTCCCGCCATTACAAGCGGCACGAAATGAACTCGGACCAGGTCGAGGCGATGTACAAGAAGCTGATCATCAGGCTCGGGGTACGGATGACTCCGCACCGGTTCAGGCACACGCTTGCAACCGATCTGATGAAGCAGCCGGAAAGAAACATCCACCTGACCAAGAACCTGCTGAACCATTCGAACATCGCAACAACGATGAGCTACATCGAAGCCGACTATGACCACATGCGAGACGTATTGCACGAGCGCAGCATGCAGCAGGGAGCGTTAAGGCTTGTACGTCGGGTTGATGAAAGTAGTGCACCAAATTCGCGAACAGGTGAAAGCGGTACCCGCACAGAGCCTGGTCGACGAATAACGATCGAACAAGATCATCAAGGAGGTGGCTGCTCGGCACCAGAACATCTGCTGATTGAGTTCAGGCAGAGCTGTGCCAGTGCTTTGCTACCGCCCGAAGATCTCTTTCAACCAAGCCTTCTGTTCAGCCTGATGGCATCGACGACAGGGTCTACACCTTTTGCTCGATCTCATTCTGCTGACCCAGGCACTGTGTACAACGCCCGTGCCTCCCCGAAGTTCTGAACCGACGAATGGCAATGAGCCACTACATGGTTAACTGAAGCAGGGCAGATAGCGCATAACTGTCCCAGGTCACTGGTGCTATGAAAATGGCACCATGCCTTTGGCTGCGCGTGTTCTGGAGGCCTCGCAAAGCGGAGTTTCGCAGAGCTGAGCAGCCTGCAAAGTCGCTAAGTCATTGAGTTTTTTGGCCCAGAAACGAAAAAGCCCGCCATAAGCGACGGGCTATTCCATATTGACATCACGTTGAAGCGAGCCTAAGGTTCGCTCCAGACGGCTGCAAGACTAGAAACTGGCTGGCAAGCCCCCCTCTCTAGCACTCACGAACCGCTGTGAATAATGGTGGGTCGTGTAGGATTCGAACCTACGACCAATTGGTTAAAAGCCAACTGCTCTACCAACTGAGCTAACGACCCGTTGCGTGGGGCGTATAATACTGATTTCCTTAAGGAAATCAACACCCCACCGTAAAAAAAATCAAAAATATCGGGTTGGGTCGGTCACGCCGGCTGCCCGGAAGCCATCTGCACGCAGGCGGCAGCTGTCGCACTTGCCACAGGCACGGCCTTGATCGTCAGCCTGATAGCACGACACAGTGAGGCTGTAGTCGACACCACGCGCCATGCCCGCCTGAACGATCTGCGCCTTGCTCAGGTTCTGCAACGGTGCCTGGATGCGAAAGCCCTGCCCCTCGACACCGGCCTTGGTGGCCAGGTTGGCCATGCGCTCGAATGCTTCGACGAACTCGGGACGGCAATCCGGGTAGCCCGAGTAATCCACCGCGTTCACACCGATGAAGATATCCCGCGCCTGCAACACCTCGGCCCAGCCCAGCGCCAACGACAGGAACACGGTATTGCGTGCCGGTACGTAGGTCACTGGAATGCCTTCACCCGGTGTCTCGGGTACATCGATGCTACTGTCGGTCAGCGCCGAACCACCAATGCCATCCAGGCTCAGGCCGATCACCTTGTGCTCGACTGCACCCAGGTCACGGGCAACTCGCGCAGCGGCGTCCAGCTCGGCGCGATGACGCTGGCCGTAGTCGAAACTCATGGTATAGCAGCTGTAGCCTTCGGCCTTGGCCATCGCGACCACCGTGGCCGAGTCCAGGCCACCAGACAGCAGGATTACCGCACGTTTCTCAGTCATGACATCACTCCCCAATCAGCGTCCCGGCTCGTCGTTCCACAATTGCTTGTGCAACTGCAGTTGAAAACGAACCGGCAAATTATCGGCCACGATCCAGTCGGCCAGGTCGCTGGCCTTGACCTGATGGTGGCTCGGCGAAAACAGCACCTCCCCGGCACGCTTCTCCAGACCATACTGGATCAGCTTGGATACCGCCCAGTCATAGTCTTCACGGGAACAGATGACGAACTTGACCTGATCGTTCGGGGTCAGCAGCTCGATATTCTCGTAGAGGTTGCGGTGCATCTCTTCGGAGCCCGGCGTCTTGAGGTCCACCACCCGGCTGACGCGCTGGTCGACCTTCGAGATGTCCAGTGCTCCGCTGGTTTCCAGCGAAACCTCATAGCCGGCGTCGCACAATTGCTTGAGCAAGGGGATGGCGTTGGGTTGGGCCAATGGCTCACCGCCAGTGACGCACACGTAACGCGGGCGAAAACCAGCCACCTGCTCGAGAATCGAGTCGAGGCTGCGCACGGTGCCACCACTGAAGGCATAGGCACTGTCGCAATACTGGCAACGCAAAGGGCAGCCGGTGAGACGTACAAATACCGTGGGCAGCCCAGCGGTACGCGTTTCACCCTGCAACGAGTAAAAAACTTCGGTAATTCGTAATGTGTCTTGCATAGTCGCCACGGGCGTAACAGCTAAACAGGCTGTCCGCCTCCGTCAGGCACTGCAGCGAACCCGGCATCGCGTAGTTCGCAGCAGCGTGTGTCAATAAAAGGGCATCGATTCTAACGAAAAAACCCGCGACTAGCGCGGGTTTCTTCCAGGCGGGCAGTTCAGAGCTTCTGCAGGTCGCGCTGGGCCAACTGTGCGGCGGAGGTACCCGGGTACTGGGTGACCACCTGCTGCAGAATACCCTTGACCCGGTCGGTGTGACCCAGGCGGCGCTCGACATCGGCCAGCTTGTACAGCGAGTCCGGCACCTTGCTGTGCTTCGGATACAGCTGGCTGACCTTGGCAAACGCCTGGCCGGCGCCCTGCAGGTCGCCCTTGGCAAGGTTCACTTCACCCAGCCAGTACTGGGCATTGCCGGCGTACTGACTGTTGGGGTACTTGCGCAGGAAGGCATTGAATGCCTGGCTGGCCTTGTCGAAATCCTTGGCCTTGATCAGGTCGAAAGCAGCGTCGTAATAGAGCTTTTCTTTCGCCGGGTCGCCAGGTTCGCTACTGGCCGCAGGGGCGGTGGCCGCGCCTGCAGCGGCACCGGCGGCTACATCACCACCGGTGGAGGAATTCTCGGGAGTTGCAGCGGGTGCACCGCCGGCTCCGATACGCCGATCCAGGTCCTGGTAACGCTCCAGGCCTTCCTGTTTCAGGCGGGCTACATCGTTTTGCAGTTCTTCGATCACCCCTTGCTGGCGCGAAATCTGATCCTGCATCTGCTGCAATTGCATGAACAGCTGACCCTGCGCCGAGGCAGGGGCCGAAACCCCTCCCCCGGCGTAGGCGCCGCTCGTACCATAACCCGCTGGCGGATAACTGCTTGCGCCGTTATAGCCAGCGTTGTCATCAACAACAGGAACCTCGGCCCAGGCCACGAGTGGCAGGGCGAGAGCCAGGACGGTTACAGCACGGCGGCACGTTCGCATATCGAATTACTTACGCAGTTCGACGCGACGGTTCTGAGCCCAGGATTGCTCGTCGTTACCGGTAGCAACTGGACGCTCTTCGCCGTAGGAAACCAGTTCCAGTTGGGCTGGGGAAACGCCTTGCAGTACCAGGTAGCGCTGTACGGCTTTAGCACGACGCTCGCCCAGGGCCATGTTGTATTCGCGAGTACCACGCTCGTCGGTGTTGCCTTCCAGGACGACGCGAGCGCCATTGCCTTTCAGGTCTTTGGCGTGAACGTCCAGAGCGCGCATGGCTTCTGGCTTCAGGTCCGAGCTGTCGTATTCGAAGTAGAAGGTGGTGATTGCGCGCAGAGCGGCTTCTTCGCTCAGGGAACCGTCAACAGCACCGGTGTTAGCGCCGTAACCAGCGTTTGGATCAACAGCGCCTTCACCAGCGTTGTCGCCGCCCTTGGAGGAGCAACCTACAGCTACAGCCATGGCCAGAGCCAGCGCAGCAAACTTACCAAACTTCAGCATTTCCATCGTGAAACTCCTAATGAACCCCAATGTGTTAAGTGTTACGTAAAGCGCCGCGTCAGTTCAGGTAAGGGGACCAGGACGGTTCTCTGACTTCGCCTTGAGCGGTAGGAAGCGGGAGCCTCACGCGTCCGTTGAGAGAGACGAGCATCAAGACTCCCCGGCCCTGCTGGCGGGTGGCGTAGATTAGCATGGTGCCGTTGGGCGCAACAGTGGGTGACTCATCAAGACTTGTTTCAGAGAGGATTTTTACACTTCCTCGCTGCAAATCCTGCGCGGCCACCTTGAAGTTGGTGAAACCTTGCTGGCGATGAATCATTACCAGGGTCTTTTCATCCGCCGACAGTTTAGGGTTGGCGTTGTAGTTACCCACGAAAGTTACACGCTCGGCACCACCACCCGAAACGTTGGTTTTGTAGATCTGCGGCTTGCCGCCACGATCCGACGTGAAATAGATGGTCGAACCATCCTTGCCCCAGAACGGCTCGGTGTTGATACCCGGACCGGCCGTGACACGCGACATCTGGCGCGAAGCCATGTTCATCACATAGATGTCAGGGTTGCCGTCCTTGGACAGCACGAACGCCAGGCGCGAACCATCGGGCGACCAGGCTGGTGCACCGTTGAGGCCTTCGAAGTTGGTGATCTGCTCACGACGGCCAGTGTCGATGTGCTGTACGAAGATACGCGGACGACGCTGTTCGAACGACACATAGGCAATGCGCTTGCCGTCCGGCGCGAAGCGCGGCGACAGGATCGGCTCGCGCGACTGCAGCAGGGTCACGGCGCGGGCGCCGTCGTAGTCCGAACGCTGCAACGTGTAACGAGTGTTGTCCTTGGAGAAGCGTTCGGCGGTGACGTACAGCATGCGCGTGGAGAACGCACCCTTGATGCCGGTGAGCTTCTCGAACGACTGGTCGGCAATGTAGTGCGACATGTCACGCAGCTGGTCGGTAGTGCCCGAGACGCTGCCGGTCAGCACTTGCTGCTCGGTGGCGACGTTGAACAGCGCATATTGCACCTGCAGGCGACCGCCCGCTGGCACGATGCTGCCTACCATCACGTACTGGGCGCCCAGGGCCTTCCAGTCACGGAAGATGACTTCGCTGGCCTGGCTAGGCTGGCTGATCATGTTCTGGCGCGGAATCGGCGCGTAGTAGCCGGAGTTGCGCAGGTCATTGCCAATGATATCGGCCATGTCCTCGGGCAGCACACTGCCACCCTGCAGGGCGAACGGCACGACCGCGATCGGCGTGGCACGGTCACTGCCGCTGGTGACCAGGATGTTCTTTTCTTCTGCAACGGCCATCCCTGCTGCGCAGCAGAGAACGACCAGCAGTCCTCTAAGAAGGTTAATCACAAGGCTAGATCCTCAGGTGTGAATGTCATCTTGAATGAACGATAGGGATTGAATTCGCTCGGTTTCAAGCCCTGCATTTCGGTCAGGCGGCCAATGTTCTTGACCGCTGCTACCGCAGAGGCATCGAACGGACCATCACCACTGGAGCGTGCAACGCTCACCGTGGTCACGGTGCCATCGGGCAACATGCCAATCTGCAGGACCACCGTCATGTTCTTGCGTGCAGAAGGTGGGCGCGCCCAGCCTTCGGCTGCGCGGGCACGTATCAGGTCGTCGAAGTCGCCGGCCACCTGGTCACCCTGCTCGTCGGCCAGCGCCTGCTGCCGTTCGGTGGAGTCGGACAACAGCTCGGCCAGGGCCTGGGCTTTCTTGTCTTCCGCCGCCTTGCGCGCCGCTTCTGCTGACTTCTTCTTGGCCGCATCGGCTGCGGCTTTCTTCTTGGCATCCTCGGCGGCCTTTTTCTTGGCCTCTTCGGCTGCCGCTTTTTTCTTCGCATCCTCGGCTGCCTTTTTCTTGGCATCCTCGGCGGCTTTCTTCTTGGCGTCTTCAGCGGCCTGCTTCTTGGCCTCTTCTGCTGCCTGTTTCTTGGCCTCTTCCTCGGCTTTCTTCTTGGCGAGGTCGGCCTGCTGTTTCTCTTCGACCTTCTTGGCTTCCTCGGCTTTCTTGGCCGCGTCGGCCTTTTTGGCCTCGTCGGCTTTCTTGGCCTCATCGGCCTTCTTGGCTTCGGCCGCCTCGCGGGCTTCTTCGGCCTTTTGAGCCGCCTCTTCTTTCTTTTGTTCCGCAGCCTTCACCGCTTCCTGCTTCTGCTGCTCGACCTTCTTCTGTTCCATCTGCTCGACTTCGGTCTGGCGCGCCGCGGTTTTCTTCGCTTCACCCGCAATCTTCTGATTGGTCTGGGTGGTGGCCTGACTTTTGGACTTCAGCTGGTACAGGGTCGCCTGGACAATAGGCTTGGCCGGCGGCAGTTCCGGGGTCATGGCAAAGCTGACGAACAGCATGCCGAACACCAGAACGTGCAGCGCGATGGCCCAGACGCTGGGCCAGAAATAGCTTTCCGAGGCGGATGGCTCTCGCTGTTGCATCAGGGCGCCTCGGTAATCAGGCCAACGTTACCGACACCGGCCTTCTGCAACCCGCCCATGGCGCCCATCACCGCGCCATAGTCGACGGCCTTGTCGCCACGGATGAACACCTGGGTCTGTTTGCCCTGGTCACGTCCGGCCGCGATGATCTTGGTCACCGCGTCGGTCATTTGCGGCAAGGTCATGGCCTTGTCCATCTGCTTTTCGGTGTCGACTTCGCTGCCAAGGTTCCAGAAATAGGTCTTGTCGGCCTTGATCGAAATGGTAAGGATCTGGACGTTGTTGTCCTGCGGCAAGGCTTCGCTGGAAACCTTGGGCAGGTCGACCTTCACGCCCTGGTTGAGCATCGGTGCGGTCACCATGAAGATGACCAGCAGTACCAACATCACATCGATGTAGGGCACCACGTTCATCTCCGCGACCGGCTTGCGTTTGTGTCGAACTCGAGCCATGGGCTTTTACCTGATCACTCTTCGCTGGTGTGCACTTTACGGTGCAGGATGGCCTGGAACTCGTCGGCGAACGTGTAGTAGCGGCCGATCAAGACTTCACTGCGTGCAGCGAAACGGTTGTAGGCAATAACTGCCGGGATTGCGGCGAACAGGCCGATCGCGGTGGCGATCAGTGCCTCGGCGATACCCGGAGCCACAGTGGCCAGGGTCGCCTGCTGGGCCGAAGCCAGGCCGCGGAAGGAGTTCATGATGCCCCATACAGTACCGAACAGACCGATGTACGGGCTGGTGGAACCGACGGTGGCGAGGAACGGCAGGCTCTGTTCGAGCTTCTCTTCTTCACGCGAGATGGCCACGCGCATGGCCCGGCCAACGCCTTCCATCACGGCGTCAGGGTCGACACCCGGTTGCTGGCGCAGGCGCGAGAACTCCTTGAAGCCGGCACGGAAGACCTGCTCCACACCCGAGTCCGGGTCCGGGTTGCTGCCGGCCTGGCGGTACAGCTTGGACAGGTCGATACCCGACCAGAAGCGCTCCTCGAAGCTTTCCAGCGCACGACGACCGGCACGCAGCATGGTGCTGCGCTGAAAAATCATGATCCACGAGGTCACCGATGCGGCCACCAGAATCAGCATGACCAGCTGCACCACGATGCTGGCATTACTGACCAGGCTCCACATGGAGGTATGGTCGACGACGTTAGCTTCCACGCTTAATCTCCTGCAATTGTTTGGTTACCCGCACCATCCGCCGCCACAAAGGCTGCACGCAGCTCGGAAGGAATGGCCCGGGGTTTGAACGTATCGGCGCGCACACAGGCCACCAGGAACTGCCCCTCGCAGAGCAGCGTTGCATCACGCTCGCGCCAGACCTGCTGCACAAAGCGCAGGCTGGCACGATTCAATTCAAGCACTTGTGCGGTGACCCGCAATTCATCGTCCAGGCGGGCCGGCGCGTGGTAGCGCGCCTCGCTGGAATGAACGACGAACAAGGTGTTCTGTTCTGCCATCGCAGACTGGGCAAAGCCCAGCTCGCGCAACCGCTCGGTGCGGGCACGCTCCATGAATTTCAGATAATTGACGTAATACACCACGCCGCCCGCATCGGTGTCCTCGTAATAGACGCGACAGCGATGTGCGAACGACTCAACCCCATTTTGCGCGCGCATACTCTAGTGCTAACTCCTCAGCTTGCCAATCCGCCCCACCAACTGTTTTTAACGGATTATGTCGTATTGCCAGCGCGACTCATGCGTGTCCGCCGATAGGACCACGAAAACGCCGGATAAGTCTGTCATTCATCGGCCAGGTCGGAAAAACCCTCGCCGTTGACCGACTCGCCCATGCGGCCCGGAATGTTCAGGCCAAAGTGCAGGTAGGCGTGCCGGGTCACCACGCGCCCACGGGGTGTGCGCATGATGTAGCCCTGCTGGATCAGGTAGGGCTCCAGCACGTCCTCGATGGTGTGACGTTCTTCGCTGATCGCCGCCGCCAGGCTGTCAACACCCACCGGGCCACCGTCGAACTTCTCGATCATGGTCAGCAGCAGGCGCCGGTCCTGGTGATCGAAACCACGCTCGTCCACGTCCAGCAGGTTCAGCGCCAGGTCGGCGATGGCCTTGGTGATGTCACCTTTGCCACGCACCTCGGCGTAGTCGCGTACACGACGCAGCAGACGGTTGGCGATACGCGGGGTGCCGCGGGCGCGCCGGGCGATCTCGAAGGCGCCCTCGTCCTCGATCGGCAGGCCCAGAATCCCGCCCGAGCGGCTGACGATGGTGGCCAGGTCTGCGGTGTTGTAGAACTCCAGGCGCTGCACGATACCGAAACGGTCGCGCAGCGGATTGGTCAGCATGCCGGCGCGGGTGGTTGCCCCGACCAGAGTGAACGGCGGCAAATCGAGCTTGATCGAACGTGCGGCCGGCCCCTCGCCGATCATGATATCCAGCTGGAAGTCTTCCATGGCCGGGTACAGCACTTCCTCGACGATCGGCGAAAGCCGGTGAATCTCGTCGATGAACAGTACATCGTGGGGTTCCAGGTTGGTCAGCAGCGCCGCCAGATCGCCCGGACGCTCAAGGATCGGCCCGGAGGTGCTCTTGATCGAAACGCCCATCTCCTGCGCGATGATGTTGGCCAGGGTGGTCTTGCCCAGGCCCGGCGGGCCGAAGATCAGCGTATGGTCCAGCGACTCGCTGCGCCCACGTGCCGCCTGGATGAAAAGCGCCATCTGCTCGCGCACCACTGGCTGCCCGATGTACTCGTCCAGGCGCAATGGCCGGATCGCCCGGTCCTGGACCTCTTCGCGGTCGCGCCCGGTAGCGGCTATGAGTCGGTCGGCTTCGATCACTTAAATCATCCCCTTGAGGCTGCGCCGGATCAGCTCTTCGCTGCTCAGGCCCTTGGCATCGATGGCCGCCACGGCGCGGCTGGCTTCCTGCGGCTTGTAGCCCAGCGAGATCAGCGCGCTGACCGCATCGGTTTCGGCAGTGGAGGCACTTGCCACCGGCTGCGGGCCGTCGGACACCAGGGTAAACAGGCTTGGCGCGGTTTCCCAGGCCTTGAAGCGGTCCTTGAGTTCGACCAGCAGGCGCTCGGCGGTCTTCTTGCCCACCCCCGGCACCTTGACCAGCGCCGAGGTGTCCTGGGCCTGCACGCAGCGTATCAGGTCGTCGACCTCCAGGCCCGACATCAATGCCAGGGCCAGCTTGGGCCCTACGCCGTTGAGGCGGATCAGCTCGCGGAACAGCTCGCGCTCGCGCTTTTCGTGAAAGCCATACAGCAGGTGCGCGTCTTCACGTACCACCAGGTGGGTGTGCAGCGTCACTGCCTCGCCAACCTTGGGTAGGCGATACAGGGTGGTCATCGGCACCTCGAGCTCGTAGCCCAGGCCGTTGACATCGACAATCAGGTGCGGCGGCTGCTTTTCAGCCAGGGTACCGCGCAAACGTCCAATCACGTTCAGGTCCTTTATCCAGGGCGCCGGGGCGATCAAGCCCGCCATCAGCCGCCATGATTGCAAGCCGGCGGTGGCCGGCAAGCGAAATTGTGTTAACCGATGATGCTATCAGAGCCTTAGGCGGCCACTGCGGCTGCGTGCAGCGCCCAGCCCGTGCGGCACCAGGCTGGAACGGGTATGGGCATGGCACAGGGCGATGGCCAGGGCATCGGAGGCGTCTATCTGCGGCTTCTGGGTGAGCTTGAGCAGGTGCATGACCATCATCTGCACCTGTTCCTTGTTGGCCCCGCCCGTACCGGCGACCGCCTGCTTGACCTGGGTGGCACTGTACTCGGCGATCTCCAGGCCCTCTTCGACCCCGGCGACGATGGCGGCGCCGCGCGCCTGGCCGAGCTTGAGCGCCGAGTCGGCGTTGCGCGCCATGAACACCCGCTCGATACCCATGGTCACCGGCCCGTGCAACTGGATGATTTCGCGCACGCTGCGGTATACCACCTGCAGGCGCTCGGGCAGCTCGCCGCTGCCGGTACGGATGCAACCGGAGGCCACGTACTCGCACCCGCGCGCCGTGTGGCGCACCACACCATAGCCGGTAATCCGCGAGCCGGGGTCAATACCAAGAATCAGAGTCATATCGCCTGCGCAACCAGTGGCGCACCGGGGCGCCATTAAAAAGACAGAAGCCGGACCCGTCACGGGCACAAGGTGCCTGCGGACGAATCCGGCCTCGAGTACGCCAGAACTGAACCTTAGCCGAGTTGTTCCATGACTTCGTCAGGAATTTCGGCGTTGGAATACACATTCTGCACATCGTCCAGGTCTTCAAGCATGTCGATCAGCTTGAGCACCTTCTGTGCGCCCTCCAGGTCGAGTTCGGCGCTGGTGGTCGGCTGCATGACGATTTCCGCGTCCGCAGCCTTGAAGCCGGCAGCCTCCAGGGCAGTACGCACCGCATAGAAGCTGGCAAACGAGGTGAACACGTCGAACGAGCCATCTTCGTTGCTGACCACGTCGTCGGCATCGGCCTCCATCGCCGCTTCCATCAGCGCGTCTTCATCGACACCGGCGGCAAAGCTGATCTGCCCCTTGCGCTCGAACAGATAGGCCACCGAGCCATCGGTGCCCAGGTTGCCACCGCACTTGCTGAAGGCATGGCGCACGGCCGCGGCGGTGCGGTTGCGGTTGTCGGTCATGGCCTCGACCATGATCGCCACGCCGCCCGGGCCGTAGCCTTCGTAGCTGAGCTCTTCGACATTGTCGGCTTCGGTTGCGCCTGCACCACGGGCCACGGCGCGATCGATGATGTCGCGGCTCATGTTCGCGCCCAAGGCCTTGTCCAGCGCCAGGCGCAGGCGCGGGTTGGAATTCGGGTCGCCACCGCCCTGCTTGGCGGCGACGGTCAGCTCACGAATCCACTTGGTGAAGATCTTGCCTCTCTTGGCATCCTGGCGCTCTTTGCGGTGCTTGATGTTCGCCCACTTGGAATGACCCGCCATAACTGACTCCAGAAATCCTTGAAACAAAACCACGCCCCCGCCCGGAAAAACCTGGCGTGGGCAATCAATTCGGTATGCCGTAACGCAAAGGCGCATCCAAGTGGATGCGCCCCGGGCCCGCTTACTCAGCCTTGGGCTGTTCGCGCAGACGGATGTGCAGCTCACGCAGTGCCTTGGCATCGACCAGGCCTGGGGCCTGGGTCATGACGCACGCAGCGCTCTGGGTTTTCGGGAAGGCGATCACTTCACGAATCGACTGGGCGCCGGTCATCAGCATCACCAGGCGGTCCAGACCGAAGGCCAGGCCACCGTGCGGCGGTGCACCGAACTTCAGCGCGTCGAGCAGGAAGCCGAACTTCTCTTCCTGTTCCGCCGCCTCGATGCCCAACAGGCGGAACACGGCCTGCTGCATCTCTTTGCGGTGGATACGGATCGAACCGCCACCCAGCTCGGTGCCGTTGAGCACCATGTCATAGGCACGCGACAGCGCGGTGGCCGGGTTGGCCTCCAGCTCTTCAGGGGAGCATTTTGGCGCGGTGAACGGGTGGTGCAGCGCCGTGAAGCTGCCGTCGTCGTTCTCTTCGAACATCGGGAAGTCGACAACCCACATTGGTGCCCATTCGCAGGTCAGCAGGTTGAAGTCGTTGCCGACCTTGATGCGCAGCGCGCCCAGGGCTTCGCTGACGATCTTGGACTTGTCGGCACCGAAGAACACGATGTCGCCATCGACCGCGCCCACGCGATCGAGGATCACGTTCAGGTTGGCCTCGGGGATGTTCTTGACGATTGGCGACTGCAGGCCCTCGACGCCCTTGGCGCGCTCGTTGACCTTGATGTACGCCAGGCCCTTGGCACCGTAGATGCCGACGAACTTGGTGTACTCGTCGATACGGCTGCGCGGCATGCTCGCCCCGCCCGGTACACGCAGTGCGGCAACGCGGCATTTCGGGTCGTTGGCCGGGCCGCTGAACACCTTGAAGTCGACCGCTTGCAGCTGGTCGGCCACATCCACCAGTTCCAGCGGGTTGCGCAGGTCAGGCTTGTCCGAACCGTAGCGGCGCATGGCCTCTTCGAAGGTCATGTGCGGGAATTCGCCGAACTCCAGGTCGAGGACTTCCTTGAACAGTTTGCGGATCATGCTTTCGGTCAGGCCCATGATCTCGGTCTCGTCCAGGAAGCTGGTCTCGATGTCGATCTGGGTGAATTCCGGCTGGCGGTCGGCGCGCAGGTCTTCGTCGCGGAAGCACTTGGCGATCTGGTAGTAGCGATCGAAACCGGCCACCATCAGCAGTTGCTTGAACAGCTGCGGCGATTGCGGCAGGGCAAAGAAGCTGCCGGCGTGGGTACGGCTTGGCACCAGGTAGTCACGCGCGCCTTCCGGGGTAGCGCGGGTCAGGATCGGCGTCTCGACGTCGAGGAAGCCGTTTTCGTCGAGGAAGCGACGGATGCTGGTGGTGATGCGCGAGCGCAGACGCAGCTTCTCGGCCATCTCCGGACGACGCAGGTCGATGAAGCGATAGCGCAGGCGGGTCTCTTCACCCACGTCGGAGTACTCGTTGAGCGGGAACGGCGGGGTTTCCGCTTCGTTCAGCACTTCGAGCTCGTAGCCCAGCACTTCGATGGCGCCCGAGGCCATGTTGGCGTTGACTGCGCCTGCAGGGCGCGGACGCACCTTGCCGGTGATCTTCACCACGTACTCGCTGCGCACGCGGTCGGCGGCGGCAAAGCTTTCTGCGCGGTCCGGGTCGAACACGACCTGAGCCATGCCTTCGCGATCACGGATGTCGAGGAAAATCACCCCGCCGTGGTCGCGACGACGATGGACCCAGCCGCAAAGGGTAATTTCCTGACCTTCCAGGCTCTCGTTCAGTTGGCCGCAATAGTGGCTGCGCATCATGATGGTGGTTTCGCTTCTCGTCATTCGTGAATTCGGGTGTGGACCTTGCCGGCCCCAGGGGGCCCATAGTGCAAGACCCTGGCAGTACAGTTCAACTCAGTCGGCCTTGTCGGCGCCCGCCAGGTTCTTTTTGGTGCCGGTCTTGAAGTCGGTTTCATACCAGCCGGTGCCGCCCAGGCGGAAGCCCGGGGCAGAAATCAGCTTCTTCAGGGCAGGTGCCTGGCAGGCCGGGCAATCGGTCAGCGGCGCTGCGCTGATCTTCTGCAGAACTTCCATCTGGTGGCTGCAGGAACCGCATTGATAGTCGTACAGGGGCATTGGCGTATCTCGTTGACCACTGCGCGGGCCGCGCCACGCAGCAAAAAGCGGGATTATATATGGTTAACCGGGGCTGTGCAGCCCGCCCGCCGTGCCAGCGCACGAATGGTTCAGGGCTTGGCGCCGCCCCTCAGCACGTAGACCACGCAGATCACCCGCACCAGGCCGCTGAAATTCTTGACGCCGCCGTGGCGAAGGTGGACTTCGCGGTCCACATGGGACAGCACCGCATTGACCGTACACCGGTTGGCGGCGGCAATGCGCTCGAGGATTTTCCAGTAGACCTCTTCCAGGCGCAAGCAGGTGGCGAAGCCGTTGAGTCGCACCGAACGCGACAGCGGGCGCGCCAGGCCCATATTGAAATCTGCCTGAAAAGGATCACCAGGGGCCATACGAAGTTGCTCGGCGGTGCATGCACGTTCATTCACGACTCGCGACATATTCATCCCACGCATTGACTGACAGGAAGTTCATCACCGGGATACTTGCTATCCAGGTACCTGCCTATGAAGCGCTGTTCATCGTATTGCAACCAGCAGACCGCGAGCCTGCGCAGCGTAGGAATAACCTTTTAGTTGAGTTCATGTACCACACCTGCTGAAACTGTTCCACGCCGGCCGCAGCACGCAGGAAGTACCCATTAAAAAGCCCGATTCCTCTAAGGAAGAATCGGGCTTGCGTCTTTCAACAGGCGCCTTTACAGGCGCCGAACACTCACTTGGCCAACAGCGAGCGCAGCATCCAGGCAGTCTTTTCATGGGCCTGCATGCGCTGGGTCAACAGGTCGGCGGTCGGCTCGTCGCTGACCTTGTCCAGCAACGGGAACAGGCTGCGCGCGGTACGCACCACGGCTTCCTGGCCATCGACCAGTTGCTTGATCATCTCTTCAGCCGCCGGCACACCTGGCTCCTCCTTGATCGAGGACAACTTGGCGTATGTGGAATAAGTACCCGGCGCCGGGAAGCCCAGTGCACGAATTCGCTCGGCGATGGCATCGACTGCCAGGGCCAGTTCGTTGTACTGGCCTTCGAACATCAAGTGCAGTGTATTGAACATCGGCCCGGTCACGTTCCAGTGGAAGTTATGGGTCTTCAAGTACAGTACATATGTATCCGATAACAGATGCGACAAGCCGTCAACAATGGACTTGCGATCTTCTTCACTGATACCAATATCGATTGCCATGTACATTTCCTTCCTGTGATGTCAGTTCAACATGCTGGAAGCACTGTACCAAGAGTTGCGCGTGCCTGCAGCTCCGATTGCCGGTCTGGCGTGCGACACAGGGCTGCAGCCGCGCGGCCCGTTTGGCCCGCTGATTTGAGAAGCACCCGGCTTTGCTGTTAAATAGGCACTGTGCCGTCATTGCGCATTTTTTGTGCAATGGCGCATAGGCTGCAGCCACGCTTTGGCGCCTCATCGGTAACCGCGCACCGTGGGTTCAGCTCTTCCTGTGATATGCCTGAATAAAATGTGAGCCAAACCACCATGTTCAAGATCGTTCACCTGTTGACGGGCGCAGCTGCCTTGCTGCTGTCCCTGATTCCTAGCCTGAGGGGCGAAGCTGTCCCTTTCCTGCAACAACCCGATGCCATCTACCTGGCGCTGTTCGGGCTGCTCAACCTGATCCTGGTGCCTGTGCTGCCAATGCACTACCGCGGCGCGCGCCAGTACCTGCAACACACTGCCAGCGCGCTGCTGGTGCTTGCAGTGGTATTGCAAGCGGTCACTGTGCTGCTGCGCCCGGAGCTGGGCAATGTCGCGGCCATGGTCTGCGCCCTGCTGGCCGTGCTGCTGCATCTGGTGGCGGGCCTGGCCAAGGTTGGCCGTGCGCGCAGCCAGGCACCTGCCTACGACATGAGCAACCGCGACACGGGCACCGTGAAGTGGTTCAACACGTCCAAGGGCTTTGGATTCATTTCGCGGGATTCCGGCGATGACATCTTCGTGCACTTCCGGGCCATTCGTGGCGAGGGTCACCGGGTGCTGGTGGAGGGTCAGCGTGTGGAGTTTTCGGTGATGAACCGGGACAAGGGCCTGCAGGCCGAGGATGTGATTGCGGCACCGCGTCGCTGATCCTCGCGTGAAGAACCGCGACGGCCACTCGGCCGATCGCGGTTTTTTTACGCCTACTCACCCGCCCTGTTCTGCTGTCGATCTGCACTGAGCCTTTAGGCCCGCTGCGCGAGGCGCATGCATCAATAGTGCGGGGGCGGCGCTTCTTCCTCGTTGGACTCGTACTGCCCCACCATCTCCTCATAACGCTTGAGCAGCGCGCCCATCTGCAGCTGCAGCCGTTCAACCACCCGCTGCTGCTCCACCAACACATCGTTCAGCGCCAGCAGCGTATCGTCCTGAAATGCCAGACGACTCTCCAACTCGGTTACCCGTGCTTCCAGAGTCATGATTCAAGCCTCGATCGGTTGAAGATAATCACCAAGCTCACGCTCGACGATGCGGCGCACATGAGCCAGCGCCTCGGCTGTATAAACCAGCGCCGGCACGCGCCCCCACACCGGGCCAGGCCATGCCACATCGCTCTGGCGTCGCACGATCACATGCATGTGCAACTGGCTCACGACGTTGCCCAGGGTCGCGACATTCATCTTGTCGGCATCGAACAGCCCGTCGAGCAACTTGGCCAGCAACGTGGTCTCTTGCCAGAGTTGCTGCTGCGCCTCTTCATCAAGTTCGAATACTTCGCTGACAGCAGGACGCCGCGGCACCAGAATGAACCACGGATAGTTAGCATCCTTACTAAGTAACAAGCGACAAAGAGGTAAGTCCCCCAACGCAATCGTGTCTTGTTGCAAACGTGAATCAAGAGCAAACACAGAACAATCTCCTCGCACCTTTCAATCCCGATACCTGCACCCGGCAGGTGATTGACGCAAGGATACTCCCGATTGGAGTCACAGGCATGAGTACATGGCGCTCCATCCCGGGGCAGGCAGACCACACTGCACGCAGGAGGTCCGCTCACGCCGGTAACAAAACGCTACTTTTCGCACCAAAATAGCGCCTCGCGAACACAATCAGCACCGCCTCCTACCGAAAACTACTCACTTGTCCTACAAGCCGGTAACGTTTTGACTTCAAAGTCGATTTTTTGCTTATTCCGCGACGGCATCGACCCTCAAACCAAAAGATCTGTACACCCCCGGTTTTCGGGCACCACGCGCCCTTTGGCCACCGAAATGTGAAAATTTCATCAACGCACCGCGCAATTGAGCACGCTTGTTGCATTCATCTCTGCCCAACGTCGGCATGGCGCCTGCACAAGCAAGCCAAGTGCGACAAATAACAACAGCTGCAAGGGCAACCAGGGAGTTTTGGCATCAAAGGCTTGGCGTGATTGCGCTGCCTTTGCTGCTCTGCGAAACAGCGCTGTAGTTGAACGCACCGGTCATGCCGGGGCGTAATTTGCGACAGGGATTTAACCGTTTGCGACGGGACCATAAAGTTAATGAAAGGTTCCTTTCGCAAGTATCGCCAACGACAGTCAGCGTGATATACATTTCGCCGACTCAAAAAAGAAAGAGCCGCCCCATAAAAAAACCAGGGGGCAAGGCCGTAATCTTCCAAAACCAAAGGAGCAAATCACGATGCGCGTGATGAAGTGGAGCATAATCGCCCTGGCCGTAGCGGCAGGCACCTCGCAGCTGGCCATGGCGTCTTCTCAGGATGAATCCAAGGGGTTTGTAGAAGACAGCAGCTTGAACGTCAAACTTCGCAACCTGTACTTCAGCCGTGACTACCGCAACGTCCCCAACACCGAGCAGAGCCGCGCTGCAGAGTGGGGCCAAGGCTTCATCGGCACCTTCGAGTCGGGCTTCACCCAAGGCACCATCGGCGTCGGCGTCGACGCAATCGGCATGCTGGGTCTGAAACTGGACGGCGGCAAGGGCACTGCCGGCACCGGCCTGTTCCCGACCGGCTCCGACGAACGCTCGCAGGACGACTACTCCAAAGGCGGCGCAGCCATCAAGTTCCGGATTTCCGACACCGTCCTGAAAGTGGGTGACCAGTTCACCTCGCTGCCAGTGCTGGCCACCGACGACAGCCGCCTGCTGCCTGAAATGGCCCAGGGCGCGTTGATCACCAGCAACGAAATCAAGGGGCTGACGCTCAACGCCGGTCGCTTCACCAGCATCACCGCACAAGACCAGACCAACCGTGACGGCGGCATCCACCTGACCAAGGCCGACGTACTGGGCGGCACCTACGCGTTCAGCGACGAGCTCAGCACCAGCCTCTACTACTCCAAGGTCGAAGACTACTGGCGCAAATACTACGCCAACGTGAACTGGAGCCTGCCGATCAACGACGAGCAGGGCCTGGTGTTCGACTTCAACTTCTACAACACCAAGAGCACCGGCGCCGCGCTGGAAAAAGCCTACGACGGCGACAAGATCGACAGCCGTGCATTCAGCCTGTCCGCCGCCTACACCATCGGTGCGCACACCTTCACCCTGGCGCACCAGCGCATCAGCGGCGACGGCGGCTACGCCTACGGCGTCGACGGCGGCGGTACCGTGTTCCTGGCCAACTCGGTGGCACGTTCGGACTTCAACTCCGAAGACGAGAAATCCTGGCAGGCTCGCTACGACATCAACATGGCCACCTTCGGCGTACCGGGCCTGAGCTTCATGACCCGCTACATCCGTGGTACCGATGCCAACGTTTCCTCCGGCAACAACGGCAAAGAGTGGGAACGCGACATCGAAGCCAAGTACGTACTGCAGGAAGGCCCGGCCAAAGACCTGAGCTTCCGCGTTCGCCAGGCCACCTACCGCTCCAGCGATGCGGTGTACAACAACTCGTCGCCTTCGATCGACGAACTGCGCCTGATCGTCGAGTACCCGCTGAGCATCCTGTAAGCCTTCCGGCTCACGGACCCCAGCTCGAAAAAGCCCGGCCCTGCCGGGCTTTTTCTTTTGTGTTGATGCACTTGGCGCAGTTTCCCGCGCCACCATCCTATACGTCACCGAATCGCCCCCGTACAATGCGGGGTCATTTCAGTTAAGCAACCGACAACGGCCTACCATGCGCACCAGTCAATATTTGCTCGCCACACAGAAAGAAACCCCTTCCGACGCGGTCGTCATCAGCCACCAGCTCATGCTGCGTGCCGGCATGATCCGCAAGCTCGCATCCGGCCTTTATACCTGGCTGCCGATGGGCCTTCGCGTGATGCGCAAGGTCGAAGCCGTGGTACGCGAGGAAATGAACGCCGCAGGCGCCCTGGAAGTGCTGATGCCGGCCATTCAGCCCGCTGAACTGTGGCAGGAGTCCGGCCGCTGGGAGCAGTACGGCCCCGAGCTGCTGCGCCTGAAGGACCGTCATGGTCGCGAGTTCTGCGTGGGGCCTACCCACGAAGAGGTCATCACCGACCTCGCGCGCAACGAGCTGAGCAGCTATAAACAGCTGCCACTGAACATGTACCAGATCCAGACCAAGTTCCGCGACGAGATCCGTCCGCGCTTCGGCCTGATGCGCGGTCGCGAGTTCATCATGAAGGATGCCTACTCCTTCCATGCCGACCAGGCGTCCCTGCAGCAAACCTACGACCGAATGCACCAGGCGTACTGCAATGTGTTCACCCGCCTGGGCCTGGATTTCCGCCCCGTGCAGGCCGACACCGGCTCGATCGGTGGCAGCTGGTCCCACGAGTTCCACGTGCTGGCCGAGTCCGGTGAAGACGACGTGATCTTCAGCGACAGCTCCGACTACGCCGCCAACATCGAGAAGGCCGAAGCAATCCCGCGGGAAACCGTGCGCCCTGCCCCCACCGAGGAGCTGCGCCTGGTCGATACCCCGGACGCGAAAACCATCGCCGCCCTGGTCGAAAACTACGGCGTGCCGATCGAGCGCACCGTCAAGACCCTGATCGTGCATGCCGCCGAAGAAGGCAAGCTGATTGCCCTGATCGTCCGCGGCGACCACGAGCTCAACGAAATCAAGGCTGCCAACCTGCCACAGGTGGCCAGCCCGCTGGTGATGGCCAGCGACGCCGAACTGCGCGACGCCATCGGCGCCGGCGCCGGTTCCCTGGGCCCGCTGAACCTGCCGCTGCCGTGCATCATCGACCGTTCCGTGGCCTTCATGAGCGACTTCGGCATCGGTGCCAACATCGACGACAAGCACTACTTCGGCGTGAACTGGGAGCGCGACCTGCCCGTACCGGAAATCGCCGACCTGCGCAACGTGGTAGCCGGCGACCCGAGCCCGGACGGCAAGGGTACGCTGATGATCAAGCGCGGCATCGAAGTCGGGCACATCTTCCAGCTGGGCACCAAGTACAGTGAAGCACTCAAGTGCCAGGTGCTGGGCGAGAACGGCAAGCCGGTGACCCTGGCCATGGGCTGCTATGGCATTGGTGTTTCGCGCGTGGTCGCCGCTGCCATCGAGCAGAACTACGACGACAAGGGCATCATCTGGAGCGATAGCCTCGCGCCATTCCAGATCGCCCTGGTACCGCTGCGCTACGAAACCGCCGAAGTGCGCGAAGCCACCGACAAGCTCTACGCCGAGCTGACAGCCGCCGGTTTCGAAGTGCTGCTGGACGACCGTGACAAGAAAACCAGCCCGGGGATCAAATTCGCCGACATGGAACTGATCGGCATCCCGCACCGCATCGTAGTCAGCGACCGGGGCCTGGCCGAAGGCAACCTGGAATACAAGTACCGCAAGGACAGCGAGGCCCAGGCCTTGCCCGTGGCCGAGGTGCTGTCGTTCCTGCAAGCCCGTATTCGTCGCTGATAGCCAACACAAGAGTAGCCATGTTCAAGCGAATCACCTTCGGAGGCGCCGCCCTGTGCGGCGCCGTGCTGCTCAGCGGCTGCGCCAACCAGATGTCCCAGCGCAGCGAGCATGAGGAGCGGATCGAGCGCAAGCTGCTCGAGCACAGCCTGCAGATCGATGTCGGAGAGCCCAAGGTACTCGAGCTGCCGCAACGGCGCGTGCGCGTTCACGAACAGAAGAACTTCGAAGTCACCGAATTCGAAGTGACCCGTCGTTATGATCGCTACACGCCCTACCAACCCTGGCGCGAAATCTACGAGATCCCGCTGGGCGCAGTGGCCGTGGTTGCCGGTATCGGCGCCAATGTGGTCAATGTGTTCGCACTGGGCAACCTGCCCGACAGCGTGACCCATGACTGGCTCAGCTATGGCGTGGCCGGGCTCAACCCGTTCATGAACGTGCAGTCCAACGGCCGCGCACAACAGAACCTGGCCAGTATCAGCGAAGTGCAGAAGGACAAACGCCAGGAGTACACCAGCCTGCCGTGGGGCGAACGCCCGGTCGAGGTCAAGGCTGGCAAGCTCACCCACGAGCTGACCACCGACCGCAATGGTGTATTGCGCCTGAACCTGCTCGACAGCCCGTTCACCGAACAGAACCTGACCCAGGTGGGCACCTTGCACCTGGCCGTGGCCGATGAAGAAAACAACGTGCGTGCCGACGCCAGCCTGCTGCTCAGCCCAACGCTGCGCGGCAAACTGGTCGAAGCCCATGAGCTGATCTACGACGACCTTGAAGACGACGAGGTGAGCGAGTGGGTACACCGGGTCAAGCGCTTGTCCGAACTCGGCCTGGAAGAGGAAGCCAGCGAGCTGGAACAGAGCCTGATCGAGCTGACCCGCAATGATCCGGAGCTGCAACAGGAGTTTCTCAAGGCGCTGACCAGGGATGCCGGCCGCCTGGTGGCAGACCCCGGCGCGAAGTAGCTCCAGCACCATGAACGCCAGGCATCGACCACGATGCCTGGCGTTTCACTCGGGCGTGAACAGCTCCAGCTGAACATGCGCCCCGCGCAAGTCGTGCAACCGCACGCCAATTCCCAGCAACCTGACCGGCTTGGCGCCGCGCGCGAAAGCCTGGCTGAGCAGTTGCCGGTAGCTTTCAAGATCACGCCCCGCCCCCGCCTGCTCCAGGGTGGTCTGGGTGAAGTCATGGAACTTGACCTTGACGAACGGCTTGCCCGGCCGGTAACTGTCGTCGATCCGGGCCATGCGACCGCCCAGCGATTCCAGCAGTTCAGGCAGTTTTTCAAGGCAGCTGGCCAGGTCCGGCAGGTCGCTGTCGTAGGTGTTCTCGACGCTCACCGACTGGCGCCGGCTGTCGTTGTGCACCACCCGCTCGTCAATGCCGCGCGCCAGCCCGTAAAGACGCTCGCCGAAACTGCCGAACTCGCGGACCAGGGCCAGGCGGTCCCACTCGCGCAGATCCTTGCAATCGACAATGCCCAGGCGCCCCAGCTTGTCAGCCGTGACCTTGCCAACCCCATGCAGCTTGGTCACTGGCAAGCAGGCGACGAAGTCTTGCACCTGTGCCGGGGTAATCACGAACAAGCCGTTGGGTTTGCGCCAGTCACTGGCAATCTTGGCCAGGAACTTGTTGGGCGCCACCCCCGCCGATACCGTGATGTGCAGGCGCTGGGACACCCGCCGGCGAATGTCGTCGGCAATGCGCGTGGCACTGCCGGAAAACTTCGGGCTGTCGGATACGTCCAGATAGGCTTCATCCAGCGACAATGGCTCGATCAGCTCGGTGTACTCGCGGAAGATGTTGTGAATCTCCCGCGAGGCTTCCTTATAGGCATCCATGCGCGGCTTGACGATGGTCAGGTCGGGGCACAGCTTCAACGCGTGGTGCGACGACATCGCAGAGCGTACGCCAAAGGCCCGCGCTTCGTAGTTGCAGGTAGCAATCACCCCGCGCCGGTCGGCCGAACCACCCACGGCCAGAGGCTTGCCGGCCAGCCGCGGGTCGTCGCGCATCTCGATGGCTGCGTAGAAACAGTCGCAATCGATGTGGATGATCTTGCGTTGGGACATGGATGACCGTTAACACCGTTGATTCGTACGCGCAGTATCTCACTCGTCACCACCGGCTGCACCCTGCACCCGTCACCCCGGGCAAATGCCCTGCAGCCCCCGCCTTAGCGCGCCCGCAGCCAGATCACAAACGCTAAGCAATTGAACAAAAAAGGATTTCTGGATTTTAGCGGTTGACACGTTCTGAGATATCTGTAGAATCCACTCCACAGACGCGGGATGGAGCAGTCTGGTAGCTCGTCGGGCTCATAACCCGAAGGTCGTCGGTTCAAATCCGGCTCCCGCAACCAAACATCAGAGAAGGCCACTTGAAAAAGTGGCCTTTTTTGTTGGGCGCTGTTTGGCCCATAGCAGGTTTTTGTTGTAAATCAACAATTAAGCATTGACAGCATCTCCATACGCTGTAGAATCCGCCCCACAGACGCGGGATGGAGCAGTCTGGTAGCTCGTCGGGCTCATAACCCGAAGGTCGTCGGTTCAAATCCGGCTCCCGCAACCAAACAACAGAAAAGGCCACTTTGAAAAAAGTGGCCTTTTTTGCGTCTGGCGAAAAGTACCTTCCCCTCCTCTCCATGCCCTTGCGGCAGCATGAAACTTCTTTAACTATCCTGATGGGCGCGGATCGGCATGATCGCGAGTAAGATTCAGACATTATTTTTCCATAGGGATTGGTAACTTGGTCGGATACATCGTCCAGTCGCGCGCAATCCAAAAAGGTGATTGATGCGCCCACAAACGCCCGAAGCAGACCCCCCCGTTAGCGCCGCCCAGCCCATCGCCCCGCATCGCCTGCGCTGGCTGGAACTGCTCAGCCGGTATCGTCAGCCGATCGGCCTGGCGGTCACCCTGCTACTGTTCGGCATCGCCCTGATTGCCTGTCGCCATCTGCTCAGCGAGCTGGATATCTATGCCCTGCACGATTCGCTGCTGAGTGTGCCCAAGCCCGCCCTGGCCGGTGCACTGCTGGCCACGGTCGCAGGCTTTGTCATCCTGCTGGGCTATGAATGGTCAGCCAGCCGTTATGCCGGGGTCCGGCTGCCTTCAGCCACCCTGGCCATGGGCGGCTTCTGTGCATTCGCCATCGGCAACGCGATCGGGTTGTCGCTGCTGTCCGGCGGCTCGGTGCGTTACCGGTTGTACGCCCGCCACGGCATAGGCGGTGCCGAAGTGGCCCGCATGACGCTGTTTGCCAGCCTGTCGCTGGGCTGCGCGCTGCCGCCGCTGGCAGCGCTGGCCACCCTGAGCAACCTGCCCGCCGCGGCCATGGCGCTGCGCACGCCGGCCCCGGTACTGGCAGCCATCGCCGTCGCGGTACTGGGCCTGAGCATGGCCCTGGCCTACGGGCTGTACCGGCGTCGACTGCCGGAACAGCCGCTGGCCGACAACCTGCTGGTACGCATACGCCGACGCACACTGCGCCTGCCGGGCGCGCGCCTGACCTTGCTGCAGCTGCTGATCACCGCACTGGACGTGGCCGCCGCCGCCACGGTGCTGTACCTGCTGCTGCCCGAGGCTCCGCCCTTCGGTGCGTTCCTGCTGGTGTACCTGCTGGCCCTGGCTGCCGGTGTGCTCAGCCACGTGCCCGGCGGGGTCGGGGTCTTCGAGGCCATCCTGCTGGCCGCCTTCGCCGACCAGCTGGGGGCTGCGCCACTTGCCGCTGCGCTGCTGCTGTACCGCCTGATCTATGTCGTGCTGCCGCTGCTGGTGGCCTGCGTGGTCCTGCTGGCCAGTGAAGCCAAGCGCTTTCTGTTCGCGCGCCAGGCCATGAAGGTGGCCTCCGGGCTTGCCGCACCGGTACTGGCGATTCTGGTGTTCCTGTCGGGCGTGGTGCTGTTGTTCTCCGGGGCCACGCCCGAAATCGACACGCGCCTGGAGCACCTGGGTTTCCTGGTTCCGCACCGCTTGATCGATGCCTCGCACTTCGGCGCCAGCCTGATCGGCGTGCTGTGCCTGCTGCTGGCCCAGGGCCTGCGGCGGCGCCTGTCGGCAGCCTGGATACTCACCACCGTGCTGCTGCTGGTCGGCGCCCTGCTGTCGCTGCTCAAGGGCTTCGACTGGGAAGAGGCCAGCCTGCTGACGCTTACCGCCTGCCTGCTGGCAGTGTTCCGCGGTTCATTCTACCGGCCCAGTCGACTGCTCGAGCTGCCCTTCTCGCCGGTCTACGTGGTGGCCAGTGCCTGTGTGATCGGCGCGTCGGTGTGGCTGCTGCTGTTCGCCTACCAGGACGTGCCCTACAGCCACCAGCTGTGGTGGCAGTTCACCCTGGACGCCGATGCCCCGCGCGGGCTGCGCTCATTGCTCGGTAGCGCGGTACTGCTGGTGATCGTTGCACTGACCTGGCTGCTGCGTACCGCACGCCCGACCATCCACCTGCCTACAGGTGACGAGCTGCAACGGGCCAACCGCATCCTGCAGAGCTCCGACCAGCCCGATGGCGGCCTGGCGCTGACCGGCGACAAGGCGTTGCTGTTCCACCCTCAGGATGACGCCTTCCTGATGTACGCCCGCCGCGGGCGCAGCCTGGTGGCGCTGTACGACCCGATCGGCCCGGCCCAGCGCCGCGCCGAGATGATCTGGCAGTTTCGCGACCTGTGCGATATCCACCACGCTCGACCGGTGTTCTACCAGGTGCGTGCCGAGAACCTGCCCTTCTACATGGACATCGGCCTGACCGCGATCAAGCTGGGCGAAGAGGCCCGCGTGGACCTGCTGCGCTTCGACCTCGACGCCAAGGGCAAGGAGATGAAAGACCTGCGCTATACCTGGAACCGCGGCGGGCGCGACGGCCTGAGCCTGGAGATCCACGAGCCCGGGCAAGCCCCGCTCGAGGAATTGAAGGTGATTTCCGATGCCTGGCTCGAAGGCAAGAACGTGCGCGAAAAAGGCTTTTCGCTGGGCCGCTTCAGCGCAGAGTACCTGCAGCACTTCCGCATCGCGCTGATTCGCTTCCAGGGCCAGCCGGTGGCCTTTGCCAACCTGCTCGAAACCCACAGCCGCGAGCTGGCCAGCCTGGACCTGATGCGCGCGCACCCGCAAGCACCAAAGCTGACCATGGAGTTTCTGATGATCGGCCTGATCCAACACTACAAGACGCATGGATACGCGCGCTTCAGCCTCGGCATGGTGCCGTTGTCCGGGCTGCAGCCGCGTCGCGGCGCACCTCTGACTCAGCGCCTGGGCTCGATGGTGTTCCAGCGCGGCGAGCAACTGTACAACTTCCAGGGCCTGCGCCGCTTCAAAGACAAGTTCCAGCCTGACTGGGAACCCCGTTACATGGCCGTACCCGCCGGGCTCGATCCCCTGGTGGCCCTGGCCGATACCGCCGCCCTGATTGCAGGCGGCCTGACCGGATTGGTGAAACGCTGATGATTCGACGCTACTGGCTTCATGTACTGGCCGCCCTGGTGCTGGCCCTGCTCGCGGCGGCCCTGGGCTTCTGGCTGTGGGCCCGCCCTGCCCCGCAACCGCACCTTGAACATTTGACCCTGGCCGATGGCAGCAGCCTGGTGCGGGTTACCCCAAGCACGCGAGGCAAGGACCTGGTGGCCGTGGCCGTGCCGCAGGACCAGGCCCTGAGCGACAAGCAACTGATCGACCTGAGCCAGAGTGCCCGCGCCCAGCTGGTACAGGTGATCCTGCCGCCGAGCGACTGCAACCTGCAGCAGCAGGCGCTGCAGCAGGCCTTGCAACAGTTGCAGGGCACGCCGACGCTGGTTGCCGGCATCGGCCCGGGAGCCGGGCTGGCCTGGAGCTGGCTGGCCGGGCAGACCAACGACAAGGCCCAGGCCATCTCCGTGGGGTTCAGCATCGAGCAGCCCGGCTGCAGCGCCGCGCTGCCCAAGTCGGCCGCCCATGGTCACTGGAACGTGGCCTGGAACGACAACCCGGATGACGCCAGCGCCGCCTTCGTGCGCGACCAGGCCAATGCACAGACCAGCATCAGCGATTACGACATCCACCTGCCCCAGGTGCTCAAGGCCCAACTGACCCAGGCCCTGCTGGGCGTGGATGGCAATGCACTGAGCATTCCGGTGGTGGAAGTGCCGGCCGGCCAGACCACCGACACCGTGACGCTGTTCCTGTCCGGCGATGGCGGCTGGCGCGACCTTGACCGCGACGTGGCGGGCGAGATGGCCAAGCTGGGCTACCCGGTGGTGGGCATCGATACCCTGCGCTACTACTGGCAGCACAAGACACCGGAGCAGAGCGCAGTCGACCTGTCCGAGCTGATGCAGCACTACCGCCAGAAGTGGGGCACCAAACGCTTCGTACTGACCGGCTATTCATTCGGTGCCGACGTGCTGCCGGCGATCTACAACCGCTTGCCACCCGAAGACCAGAAGCGCATCGATGCGGTGATTCTGCTGGCGTTCGCGCGCAGTGGCAGTTTCGAGATCGAGGTCGAGGGCTGGCTGGGCAATGCCGGCAAAGAGGCGCCAACCGGGCCTGAGATGGCCAGGATGCCGCCGAGCAAGGTGCTGTGCATCTATGGTGAAGAAGAGGCCGATGAAAGCGGCTGCACCGACCATACCGCCGTGGGTGAGCGCGTGAAGCTGCCCGGCGGGCACCACTTCGACGAAAACTACCCGGCCCTGGCCAAACGCCTGATCAGCGAGATAGAAACGCGCCAGGGAAAGTCCAGCGTCGCTGAACAGTAGAAGCCTCGCCGGCAAGGCCGGCTCCTGCAACGGATCGCATCCTGCAGGAGCCGCCTTGGCGGCGAAAGGCCCCGCTAGATCTCCACCTGCGTACCCAGCTCGATCACCCGGTTCAATGGCAGGTTGAAGAACCTCAGGTTGCCGTTGGCATTCTTCAGCAGGAAGGCAAACAGCACCCCGCGCCAGCGCGACATGCCCACCAGCTTGGATGCGATCACCGTCTCGCGGCTGAGGAAGTAGGTGGTGCGCATGGGGCTGAAATCCAGCTCGTCCAGGTGACACAGCTTCAACGCCGCCGGCACGTCCGGCTCGTCCATGAAGCCGAAATGCAGGATCACCCGGTAGAACCCCTCGCCATACCCCTCCACCTCGAAACGCCGCTGTGGCGGTACCCGCGGTGAATCCTCGTTGACCACGGTGAGCAACACCACCTGGCGGTGCAGCACCTGGTTGTGCAGCATGTTGTGCAGCAGCGCATGGGGCACCGCGTCCGAACGCGCGGTCAGGAACACCGCCGTACCTTCCACACGGTGCGGCGGCTGCACGCGGATGCTGGCGATGAACACCGGCAATGGCAACGCCCCCTCATCCAGGCGCTCCACCAGGATCTGCTTGCCGCGCTTCCAGGTGGTCATCAGGATGAACAGCGCAATCCCTGCCAGCACCGGGAATGCCCCGCCCTGCAGCACCTTGGGCACGTTGGCGGCAAAGAACAGCCCGTCGACGAACAGAAAGCCCAGCAGTACCGGTACCGCCAGCAGCGGTGGCCACTTCCACAGCAGCAACATCACCGCCGACACCAGGATGGTGGTGATCAGCATGGTCCCGGTTACCGCAACGCCATAGGCCGACGCCAGCGCGCCGGAGGACTCGAAGCCCAGCACCAGCAGGATCACCCCGACCATCAGCGACCAGTTGACCGCCCCGATGTAGATCTGCCCCTGCTCGTCGCTGGAGGTGTGCTGGATCTGCATGCGCGGCACATAACCAAGCTGGATGGCCTGGCGGGTGAGGGAGAAGGCCCCGGAAATCACCGCCTGGGAAGCGATCACGGTGGCCAGGGTGGCCAGCCCGACCAGCGGCACCAGCGCCCAGCCGGGGGCCAGCAGGTAGAACGGGTTACGTGCCGCTTCGGGGTTCTCCAGCAGCAATGCGCCCTGACCGAAATAGTTGAGCACCAGCGCCGGCAGCACCAGCGCGAACCAGGCCCGCGCGATCGGCTTGCGGCCAAAATGCCCCATGTCGGCGTACAAGGCCTCGGCCCCGGTCAGCGCCAGCACCACGGCGCCCAGAATCGCCACGCCCATGCCGGGGTGGACGATGAAGAAGCGCACAGCCCAGATCGGGTTGAGCGCCTGCAGCACTTCGGGGCGCTGGACGATGCCGTGCACGCCCAGGGCCGCCAGCACCACGAACCAGGCCACCATCACCGGCCCGAACAGAATGCCGATGCGCGCGGTACCGTGCTTCTGGATCAGGAACAGCGCCACCAGCACGACCAGCGCCACCGGTATCACCCAGTGATCGATGCCATCGAACGCCAGTTGCATGCCTTCGACCGCCGACAGCACCGAAATCGCCGGGGTGATCATGCTGTCGCCATAGAACAGCGCCGCACCGAACAAGCCGAACACCACCAGCAGCGCACGCAATCTGGGATAAGGTGCAGCCGCTCGTCGGGCCAGCGCGGTCAGGGCCATGATGCCACCCTCCCCCTGGTTGTCCGCGCGCAGGATGAACAGCACGTACTTGATCGACACCACCCAGATCAGCGACCACAGGATCAACGCCAGGATGCCCAGCACACCATCATGGTTGACCGGCACCCCGTAGCCGCCGGAGAAGACTTCCTTGAGGGTATACAAGGGGCTGGTACCGATATCGCCGTATACCACCCCGACTGCCGCCACCAGCAGGCTCAGCGGCTTTGCCGCCGTATGCCCGGCATTGGCCTGACTGCTTGCCTGAACCATCAACCACTCCCGCAACCAAGACCCAGAGGCCGGCGAAATTCGCGCCAGGCGCTATCATTTTTGCAACCCGTCGCAGCGTGCCGAACGCAGCGCTGAACGACGCGGGAGCGATGGCGCGAAGCATAGCGCAGCGTTCGTCGCATTTCTGCTAGTCAAGCGCGTTGTGCCTCGCTAGAATTGCGCACTTTTTGATCAGAGGCGCCCCAAAGCGCCCGTCAGGGCTGCCACCTTCGCGTGCCAAGCAGCCCCTCTACACCGAGGTTAACCATGTCCACCACCGCCACGCCCACCACGCCAAAGGTCGGCTTCGTTTCCCTGGGTTGCCCCAAAGCCCTGGTCGATTCCGAGCGCATCCTGACCCAGCTGCGCATGGAAGGCTATGAAGTCGTGCCCACCTACGAGGATGCCGACGTGGTGGTGGTCAACACCTGTGGCTTCATCGACTCGGCCAAGGCCGAATCGCTGGAAGTGATCGGCGAGGCCATCAAGGAAAACGGCAAGGTCATCGTTACCGGCTGCATGGGTGTCGACGCCAACAACATTCGCGACGTGCACCCCAGCGTGTTGTCGGTGTCCGGGCCGCAGCAGTACGAGCAGGTGGTCAACGCCGTGCACGAAGTGGTGCCACCACGTCAGGACCACAATCCGCTGATCGATCTGGTGCCGCCCCAGGGTGTCAAGCTGACCCCGCGTCACTACGCCTACCTGAAGATTTCCGAAGGCTGCAACCACACCTGCAGCTTCTGCATCATTCCGTCGATGCGTGGCAAGCTGGTCAGCCGCCCGGTGGGCGAGGTGCTGAGCGAGGCCGAGCGCCTGGTCAAGGCCGGCGTCAAGGAGCTGCTGGTGATCTCCCAGGACACCAGCGCCTACGGCGTCGACGTCAAGTACAAGACCGACTTCTGGAACGGCCGGCCGGTCAAGACGCGCATGCTCGAGCTGTGCGAAGCGCTCGGCAGCCTGGGCGTGTGGGTGCGCCTGCACTATGTGTACCCGTACCCGAACGTCGATGACGTGATCCCGCTGATGGCCGCCGGCAAGCTGCTGCCTTACCTGGACATCCCGTTCCAGCACGCCAGCCCCAAAGTGCTCAAGTCGATGAAGCGCCCTGCCTTCGAAGACAAGACCCTGGCACGCATCAAGAAATGGCGCGAACAGTGCCCGGAGCTGATCATCCGCTCCACCTTCATCGTCGGCTTCCCCGGCGAGACCGAGGAAGACTTCCAGTACCTGCTCGACTGGCTCACCGAAGCCCAGCTCGACCGCGTCGGCTGCTTCCAGTACTCGCCCGTCGAAGGCGCACCGGCCAACGACCTGGACCTGCCCGTGGTTCCTGATGACGTCAAGCAGGACCGCTGGGATCGCTTCATGGCCCACCAGCAGGCCATCAGCAGCGCGCGTCTGCAACTGCGCATCGGCAAGCGCATCGAAGTGCTGATCGACGAAGTCGAGGAGCAGGGCTCGGTGGGCCGCAGCTTCTTCGACGCCCCGGAGATCGACGGCAATGTGTTCATCGACGGCGACCACGGCTTCAAGCCGGGGGACAAGGTCTGGTGCGTCGTCACCGATGCCGACGAATACGACCTGTGGGCCGAGCCTGTCTGACGCTTTGCGGCCTGGAAAAGCCCTGCCATCATGGCGGGGCTTTTTATTGGACTATCGTGTCCAGTACGGACACCCCAGGAGACCCTGCGATGCGCGCGCATTCCACCGTGCAAACCCCTAGCCCCCACGACTACCCTCGCCTGCTGCAGGTATGGGAAGCCTCGGTACGTGCCACCCACGATTTTCTCCCCGAAAGCTACATCGTGCTGCTGCGTGAACTGGTGCCCAAGTACCTGGATGCAGTGATGCTGATCTGCTGCAAGGACAGCCAGCAACGCATCACCGGCTTTGCCGGTGTAGCGGCCGGGCGTGTCGAAATGCTGTTCGTCGACCCGCAGTATCGCGGTCAGGGCATCGGCAAGCAGTTGCTGCGGCATGCCATCAATGAGCTGAACGCCGATGAGCTCGACGTCAACGAGCAGAATCCCCAGGCCATCGGCTTCTATGCCAGCCAAGGCTTCGAAGTCATCGGGCGCTCGGAAAAGGACGGCATGGGCAAACCCTACCCCCTGCTTCACCTCAGGCTAGGTCGTACACAGTCTGCGAGCACGGGCTGAAGGACGCTGTAAGGCCGATCCGAAAATCATCCCCTCACGGCATTAATAGCCGCCCGGCACGAATGTAGCCGGGCCTTCGCTCGCCCGGGCGGTTACAATGGGCGCCTTTCCCTGTGCCACGGCCGCCGTCATGTCTGAACCCATTCGTCTTTCCAAACGCCTTATCGAACTGGTCGGCTGCTCCCGACGGGAGGCCGAACTCTATATCGAAGGCGGTTGGGTGACCGTTGACGGCAACGTCGTCGACGAGCCACAGCTCAAGGTCGACGGCCAGGTCGTCGCCCTGCTGCCGGGCGCCAAGGCCGAAGCCCTGGAACCGGTAACCCTGCTGCTGCACCAGGCCGCCGACCAGGACAGCGAAAGCGCTCGCCTGAGCATGACCCCGGCCACCTTGTCCGAGGCCCACGCCGAAGGGCATCGCCCGCTCAAGGGCCACTTTGCCCGGCTGACCTGCGTCGCCGAGCTGCAACAGGGCGCCAGCGGCCTGCAGGTGTACAGCCAGGACTGGCGTGCCGTGCGCAAGGTCACCTCGGACCTGGCCAAGCTGGAGCAGGAGTATGTGGTCGAGGTCAGCGGCGAGATGGTTGCCCATGGCCTCGAACGCCTTAACCGCGGTTTCACCTGGAAGGGCCAGGAATTGCCCCGCATCAAGGCCAGCTGGCAGAACGAGACGCGCCTGCGCATGGTGCTGAAAAACCCGACGCCGGGGCTGATCGAACTGCTGTGCCGCAGTGTCGGTGTCAGCGTGGTCAGCATGCGCCGTATTCGCCTGGGCGGCGTGGCCATGAGCAAGCTGCCGCTGGGCCAGTGGCGCTACCTGTCCAGCAAAGAAAAATTCTAGGCCTCGCCACTCGGGCGTTGCCACTTGATCAGGATTGTCCAATGATTCACAACGATGTGCTGCGCAGCCTGCGCTACATGCTGGATATCAGCGATGCCAAACTGGCAGAGATCACCCGCATCAACGGTTTTGACGTCAGCGATGCCGACATTGCCAGCTACCTGAAAAAAGACGAGGAAGAAGGCTTCGTGCGCTGCCCGGACGAGGTCATCGCGCATTTTCTCGATGGCCTGGTGGTGTTCAAGCGTGGTCGTGACGAGAGCCGCCCGCCTCTGCCGGTCGAACTGCCGGTCACCAACAACATCATCCTGAAAAAACTGCGGGTGGCCTTCGAGCTAAAGGAAGACGACCTGCATGCCATTCTCAAGGCGGCGGATTTTTCGGTATCCAAGCCTGAACTCAGCGCCCTGTTCCGCAAGGTCGGCAACAGCAACTACCGCCCCTGTGGCGACCAGTTGCTGCGCAACTTCCTCAAGGGCCTGACCCTGCGAGTGCGTGGCTGATTCGATCATGGCCTACAGTGTCGAGCCGGTCGGCTACGTGCGCTCCTGCTTCAAGGAGAAGTTCGCCATCCCGCGCCAACCGCAGCTGGCTCCGGCTGCGCGCGGGGCGCTGGAGCTGGTATCGCCTTTCGATCAGGGGGAAGCGGTTGCCGGGCTAGAGCAGGTCAGCCACGTGTGGCTGCTGTTCCTGTTTCATCAGGCCCTGGAAGAGAAGCCGCGCCTGAAGGTGCGCCCGCCGCGCCTGGGCGGCAACACGTCGATGGGCGTGTTCGCCACCCGCGCCACCCACCGGCCAAACGGCATCGGGCAATCGGTGGTGAAGCTGGAGGGCGTCGAGGCCGGGCGACTGCTGCTGTCGGGCATCGACCTGTTGGACGGCACGCCGGTCATCGATATCAAGCCCTATGTACCCTATGCCGACAGCGTAGCCGGGGCGGTCAATCACATGGCCAGCACCCCGCCTGCGCCGATCACGGTGCAGTGGAGCGACTCGGCACTGCAGCAGGCCCATGCGCATGCGCTGCGTCTCGCAGAGCCGTTGGTGGAGCTGATAGAACAATGCCTGGCACAGGATCCACGCCCGGCCTATCAGGTGCCCCCGGTCGAGCGGGTGTACGGGGTCAGGTTCTGGGACGTGCAGGTACGCTGGCACTACCCTCAGCTGGATACGATCCGGGTGCTGGAGGTGGTGCGCGAGGCGTAGGGCCGGCGCCCGCAAGGTCGCAGGAACGCCGCGCCGGCGAATGCCGCACCACAAATCCAGGGCAAAAAAAACGCAGACCAAGGTCTGCGTTTTTTATTGGTACTGCCTGCTTACTTCTCGACGAACGCACGCTCGATCAGATAGTCACCTGGCTCGCGCATGCGCGCGGAGACTTTCAGGCCGAAGCTGTTCAGGACTTCGCTGGTTTCATCCAGCATGCTCGGGCTACCGCAGATCATCGCACGATCGTCCTGCGGGTTGATCGGCGGCAGGCCAATGTCGCTGAACAGTTTGCCGCTGCGCATCAGGTCAGTCAGGCGACCCTGATTCTCGAACGGCTCGCGGGTGACGGTGGGGTAGTAGATCAGTTTTTCACGCAGCGCCTCACCGAAGAACTCGTTCTGCGGCAGGTGCTCGGTGATGAACTCGCGATAGGCCACTTCGTTGACGTAGCGCACACCGTGGACCAGGATCACCTTCTCGAAGCGCTCGTAGGTTTCCGGGTCCTGGATGACGCTCATGAACGGTGCCAGGCCAGTGCCGGTGCTCAGCAGGTACAGGTGCTTGCCCGGGTTCAGGTCATCCAGCACCAGGGTGCCGGTAGGCTTCTTGCTGATGATGATCTCGTCGCCTTCCTTCAGGTGCTGCAACTGCGAGGTCAGCGGGCCGTCCGGCACCTTGATGCTGAAGAACTCCAGATGCTCTTCCCAGTTAGGGCTGGCGATCGAATAGGCGCGCATGAGCGGGCGGCCGTTAGGCTGTTGCAGGCCGATCATCACGAACTGACCGTTCTCGAAGCGCAGGCCCGGGTCGCGGGTGCACTTGAAGCTGAACAGGGTGTCGTTCCAGTGATGAACACTGAGGACACGTTCGTGGTTCATGTTGCTCATGTACGGGGGCTCCTGAAAAATAACGCAGCGCTGACCGTGAGCGCGATTGCGCGATAGTTTAGTGCGAGCGACAATATCTGTTAAATGAATTATCAAGATATGTCTTATCGGTTATATAGATATGCGATTTACACTGCGTCAACTTCAGGTCTTCGTGGCCGTCGCGCAACACCAGAGCGTCTCCCGTGCGGCCGGGATACTGGCGCTGTCGCAGTCGGCTGCGAGCACCTCCATCACCGAGCTTGAACGGCAATCCAGCTGTCAGCTGTTCGATCGTGCCGGCAAGCGCCTGAGCCTCAATGCACTGGGGCACCAGCTGCTGCCCCAGGCCGTGGCCCTGCTCGACCAGGCCAAGGAAATCGAGGACCTGCTCAACGGCAAGTCCGGCTTCGGCTCTCTGGCAGTGGGCGCCACACTGACCATCGGCAACTACCTGGCCACCTTGCTGATCGGCAGCTTCATGCAGGTTCACCCGGAGAGCCAGGTCAAACTGCATGTACAGAACACCGCCCATATCGTGCATCAGGTCGCGCACTATGAAATTGATCTGGGTCTTATAGAAGGCGATTGCAACCACCCCGACCTGGAGGTTCAGCCCTGGGTCGAGGACGAACTGGTGGTGTTCTGCGCGCCGCAGCACCCCTTGGCGCTCAAGGGTCGTGCCAGCCTTGAGGAACTGACCCATGAAGCCTGGATTCTGCGCGAGCAGGGTTCAGGCACGCGCCTGACCTTTGACCAGGCGATGCGCCACCATCGCTCGACACTCAACATCCGCCTGGAGCTGGAACATACCGAAGCGATCAAACGCGCGGTGGAATCAGGGCTCGGGATCGGCTGCATTTCACGTCTGGCGCTGCGCGATGCGTTTCGTCGCGGCAGCCTGGTGGCGGTGGAAACCCCCGACCTGGACCTGGCGCGGCAGTTCTACTTCATCTGGCACAAGCAGAAGTACCAGACCTCGGCGATGCGCGAGTTTCTGGAGTTGTGCCGCAACTTTACCGCCGGGGTACGACGCAGCGACGAAATCGTGCTGCCGCACATTGCCTAGAGCAGAATCACCGCCCACACCACCGCCACGATGCTCAACGCCACGAACTGGGCAGCACTGCCCATGTCCTTGGCGTTCTTGGACAACGGGTGGCGGTCCAGGGAAATACGATCGATCGCGGCTTCCACGGCAGAGTTGAGCAGCTCGACGATCAGCCCCAGCAGGCACACCGCGATCAGGATCGCGCGTTCGGCACGGCTTACATCCAGCCAGAAGGCGACCGGGATCAGCACCACGTTGAGCAGCACCAACTGACGAAACGCCGCTTCGCCGGTAAAGGCGGCGCGCAGGCCGTCGAACGAATAGCCGGCGGCGTTGAACACTCGTTTAAGGCCGGTCTGGCCCTTGAAAGGCGACATAGAAAGCCACTTGAACCCAATGAGGAGCGATGCAGGCTAGTGCACGCCGAGTCAAAAAAGCGTGAAGGCCAGTGGCCTTAACTCGTTGAAACCGATTCCAATTGTTGCAGCAACAACGCGGCCTGGGTGCGCGTACGCACGCCCAGCTTGCGGAAGATCGCGGTGACGTGGGCCTTGATCGTGGCCTCCGACACACTCAGCTCATAGGCAATCTGCTTGTTCAGCAAGCCTTCGCACACCATGGTCAACACGCGGAATTGCTGTGGGGTAAGGCTGGCCAGGCCCTCGCTGGCGGCCTTGGCTTCAGCGGACACATCGATCTTCTCGAAGGCTTGCGGCGGCCACCAGACATCGCCATCGAGCACTTTCTTGACCGCATCCTGAATCTGCTCCAGCGGGCTGGATTTTGGGATAAAGCCACTGGCACCGAATTCTCGGGACTTTACCACCACGGCCGCCTCTTCCTGGGCCGAGACCATCACCACCGGGATTTGCGGATACTGACCGCGCAGCAGCACCAGCCCCGAGAAACCATAGGCACCGGGCATGTTCAGGTCCAGCAGCACCAGGTCCCAGTCGTTTTTCTCGGCCAGGCGGGTTTCCAGTTCGGCGATGCTTGCCACCTCAACCAGTCGAACGTCCGGACCAAGGCCCAGGGTAACGGCCTGGCGCAGCGCACTGCGAAACAGCGGGTGGTCATCGGCAATCAGGATTTCGTATGTGGCCATCGATCTAATGATCCTGTTCTGTGCAGGCGCAGCCAGCGTGGGGGCGCCTGGCGGGGCAGCTCAAGGGCATCGGGCGGCAGTGCCGGAAGCCAAAAAGGCACGTCGGGGCCAGGAAAACAGCATTCAAGCCTTCGTCGTGCCCGAATCGGCGCCAAGGATGCCGAGCCCGGACCGGGTGGTCAAGTTCAAAGCCCGGTGGTTGTCTCGTAGCCCATGGCGCCAGTGCACACATTATGAAGCAAAGTGGCGTACTTGCCCCTTGAACTATAGGAAGGGCCGCAGTTTTTGGTGCACGGCATCGTCTTCATCCAGCACAAGCCTGTTCTTGGCGCCCAGATAATGGGTGCTGAATACGTCCAGATAGGCATCCAGTGCCTGCGAGGCCTGCTGATCATCGGCCAGTTCCAGACACATGGCTGCCACTTCAGCGGTACAGAAATGGTCGTCGCGCCGCGAGCGGCGCAATGTGTAGCGCGAGATCTGTTCAGGCTGCAGATTGAGCACCGGGAACCGTTCCAGATACGGGCTTTTGCGAAACATCTTGCGGGCTTCGGGCCACGTGGCATCCAGCAGAATGAACAGCGGGCGCTTGCCCGACGCTGGGGCGACGCTGCTGACCACTCGCTCCGGCGCCACGAACTCACCCGGGAAAACGATGTAGGGCTGCCACTGTGGATCATCGAGCAACGCTTGCAACTGTGCATCCACCGCCTTGCGTTCCCAGGCAAACGCCGTGGTGTCACCGATCACGTCGGCAATCAGCCAGCCCGTGTTCGTAGGCTTGAGTGGTTCGGTGTCATGCATGAGCAGGCAAATGCCCGAGTGCGCCTGCACCCGCGGGCGCCAGGCACACAGACAGTACTCGGGGATTACCCGGCAGCCGGGACAGCGTGGCGCACGCGAGCCGCGCGCGACGAAGGGTTTGACACTGCGCGCCAGGCGCTCGGCGCGCAGGCGCGAGACGGCATGGCTCATGACAGGGCGCAACGGTGGCAATGGGGATGGCAATAAAGGCAGGGCACGACGCAGGCTCAGCGAGACTAAAACCCCGGCAGTTTACCAGAGCCCGCCTCCACTGGCCGTATTTGCCGTGCAGCGTTGCGCGCTACTCCCTTATAATCTCCAGCCTGTACAGACCTGCCAGTACTGCCATCGCGCCTGTGACGGAACACTGCGCGCAATGACCGGTCAAATCGCCAGTTATCGAACCAGGAGAGATTCATGCTGCGTTTCATTGCCCCATCCTTGAGCCTGTTGCTTGCCCTGCCGTTGGGCGCGCATGCCGTCTCCAAGCAAGAGTACGCCCTGAACCAGAAGCTTCAAGAAGTCGCCAAGGAAAGCAGCGTGGGTACCCCTCGGGCAATCAACGAAGACATCCTCGATCAGGGCTACACTGTCGAAGGCAACCAGTTGATCAACCACCTCAGCGTTCGCGCCGGCCATGCACAAAAAATGCAGCAAAACCCGGAAGTCATGCGCGGCCAACTGGGAGACAGCGTGTGCCGTAACACCGGCTTTCGCCAGTTGATGGACCGCGGTGCCGTGCTGACCTACCGTTTCACCGAGTACAAGACCAACCGCCCGGTGATCGACCAGTCGTTCAACAAGGCCAGTTGCGTTTCCGGGCAGAAGAAGAAGTAACCAGCGTTCTCTGTTGCGCCGCTGCTCGCCATCGGCGCGCAGCTCAGCGATCAAGGCCTGAATGTGACGCGTACTCTACGCACAGTCACCACAGGCCTTGCCACTTCAGGCCCCGGTTGTTGGCCTGTACTGCGCAGTTTGGGCCCGGCTTGTCCGCCCGGCTCCCACCTGAACATCACGCACAGCCCATTGCCTGCCGCGTCCTCGCGAGCCCACGATCGACACCGGCATAACCCTGCGACAAGGTCTAGATTTATAGCCAGGACCTTTCACTTTGCGGACAAGCAGAGGGGCCTGACCGATGTGCGGCCAGGCCGAAGGTTTTGCTGCAAAAGGAGAAGTTGAATGCCGTACCAGACCAACGAATTGCTAGCCAACCATTTCAAGAACAATGCAATCGACCTGACCCACCTCGAACAACAGCTCAACCTGGTCGCCCCCAACAGCCCCAACCTGCCACTGTACCGGGACATGATGCTGACCGTGTTGCGCATGGCGCACGATGACAGCGACCGCTGGAGCGCCAAGATCACCCTGCAGGCACTGCGCGAACTCGACCACGCCTTCCGTGTGCTGCACCAGTACAAGGGGCGACGCAAGGTCACCGTGTTCGGCTCGGCACGCACCCCGGTCGAACACCCCATGTATGCCCTGGCCCGCGAGCTCGGTGCGACCCTGGCGCGCTCGGACCTGATGGTGATCACCGGGGCCGGGGGCGGCATCATGGCTGCGGCTCACGAAGGCGCAGGCGTGGACAACTGCCTGGGCTTCAACATCACCCTGCCCTTCGAGCAGCACGCCAATGCCACGGTGGATGGAACGGACAAGTTGCTGCCGTTCCACTTCTTTTTCATTCGCAAGCTGTTCTTCGTCAAGGAAGCTGACGCGCTGGTACTGTGCCCGGGCGGTTTCGGCACCCTGGACGAGGCCTTGGAAGTGCTGACCCTGATCCAGACCGGCAAGAGTCCGCTGGTACCGGTGGTACTGCTCGACTCACCGGGGGGGACCTTCTGGCAGGATGCACTGGACTTCATTACCCGCCAGCTCGAAGGCAATCGCTACATCCTGCCGAACGATCTGAAGCTGGTGCGCCTGGTGAACAACGCCGACGATGCGGTAGCGGAAATCAACCAGTTCTACAGCAACTACCACTCCAGCCGCTGGCTGAAGAACCAGTTCGTGATTCGCACACACCACCCGCTCAGCGAAGCGGCCCTGCTCGACATCCAGCAGTCCTTTGCCGACCTGCGCCTGAGTGGCGACTTCCATCAGCACGCCTATGCAGGCGAGGAGCATGACGAGGCACAGTTCAGCCACTTGTCACGCCTGGCTTTTGCCTTCAATGGACGCGATCAGGGCCGCCTGCGCGAGCTGGTGGACTTCATCAACCGCTCGGAAAACTGGGCAAAGCCTCAGCACAATGAAGCCCCGCAACGGGCACGTGAACCCCTCAAGGTCACCTGAAAAGCCACACCGTGAACATGCCTGGCCTACCCCCTTTCGGGGTCGGCCATCGCTCAATCGTCCAGGCTGCGACCACTCAGCACACGACCGACCATCTCCATGGAAAAACCACGGTAGACCAGAAAACGGGTTTGCTGTGCGCGACTGCGCGGATCGGAGGGCAGTTGCCCGGAAAACTTGCGTTGCCATACATCGATCAGCAGGCTTTGCCAGTCGATGCCACATTCACGCAAGGCCTGTTCGATATCACTACGCTGCAAACCGCGCTGACTGAGCTCTTCACGGATACGCGCAGGGCCATAGCCCGAACGGGAGCGGTAACTGATGAAACTTTCGAGATAGCGCGCTTCGCTGAGCAGGCCCTCTTCCGTCAGACGGTCGAGTTCCTGGTCGATCAATTCGAGCTCAGCGCCGCGCTGACGCAACTTGCGCGTCAGCTCGACACGACCATGCTCGCGTCGCGCGAGCAGGTCCATAGCTGTCCGCCTTACGGCGACGGGGGTATCGAGTACGACGGACATGGTCTATCTGCAAATCAGAAGTTGGCGTCGGCGTCAGCGTCGACCAGATCATCTTCAGGTTCTGCAGCAGCCGTTTTACCAGCAGCCGCAGCAGCTGCAGCTTCAACACCACCGGTCAGCAGCTTGTCGCGGATCTGCTTCTCGAGGGTCGCGGCGATTTCCGGGTTCTCTGCCAGGAACTTGGCGGAGTTGGCTTTACCCTGACCGATCTTGCTGCCCTGGTAGCTGTACCAGGCACCGGCTTTTTCGAGGAAGCCGTGCAGCACGCCCAGGTCGATGATCTCACCGTTGCGGTAGATGCCCTTGCCATACAGAATCTGGAACTCGGCCTGGCGGAACGGCGGCGCCACCTTGTTCTTGACGATTTTGACGCGGGTTTCGCTGCCGACCACTTCGTCGCCTTCCTTCACCGCGCCGGTACGGCGGATGTCCAGACGTACCGAAGCGTAGAACTTCAGCGCGTTACCACCTGTGGTGGTTTCCGGGCTGCCGAACATCACGCCGATTTTCATGCGGATCTGGTTGATGAAGATCACCAGGCAGTTGGCGTTCTTGATGTTGCCGGTAATCTTGCGCAGTGCCTGGGACATCAAGCGAGCCTGCAGGCCCACGTGCATGTCGCCCATTTCGCCTTCGATCTCGGCCTTGGGTACCAGGGCCGCCACGGAGTCGACGATGATCACGTCGACAGCGTTGGAGCGCACCAGCATGTCGGTGATTTCCAGGGCCTGCTCACCGGTGTCCGGCTGCGAGACCAGCAGGTCGTCGACATTGACGCCCAGCTTGCCGGCGTACTCGGGGTCGAGGGCGTGTTCGGCGTCGACGAATGCGCAGGTGGCGCCGGCTTTTTGTGCCTGAGCGATCACCGACAGGGTTAGCGTGGTCTTACCCGACGACTCAGGACCGTAGATTTCGACGATACGGCCCTTTGGCAGGCCGCCGATGCCCAGAGCAATGTCCAGACCCAGCGAGCCGGTCGAGATTGCCGGAATCGCCTGGCGATCGTGATCGCCCATGCGCATGACCGCGCCTTTACCGAATTGACGTTCGATCTGACCCAGGGCCGCAGCCAAGGCACGCTTCTTGTTGTCGTCCATTGAAGTCCTCACGTAATCATCGATAGGGCCTGACGGCCACAACACCTGTATAAGTAGCCAGTATTATTCCACAGGGTTTTCTTTCCGCCTACCCCCGATTTGCGATTTACTCTGCGCCAAGCTGTAACAAGCCCTCTAGGGCGGCGATTACCGTTTGTCGGCGCACCGCATCGCGGTCGCCATCGAAGTGCCGGCGCTCGCTGGCCACATGCGCACCGTCGCCCCAGGCCAGCCATACAGTGCCCACCGGTTTGGCCGGCGAGCCGCCATCGGGCCCTGCCACACCGCTGACCGCCACGGCAAAGCGCGCCCCACTGGCAGCCTGGGCGCCGCGCACCATGGCCTCGACCACTTCCTGGCTGACCGCCCCGACCTGCGGGAACAGTGCCTGGTCTACCCCCAGCTGGCGAGTCTTCTGGGCGTTGGAGTAGGTCACGTAGCCCGCTTCGAACCAGGCCGAACTGCCTGGAATACGCGTGATGGCCTCGGCAATACCACCGCCGGTGCAGGACTCGGCCGTGGTGACTTGGGCATTGTAACGGCGCAGGTGTTCCCCCAGCCGGGCAGAAAGTGCGGTGATCGGGTCCATGGCGGGCTCCTTGAAGGTCTGGCGCCTACCCTACACCAGCTAGCGGCGTGGCTGAACACTCAAGGTGTGAGCGCGCGTATGTAACCCTGGCAGGCGCGCAGGGCGATCAGTCCGGCGTCACCGGCATCGGTGATGGCGATAATTCGTCGAGCATGCGCCGGGTCAAGTCGGGCGCGTGGGGCGCCATGATCCAGGCTGCCGGCGCCGGGGGCGGCAGGCAGGTCGGGGGTGGCGTCGCGGTCGAGAAGGACCGACAACCGCAGATCAGCAGTAGCCAGCCGATCACGCAAGCGTGCCTGAGCCTGTTGTGCATCGAGAAGCTCCTGATAATGGGTGTTGTCGTTCAAGTCCAGCTGGCGCTCCAGCACATGGCGTTGCTGGCGTTCGCCCTGCAGCTCGGCGGCAGCACGCTCGGCCAGTTGCTGGCGTTCGAATGCCCAGGCCTGTTGCTGCTGCGCCAGCTGGCGGCCCAGGCGCCAGCCCTGGAGCTGCCAGGTCAATGCGCAGGCCAGCAGCACCAGGCTCAGCAGCACGCCAGCGTGCAAGCGGTTCAACACAGCACCTCGCGGGCGCGGGCCCAGAGTTTGAGGCGATCCTCCAGGCCATTGAGGCCACCATTGATATGCCGCGTGATGCGGTTGAACTCACCGCGGTCGGCCAGCGCGTTAAGCCCGCGCGAGTGCCAGAACCAGGCAGCCGACTCGGCGGCCCAACGCGGTTGCTCGAGCAACTGCGGCAACTCCAGCAGACGCTCGTCGCCAAACAGCGCCATGCTGCAGGCGCGGTAATTGTTGCGCCCTGTAACCTGGATCAGCCCCCTGCCGCAGTACCGCTGACCGTCGCCGTCCGCCTCCGGCGTGTTGCCCAGGCGCAGGGCCAGGGCGCCGGTGTCGTAACGGGACAGGTAGCGATCGCTGCCCAGCTCCTTCACGTAACGCAGGTGGCCCGACTCGTGGCCGATCTGCGCGAGGAAGGCGGCAATGCGTCGGGGGTTGTCGATTTCCCAACGGGCCATGGCAGTGTTCAGGGCGGGTACAAAAATGCCGGCATTGGCGCCGGCACCGGGAAGAATCTGCATCAAGTTCTGCTGAGTGATGACCATCATCATTCTCCAAAATGCATAGGGGTTCAGGCCTGTCCGGCCTTGAGCGAACGACCGGCATTACCCTGCCCGCCCTTGGCCCTGGCCTTGCCTTGCTTGCCGCCATTGCACTCGACCGTGGTGCTCCACCCGGACGCGCTGAACACCTGCTCGATCGACTCGATCAGGTACTCGCCATCGAGGCCGGGCTTGAAGCCCTGGGCGTCGAGGATGCGTTCGACGAACAGGTCGGTGCGGCCCGGCATTTCCAGGCGCAGGCTGGCGGTGCTGCGGTTGAGCGCCGCCAGGCGGGCCTTGGCGGCCTGCTCGGCAGCGCTACGGTTGGGGTACAGGTGGCGGTCGGTGTGCACAGGCGACAGGCCGTCGGGCGCGTCGTCGTTGGGCAGGTCGACCACGCTCTGCTGGCCGGTCTTGCTGTCCAGATGACGCGTTTGCACGGCCTTGTGGGTGCCTTTGTCGGTCATGCGAAACTGCCAACTGCGCACATCGCCACGGCTGATCATGACGTTGCCAAGGGCCTTGCCGCTGGCGCTCTTGCCGGCCTGGCGCGGCATCACCAGCAGCGCGCCGTTCGCTACCTTGGCGGTGCAGTCGAACAGGCGCCCCAGGCGGGTGATGAAGTTGAAGTCCGACTCGTTGAACTGGTCGATGCGCGGTATGCGCAGCGTCACCGGGCACGCTGGCTGCCAGCCATTGCGCGCGGCGATGTCGCGCACGATCTGCTGCAGGGTGACGTTCTCCCAGCTGCCGCTGCGGGTGGTCTTGCCGCTGCCGCGCATGTCGCTGGCCTTGCCTCGGATCACGATGCTGTCGGGCGGCCCGGACAGCTCCACCTCATCCACGGCGTAGCGCCCCAGGCGGGTCAATGCCTGGCCGGCGTAGCCCAGATGCACCTCGATGAAGGCACCGCGTGCCGGCAATGCCACCTCGCCGTCGCGATCGTCGATACGCAGTTCGAACTCGTCCGAGTCCATGCCCGGCTTGTCGGTGGTACGCAGCGACAGCAGGCGATCATTGATCAGCGCGGTGATGTCCTTGCCATCGGCCACGATGCGAAACACAGGTTGCATGGTTGCTGCTCCAGAAGGGCCTGCCCGCGCACGCAGCGCTGGCAGGCAGGGGGGGCGCGCCAGCTCAGTCCCACAACTGCAGCAGGGCCTGGCGGGCGGGCGTCAATGCGGGCAGCCTGATGAGCACCCCGGCACCAAACGGCTGCGCCTGGTCGGCCAGGCCCTGGTTGGCATCGAGTACCGCTTCGACGCTGCCGTTGAGGTGCCCGTAGTAGTGCTGGCAGAGGCTGTCGAGCAGATCGCCGTCAGAGGTTCTGCAGATCGTCGCCATAGCTCACGAACTCCAATGAAAAGCCTTGTTTGCGAGGAATGCCGCCAGCCACCAGGCTGCTCTGGTCCTCCTCGATGCTGGTCAGGCACCAGTTGCCCAGTACCTCGCCGTAGCCGGTGGTCAGGCTCAGTGGCTGCAATTGCCGACCGATGCTGCGCAGCGCCTGCAACTGGCCGAGCCCGCTTTTGGCACCGGGAAAGATCGTGCCCTTGAGGGTGATGCGCTCTTCGCCCAGCCCCACCGCCTGCTGCGCCGGGTGGCGGCTCAGGCGCTCCTGGCCCGCCCAGCGAAAGCCGCTCTGGCGACGCAGTTCATCGAAGGTCGCGGTGTCGAGGTTGAAGTAGTAAGGCTGCGCCTGCGCCTGCAACGACTGCAGAATGAGCAGGTGCGGGAACGGCTTGACCACCTCGGCTGCCGGCGTGACCGACGGCGCGAAACTGCCGGTGGGCAGCAACGTGCCCAGCGACGGGCTGATGCGACCCGCCACCTTGTTGATGGCTGCGGCAGCCTTGGCCGCCTTCTGCTCGAATATGACGATGCGCTCCTGCACCAGCGCAACCTTGGCCACGGCGCGGCTGTAACGGCCCAGCACCTTGTCGACGCCCTGCTGCGCCCGGTTGATGGCGCGCATCGTGCGTTGCAGCCTGGCGCCGATCAGCGGCCCGACGTAGGGGATGTCCTCGAGCGCGGCAGCGGCTTCGGCGATATCGCTGATGGCGCCGGTCATGGGCTCCAGCATCTCGTCGGCACTGCGCCGGCCCGCCTCCCCCGCTGCGATCAGCGCCCGCAGGGCCGAGTGCAACTGGTCCATGTAGGTCATGGCAGCTCCTTATACAAATGTGGGGTCGGCCAGTTGCCGCATCGAAGCCTGACGGGTCAGTTCGAGGAACTGACGTCGAATGATCGGCTCGATGTTCATCGCCAACTGGGCCGGGTCGGTGACACTGCCCTGCACGGTGATGGGCATGTTCGGGGCGAAGGTGATCTGTTGGGCAATCGGCTGCGGCGCAGGGCTGATCGAAGGTGGCGCAGGCGGCAACGACAGAATTGTCATCGGCTCGCCAGCGCCGGGATTCATCGAACGAGCGACATCGCCCAGCGACTTGGACAAGTGAGTGGGTTCGCCAGCAGGAGGCTTGGCAGCATCGTCGTCTGCAAACCACTTCTTGGCTAACGAGGAGCCCCACTCGCTGAACACAATACCCCCGATCAGCGAACCGATCGCAGGACCGATGACAGGAACGAAAGCGCCCAGCGCAGCCCCGGCCAGTGCGCCACCAAAACCGCCCACTGCCCCACCATATCCCTCAGCCTTCTGCTCGGTGGTTTCTGCAGTGAGGAAGGTCTTGCCGAACTTGTAGATGGCCTCTACGGCTGCGGGCGCTCGAGCGGCCTTGATCGCCGGAACAGCCTTGCCGAGGTAACCTTTGATGCTTTCCCAGCGCCCAACCGGAGCAGATGAAGGTCGGCGCCTGGAGGGGCTGTTCTTTCTTCCCCCTCTACCCCTTCTCGAAGTTATCGCGCCGCAGCAAAAGTCCTGGGCATTGACGACAAACACGCGTTGCGGCGCCCTTGCGCCTTTGGGAGCGTCGCCACCCAGCACGCCAGCCTTCCGTGGCCCTGCCCTGAAATCACTGGCAACAGCGATGATACCTATGGGCTGCGGCCCCTTTGCCGGGGGCTCGGTATCATCGCTCCCCGCCATTCTCCCGCTGAGCGGGTCGGATACCCGACCCGCCGCAGGTGTCCCATCGGTTGGCAGAGATGCAGGCGCTGCAGTCTCCAGTGAAGCAGCTGCAACTGCCCCTGCGGGTGCCTGCGGTGCCGCTTGCGATCTGATGTTTACGAATACCCTGGCGGGCTTCGATTGCGAAAGCCGGCGCGCAACATCGGCGACCTGGAAACTGATCACCTGCAAGTGCCCGTCGATGCTCTTCAACAATGTCAGCCTGTGCCGGGAGCCCTGTGTTTCAGCAGCCTGTACGGCGCCCCCGGTCTTTGCTTGAGTTCTCGCGCCTTGCGGGTCACCAGGAGCGCTGTCGAGCATCCCGTTGCCCAGCGTCTCGTGCCCGAGCGGGTACAGGTCGCCCTTGCCTTCGCTGCTCAATTGCCTGAGTTGCCGGATCCGCGCCTCAAGCAGCTTGAATGATGCGCCTATCGTCGAACTGACCGAGGCGCCGATAACCAGTTTCAACGCTAACGCGTTTGCCATACGGTCCCCCTGTGCGTGCAAAACCGGCTCACTCCGTGAGCCACCAGACCATGTCGTTGAACGACATGGTCATGATCTCGGTGGCAGAAAAATTCAGCTCACGGGCAAGCCGCCTGGCGGCCACCTTCTGAAGGGAGGGGTCAAAGCTCGTCGTCTTGCACCAGGCGAAAATAGCCCGCCTGCAGGCGGCCATAGTCCTTGAGCGCGAGGCCCTCCAGGTCCTTGATGCCCACCTCGGCGAGGGAGGCGAACAGGTTCAGCTCACGCTGCTCGTCGTCGCCGCTGCCGGCCGACTGAGCCGCACGAATGTCGCGTACCGTAGGCGAGCGCAACGACAGGCTGTCGACCTTGATGCCATTGGCTTCGCTCGGCCGGGTCAGCGCCACCACCACGCCGTCGGCGCTCAGCTTCATCCAGCTGGGGATCTTTGCTTGGGTCATGAGAAGTCCTTACAGGCCCAGGGCCGAACGTTGTGCCGCGAGCTGGTCGACGCCGTCGATCACGCGCTTCATGCCGATGGGGTCGATCTCGTAGATCAGGCGTCCGCCGACTTCCAGCTTGTAGTAGGTGACGGCGACGGTGTGCTTGACCTCGGCCTTGTCACCGGCCTTCCAATCGCCCATGTCGACTTCCTTGAGCGCGCCGCGCAGGGTCACGATCACCGGGGTGACAGCGCCCTTGAGGCCCTTGAAGGCACCGCGGAAGGTGCCGTTGAACGCAGAACCATCGGCCAGGCCGAAGAACTTCAGCGACTCACGGCGCACGCCGGTAGTGGTGAAGCCGGCTTCCTGCTTCTCCATGCCCATGTCCATCTCGATGGGCATGTCCATGCCGCCCACCCGGTGCTCTTCCATTTTCAGGGTGAGCTTGGGCAGGGTCAGGCTGGTGACATTGCCCTGGAAGCTGGTGCCATCGACGAACAGGTTCAGGTTCGCCAGGGTTTCGGGAATCATTGCCATTGCTAGTGCTCCTTAAGCTGCGTTATCGAGAACTTCGGTCAGCCACTGGTTGGTGACCTCGACGCGGAAGTTGGGGTTTTCGGCCGGTGGTACGTCGGTGAAGCGGATGTTCCAGTACACCTTGCCCTGCTCCAGCTGGCTGGCACTGTTGAGTTCCGGGTCGGCGAACACTTCGAAGTTGATGATCGCGCCCTGGGCCTTGAGGTCGCGCATGAACGCCTGCAGGCCTTCGGTCACGTCCTTGACGTAGGTGGCGGTGATCGAGCGGTCGACTGCCCATTTGTGCCCGTAGAGAATCGCGTCCATCACGATGTCCATGGTGCGCACGCGGGTGACGAAGGCCCACTTCGGGTCGCTGCTCAGGGTGCGGTTGCCCCACAGGCGATAGCCGTCATCGCGGATGATGGTGGTGATGTTGGCGTTGTTGAGCAGGTTGGCGCGGCAGGTCTCGTCGCCATCGAGGAACTCGATGGGGCGGGTGGTGCCGGTGATGCCGACGAACTCCTTGTTCGAGGGCGAGGCCCAGAAGCCGTACTCGTTGTCGGTCCAGGCGAACAGGCCGGCGACCCAGGCCGAGGCCGCTGCATCGACGGTGGCGCTGGTGGTGGTGTCCCAGTACTGCACGCCCGGGTCGACCAGGAAGGCGCGCTTGGCACCGAAGTTTTCGGCGTAGGCCAGGGCGGCCTCGTCGGTGGTGGCCGGGCCGTCGATGATGGCCAGGCCGCGCAGCTTGTCGGCCAGGGCCACCAGGGCGGTGGCGACGGCTTGAGTTGCGCTGTGCTTTGGAGTGACCAGCAGGCGCGGCTGGGCGTTGAAACGGCTCTTGCCGTCGAGCAGCGCTTGCAGGCCGGTACGCTTGCCGTCGGCCAGCACGCTGCCGATGATGGCGGATGTCTGCTCGGCGGCGTCGGCCACCTTGGCCACGCCGCAGGCGACGATGACCGCCTTGGCGCGCTGGTAGATGGCCTGGCAGGCACGGGTGATGGCCGCGTCGGCGCCGAAGGCGGCGATGGCTTCACGCTCGCTGGTGATCAGCACCAGGTCGTTGAACTTGGCGCTGGCGGTCGGGCCTTCGGTGAAGGTGTCCACCAGGCCGATGATCGAGGACGACGGCAACGCGATGGTGCGGGCGCCGGTGTCGACGTTGGTGACGGTGACGCCGTGAAAGAAACCACTCATGGGTAAACTCCGGGTATGAAAAAGGCCCTGCGGTGCAGGGCCTTGTAAGGTTGGATCGGCAACTATCGGGGTGAACCGGCCGTTGCAGGTACAGGTGCGGTGGCCAAAATCAGGCGAGGAAGTCCCAGGTCAGCGAGATCGCGGCGACAGAGTTGTTCGAGACGGTCCACAGCCCGTAGCCAGCAGGGATAAGCAGTGGGTAGGGTTGGGTGTACTGCCAGTTGTTGCTACTGGCTACTCCGCCCATGATGGCGTGCACCGTCATGTCACCCAGACGAGCAGGTGCCTTGGGACCGCTGTACAGGTTGATGATGCCGCCGCCGGTGCAAATGGTGGCGGTGCGCAGATAGACGCCTTCCTTGTTTTCTTCCGGGCTGAAGACTTGAGTCACCGTGGTCGGGTGAGCGTTGAAGAAATGCTTGCCTACTTTTACTGGTTCCATGATTTTTTACCTATCGAGTCGAATGCTGGGTAGCGGAACATTCCGCGTTCATGTCGCTCACAGGCGATGGTTCGAGGCTCGTGGCCTTCATATGATTCAACGTTCCGCAGCGGGAACATTTGATCTGGAGTTCGGTGAACTCGCCCATACGGGCAAGCAGTCGTTTGCATCTGCCGCATCTGCAATCTTTCAACATCTGCAAAGCCTTGTGATTTTCTGCTGAAGGGTCTTGAAGAATGAAAAAGCCCCGACAGTGCGGGGCTTCATCAGGTCATATTTTCCAGCCAGACTGGCGGTGGAGGCCGGTGGTCGACACTGGGAAATAGCACTGACTGGGGCCAGTCGCGCAGGGCCTGTCGGTAGTGAAGCAACTCGACGAAAAGCTCGGCTTGCAACGTGGTAGCCAGCAGCATCTCTAGTTCATCGCGGTGACGAGCCATCAGCCATTCGGTACCGCTGACCTGCATGTCTCGCCACTCGCGCTCAGCGGCGACCAAGTCATCATCGGGCGCGGGTTCAAAACCTTTTTCGCCCAGCCGGAAGCCCGACACAACATGGGCTGCGCACGGCAGCCAGGTAAGTGCTGGATGGAACCGGCCCACCGGGTCAACCGCTGTCACTTCGATGACCTTTTTGTTCTCAACCAATGCCCACATATCAAGCTACCTCGATCAGAACTTCACCTGGTGCACCCGCACCACCGCCACGGTTGCCTTGCATGCCCGAACCACCTGCACCGCCGCCGCCAGGGGCAAGGCCAGGGTTGCCCTTGCCCCATGAGCGGGCTTGCGACGCGCCGCCATACCCGCCACCCAGGCCCAGGGCATTAGGGGTGCCCGAGTTAGCAGCAGAGACGGGGTGAACAATGTCCCCTGTGGTCGTTCCAGAGGAGCCACCAGAAGTGCCAGCAGAGCCGCCAGCACCTCCTGTGGAGCTGATATACACATCAAATGAAGACGCCCCCCCTGAAATGCCTGAAACACTTGCCCCCCCTGGGCCGCCTGCACCGCCTGCACCGACGGTAATCAGTACGGACGATACTCCGGCAAGGTTTACAGTCGATGTTCCGCGACCGCCGCCACCTGCGCCACCACCCGATCCAGTGATCGACTCCGTGTGGCCGCCGCCGCCCCCACCCGCAGTTACGGTGACTCGTGCGCGCCGCCGACCGGAACGAAACAATGGGGGCACGATATAGTTAAAAATCCCGGGGATCTGGTACTTCGTGATTGCCGTATCTATGCTCGGTGGCAACTGGGCCTGACCAACACACCACCAGCGACCCACTGAATCATTGCGCAAGCACAGATAATCTCCCGCAAACAGCAACTCGGTCGTCGCCTGCCCCGAACTCGATGAGGTGCTATCGAGCAAGATCTTGTCTGTACCGATAGCCGCAATTACCAAAGTGTTGTCAGTCAAATCAGTTCGACGCAACACCAACTCCATTACGCCCAAGGCTGCCGTGGCCGCTGGTAGCGTAATCGTGCGGGCACCAGCACTTGCATCAAGCAGTACCAGCCCCCTATGCGAACCAGTCAAGGTTTTGTCGATGTTGAAACTGTGGACCCCTTCGGTCTCGGCTTTCTTCTCAAGCATCTCATCGACCTGCACTTTACTGTACGCATCGGTGATGCCATACCCGCTCAGCGTGGTCGGATTCGTCGCGGCGACAACGCGGCCGTAAGCATCCACCTTGACGCTGCGATAGGTGCCAGCGGCAACCCCGCTGCGCCCGAACGCCATTTCAAACGCCAGCGCCGTTACGCCCAGAGTAATGGGTGCATCCGTGGTCAGTTGCCAGGCGCTGTCACCGTTGGCCGTACCCCGCTCCACCAGCACCAGCAGGCCGGGCGTGACCTTGGCGCTGCTGTCCGCATCCGGGCAACGTGTCCACGCTCCACTGGCAACCAGATACAGGCCGTTGTCCTTGGCAGCGGCCTGATTCTTCACCAGCACGCGCGCGCCCGCCTGTAGCGCAACACCATCCATCGTCTGCAACCCGCTCAAGGTGACCGCGGCGGTGGTCGCAGCCAGCACCGAGTGCTTGAAGTCGCGCTTGGCCAGTTCCTCGGTCACGAACTCGCGGGTCGCCAGCACTACACCCGGATCGATCTTGAGTTGCACATTGCTGGCGCTGCTGACCACCAGGTTCATGCGCACCACCTGGGTACGGCCCGAGCCCTGGTTGAGCAACGGCTTGTAGGTAGGCGCACAGTTGGCCACCGCCACCAGGTCGCCGTCGGCGTCGTACAGCCCAACCTCGCGAATCCAGCGACCGCCGATCTCGGCCGGAATCACCTGCTCGGCGACGATGACCGCACTGTCCTTTTCGTCGACCTTGAGCTGGTTCAGCGGCGCCCGCCGCCACTCGTTGAGCAGGCTGGTCCAGCTCGCGTCGGGCATTGGCAGCGGCGGGTTGTCCAGCCCTGCCGGACTGGCGTCACCGACGGCCATGTGTGTGATTTTCCAAGGAATGCCCAGGGCATCCGCATTGGCCTGTTTCGCGGCCCCCACCTTGGTCAGGATCGCGTAGAACTGGGAGTTCTGATCAACCATTAGTAAATGTCCAGATAGTCAATGGTGTGTTCTCGCCCACCACGCCCGATGGCCCCCATGACCGTGAGGTCGGCCGGCGCAGGCGGGTAGATGTCAAGTTCGTCGCCGTCTTGCAGCGCGGCGCCGAGGTAAAGCGAGCCGCCGGTTTCCAGGCTGATGACCAGGCCGCTCAGGTGTCGGCTGACGGGCCTGGCGTCGTCGATCAGCCAGGTCAGTTCCTGGTACGTCTGTTCGCTGATCCCCGCCTCGGACACGCCGATCTTCAGCGCGAAAGTGCCGGGCACCGCCGGGGGCGTGGCCTTGAACCACTCGATCACTTCGATCAAATAACCAAACGGCTCCACCACGCGGCGCAATGCGCCGATCGTGCCCTTGTGGGCATGCACGTAGAACGAGGAGCGAATCACCGAGCGCTTGATCGCCTCGGGCCAGGTGTCGTCCCAACGGTCCACCGACCAGGCCCAGGCCAGCTGGTACAACAGGTTCGCCGGGCACGTATCGGGGTTGTACAGGGTGCGCAGGGTGACCTTGAGGTCTTCGTTGGAGGCCGCCTCGACGGCCCGTTCCAGCGGCGTGCTGTTGAGCGGCAGGAGGCTGTGCATGTCAGCCCCCCCGCGTCAGTTCGAACCCGGTGCACCAGGCCGCCTGCGCCTTGCTCGGGCGGATGTCGGTCCAGTTGCGCAGCTCCACCCGGCTCACACCGGCGATGTGCAGTTGCGCATCGATGGCCGAGCGCGAAACTTCCACGCCCAGGCGTCGCCGAGGGTTGACCCAGGCTTGCAGGCGCCGCTGGCACTCGGCCAGGGTCGCTTCGTTCTCCGGCCCCGTCCCGGCCATGTAGAGCACGGCATCGATGCGATAAGGAATCACCTCGGCACTGCGCACTTCCAGGCGGTCCGCCACCGGGCGTACATCGTCGTCGTTGAGGTAGGCGGCCACTTCGGCGAGCAACTGCGCACTGGCGATGCCGTTCTCCTCCAGGCTCAGCACCGTCACCTCCACCACTGCCGGTGACGGGCTTTCTGCAGAGGCATCGGCCACCTGCCCCGAGGCATTGCGTGCATGCAGGATGTAGCTGTTGCGCGGGCCGGCGGTGGTCAGGCCCTCGTACACCAGTTGCACCCGCTCGCGCAGTGCATCGTCTTCCTCAAGCACTTCGAGGGTCGGTGGCACACTGTTCGCGTCTTCGGCCTGTACCACCAGCCGCTTGAGCTGCACGTTGGCTGCCAGCTGGTCCAGGTCGCTGCCCTGGGCATAGGCCAGCAGCAGCGCCTTGGCGGCATCGTTGACCCGCGCCCGATTGAGCAGCTTGCGGTACGCGCCCACCTCCAGCAGTTTGGTCACCGGATCGCTTTCCAGCAGCGCGTCCCAGTTCTCGCCCATGTGCGACCGAAAGGCCGCCAGGTCATCCTGGAAGATGTCCTCGAAGTCGAGGTCTTCCAGCACCTGCGGCGCGGGCAGCGCCGACAGTTCCACGTTGCTCATGCCGTTATCTCCAGCAGTTGGCTGTCGCCCAGGTACTGCCCGCTCAGTTGCAGGCTGATCTGCCCGCCCACTACCGCCACCACGCGCACCCGCTGCAATTTCAGGCGTGGTTCCCAGCGGGTCAGGGCGCGGGCGACCTCGGCCTGCACCGCACTCTTCCAGCCCTCGTTGACTGGCAGGTCGACGAAACGGCGCAGCTTGCTGCCGTAGTCGGGGCGCATGCGCCGGCTGCCCAGCGGGGTGGTGAGGATGTCTTCGATGGACTGGCGCAGGTGCCCGATGCCGGACAGCGTCTGCCCGCCGTGGCGGCTCATGCCGATCATCGCGGTACCTCCCTGGCCTGAATGCATTCACTAGCCATGTTGTCTCCAGGCATAAAAAAACCCGCGTTAGCGGGCGGGGTTCAGTGCTTGTGATTGGCGGTGTTGCCGCCGGTGTCGATGATCTTGCCGGCCCCCAGGATGTCACCGGTCACACGCAGGCCACCGTTGATGCTCACCTCACCGGTCAGGGCAATGTTGGCGGCGTTCAGGGTGATTGCGTTGTCGGTGACCAGCAGCGAGCTGCCGGCCACCTTGAGGCTGACGGTGCCACCGGGCAGCTCGATGCTGTAGCTGCGGGCCTGCCAGTCGTAGACCAGCGAACCACCGTCATCGAAGCGCCATACCTCGACGTGCTCGCGGTTGTCGGGTGGCGCGCCGGCATTGCCGTACAGGCCCGGTACGAAGGTGCCCTGCGCCGGCTCACCGCTGGGGCTGAGCAGTGCGCCCTGCTCGTTCAGGCTCGGCGCACGCCAGTGACGGGCCTTGCCTGCTGCGTGGCTGTGCCAGCGCACCCAGGCGCTGGTCCAGCCGGCGCCATCGGAGACCCGTACCCGCGCTGCTACCAGGTCGATGCCGACCACCCGACATGGAATGACCAGCGCCGCCAGCATGCGGTCATGCATGGAGCTGGCGTAACTCATGCCATGTCCTCCGGTGCCTGGTAGCTGTCCTTGTGCGCGGGCCCTGTGTCGGGGCTGAAGGCGAACAGCAGCGAACCGGGTGGCTGGTCTGGCCAGGGCCACTGCAGGTCGCCAAGGTAAACGGGCTGCTGCCATTGCACCCGCCATTCCAGGGTGCCGGGTACTTCGGCAGGTATGGCTGAAGGGCGGGCCTGCACCTGAGAGATGGCGTCGACGAAACCCAGGCTCCAGAACTGCTGGCGCAGCAGCGCGGTCAATTGCGCGGCCAGTGTCATTGCTTCCAGCGAAGCCTGCTGCCGCGCTTTACTCACCAGAATCCTCGCCTCGAACGAGGCGTTAACGCATGTACGCCCATCGCCGGGGTCGACGCCAGGCCTCATGCCGGTGAGGGTGTGCATCAGCGCAGGCAAGGCCGTGTTCTCGTCCGGCAGCGCAAACGCTTCCACGTGCCGCAACTGGGGCATGCCCGCACTCAGGGTGGCGCTGATCGCTTGATGTAACGTCCCAAGTTCGTTCACGGTCACTCCTCGCTATCGGTGCGCTGTTCTGTTATTGCATCGCAATGAAAACGCCCAGGCGAACCTGGGCGTGACAGATGGATGCCGGGTCTACTGCAAGGGTTCAAATACCCATCGATGCCATTTCAAGCGGCGATCGATAGGTTGCGGCAGCAGTGGCGATGCAGGCCCGGGCCTGCAGATTGGCCTCCTTCATGTCGTTGATGGTATCGGCGATCTTCTGCGCGCCTTCCACGATCCACATGCGTGAGTAGATCAATGCGGCACCCGCCCCGGTGGCGATCACCAGGGCCCGGAACAAATCAGCCAGCAGAGCACTGCATGTGCCGATTTCGTTCACCGCCGTACCTACCACGGCCAGGACCTCCTCGTTGTAGTCCAGGTTGTTTGCCACACTGGCGCCCCAGATGCTGGTGACCAGGGCCTTGCAGTTCTGAATCTGTTCAGCAGTAAGTGACATGAGTCTTTCTCCGTTGATTGATCAAATGCGGGCGTGTGCCCTGTAGGTGTCGCTCGCAGGCGATGACTGGAGGCTCATGGCCTTCACCTCCGAACACCGACGCCCGTCAGCGGGGTGGATGGTCGGTTGGTTGCGCAGGTGTGCAATCCTTCACACCCAGCCGCTTCGCAGCCCAGCGCTCGTAAAGCCCGATGGCCACGTCGGCGCCCGCCATGGCGGTCAGGCAACCAAAGGCTGCGGCGCTCCAGATCGACAGCCCGCTGGCATACAGCAGCATCACGGTCGATACGCCGCAGACCATGCAGGCCCCGGAGCGCAGCAGCAGTCGCCTGAACAGGCCCCAGCCGCGGGCGCCCTCCTTGTCTGCGCGCCACATCTCGCCAGACAGACCACCCAGCAATGCCAGGACGATCACCAGCCAGATCGGCATTTCCAGCAACGTCTGTTGCTCGTTTGTCATGCTCGTGCTCCCTTGTTGAACAGCCGATCACTCGGCATTCCAAAAAGCCCGGTCGCCCAGGCTTTTCAGTAATGCGTGGTCGGATCGCCGGCCACTGCTGGTGCGCCGTGCGATCCTGCTTCAAATTGTTCCTCCGACCGCGGCCGCCTGCCCGCCGGATAACTGCTTACGGTGCTTTACGCTGCACACCCGGGTCAGTTGCCAACCCTCTGAACAGTTCAGGCCTGTTCATCGCTGCCTTTGCCACTGCCGGTGTCTGACCGGCTTGAGACAAAGATTATGCATCAATGCATATGCAGTCAATGCATTTATGGAAATATTTATGCATTTTCTTTTGCGTTGACGCATGCGGGCCTTGCGCGGTGGGGCCTGCAGGGCTGTTTTATGCAGTCAACACCGGCTGCGAATCGGCAAGAGCGGGCTCATGAGGAGCAGAGATTTTGACGGGCGCCAGCAGATGAATTCCGTTTCCATCTGGTTGCTCGTGATCGGTGAGATCTGCGCAGTTGCTCCTGAGCGGGCAGATAGATAGCTGTGGCATCGCCATCAACGTTGCATTGGAAGTGAGGCGAAAGGCTATAATCGCGGAATTTTCCTCGCTTTGACGGGGCTGTTCTCCTCCGTCGGACATCAAGTGCTTACCCTATAAATGACACAACCTACCCTTCATCTTTCTCATCCCAAATATCGCCCAGATATCGACGGCTTGCGGGCTGTTGCCGTCTTGGCAGTAGTTATCTATCACGCCTTCCCCAGTGTGCTCAGGGGAGGGTTTATCGGCGTCGATATATTCTTTGTCATCTCAGGCTACCTGATTTCCACTATCATTTTTGAAAGCCTGGATCGGGGCGCATTCAGTTTTACCGAGTTCTACGCACGACGTATAAAACGCATATTTCCTGCGCTGCTGCTGATACTTTCAGCGTGTTATGGTTTCGGCTGGTTCACGTTGCTGGACGATGAATTCAGGCAACTGGGAAAACATATCGCAGGCGGCGCCGGTTTCGTCTCGAACCTGGTGCTATGGAGTGAGGTCGGTTATTTCGACAACTCCGTGGAAACCAAACCGCTATTGCATTTGTGGAGTTTGGGCGTAGAGGAACAGTTTTACATTGTCTGGCCAATATTGTTGTGGGTGGCGTGGCGATTCAGGTTCAACGTTCTGGCCTTGACGATCCTCTTGGGTGCTGTCTCATTTTTCCTGAGCGTCAAAGGCGTCAAGCATGATGCGATCGCCACATTCTATTCACCACATACACGTTTCTGGGAGTTGCTGGCCGGCACGCTTCTCGCCTGGCTCACCCTTTATAGAACGCGTGCCGTGCGAAAACGACTTGGGCATGTGCTTTCCGTGCTGGGTGTGTGTTTACTGGTATTCGGCTTCTTCAGGATAAACAAAGGCCTCAACTTTCCTGGAAAATGGGCACTCGTTCCAGTACTGGGCGCTGTGTTGATCATTGCGGCGGGCCCTGATGCCTGGTTCAATCGCAGGGTGCTGGGTAACAAGTTGGCCGTGTGGTTCGGCTTGATCAGCTTCCCTCTCTACCTGTGGCACTGGCCCTTGTTGTCTTTCGCAAGGATCGTGGAAGGCGAAGTACCCACTGTCGGCATTCGCGTAGCGGCCGTACTGTTGGCTATTCTTCTGGCTTGGCTGACATACAGGCTGGTGGAGCTTCCCCTGCGTGCAAGGTGGCAGGGGCGCTCCAAGGTCATTGTGCTCGTGCTGCTGGCAGCTGGCTGCGGAGCAACAGGCTATGCGACCTACACGCAGGACAGCATTGCACAGCGAACGCATAACCAAAAACTCATGGCCTACCAGAACAGTATAAAAGTCACTGAGCGAGCGGCCGAATGCTTTGAAATACCCTATGCCTACAAGAAGCCGGATGGCTGGTTCTGCGGGCTGGGTGAGCGTGGTGCGCCCGTTGAGTACTTTGCGTACGGTGACAGTCATGCACTGAGCCTGGTGCCGGCATTGGAGAAGTTTGCACGCGACCATAAGGTAGGCATGAAGTTTACGGGAACGTCTGGCTGCCCCTCGCTGCTGGGTATCCAGTCACTGCGTGGCGAAGCCGGAATTGAAAAACACAATTGCCAGGCATTGAACGAGCGCATCTTCAACGACGTTCGGGCCTCGGGTATTAAGCACGTCATATTGATCAATCGCTGGACGTATTACACTTCATCACCGTCACGCCCTTCGGAGTTCAATGGCATTGCAAGAGATCCATCCGCAAAGGCAACGGTCCAGAGCTCAACCCATGACCTTGTCTGGGCAATGGATAACACCGTTTCTCGCTATGCCCAGATTGGCGTGAACGTTATCTTCATCGAGGATAACCCGCAGCAGCGGTATGAGCCCAAGGATGTATTACGGCGTGGGCGCGGCATAGAACGCGAATACTTGAAGTTGTCGGTCAGCCGCGAAGAGCATGTTCGCAATCAAGCATTCGTGAACGCGGCGTTGCGCAAGACATCCGCCACAATCATCAACTTCGACCGCGCGCTGTGCCCTGGGGATATCTGCCCGCTGGTCGAGGGGAACGCGTTTCTGTATTCCGATGATGATCACCTGAGTATCACGGGGGCGCTCAAGGTCTATCCCGCGCTGGCCGAAGGGCTTACCCGCTCGGCACAAACCGCCGAAATGGCGAAGTAGCCAGCGCGCTGATGCTTGCTCCGACAGGGCCGACCCCGCAAACTTTTGCAGGTATCGGTCTTGCCGGAAAGGATCAATAAGGGGTTTGAGCAGACACAAAAAACCCGCCGGGGCAGGTTTCTGAGAAAGCGTAGAACCTAGCGGGCGTACATGCCCCACCAGAACACATGCCCGAGGATGCTGATTTGCTCCTCCTGCATCTGCTGGAAGGTGTAGTCCTCGTCCGGGTGCTCGTCGCGGTTGAAGCTGCGCAGGCGGATACCCGTGGGCAGGCGATACAGCTGTTTCACGCGCAACTGGCCATTGTGGTTGATGGCATACAGGTCGCCGTCGACAATGTCGCCAATGCCGCTCTTGCCCGCATTCACCCCCACCGTGGCGCCATCACGCAGCACCGGCAGCATGCTGTTGCCGCGCACCGTCACGCACTTGGCCTGGTCGAACTGCACGCCGTTGTGACGCAGGCTGCGCTTGCCGAAGCGCAGGCTGGCCTTCTCGCTTTCCTCGATGACGAATCGTCCTGATCCTGCTGCCAACTCGACCTCACGAAGAAACGGAATGGACACTTCGTCGTCCTCGACGGGGGTGTCGTCATCCCACAGGCTGATGTCCTGCAGCTGCACGTCGGCACGCGGCGCGTTCGCCGGGCGGGTATCGCCCAGGTCGGCACGGCCGCGCAACTGATCGGTGCTCACGCCGAAGTACTCGGCGATCTTCGACACATGCTTGTCCGAAGGATCGACGATCTTCTCGCTGAGAATCCGCGACAGGGTGGATTGGGGCACGCCGGTGCGACGGTGAAGCTCCGTGGGGGAGATCCCGTGGCGGTCGAGCAATGCTCTCAAGACGGTAGCTACGTTGCGTTTTTGCATAACGTGCATAGTAACCATCTCGTGCACAAATGCAAATTCAAATATGCATTAACACAATGCCAGGGGCAAAAGGTCGCTGCGCAGCGTTAGGCCCGGCAACGGGGAAAAAATCCCTGTACCATTGCCCGCTGCCTTTGGTCTAAACGACACTGCGAGCCAAGTTTCTGTAATGAGCGATCTTTCCGCACACACCCCGATGATGCAGCAGTACTGGAAGCTGAAGAACCAGCACCCGGACCAGCTGATGTTCTACCGCATGGGCGATTTCTACGAGATCTTCTACGAAGACGCGAAGAAGGCCGCCAAACTGCTGGATATCACCCTGACCGCCCGCGGGCAGTCGGCGGGCCAGTCGATCCCCATGTGCGGTATCCCCTACCACGCCGCCGAAGGCTACCTGGCCAAGCTGGTGAAGCTGGGCGAATCGGTGGTGATCTGCGAGCAGATCGGCGACCCGGCCACCAGCAAGGGCCCGGTGGAACGCCAGGTGGTGCGCATCATCACCCCAGGCACGGTCAGCGACGAAGCCCTGCTCGACGAGCGCCGCGACAACCTGATCGCCGCCGTACTGGGTGACGAACGCCTGTTCGGCCTGGCCGTGCTGGATATCACCAGCGGCAACTTCACCGTGCAGGAGTTCAAGGGCTGGGAAAACCTGCTGGCCGAGCTCGAGCGGGTCAACCCCGTGGAGCTGCTGATCCCCGACGACTGGCCCCAGGGCCTGCCGCCGAGAAGCGCCGTGGCTCGCGCCGCCGCGCGCCGTGGGACTTCGACCGTGACTCGGCGCGCAAGAGCCTGTGCCAGCAGTTCGCAACCCAGGACCTCAAGGGCTTCGGCTGCGAGAAGCTGACCCTGGCCATCGGCGCCGCCGGCTGCCTGCTCGCCTACGCCAAGGAAACCCAGCGCACCGCCCTGCCGCACCTGCGCAGCCTCAAGCACGAGCGGCTGGACGACACCGTGGTGCTCGACGGCGCCAGCCGGCGCAACCTGGAGCTGGACGTCAACCTGGCCGGGGGCCGCGACAACACCCTGCAATCGGTGATCGACCGCTGTCAGACCGCCATGGGCAGCCGCCTGCTGACCCGCTGGCTGAACCGGCCGCTGCGTGACCTGAAGGTGCTGCAGGCCCGCCAGAGCTCGATTCGCTGCCTGCTCGACGGCTACCGCTTCGAGAAGCTGCAACCGCAACTGAAGGACATCGGCGATATCGAGCGGATTCTCGCCCGTATCGGCCTGCGCAATGCTCGCCCACGGGACCTGGCGCGCCTGCGCGACGCGCTTGGCGCGCTGCCTGAACTGCAGAACGCCATGGCCGAGCTGGAGGCACCGCACCTGGCGCGCCTGGCGGCCATCGCCGGTACCTACCCGGAACTGGCCGACCTGCTGCAGAAGGCGATCATCGACAACCCGCCTGCGGTGATCCGTGATGGCGGCGTGCTCAAGGTCGGCTATGACGCCGAGCTCGACGACCTGCTGTCGATGAGCGAGAACGCCGGGCAGTTCCTGATCGACCTCGAAGCCCGTGAAAAGGCCCGCACGGGCCTTGCCAACCTCAAGGTCGGCTACAACCGCGTGCATGGCTACTTCATCGAGCTGCCGAGCAAGCAGGCCGAACAGGCGCCGGCCGACTACATCCGCCGCCAGACCCTCAAGGGCGCCGAGCGCTTCATCACCCCAGAGCTCAAGACGTTTGAAGACAAGGCGCTGTCGGCCAAGAGCCGCGCCCTGGCGCGCGAGAAGATGCTCTACGATGCGTTGCTCGAAACCCTGATCGGCCACCTGGCCCCGCTGCAGGACACCGCCGCGGCGCTGGCCGAACTGGATGTGGTCAGCAACCTGGCCGAGCGTGCGCTGAACCTTGACCTCAACTGCCCGACATTCGTCGACGAACCGTGCATGCGCATCAGCCAGGGTCGCCACCCGGTGGTCGAGCAGGTGTTGACCACGCCGTTCGTGGCCAACGACCTGGGCCTGGACGACAACACGCGCATGCTGGTGATCACCGGCCCGAACATGGGTGGTAAGTCCACCTATATGCGCCAGACCGCACTGATCGTGCTGCTGGCGCATATCGGCAGCTTCGTGCCGGCCGCCAGCTGCGAGCTGTCGCTGGTGGACCGCATCTTCACCCGTATCGGTTCCAGCGACGACCTGGCCGGTGGGCGCTCTACCTTCATGGTGGAGATGAGCGAAACCGCCAACATCCTGCACAACGCCACCGAACGCAGCCTGGTACTAATGGACGAAGTAGGCCGCGGCACCAGTACCTTCGACGGCCTCTCGCTGGCCTGGGCCGCCGCCGAGCGCCTGGCCCAGCTGCGCGCCTACACGCTGTTCGCCACGCACTACTTCGAACTGACCGTGCTGCCCGAAAGCGAGCCGCTGGTGGCCAACGTGCACCTGAACGCTACCGAGCACAACGAACGCATCGTGTTCCTGCACCATGTGCTGCCAGGGCCTGCCAGCCAGAGCTACGGCCTGGCAGTGGCACAACTGGCAGGCGTGCCGGCACCGGTGATCCAGCGAGCCCGCGAGCACCTGGGCCGCCTGGAAACCAACAGCCTGCCCCACGAAACCGCGCCAGCAAGCCCGGGAGCGCCCAGCACGCCGCACCAGAGCGACCTGTTCGCCAGCCTGCCGCATCCGGTGATCGAGAAGATCGGCAAGCTCGACGTGGACAACCTGACGCCACGCCAAGCTATCGAAATGCTCTATACACTAAAGACTCTGTTATAACGCCCCATCGCACAAACTGATAGAATCCCGCGCGGTTCGGCGGGGCAGCGAGTTATTAGCCTGGCTCGCTGCCGACCTACCGAACCGAGCGGCCCTGTCTGGAAGGGAACGCTGCCGTCGCCTGAGGAGAAAATTAGAAATGACCTTCGTCGTCACCGACAACTGCATCAAGTGCAAGTACACCGACTGTGTAGAAGTCTGTCCGGTGGACTGCTTCTACGAAGGCCCGAACTTCCTGGTCATTCACCCGGATGAGTGCATCGACTGTGCACTGTGCGAGCCTGAGTGCCCCGCCGTTGCGATCTTCTCGGAAGATGAAGTGCCGGCCGGCATGGAAAACTTCATCGAGCTCAACGCCGAGCTGGCCGAAATCTGGCCGAACATCACCGAGAAGAAGGATTCGATGCCAGACGCTGCAGAGTGGGATGGCAAGCCGGGCAAGATTGCAGATCTGGAGCGTTGATCGACGCCGGATCAATGAAAAAGGCCCTTCGGGGCCTTTTTTATGTTCGCTGCAGGGCCAGCCACTTTTTCGCAGGCAAAAAAAAGGGGCGGTATGACCCGCCCACATTTTTTTCCGTAGTCCCTGTATTCCCTATCATCATCCTGATGAATCGCATCCCGCGATGTCCTTGGCGCTCATCCTTGAGAACCTGTGTCAGTCCGTAGACACAGTTCAGATACTATCCCCTGCAGCCGGCAGAGCAACTGGTAAAAGCTCTCAAAAAAAGTCCGGAAGGTGACGTCACCTCACAATAAACTCTTTCAATATCAATTGGTTAGACAAAATACCACGTCAAAACCGACTGGAATTTACACCCTCTTGATGTAAAGGCTTACGGATCTTGTAAGCGATAACCTACAAATCCAATAACAATACGCAACCGGGAAAGGTTGCCGCCGTGGTATCGGTGTTTCTGCGCGTGTCTGAGCGCTTGAGACAGCCACGAACAAAAACGCCTCGACTGGGTCGAGGCGCCTTTTCACAGCCGTCGCAGTTACTGGAACAGCGACTCGCTGGACAGTCCGTTCTTCTCCAGGATCTCCCACAGCCGCTTGAGGCCCTCCACCTGGATCTGACGTACCCGCTCCCGGGTAAGACCAATCTCCAGGCCAACATCCTCCAGGGTGCTGCTCTCATGCCCGCGCAGGCCAAAGCGGCGAATCACCACCTCACGCTGCTTGTCGGTCAGTTCGCTCAGCCACAGGTCGATGCTCTGGGACAGGTCGTCGTCCTGCAACAGCTCGCAAGGGTCGGTGGGACGATCGTCGGTGAGGGTATCGAGCAGGGTCTTGTCCGAGTCCGGGCCCAGTGAAACGTCCACCGAAGACACGCGCTCGTTCAGACCGAGCATGCGCTTGACCTCGCCTACGGGTTTTTCCAGCAGGTTGGCGATCTCTTCCGGTGACGGCTCGTGATCGAGTTTCTGGGTCAGCTCGCGTGCTGCACGCAGGTAGACGTTCAGTTCCTTGACCACATGGATCGGCAGGCGAATGGTGCGCGTCTGGTTCATGATGGCGCGTTCGATGGTCTGCCGGATCCACCAGGTGGCGTAGGTCGAGAAACGGAACCCACGCTCGGGGTCGAACTTCTCGACTGCGCGAATCAGGCCCAGGTTGCCCTCTTCGATCAGGTCGAGCAGCGATAGACCGCGGTTGACGTAGCGGCGCGCAATCTTCACCACCAGGCGCAGGTTGCTTTCGATCATGCGTTTGCGCCCGGCAGGGTCGCCACTTTGCGACAAACGCGCAAAATGAACTTCTTCTTCCGGGGAAAGCAGGGGCGAAAAGCCGATTTCGTTGAGGTAGAGCTGAGTTGCATCAAGTGCTCGAGTGTAATCGATGTACTTGTGCTGTTTGAGCGGTGAGCCTTGTTTGGCCCGGGTCCGAACCGGAGATACAGCAGGTTCGTCTGACACCACATCCGTTTCCAAAACGATGCCGGTTTCCATAAGGAGCACCTCATCGTCGATGTCAAACTCCGGCACTTCTTTACTGAGAGCCATTGTTATAGTCCTTTGCTGAGTTCGAACTCAGACTCAAGCGGCGCCTTTATCCTTGGCAACGCTGAGCCTGTCCCCACTACGCGAAGGAACAGGCCGGGTACATGCTTATCAACGACGTGGCAGGAATTGCAACGGATCTACAGGTTTGCCCTGGCGGCGAATCTCGAAGTGAAGCTTCACCCGGTCGGTGCCCGTGGACCCCATTTCGGCAATTGTCTGCCCAACCTTGACCTGCTGTCCCTCCCGAACCAACAGCCTGCGGTTGTGACCGTAGGCACTGACGTAGGTATCGCTGTGCTTGATGATTACCAGTTCACCGTAGCCCCGCAAGCCACTTCCGGCGTACACAACGGAACCATCCGACGCAGCAAAAACAGGCTGTCCCAAATCACCGGCGATATCAATGCCTTTATTCAAACTACCGTTTGAAGCGAATTTTCCAATCAGCACACCGTTGGCCGGCCATGCCCAGCCACCGGCCGAACGCTCCGAAGCCGGCACCTGGACAGGGGTGGTGGCGACGACGGGCGGCGCGCTGGTACCGCCTGAAGACGTGGTTTTTGCCGGTGCCGGGGTACCTGCCGGACGACGGGTGACCGTGGTCTTGCTGGAGGGCGAGGTGGAGGTGACCACCCGCGAGCCGCTGCTGGTAGCCGTGCCGGAGCCGAAGCGGATCGCCTGGCCGGGCCGGATGGTATAGGGCGCCGGGATACCGTTGCGCGCAGCGAGCTCCTTGTAGTCCCAGCCGTAGCGAAAGGCAATCGAGAACAGCGTATCGCCCGGGCGAACCACGTACTGCCCCGTAGTGACCACCGGGCGCTTGGGCGCGGCGCTGTTGCGGTCGACCACCCGCACGCTGCTCGAAGATGAACTGGAACACCCTGAAACCAGGGTTCCCAAGGCGAGTGCAATCACCAGAAGCTTTAAGCTCGATAGACCCATGCGCTGCCGAATGACTGTGTGACTCACCCGCCGCTCCCTTATGTGGTGACCGATGTAGGAATGCAATATTGTTGCAATTATAACCGAGCGCACAGGCAATGCAGATCAACTGCTTGCCAGGTTGTGCGATCGTTCAAGAAACCGCACGCCCCATAGACCCGGCAATGCACCGGGAATTCGACGCCCGCGAAAAAAATCGACTCAGCTCAATGTGCCATTGAGCAACGGCACGAAGCGTACGTCACACAGTTTGCGCCGCGAGAAGCCCTGTTCTTCGCGCACGATCAACAGCAATTGCTGTGTCTCGCCACTGGCGCCCACCGGTATCACCATGCGCCCGCCCGGTGCCAGCTGGTCGAGCAAGGCCTGGGGCACTTCGGGTGCGCCGGCGGTGACGATGATGCCATTGTAGGGGGCCAGTGCCGGCCATCCCTCGAAACCGTCGCCCCAGCGGAACACCTGGTTGCGCAGGTTCAACTCGACCAGCCGTTCCTTGGCGCGGTCCTGCAGGGGTTTGATGCGCTCTACCGAGAACACCCGCTCCACCAGCCTGGACAGCACTGCTGTCTGGTAGCCAGACCCGGTGCCGATCTCCAGCACCTTGTCCAGCGGACCGTCCTCCAGCAGCACCTCGCTCATGTACGCGACCATGAACGGCTGCGAGATGGTCTGGTTGTTGCCGATGGGCAGGGCGGTATCTTCATACGCACGGTGCGACAGCGCCTCGTCGACGAACATGTGCCGCGGGATGTTGCGCAAGGCCTCGAGCACCCGCTGGTCCTTGATGCCTTCCTCGATCAAACGCTGGATCAGCCGTTCACGGGTTCGCTGCGAAGTAAAACCGATACCATGGCGCATCAGATCCTCCGGCTCTCGCATCAGAGCAGCCCCTCCAGCCAACCCTCGAGACGGTCGAAGGCATCGTTGAAGGTGCGGTCAAGCTGTAGCGGGGTGATCGAGACATAGCCCTGCATCACCGCGTGAAAATCGGTACCCGGGCCGCCATCCTCGGCGTCGCCGGCCACCGCGATCCAGTAGCCTTCCTTGCCGCGCGGGTTGACCACCTTGGTCGGCGCCGCCGCACGTGCACGATGCCCCAGGCGTGTCAGCTGGATGCCACGGATGTGCTCCAGCGGCAGGTTGGGAATGTTCACATTGAGTACGGTGCGCGGTGGCAGCTCAAGGCTTGCATGCGCCTCGACCAGCTTGCGCGCGAAATAGGCGGCAGTGGGCAGGTTGTCCGGCAGGCGCGAGAGCAGCGAGAAGGCAAACGAGGTGCCCCCCAGGAATCGACCTTCCAGCGCCGCGGCGACCGTGCCCGAGTACAGCACGTCATCGCCCAGGTTGGCGCCCAGGTTGATACCCGAGACGACCATGTCCGGCGGATGCTCCAGCAGCCCGTTCAGGCCCAGGTGCACGCAATCGGTCGGTGTGCCGTTGAGGCTGATGTAGCCGTTGGCCAGGGTCTGCGGATGCAGCGGGCGGTCGAGCGTCAGCGAACTGCTGGCGCCGCTCTTGTCCTGGTCCGGGGCAATCACCACGCACTCGGCATAATCCGCCAGCGCAGCATGCAGCGCGGCGAGACCGGGTGCGGTGACCCCGTCGTCGTTCGAAATCAGAATACGCATGGGCTGTCCGTCTGCCCTGCCGGCACCAGATCGACGAGTTCGCGCACCACCACGGTGGCGAAGCATCCGGCCGGAAGGACGAATTCCAGTTGCAGGATATCAGGCTCGGGATAATGCCACGTCAAGCCGCCAATGGGCAGCCGCAGAATGCGCCGTTCCTGTTTGAGGTTGGCATTGCCCAGCCATTGGCACAGGGCTGCCTCCTGTTCGGCCACGCGTTGCTCGATCGCACCGCCTGCCCCGCTGGTGGCCGGCAGGCCCTCGCCCCACAGCGGCCCGGTAGGGTGCAGGTCGAGTATTGCCAGGCGCGGATCGCTGCACTCGGCCTCGCCCGCCGCGAAAAAGCTGCGGCTGTCGGTGAACGCCAGCAGGTCGCCGACCTGAGCCTGTTGCCAGCTGCCATCGGCAACCCGCTCGGCCAGCACCCGGTTGAACAGGTAGCTGCGTGCGCTGGACAGCAGCCGCGAGCGCACATTGCGCTGCTCGGGCAGGGCCTTGCGCTCGGCCCACTGGCGCGCATCGTGCACGTTGCCGCCCGCAAAGCCAAATCGCTGGCTGCCGAAGTAGTTGGGCACGCCTTGTATGCGCAATTGCTCGAGGCGCGCGTCCAGGGCCTGGTGATCGGCGCTGAGCGCTGTGAGGCGCAGGGTGAAGCCGTTGGCCGAGTGCGCGCCACGCTGGAGTTTGCGCGAGTGGCGGGTGTGTCTGAGGATGCTCAGGGTTTCGTTTTCAGCCGCGCTCAGGTCAGGGTCGGCCTTGCCCGGCAGGTGCAGGCTGAACCATTGGCGAGTCAGCGCCTGACGGTCCTTGAGGCCGGCATAGCTCACGGTGCGCAGCGGTACGCCGGCGGCGCGGGCCAGGCGGCGGGCGGCCTCCTCGGTATTGAGGTCGCGTTTCTCGACCCACAGCCACAAGTGCTCGCCTTCACCCGACAGGGGAATGTCGAGCACTTCATCGACCTGGAAATCTTCGGCCGTGGCCTTGAGGATGGCGCTGCCCAGCGCCGGCCCGGCTGCCTGCGGGCCGAGCAGTTCGAGTTCGGTCATGCGCGCAGCAACAACGCGACGGCGTGAACGGCGATGCCTTCTTCACGGCCGGTGAAGCCGAGCTTCTCTTCGGTGGTGGCCTTGACGTTGACCTGGTCGAGCTCGACCTGCAGGTCCTGGGCGATCAGGGTACGCATGGTTTCGATGTGCGCGGCCATCCGGGGTGCCTGGGCCACGATGGTGACGTCGACGTTGCCCACCTTCCAGCCCTTGGCATGGATGATCGACAGGATGTGGCGCAGCAGCACGCGGCTGTCGGCGCCCTTGAACTGCGGGTCGGTATCGGGGAAATGCTTGCCGATGTCACCCAGCGCGGCGGCGCCCAGCAGTGCATCGCTCAGCGCGTGCAGCAGCACATCGCCGTCGGAATGGGCCAGCAGGCCGAACTTGTGCGCAATGCGCACCCCACCCAAGGTGATGAAATCGCCTTCCGCGAAGCGGTGCACATCGTAGCCGTGGCCAATACGCATAAAAAAACGCCCTGATTGAGTCAGGGCGTGATTCTACCTGCTTTGCCGGGGGTTTGGCTTATTTGTAGGACTAGCCCTACGCCCGCCCCAGTGCCGCCGCATGATGGCGCAGGTGGTCATCGATGAAGCTGGCGATGAAGTAGTAGCTGTGGTCGTAGCCAGGCTGCAGGCGCAACGTCAGCGGGTAGCCAGCCGCCTGCGCGGCCTGGGCCAGCACTTCGGGCTTGAGCTGGGTTTGCAGGAAGTCGTCGCGATCGCCCTGGTCGACCAGCAGCGGCAGCGTTTCCTGCGCCTGCGCGATCAGCACGCTGGCATCCCATTCGCGCCAGCGCGAACGCTCCTCGCCCAGGTAGCGACTGAACGCCTTCTGGCCCCACGGGCAGTCCATCGGGTTGCCGATGGGCGAGAACGCCGACACCGACACATAGCGCCCGGGGTTGCGCAAGGCACACACCAGCGCGCCGTGCCCACCCATGGAGTGACCGCTGATGCTGCGCGCAGCGGAGGCCGGGAAATGCGCCTCCACCAGTGCCGGCAGCTCATCCACCACGTAGTCGTGCATGCGGTAGTGTTCGGCCCACGGCTGTTCGGTGGCATTGAGGTAGAACCCCGCGCCCAGGCCGAAGTCCCAGGCGCCGTCCGGGTCGTCCGGTACCTGTGGCCCGCGCGGGCTGGTGTCCGGCGCCACGATGATCAGGCCGAGCTCGGCGGCAAGCTTGTGCGCGCCGGCCTTCTGCATGAAGTTCTCGTCGGTGCAGGTCAGCCCGCTCAGCCAGTACAGCACCGGCAGCTTGCCGCCCTGCTCCGCCTGCGGCGGCAGGTACACGGCAAACACCATGTCGCACCCCAGCACGCTGGAGCGGTGCCGGTAGCGCTTGTGCCAGCCGCCGAAGCTCTTCTGGCAGGAGATGTTTTCCAGGCTCATGGCAGACCTCAGAAGTGGATGACGCTGCGGATGCTCTTGCCTTCATGCATCAGGTCGAAGGCCTTGTTGATGTCCTCCAGGCCCATGGTGTGGGTAATGAAGGTGTCCAGCGGGATCTCGCCCTGCTCGGCCATGTCCACATAGCTTGGCAGCTCGGTGCGACCACGCACGCCACCGAATGCCGAGCCGCGCCAGACGCGGCCGGTGACCAGCTGGAACGGACGCGTTGCGATCTCCTGGCCGGCACCGGCGACGCCGATGATCACCGACTCGCCCCAGCCCTTGTGGCAGCACTCCAGGGCCGCACGCATCAGTTGCACGTTGCCGATGCACTCGAACGAGAAGTCCACGCCGCCATCGGTCAGGTCCACGATCACTTCCTGGATCGGGCGATCGTAGTCCTTGGGGTTGATGCAGTCGGTGGCACCCAGCTGGCGTGCGATCTCGAACTTGGCCGGGTTGATGTCGATGGCGATGATGCGGCTGGCCTTGGCCTTGACCGCTCCGATCACGGCCGACAGGCCGATGCCGCCCAGGCCGAAGATGGCCACGGTGTCACCCGGCTTGACCTTGGCGGTATTGAGTACCGCACCGATGCCGGTGGTCACGCCGCAACCGAGCAGGCACACCTTCTCCAGCGGGGCCTCTTTCTGGATCTTGGCCACGGAAATTTCCGGCAGCACGGTGTATTCGGAGAAGGTCGAGGTGCCCATGTAGTGGAACAGCGGCTGACCCTTGTAGGCAAAACGCGTGGTGCCGTCGGGCATCAGGCCCTTGCCCTGGGTCGCGCGGATGGCCTGGCACAGGTTGGTCTTGCCCGACTTGCAGAACTTGCACTGGCGACATTCCGGGGTGTAGAGCGGGATCACGTGATCGCCCACCGCCACCGAGGTCACGCCCTCACCGATGGCCTCGACGATGGCGCCGCCTTCATGGCCCAGGATGGACGGGAAGATGCCTTCCGGGTCGGCGCCCGACAGCGTGTAGGCGTCGGTGTGGCAGACGCCGCTGGCGACCACGCGCAACAGCACTTCGCCGGCCTTGGGCATGGCCACGTCGACTTCGACGATCTCCAGCGGTTTCTTGGCTTCGAAGGCAACGGCAGCACGGGACTTGATCATCAAGGTTCTCCACAAAGGTTTCAGTTCAGGCGTGAAGTGTAATTCATCGTCTTTTGATTAATAATCGAGCCAAACACAAAACATTATTGCCATGCAGGGATAATCGATGATCAGCCGCTGGGAAGGGATCGACGAATTCGTCGCGGTGGCCGAAACGGGCCAGTTCACTGCGGCAGCCGAGCGCCTGGGGGTATCGTCGTCGCACGTGAGCCGCGCGGTGGCGCGCCTGGAAGATCGCCTGCAGACGCGCCTTTTGTACCGCAGCACGCGCAAGGTGACCTTGAGCGAGGCCGGGCAGACCTTTCTTCAGCACTGCCAGCGCCTGCAGGATGGCCGCGAAGAGGCCCTGCGCGCCATAGGCGACCTGACCAGCGAGCCCAAGGGGCTGCTGCGCATGACCTGTGCGGTGGCCTATGGCGAGCGCTTCATCGTGCCGCTGGTCACCCGCTTCATGGCGCAGTACCCGCAGTTGCGGGTGGACATCGAGCTGACCAACCGCACCCTCGACCTGCTGCACGAAGGCATGGACATGGCGATTCGTTTGGGCCGGTTGCAGGAGTCACGCCTGGTGGCGGCACGCCTGGCCCCACGGCGCATGTACCTGTGCGCCTCGCCAGCGTACCTGGAGCGCTATGGGCGGCCCCACAGCGTGTCGGAGCTGGCGCGGCACAACTGCCTGATCGGCAGCACGGATATCTGGGCCTTGCAGCAGGAGGGCCGGGAAATCAGTCAGCGGGTGCAGGGCAACTGGCGCTGCAACAGCGGGCAGGCGGTGCTGGATGCGGCGCTGCAGGGGATGGGCCTGTGCCAGTTGCCGGACTACTACGTGCTGGAGCATCTGGGCAGTGGCGCGCTGGTGTCGCTGCTTGAAGCGCATCAGCCGCCGAATACGGCGGTGTGGGCGTTGTACCCGCAACAGCGGCACCTGTCGCCGAAGGTGCGCAAGCTGGTGGATTATCTGAGGGAGAAGTTGGGACAGTTGCCTGAGTACCGCAGCGTGTAGAAAACGTCGCGGGCTCCCACAGGCAGTTCACCCGCCCTTGAACGTACTGCAGTCCCTTGTGCAAGGCTGGCTTGCCAGAGAATGGGCCACCGCGGTCAATTGCCGCGATTGGCCCAGCGCTGTCTCAGCCACTCCAGGTCTTCCGGTCGCGTCACCTTGATATTGTCGTTGCGCCCTTCGACCAGGCGTGGTGCCTGCCCCGACCATTCGATGGCCGACGCCTCGTCGGTGATCGCCACGTCCGCCACCAGGCTGTCTGCCAGCGCACGGTGCAATGCCCCCAGGCGGAACATCTGCGGGGTGTACGCCTGCCACACCGTGCTGCGGTCGATAGTGGCGCTTACCCGCCCGTTGGCATCGGCACGCTTGAGCGTGTCGCGCGCCGGCACCGCCAGCAGCCCGCCCACCGGGTCATTCGCCAGCTCGCCCAGCAGGCGGTCGAGATCGTCGCGCGCCAGGTTCGGCCGCGCCGCATCGTGCACCAGCACCCAGTCGTTGTCGGCTGCGCCCTGGGCATGCAGCAGCAGCAAGGCGTTGAGCACCGAATCGGCACGCTCGCGCCCACCTGCCGCACGCTGGATGCGCGTATCGCTGGCGCAGGCCAGGCCCGGCCAGTAAGGGTCGTCGGCAGCAATGCTGACCACCACGCCCTTGAGGCATGGATGGTCGAGAAAACAGTCGAGGCTATGCTCGAGAATCGTCCGCCCGCCCAGTTGCAGGTACTGCTTGGGACGGTCGGCAGCCATGCGGGCACCAACACCCGCGGCAGGAATCACTGCCCAGAAGGCAGGCAGGGACGCCGTCATTGGGCCAACTGGTAGAGGGTTTCACCCTCCTTGACCATACCCAGCTCATGACGAGCGCGTTCTTCGACGGTTTCCATACCTTTCTTCAACTCCAGCACTTCGGCATCAAGCACGCGATTACGCTCCAGCAGACGCTCGTTTTCAGCGTGCTGGTCGGCGATCTGCTGCTTGAGGTCGGCAACCTGGGCCAGGCTGCCGTTGCCCACCCACAGACGGTACTGCAGGCCACCCAGCAACAGGAGCAAGACGAGGAACAACCAATAGGGACTACGCATCAGGGTATCCACTGGAAAAAGGCCGCCCGTGCACAAGGGGCTGATGGCACGAAGCCTGACCGAAGCCAGGCTTTGTGGGGAAAGCACTTGCTGCACAGGGTTGCTGAAAGATTAGCTGCGTCTTTCAGCCTCACACTGCGGCCTTTTTACCATCTCTGGCTTAGCCGCGAAACTCGCCGCGACCACGGTACACAGCCTTGCTGCCCAGTTGCTCTTCGATACGCAGCAATTGGTTGTACTTGGAGACGCGGTCGGAGCGGCACAGCGAACCGGTCTTGATCTGGCCGGCAGCGGTACCCACGGCCAGGTCGGCAATGGTCGAATCTTCGGTTTCGCCCGAACGGTGCGAGATCACCGCGGTGTAACCGGCGGCCTTGGCCATCTGGATGGCTTCCAGGGTTTCGGTCAGGGTGCCGATCTGGTTGAACTTGATCAGGATCGAGTTGGCGATCTTCTTGTCGATGCCTTCCTTCAGGATCTTGGTGTTGGTCACGAACAGGTCGTCACCGACCAGTTGCACCTTGTCGCCGATCTTGTCGGTCAGGATCTTCCAGCCAGCCCAGTCGGACTCGTCCAGGCCGTCTTCGATCGAGATGATCGGGAAACGCTCGGTCAGGCCCTTGAGGTAGTCGGCAAAACCGGCTGCATCGAACGACTTGCCTTCACCGGACAGGTTGTACTTGCCGTCCTCGTAGAACTCGCTGGCCGCACAGTCCAGCGCCAGGGTCACGTCGGTGCCCAGGGTGTAGCCGGCGTTGGCGATGGCTTCGGCGATGGCCGACAGCGCGTCTTCGTTGGAAGCCAGGTTAGGTGCGAAACCACCCTCGTCACCCACGGCGGTGTTCAGGCCACGGGCCTTCAGTACTGCCTTGAGGTGGTGGAAGATCTCGGTGCCCATGCGCAGCGCGTCGGAGAAGGTCTTGGCGCCGACCGGCTGCACCATGAACTCCTGGATGTCGACGTTGTTGTCGGCGTGCTCGCCGCCGTTGATGATGTTCATCATCGGGACCGGCATCGAGTACTGGCCAGGGGTGCCATTGAGGTTTGCGATGTGCGCGTACAGCGGCAGGTCCTGGTCCTGTGCAGCGGCCTTGGCGGCAGCCAGGGACACGGCGAGGATGGCGTTGGCGCCCAGGTTGCCTTTGTTTTCAGTACCGTCGAGCTTGATCATCGCCAGATCGAGCGCTTTCTGCTCGACCGGGTCCTTGCCCAGCAGCAGGTCGCGGATCGGGCCGTTGATGTTGGCGACGGCCTTCAGTACGCCCTTGCCCATGTAACGGCTCTTGTCGCCATCACGCAGCTCCAGCGCTTCGCGCGAGCCAGTGGAAGCACCCGACGGCGCACAGGCGCTGCCGATGATGCCGTTGTCGAGCAGTACGTCCGCTTCGACGGTAGGGTTACCGCGCGAATCGAGAACTTCACGACCTTTGATGTCGACGATTTTTGCCATTGTTGTAAGCACTCCAGAATTGACGAAAACAACGCAGCTGAGAAAAAAACCGGGTCCGTCACAGGCGGTCGGCGCACGGGCAGGCCTGACGAGGACAAGCCCCTGACCCGGGGGTCAGGGGATGAACGGGCGGTACTTTACCGGAGAATCGAGGTTTACGCGGTTTCTACCGTCGGAAAACTCTTGACCAGTTCGTCCAGTTGCTTGAGCTGGGCCAGGAATGGCTCCAGTTTGTCCAGGCGCAGGGCGCACGGGCCGTCGCACTTGGCATTGTCAGGGTCCGGGTGGGCCTCGAGGAACAGGCCCGCCAGCCCCTGACTGAGGCCGGCCTTGGCCAGGTCGGTGACCTGGGCACGGCGGCCACCTGCGGAATCGGCGCGACCACCCGGCATCTGCAGGGCATGGGTCACGTCGAAGAACACCGGGTACTCGAACTGCTTCATGATGCCGAAGCCGAGCATGTCCACCACCAGGTTGTTGTAGCCGAAGCTCGAACCACGCTCGCAGAGGATCAGTTGGTCGTTGCCGGCCTCTTCGCACTTGCTCAGGATGTGCTTCATCTCCTGGGGTGCGAGGAACTGCGCCTTCTTGATGTTGATCACCGCGCCGGTTTTGGCCATCGCGACAACAAGGTCAGTCTGGCGCGACAGGAAGGCCGGCAGCTGGATGATGTCGCACACGTCGGCCACGGCCTGCGCCTGGTGCGGCTCGTGCACGTCGGTGATCACCGGCACGTTGAAGGTGCGCTTGATCTCTTCGAAGATCTTCATCCCCTCTTCCAGGCCAGGGCCGCGGTAGGAGTTGATCGACGAACGGTTGGCCTTGTCGAAGCTGGCCTTGAACACGTAGGGGATACCGAGCTTCTCGGTAACCCGCACGTACTCTTCGCAGACCTTCAGGGCCAGGTCACGGGATTCCAGCACGTTCATGCCGCCGAACAGGACGAACGGCTTGTCGTTGGCGATCTCGATGTTACCGACGCGAATGATCTTCTGGGTCATGGATCAGGCCTTGTTCTTTTGAGCCAATGCAGCTTTGACGAAGCCGCTGAACAGCGGGTGGCCGTCACGCGGGGTAGAGGTGAACTCCGGGTGGAACTGGCAGGCCACGAACCACGGATGGTCCTTGGACTCGACCACTTCGACCAGTGCGCCGTCGCCGGAACGACCCGAGACCACCAGGCCCGCCTCGATCAGTTGCGGCAGCAGGTTGTTGTTGACCTCGTAGCGGTGACGGTGACGCTCGACGATCACGTCCTTGGCGTAGCAGTCGTGCACCTTGGAGCCGCTTTGCAGCTGGCACTCCTGGGCGCCCAGACGCATGGTGCCGCCAAGGTCCGAGGCTTCGGTACGGGTCTCGACCGCGCCGGTGGCATCTTCCCACTCGGTGATCAGGCCCACCACCGGGTGACCGCTGGCGCGATCGAACTCGGTGGAGTTGGCATCCTTCCAGCCCATCACGTTGCGGGCGAATTCGATGACCGCCACCTGCATGCCCAGGCAGATACCCAGGTAAGGCACCTTGTTCTCGCGAGCGTATTGAACGGCAGTGATCTTGCCTTCCACGCCGCGCAGGCCGAAACCGCCCGGTACCAGGATGGCGTCCACGCCTTCGAGCAGGCCGGTGCCCTGGTTCTCGATGTCTTCGGAGTCGATGTAGCGCAGGTTGACCTTGGTGCGGTTGCTGATGCCGGCATGGCTCATCGCTTCGATCAGCGACTTGTAGGCATCGAGCAGTTCCATGTACTTGCCGACCATGGCGATGGTGACTTCGTGCTCGGGGTTGAGCTTGGCATCGACCACCGCGTCCCACTCGGACAGGTCGGCGCTGCCGCACTGCAGGCCGAAACGCTCGACGACGAAGTCGTCCAGGCCCTGGGAGTGCAGGATGCCCGGGATCTTGTAGATGGTGTCGGCGTCTTCCAGCGCGATCACCGCACGTTCTTCAACGTTGGTGAACTGCGCGATCTTGCGGCGCGACGAGCTGTCGATCGGGTGATCGGAACGGCACACCAGCACGTCCGGCTGCAGGCCGATGGAGCGCAGCTCCTTGACCGAGTGCTGGGTAGGCTTGGTCTTGGTCTCGCCGGCGGTGGCGATGTACGGCACCAGGGTCAGGTGCATCAGCATCGCGCGCTTGGCGCCCACTTCGAAGCGCAGCTGGCGGATGGCCTCGAGGAACGGTTGCGACTCGATGTCACCCACGGTACCGCCGATCTCGACCATGGCCACGTCGGCATCGCCGGCGCCCTTGATGATGCGGCGCTTGATTTCGTCGGTGATGTGCGGGATCACCTGGATGGTGGCACCCAGGTAGTCACCACGGCGCTCCTTGCGCAGCACGTGCTCGTACACGCGGCCGGTGGTGAAGTTGTTGTTCTGGGTCATGGTCGTGCGGATGAACCGCTCGTAGTGGCCCAGGTCCAGGTCGGTCTCGGCGCCGTCGTGGGTGACGAACACTTCACCGTGCTGGAACGGGCTCATGGTGCCCGGGTCGACGTTGATGTACGGGTCCAGCTTGAGCATGGTGACCTTGAGCCCCCGCGCCTCCAGGATGGCCGCCAATGAAGCCGAGGCAATGCCTTTCCCCAATGAAGAAACAACACCGCCCGTGACGAATATGTAGCGCGTCATGAAAAACCCTAGAAGTCTGCGTTAAAGCGGTCAGTGCCGCCGGGGAAAGCGAAGGAAGGCCGAAGCCCCCGATCACCTGCGTCAATCACAGTGCATCTTAAAAAACTGCCGCGCCTGGTCAGACCGGGGGTTGAAAACCCGGTAAGGAGCTCGCTAAACATTTTTAGAATCGCCCAGCAAAAAACTGCTTGGTAATCGGCAACTGCCGTGATTCAGATGAAGTCACAGAAGTTGTATCAAGAAGGGAGCGTAGTCTACCGGAATGTCCCTTTCATCTCAAACCTTGCGCGCTTGTCGGTACGCACCAGTGCAGTTGCCCGTCGGCAAGCCCCAGCCCCGGCAGGTTGGCCACCGCCAGCAACTGCCCGTCGCGGTACAGCAGCGGCACGCGCTGGCGGGCGAACAAGGGTAGCTGGCGCTCGTTGAGCAACCGCTTGAGGTCGCGATGGCCCCGGCCCTCGACCGCCATCCTCTCGCCGCCCTGCCGATAGCGCACCTGCAGCGGGCCCTGCGGCAACCTGCCGCTGAGTGTCAACTGGCCATTGCCGGGCAGTGCAAGCGGCTGGCGCGGGTCGAGCCAAGACACCGGCTGCGCCGGCGGCGTGAGCCAGTGCGCATCCAGCCAGTAGATGCGCAGGCCACTGCGGTGCAGCTCGCCATCAGCCAGGCGCCATACAGGACGCCCTTCGCCGCCGGCATCGCGCACGTCTTCCCAACCCGACCAGTGGCGGGTGTCCGGCAGGCGCGTGCGCGCCGCCAGCCAGTACTGCAGGGCGTTGCGCTGGCGTGCCGGGGACAGTTGGCGCAGCACCTCCAGATCCAGCGACGGGCAGCCCAACCAGGCGAAGGAATCAGGGGTCGAGGCTTGTGCGAGGTCCTGCTGCGCCACTTCATCGAGCAGGCCCTGCGCCTCGGCCAGGTGCGCGGCGCTGCGCGCCAGGCTGCGCGCCGCCTGGGGCCAGCGTCGGGTCAGCGCCGGCAGCACCTGGTGGCGCAGGTAGTTGCGCGAGAACTGGGTGTCATCGTTGCTGGGGTCTTCTATCCAGTGCAGGCCATGCGCGGTGGCGTAGGCCAGCAGTTCATCACGCGGGGTATCCAGCAAGGGTCGCAGCAGGCTGCCCTGCCCCAGCGCCCGCTGCGCCGGCATCCCCGACAGGCCACGCAGGCCGGCCCCGCGCAACAGCCGAAACAGCAGCGTCTCGGCCTGGTCGTCGCGGTGCTGGCCGGTCAGCAGCAGTTCGCCCGGGCGTAGGGCCTGGGCGAAGGCTGCATAGCGCGCGTCCCGGGCGCCCTGCTCCAGGCTGGCGCCAGGGGCGACGTGCACATGGATGATGTCCAGCGGTACGCCCAGGCTGTCGCACAGGCGCTGGCAGTGGGCCGGCCACGCATCGGCAGCGGCTTGCAGACCGTGGTGGACATGGAGGGCACGAAGGGGCGCAGTCGGCTGTTGGGCCAGCAGGTGCAGCAGGACGGTGGAGTCGAGGCCGCCAGAGAGGGCGACGCACCAGCCGGTAGCTTGGTGCCAGGGGGACAGGGTGTTGCGCAGGTCGATCATCGGTGGCCCTTCGCCGGCAAAGCCGGCTCCTACAGAAGCGAAAGGGCCACCGATGAGTTCAGATCAGAGCCCGTAGCTCATCAGGCGATCATAACGGCGCTTGAGCAGCGCGTCGTTGTCGAACGCCTTGAGCATGTCCAACTGCTCGATCAGCGAAGCGCGGATGTTGGCCGAGGCCGCCGCCGGGTCACGGTGTGCGCCGCCCAGTGGTTCGCCGATCACCTTGTCGACGATACCCAGGCCCTTGAGGCGCTCGGCCGTGATGCCCATCGCTTCGGCTGCGTCAGCAGCCTTCTCGGCAGTCTTCCACAGGATCGAGGCGCAGCCTTCCGGCGAAATCACCGCGTAGGTGGAGTACTGCAGCATGTTCAGCTGGTCGCAAACGCCGATGGCCAGTGCACCGCCCGAACCGCCTTCGCCGATCACGGTGGCGATGATCGGCGTTTTCAGGCGAGCCATCACGCGCAGGTTCCAGGCAATCGCTTCGCTCTGGTTGCGCTCTTCGGCGTCGATGCCGGGGTAGGCGCCCGGGGTGTCGATGAAGGTCAGGATCGGCATCTTGAAGCGTTCGGCCATTTCCATCAGGCGGCACGCCTTGCGGTAGCCTTCAGGGCGTGGCATGCCGAAGTTGCGGCGTACCTTCTCGCGCACTTCACGGCCTTTCTGATGACCGATCACCATCACCGGCTGGTCGTCCAGGCGGGCGATGCCACCAACGATCGCGGCGTCGTCGGAGAAGTGGCGGTCGCCATGCAGCTCGTCGAACTCGGTGAAGATGTGGTCGATGTAGTCCAGGGTGTACGGACGACGCGGGTGACGCGCCAGGCGCGCGATCTGCCAGCTGGTCAGGTTGCCGAAAATGCTCTCGGTCAGCGTGCTGCTCTTGTCTTGCAGACGGGCGATTTCATCGCCGATGTTCAGCGAGTTGTCATTGCCGACCAGGCGCAGCTCTTCGATCTTGGCTTGCAGGTCAGCAATCGGCTGTTCGAAATCCAGAAAATTCGGGTTCATAGGCATCCGTCTTGGGTCGACGGCCAGGCGGCCGGCCGGTTGATCCGTTTGGCGCCCTACCTTAAGGGATCAGGCGCATTCAGGTCGAGATTAAAAATTCATCAATTCATCGATATTGCAGGAAGACGTTCTCACGCCCGAACTGGTCACGCAGGGCCTGAATCAGTCCGTCCGCGGGGTCGATGCGCCAACCTTCGCCAAACTGCAGCAGGGCGCGCGCATCGTTGCCGGTGTATTCCATGCTGATCGGGCACGCGCCGCGATGGCGCTTGAACAGCTCGCCCAGCCACGCCAGGCGGTCGCCCTTGAGGGCGTCGGCATGGATCTTCAGGCGCAGGCTTTCGGCCAGGTTGGTACGTGCATCTTCCATGCTCATCACACGCTTGACCCGCAGGCGCAGGCCACCGGAGAAGTCGTCATTGCTGACCTCCCCTTCGACCACCACCATCGCGTCGGTCTGCAGCAACGGCTGCGCGGCCATGAACGCATCGGCAAACAGCGACGCCTCGATGCGCCCGGAGCGGTCGTCGAGGGTCACGAAGCCCATCTTGTCGCCCTTCTTGTTCTTCATCACGCGCAGCGCAATGATCATGCCGGCCACGGTCTGGGTATCGCGGGCCGGCTTGAGGTCGATGATGCGCTGACGGGCGAAACGGCGGATCTCGCCTTCGTACTCGTCGATCGGGTGGCCGGTCAGGTACAGGCCCAGGGTGTCCTTCTCGCCGCGCAGGCGTTCCTTGAGGGTCAGCTCGCGGGCGTTGCGGTGGTTGGCATAGACGTCGGCGTCGGCCTCCACGAACAACCCGCCGAACAGGTCCGAGTGCCCGCTGTCGTGGGTGCGTGCGGTCTGTTCGGCCGACTTGATCGCCTCTTCCATCGCCCCCAGCAGCACCGCGCGATTACGGTCGATGTTGGCCTGGTAGGCCTTGATTTCGTCGTGGAAGAACGGCCCCAGGCGGTCCAGCGCACCGCTGCGGATCAATGCATCGAGGGTGCGCTTGTTGATGCGCTTGAGGTCGACCCGCTCGCAGAAGTCGAACAGGTCCTTGAACGGCCCGCTGCTGCGCGCCTCGACGATCGCGTCGACAGGGCCCTCGCCCACGCCCTTGATCGCGCCCAGGCCATACACGATGCGGCCGTCGTCGTTGACCGTGAACTTGAAGTCGGAGGTGTTCACATCCGGTGCATCGAGGCGCAGCTTCATGCTGCGCACTTCCTCGATCAGGGTCACCACCTTGTCGGTGTTGTGCATATCCGCCGACAGTACCGCAGCCATGAACGCGGCCGGGTGATGGGTCTTGAGCCAGGCGGTCTGGTACGACACCAGGCCGTAGGCGGCGGAGTGGGACTTGTTGAAACCGTAACCGGCGAATTTTTCCACCAGGTCGAAGATGTTGCCCGCCAGGTCCGGGTCGATGTTGTTGGTGGCGCAGCCTTCGATGAAACCGCCACGCTGCTTGGCCATTTCCTCGGGCTTCTTCTTGCCCATCGCCCGGCGCAGCATGTCCGCACCGCCAAGGGTGTAGCCGGCCATCACCTGGGCGATCTGCATCACCTGTTCCTGGTACAGGATGATGCCGTAGGTCGGCGCCAGTACCGGCTTGAGGCCTTCGTACTGGTAGTCGGAGTGCGGGTAGGCCAGCTCGGCGCGGCCGTGCTTGCGGTTGATGAAGTCGTCCACCATGCCCGATTGCAGTGGGCCCGGGCGGAACAGTGCCACCAGTGCGATAAGGTCTTCCAGGCAGTCGGGCTTGAGCTTCTTGATCAGCTCCTTCATGCCGCGCGACTCGAGCTGGAATACCGCAGTGGTCTCGGCCTTCTGCAGCAGGTCGTAGGTTTTCTTGTCGTCCAGCGGGATGAAGTCGATGTTCAGGTCCGGCAGGCCGGCCTTGGCCTGCTCGCGGTTGATCGTCTCCATTGCCCACTTGATGATGGTCAGGGTACGCAGGCCAAGGAAGTCGAACTTCACCAGGCCGGCCGCCTCCACGTCATCCTTGTCGAACTGGGTTACCAGGCCGCCGCCCTCTTCGTCACAGGCAATCGGCGAGAAGTCGGTGAGTTTGGTCGGCGCGATGACCACGCCACCGGCGTGCTTGCCGGTGCCCCGGGTAACGCCCTCGAGCTTGAGGGCCATGTCCCAGATTTCCTTGGCATCCTCGTCGGTCTTGAGGAAGTCGCGCAGCATTTCCTCCTGCTCGTAGGCCTTCTCCAGGGTCATGCCGACTTCGAACGGAATCATCTTCGACAGGCGGTCGGCCAGGCCGTAGGACTTGCCCTGCACCCGCGCCACGTCACGCACCACCGCCTTGGCCGCCATGGTGCCGAAGGTGATGATCTGGCTCACCGCATTGCGCCCGTAGGCATCGGCCACATACTCGATCACGCGGTCGCGACCGTCCATGCAGAAGTCGACGTCGAAGTCGGGCATCGAGACCCGTTCAGGGTTGAGGAAACGTTCGAACAGCAGGTCGTAGGCCAGCGGGTCGAGGTCGGTGATCTTCAGCACGTAGGCCACCAGCGAGCCGGCACCCGACCCCCGGCCCGGACCTACCGGCACGCCGTTGTTCTTGGCCCACTTGATGAAGTCCATAACGATCAGGAAGTAACCGGGAAAGCCCATCTGGATGATGATGTCCAGCTCGAACTTCAGCCGGTCGAGGTAGACCTGGCGCTTCTCTTCATAGTTGGGCGTGGTGTCCTTGGGCCAGAGCACCGCCAGGCGCTCTTCCAGGCCTTCATGGGACACATGGCGCAGGTATTCGTCGATGCCCATGCCGTTGGGCGTGGGGAAGTCGGGCAGGAAGTGCTTGCCCAGCTGCACCTCGATGTTGCAGCGCTTGGCGATCTCGACCGTGTTGGCCAGGGCGTCGGGCAGGTCGCTGAACAGCTCGGCCATTTCTTCCGGGCTTTTCAGGTACTGCTGGTCGCTGTAGTTGCGCGAACGCCGCGGATCGTCCAGGGCACGGCCTTCGCCGATGCACACCCGGGTTTCGTGGGCGTCGTAGTCGGTCTGCTTGATGAAGCGCACGTCGTTGGTGGCCACCAGCGGCGCGCCCAGGCGGTCGGCAAGGGCCACGGCGGCGTGCAAATACTCTTCGTCGCCGCTGCGGTTGGTGCGCTGCACCTCGACATAGAAGCGATCGGGGAACATCGCCATCCAGTCGCGCAGCAGGGCCTCGGCTTCCTGCGGGTTGTTGCCCAGCAGTGCCATGCCGATATCGCCTTCCCTGGCCGCCGACAAGGCGATCAGGCCCTCGCTGGCCGGGGCGATCCACTCGCGCTCGATGACCACCACGCCATTGCGCTGGCCGTCCATCCAGCCACGGGAGATCAGCTCGGTGAGGTTGCGGTAGCCCTTGGCGTTCATCGCCAACAGGCAGATGCGCGACAGCGGCAGGTCGGGGTCGGCGTTGGACAGCCACAGGTCGGCCCCACAGATCGGCTTGATCCCGCTGCCCATGGCGGTCTTGTAGAACTTGACCAGCGAGCACATGTTGCTCTGGTCGGTGACGGCCACCGCCGGCATGTTCATCCCGGCCAGGGCCTTGACCAGCGGCTTGATCCGCACCAGGCCATCGACCAGCGAGAATTCGGTGTGCAGGCGAAGATGAACGAAAGAAGCCGACATGATGATCCTATAGCAGCACAAAACAACAAGGCCCGGATTGTACCGGGCCTCGATCAAAACTACAGCCTGCGCGGGAGTGGTCAGGCTGAACGGGGGTTGCCTCTACACCGGCAACAGGCAGTTGGCCTGCAGGCCACGGGCCTCGAATGCAGCCCTTACCGGGGCGAACGAGCGCCGGTGAATCGGCGTGGGGCCAAGCCGGGCCAGGGCTTCAAGGTGCAGCGGGGTCGGGTAGCCCTTGTGCCCGCCGATGCCGTAGCCAGGGTAGATCAGCTCGAAGGCAGCCATTTCCCGGTCACGGGTCACCTTGGCCAGGATAGAGGCCGCAGCGATGGCCGGCACCTGGCTGTCACCCTTGACCACCGGCGCCGATGGCACGTTGAGCTTGGGGCAACGGTTGCCGTCGATCAGTGCCAGCTTGGGCGTGATGTGCAGGCCTTCGACCGCGCGCTGCATGGCCAGCATGGTGGCATGCAGAATGTTCAGCTGGTCGATCTCGTCGACCTCGGCGCGGGCGATGTGAAAGCTCAGGGCCTTCTCGCAGATCTCGTCGAAGAGCTTTTCGCGGCGCGCCTCGGTGAGTTTTTTCGAATCGTTCAGGCCCAGGATCGGCCGGCTCGGGTCGAGGATCACGGCAGCGGTCACCACCGCGCCACACAGCGGGCCGCGGCCGACTTCGTCAACCCCGGCGACCAGGTCTTCGACCAGGTTGAAATCCAGTCCGATTTGCATTTATCGATGTTCCAGCAAGGCCAGTACCGCGTCGGCTGCCTGGTTGGAGGCATCGCGGCGCAGGGTACGGTGAATCTGATCGAAGCTCTCGGTCTGCTGCTCGCCAACGCTCACCAGTGGTGCCAGGGTCTGCGCCAGGGCCTCGCTGGTGGCGGCCTCCTGCAGCAGTTCGGGCACCAGCAGGCGCTGGGCCAGCAGGTTGGGCAGCGATACATAAGGGCTTTTGACCAGGCGCTTGAGAATCCAGTAGGTCACCGGGGCCACGCGGTACGCCACCACCATGGGTCGCTTGAACAACAGCGCCTCCAGGGTAGCGGTGCCCGAGGCGATCAATACCGCATCGCAGGCCGCCAGGGCCTGGTGCGACTGGCCGTCGAGCAGGGTCAGTGGCAGGTCGCGGCCTTCGAGCATCTGTTCGAGCTGGGCACGGCGCACCGGATTGGCGCAGGGCGAGACGAAGCGCACCCCCGGCACCAGCTCGCGAAGCCGCTGTGCGGTATCCAGAAACAGTGCACCCAGGCGCCCTACTTCGCCGCCACGGCTGCCTGGCATCAGCGCCACCAAGGGGCCGTCGGGCAGGCCCAGCGCTTCACGCGCTGCAGTGCGGTCGGCCTGCAGCGGGATGGTATCGGCCAGCGGGTGGCCGACGAAACGCACCGGCACGCCCTGCTCTTCATAGAACCGCGCCTCGAACGGAAACAGCGTGAGCATCAGGTCGCAGCCTTCGCGGATCTTCAGCACACGCTTCTGCCGCCAGGCCCATACCGAAGGGCTGACGTAGTGCACGGTCTTGATGCCGGCCTGGCGCAGTTTCAGTTCGATGTTGAGGGTGAAGTCGGGCGCATCGATACCGATGAACACGTCCGGTTTCTGCTCGATCAGCGTCTGGATCAGCAGCTTGCGGCGCTTGAGCAGCTCGCGCAGGCGACCCAGCACTTCGACCAGGCCCATGACGGCCAGGCGCTCCATGGGAAAGTAGGAACTCAGCCCCTCGGCTTCCATCAATGGGCCGCCGACGCCGATAAAGCGTACCTGCGGATGGCGGGCCTTGAGTGCACGCATCAGGCCGGCGCCAAGAATATCGCCGCTGGCTTCGCCTGCCACCAGCGCTACACAGAGTTGCGCCATGTCAGCGGGTGATGCCGCGGGCGGAGTTCTGGATCGACTTGACGAACAGGTCGACCTCGGGGAACTGCTGGGCGGGCTCGGCCAGTTCGGCGATGGCCTGGTCGACCGTCAGGTTCTGGCGATACACCACCTTGTAGGCGCGGCGCAGGGCATGGATAGCCTCATCGCTGAAACCGCGACGGCGCATGCCTTCGAAGTTCATGCTGCGCGCCTCGGCCGGGTTGCCAAACACGGTGACGAAGGCCGGCACATCCTTGCCGATGGCGGTACCCATGCCGGAAAAGCTGTGGGCGCCGATATGGCAGAACTGGTGCACCAGGGTAAACCCGGACAGTATCGCCCAGTCGCCCACATGCACATGCCCGGCCAGCGCGGTGTTGTTGACCAGGATGCAGTGGTTGCCGATCACGCTGTCGTGCCCGATATGGGCATAGGCCATGACCAGGTTGTGATCACCCAGGGTGGTTTCGCTACGGTCCTGCACGGTGCCACGGTGAATGGTCACGCCTTCGCGGATCACATTGTGGTCGCCGATCACCAGGCGCGTCGGTTCACCCTTGTACTTGAGGTCAGGGGTGTCTTCGCCGACAGAGGCGAACTGGTAGATGCGGTTGTGCTTGCCGATGCGGGTCGGCCCTTTGAGAATCACATGCGGACCAATCACGGTCCCTTCCCCGATCTCGACCCCGGCACCGACGATCGACCATGGGCCGACCTCGACGCCGTCGGCAATCTTTGCCGATGGATCGATGATTGCCCGAGGGTCAATCAAACTCATAGTTTGCGTTCCGCGCAGATGATCTCGGCCGAGCATACCGGCTTGCCGTCCACCGACGCCTGGCACTCGAACTTCCAGATCTGGCGCTTGCAGCTGATGAACTTGGCTTCGAGGATCAGTTGATCACCCGGCAGCACCGGCTGGCGAAAGCGCAACTTGTCGGAACCGACGAAGTAGTACAGGGTACCGTCCGCGGGTTTGACGTCCAGCATCTTGAAACCGAGGATGCCGGCTGCCTGGGCCATCGCTTCGATGATCAGCACGCCGGGCATGATCGGGTGCGCCGGGAAGTGACCGTTGAAGAAAGGCTCGTTGATGCTGACATTCTTGTAGGCACGAATGCGCTGGGCCTCTACGTCCAAGTCCACCACCCGGTCCACCAGCAGGAACGGGTAACGGTGAGGCAAATATTCGCGAATCTCGTTGATGTCCATCATTTCGGGGGGAAGCCTGTAGTAAAGATAGGGAGCGCGCACGTTCAAGCGGCGCTCCTTTAGCAAATCAAGGAGCGCAGTCTAGCGGCTGGGCGCTCTTGATCAGGAAATGGTATCAGCCTTCTGATGAAGCTTTGTCGCCCGAGGTCACGGCCTCGAGTCGCTTTTCCACTTGTTGAAGACGTTTGGCCATCTCATCCAGCTGGCGAATGCGCGCGGCACTCTTGCGCCACTCACCCAGCGGCTGCATGGCCGTACCGGACGAATAGGCACCTGGCTCGGTGATGGAACGGGTGACCATGGTCATCCCGGAGACGAACACCCCATCACACACATCAATATGCCCGACCATGCCGACACCGCCGGCGATGGTGCAATGCTTGCCGATCTTGGTGCTGCCGGAAATACCGACACACGCGGCCATTGCCGTGTGGTCGCCGACCTGTACGTTATGGGCGATCTGGATCTGGTTGTCGAGTTTCACGCCATTGCCGATACGGGTATCGGCCAGTGCACCGCGGTCGATGGCGGTGTTCACGCCGATCTCGACATCGTCGCCGATGCTCACGCCGCCGATCTGGGCAATCTTCTGCCATACGCCCTTTTCATTGGCGAAACCGAAACCTTCACCCCCCAGCACGGCGCCGGACTGGATCACCACACGCTTGCCGATATGCACATCGTGGTACAGCGTGACACGCGGGGCCAGCCAGCCGCCTTCGCCGATCACGCTGCGCGCGCCGATGAAGCAGTGGGCACCGATGGTCACGCCAGGGCCGATCTGCGCCCCGCTTTCGATCACTGCACAGGCACCGATGCTGGCGCTGGCATCGACCTGTGCGTCTGCAGCCACCACGGCGCTGGGATGAACTCCCGCCACAGCCCTGGGCTTTGGATCGAACAGGTGGGAAACACGTGCGTAAGCCAGGTAGGGGTCTGCAACGATCAGCGCGTGACCGGCAAAGCCCTCGGCATCGGCAGCCTTGAGCAGGACCGCAGCGGCCTTGCTCTCAGGCAGGAATTTGCGGTACTGCGGGTTGGCCAGGAAGCTCAATTGTCCCGGGCCAGCCTCGTGCAGGGTCGCAAGGCCAGTGATGTCGAGCTCCGCCGGGCCACTGAGGGTGGCCCCGAGGAACTCGGCCAGCTGGCCGAGTTTCATGGTCGCAGTCATGTTCAACGGGACTGGTTCATGCGCTCGATGACCTGGCGGGTGATGTCGTACTGAGGCTTGACATCAATGACCGCGCCACGCTCGAGTACCAGGTCGAAAGCACCCTTCTTGATCACTTCCTCCACTGCGCCGTCGAGCTTGGGCTTGAGCTGCTTGAGCATCTCGCGGTCGGCAACGGCCTTGGCTTCGTTCAGCTCCTTGGACTGGAACTGGAAGTCACGGGCCTTTTGCTTGAATTCAAGCTCCAGACGCTCGCGCTCGCCCTGGGCCATCTTGTCGCCACCCTTGACCAGACGGTCCTGGATGCCCTTGGCGCTGCTTTCCAGGTTTTTCAGCTTGGTCAGTTGCGGGCCGAATTTCTTCTCCGCATCGACCGCGTACTTCTTGGCCGCGTCCGATTCCAGCAGCGCCATCTGATAGTTCAGGACGGCAATTTTCATCTCGGCAAATGCCGGGGTCGCGATCAGGGTCGCAGCCAGTACAGCCAGTTGAGTCAACTTACGCACGATGCACTCCTACAGAATCCGTTGTCGTTTACGCGGGGCAGACCCTTAGAAGGTCTGGCCCAGAGAGAATTGGAACACCTGGGTATCGGCATCGTCCGGCTTCTTGACCGGCATCGCCAGGCTGAAGCTCAACGGGCCCAGTGCAGTAATCCAGGTCACGCCCAGGCCGACCGAGCTGGCCAGGCCGCTGAGGCCGACCTTCTCGCAATCCGGCTTGGAGCCGCAGTTGGTGTCGAACACGTTACCCACGTCCCAGAAAACCGAGGTGCGCAGCGAACGCTGGTCCTTGACGAACGGCAGTGGGAACAGCAGTTCCACGCCGCCCTGCACCAGCACGTTGCCGCCGAACGGCAGTGGATCCTGGTCCGGGTCGCGCGCAGTGCCAGGGTTGTTGCCTTTACTCGGGGTACTGCGCGGGCCCAGGCTGCTGTCCTTGAAGCCACGCACGGAGTTGAAGCCACCGGCGTAGTAGTTCTCGTAGAACGGCAGGCCCGAGGTGCCGCCGAAGCCGTCGCCGTAGCCCAGCTCGGTGTGCAGACGCAGGGTGTAGTCGTTGTTGATCGGCTTGAACAGCTGGCCACGGTAGTCAAGCTTGAAGAACGACAGGTCGCTGCCCGGGGTGGTCGCCTCGAGCACCAGGCTCTGGGAGTGACCACGGGTAGCCAGCACGCCCTTGTTCAGGGTGGACTCCGACCAGCCGGCCGATGCCTTGAAGTTCAGGTAGTTGTCGCCTTCCTTTTTGACGAAGTCGAAGATCTCGTCAACGGTGTAGCGACCGGTCTTGATCTTGTCCTGCTGGGCGGTGAGGCCGAAGGTCAGGCGCGAAGTCTCGCTGATCGGGTAGCCGACGCTGACGCCCGCACCCAGGCTGTCCACCGCATAGCTGGCCACGTCGACGTCGAGGTCGTCGTAGTCGGTGGTGCGGTAGAAGGCGTTGTAGCCAAGGCTCACGCCATCGGCAGTCCAGTAGGGGTCCACGAAGCCGAAGTTGTAGCGGCTCTGGTATTCGGAACGGGTCAGGCCGATGGAGACCTTGTTACCGGTACCCAGGAAGTTGTTCTGGCTGATCGAACCACCCAGGATCAGGCCGGCGCTCTGCGCGAAACCGACGCTGGCGGTGATCGAACCCGATGCCTGCTCTTCGACGCTGTAGTTCACGTCGACCTGGTCGTCGGTGCCCGGTACGGCCGGGGTCTCGACGTTGGCTTCCTTGAAGAAGCCCAGGCGCTCGAGGCGGGTCTTGGACTGGTCGATCAGGTAGGTCGATGCCCAGCCACCTTCCATCTGGCGCATCTCGCGGCGCAGCACTTCGTCCTCGGACTTGGTGTTGCCACGGAAGTTGATGCGGTTGACGTAGGCACGCTTGCCCGGGTCGACGACGAAGGTGATGTCGACGGTGTGGTCGTCATCGTGAGGCTGCGGCACGCCGTTGACGTTGGCGAAGGTATAGCCTTCGTTGCCCAGGCGGCGGGTGATCAGCTCGGAGGTGGTGGTCATCACCTTGCGCGAGAACACCTGGCCAGGTTGCACCAGCATCAGTGCCTTGACCTGGTCTTCCGGCACCTTCAGGTCGCCGGACAGCTTGACGTCACGAACGGTGTACTTCTCGCCCTCGTTGACGTTCACGGTGATGTAGACGTGCTTCTTGTCCGGGGTGATCGACACCTGGGTGGAGGCGATGTCCATGTTGATGTAGCCGCGGTCCAGGTAGTAGGAGCGCAGGCGCTCGAGGTCGCCGGACAGTTTTTCGCGGGCATACTTGTCGTCGTTCTTGAAGAACGACAGCCAGTTGGTGGTCTTGAGTTCGAACAGGCTGGCCAGCTCGTCGTCGCTGAACTTGGTGTTGCCCACCACGTTGATGTGCTGGATGGCAGCGACGGTGCCTTCGTTGATCTTGATTTTCAGACCTACGCGGTTGCGCGGCTGCGGCACCACCTCGGCGTCGACCTCGGCCGAGTAGCGGCCCTGGGCCACGTACTGGCGCTGCAGCTCGTTGCGCACACCTTCGAGGGTGGCACGCTGGAAGATTTCACCTTCGGCCAGACCCGACTGCTTCAGACCCTTCATCAGGTCTTCGGTGCTGATGGCCTTGTTGCCTTCGATCTCGATGCTCGAGACGGAAGGACGCTCGACCACGGTGATGATCAGGACGTTGCCGTCGCGACCCAGTTGGATGTCCTGGAAGAAGCCGGTCTTGAACAGCGCACGGGTGGAATCCACCAGGCGCCGATCATCGGCCTCGTCCCCAACGTTCAATGGCAAGGCGCCGAACACGCTGCCCGCGGAAACCCGCTGCAGACCATTGACACGAATATCGGAGATGGTGAAGGACTCGGCGTGAACTTCAGCGATCATCAGTACGGCGAGAACCGCAGTTAGCAGCAGACGTTTCATGAAGTCCTTTCTTATTCCAACTGGCAATAAACGACCCACCGCGGGACGCGGCAGGTTCGCAATTGAGCGAAGCGTTACAGTCGACCCAAATCGTTGATCAGGGCAAGCAACATCACCCCGACTACCAAACTGATACCGATCTGGACCCCCCAACCTTGCACCCGATCCGAAAGCGGACGACCACGCGCCCATTCGATCAGGTAAAACAGCAAATGCCCCCCATCCAGTACAGGAATGGGCAGCAAATTAAGAACCCCCAGGCTAATGCTCAGGTAGGCGAGGAAATTCAGGAAATCCCCAACGCCGGACTGGGCCGAAGCGCCCGCCACTTTAGCAATGGTTATCGGTCCGCTCAAGTTTTTTACCGAGAGCTCGCCGAACAGCATTTTCTTCAGCGAATCGAGGGTCAGCACGCTCATGTTCCAGGTGCGCGAAACACCCTCGCCCAGGCCCTGCAGCGGGCCATAACTGACCTCGCGCAACATGGCCGCAGGCCACTCCACCGGCGCCACGCCCGCCCCCAGGTAACCACTGGCATTCTGGCCTTCGCCACGGCTGGCGAGGGTTACCGGCAACTCCAGCGTCGCCCCGTCACGCGCCACGCTCAGCACGATGCGGCTGCCGGCACGGCCGCGCACGGTGTCCACCACCTGCTGCCAATCGTCAAGCGCCTTGCCGTCGAGTGCCAGCAGGCGGTCGCCGGTTTTCAGACCGGCGGCCTGGGCCGGCCCCTTGGGATCAAGTTCGGCCAGCACCGGCACCAGCGCCGGGCGCCATGGGCGGATGCCCAGGGAGCGGATCGGGTCGGGCTCGTCGGCACCCTTGAGCCAGGCATCGAGCTTGAGCACATGGCTGCTGTCGGTGCTGGCACCCTCTTCACGCACGCTGACCTGCAGCGCACCGCTTTCACCCAGCCGGCGCACCAGCTGCAGGTTGACCGCTGCCCAGCCGTTGGTCGGCTTGCCGTCGACCGCGACAATCTCCTGGCCGGCGCTAAGGCCTGCGGCGGCCGCCAGGCTGCCAGCCTCGACCGCGCCGATGACCGGCCGCGCCTGCTGGCTGCCAAGCATGGCCAGTGCCCAGAAGAACACGATGGCCAGCAGAAAGTTGGCAATGGGGCCGGCCGCGACGATAGCGATGCGCTGGCGCACGCTCTTGCGGTTGAATGACTGCTCCAGCTGGTCGGCAGGCACTTCGCCTTCGCGCTCGTCGAGCATCTTCACGTAGCCGCCCAGGGGAATGGCGGCCACCACGAACTCGGTGCCATGGCGGTCATGCCAGCGTACCAGCGGCATGCCGAACCCTACGGAAAACCGCAAAACCTTGACGCCGCAGCGCCGCGCCACCCAGAAGTGACCGAACTCGTGAAAGGTGACCAGCACGCCCAATGCGACCAGGGTGCCGATAATCATGTAGAGCGCACTCATGTCTTTCTCCGAATAGCGTTCAGCGGGAGCGGGCGCAACCCGTGGCGACGTCGCACCTCAGACCCCGTGACGATCCAACCAGTGCCCGGCCAGGCTGCGTGCACGCTGGTCGGCTGCAAACACCGCCTCCAGCGTCGGCACGGCAACGACCGCTTCCTGGTTGAGCACGTGCTCGATGATACTCGGGATCTGCGGGAAGCGGATGCGCCGCTGAAGAAATGCCTCGACGGCCACTTCATTGGCCGCATTGAGCATCGCAGGGGCACTGTTGCCGGCGTCCGCCGCTTCACGCGCCAGACGCAGACACGGAAAGCGCTGCTCGTCCGGCGCCTGGAAATCCAGGCGGGCAACGGCGAACAGGTCCAGCGGCGCCACACCCGAGTCGATGCGCTGCGGCCAGGCCAGGGCGTTGGCGATCGGCGTGCGCATGTCGGGGTTGCCCAACTGTGCCAGCACCGAACCATCGACGTAGTCGACCAGCGAGTGAATCACGCTTTGCGGGTGGACCACCACCTCGACCTGGGCAGGCTTGGCATCGAACAGCCAGCACGCCTCGATCAGCTCCAGGCCCTTGTTCATCATGCTGGCCGAGTCGACGGAGATCTTGCGCCCCATGGACCAGTTCGGGTGCGCACAGGCCTGCTCCGGGGTGACGTGCTCCAGCTCGGCCTGCGGCGTTTCACGAAACGGACCACCGGAGGCGGTCAGCAGGATGCGCCGCACCCCCACCTGGGCCAGGCCGCGGGCATAGTCACCGGGCAGGCACTGGAAGATCGCGTTGTGCTCGCTGTCGATCGGCAGCAGTACCGCACCACTGCGCTGCACGGCCTGCATGAACAGGGCGCCGGACATCACCAGCGCCTCCTTGTTGGCCAGCAGCACCTTCTTGCCCGCCTCCACTGCGGCCAGGGTCGGACGCAACCCCGCCGCACCGACGATGGCCGCCATCACCGCATCCACCTGCGGGTCGGCCGCCACCTGGCACAGGCCCTGCTCGCCCACCAGTACCTCGGTACTCGACCCCGCAGCACGCAGGTCGGCCTGCAACTGCTGCGCGGCCTCATCGCCCGGCACCACGGCAAACACCGGAGCATGGCGCAGGCACAGGGCCAGCAGCTCGCCCAGGCGCGAATAGCCGCTCAGGGCATAGGCCTGGTAGCGCTCGGGGTGACGGGCAATCACGTCCAGTGTGCTCAGGCCAATGGAACCTGTGGCGCCCAGCACCGTGATCCGTTGCGGGCGGCTCACAGCGCGCCCCAGTTGGCGGCCCACAGCAGCACGGCAAACAGCGGGATGGCAGCCGTGAGGCTGTCGATGCGATCCAGTACCCCACCGTGCCCCGGCAGCAGGTTGCTGCTGTCCTTGATCCCGGAACGGCGCTTGAACATGCTTTCGGTCAGGTCGCCGACCACCGACACCAGTACCACGACGGCGGCACCGAACAGACCGAGGATCAGCTCGCCGGCGCTCCACTCGCGGGTCACGCCCACCACCGCCGTGATCACCAGGCTCAGCGCCAGGCCACCGTAGACACCTTCCCAGCTCTTGCCGGGGCTGACCTGCGGCGCCAGCTTGCGCTTGCCAAAGGCCCGGCCCGAGAAGTAGGCGCCGATATCGGCACCCCATACCAGGACCATCACCGCCATGATCAGCCAGTTGCCCAGGGGCCAGTGCTTGATCAGCACCAGGCCTTGCCAGGCCGGCAACAGCACCAGCAGGCCGATCAGCAGGCGGCAGGCCACACTGGCCCACAGCTCGCTGGTACGCGGGTAGGTCAGCACCAGCCAGGTGGCCAGCGCCCACCACAGCACCGAAACGCCCAGCACCCAGGGTGCCAGCTCCGGCATCAGGTGCAGCAGCATCAGCAGGCCGGCGACCACCACGGCATAGGCAACCCGCAGGCCCTGGGCGATCAGCCCGGCCAGGCGGGCCCATTCCCAGGCCCCAAGGGTGACCACCAGGCCGATGAACAAGGCAAAGTTCGCCCCGTCGAGCAGGAAAAACCCGCACAGGGCAATCGGCAACAGAATCAGCGCAGTGATGATGCGTTGTTTAAGCATTAAGCACGGGCTCCAGCCTCGACCTGCTCGCTGGTTTTACCGAAGCGGCGCTGGCGCGAAGCGAAATCGGCCAATGCAGTGCGCATGGCCTCGTGTTTGAAGTCCGGCCAGAACAGGTCGGAGAAATACAGCTCGGCGTACGCCAGCTGCCACAGCAGGAAGTTGCTGATGCGGTGCTCGCCACCGGTGCGGATGCACAGGTCGGGCAACGGCAGATCGCCTGTCGCCAGGCACGGCTGCAGCAACTCGGGGGTGATGTCTTCCGGGCGCAGATGCCCGGCCTGCACTTCACGCGCCAGGCGCTGGGCGGCCTGGGCGATATCCCACTGACCACCGTAGTTGGCGGCGATCTGCAGGATGAAGCGATTGCTGCCTGCGGTCAGCGCCTCGGCCTCGCGCATGGCAGCCTGCAACTCAGGGTGAAAGCGCGAGCGATCACCGATGATGCGCAGGCTGATGTTGTTCTCGTTGAGCCGCCTGGCCTCGCGACGCAGCGCCGAGAAGAACAGCTCCATCAGCGCACCGACCTCGTCGGCCGGGCGCTGCCAGTTCTCGCTGGAGAACGCGAACAGGGTCAGGACCTCGACCTTGGCCTCGGCGCACACCTCGATGACCGCGCGCACCGCATCCACGCCTGCCTTGTGCCCGGCAACGCCGGGCAACAGGCGCTTCTTCGCCCAGCGATTATTTCCATCCATGATGATCGCGACATGGCGCGGCACCGATGGAGGCACACCCTGCTTGGTCTTTTCCATTGAAAAAAGTCCCGGCCCTTAAACGGCCATCAGGTCCTTTTCTTTCTCTTCGGTGGCCTTGGTGATCTGGGCCTCGGTATCTTTGGTCAGCTTGTCGATATCAGCGATGGCGCGACGCTCTTCGTCTTCACTGATTTCCTTGTCCTTGACCAGCTTCTTCAGCTCACCCAGAGCATCGCGGCGAATGTTGCGCACAGCAACGCGCGCGTCTTCGGCTGCACTGCGCGCCTGCTTGGTGAAGCCCTTGCGGGTTTCTTCGGTCAGGGCTGGCATGCTGATCAGCAGCAGCTCACCCAGGTTGGTCGGATTGAGATTCAAACCGGCGCTCTGGATGGCCTTGTCGACGGCAGCGAGCATGTTGCGCTCGAACGCCACGACTTGCAGGGTGCGCGAATCTTTCACGGTGACGTTGGCCACGCCGCTGATCGGGGTGTCGGTACCGTAGTAAGGCACCATCACGCTTGCCAGGATGCTGGGGTGTGCCTTGCCGGTACGAATCTGGCCGAACGCATAAGCCAGAGACTCCAGGGATTTCTGCATACGCGCTTGGGCGTCTTTCTTGATTTCGTTGATCATTTTTGAACTTCCTCGATCAGGGTCCCTTCAGCGCCACCATGCACGATGTTCAGCAGGGCGCCAGGCTTGTTCATGTTGAAGACGCGCAACGGCATCTTGTGGTCTCGGCACAGACAGATAGCTGTCAGGTCCATCACGCCCAGCTTGCGATCCAGCACTTCATCGTAGGTAAGATGATCGAACTTCTCGGCATGCGGGTCTTTGAATGGGTCTGCAGTGTATACACCATCGACCTTGGTTGCCTTCAATACCACGTCGGCATCGATTTCGATGGCGCGCAGGCAGGCGGCGGAGTCGGTGGTGAAGAACGGGTTGCCGGTACCGGCCGCGAAAATTACCACTTCTTTCGAGTTCAGGTGGCGCATGGCCTTGCGGCGATCATAGTGATCGGTCACGCCTACCATGGAGATCGCCGACATGACGATGGCGGTGATGTTGGCGCGCTCCAGCGCATCGCGCATGGCCAGCGCATTCATTACCGTGGCCAGCATGCCCATGTGGTCGCCGGTAACGCGGTCCATGCCCGCTGCGCTGAGCGCCGCGCCACGGAACAGGTTGCCGCCACCGATCACCAGGCCGACCTGCACACCGATACCGACCAGCTGGCCGACTTCCAGCGCCATGCGATCCAGCACCTTGGGGTCGATGCCGAACTCTTCCGAGCCCATCAGGGCCTCGCCGCTAAGCTTGAGTAGAATGCGTTTATAGCGAGCTTGATAACCACTGCCCTGCTGAGCCATTGCGAATCTCTCCTGCGGCGTTTTGAAAAAAAATCTGGGCGGGCTGTTTTCAGCCTGCTAACTGTAGCGTGGCGCAGCGACTGCGCCAGCGAAAGGGCGGCGTTGTAAACCGCCCCCGCTTTGACAAAGAGGCTGCGCGCGTGAGCGGGCAGCCTCTTTGGGGCGACAGAGGTGACTCTGTCTTACTGCTTGGCAGCAGCCAGCTGTGCAGCAACTTCTTCAGCGAAGTTGTCGACTGGCTTCTCGATGCCTTCGCCTACCTTGAAGTAGGTGAAGGAAACGATTTCGGCACCGGCTTTCTTGGCCAGTTCGCCGACCTTGATTTCCGGGTTCATGACGAAGGCTTGCTCGACCAGGCTGGCTTCGGCCAGGAACTTCGAGATACGGCCTTTGACCATGTTCTCGACGATGTTCTCAGGCTTGCCTTTGATCTTCTCTTCGTTCAGCTGCAGGAACACGGCTTTTTCGCGCTCGATCGCTTCAGCCGAAACTTCCGACGGCAGCAGGAACTCAGGGTTGCTTGCCGCCACGTGCATGGCGATCTCTTTGGCCAGTTGGACGTCGCCGCCCTTCAGGACCACTGCAACACCGATCTTGTTGCCGTGCAGGTAGGTACCGACAACGTCACCTTCAACGCGCACCAGGCGACGGATGTTGACGTTTTCGCCAACCTTGGCCACCAGGGCTTCACGAGCAGCTTCACGCGCAGCGATCAGCGGCGCAGCGTCGGTCAGTTTTTCAGCGAAGGCTTGCTCGACGCTTTCGGCGACGAAGGCCTTGAAGTCGTCTTGCAGGGCCAGGAAGTCGGTCTGCGAGTTCACTTCCAGCAGGACAGCGGACTTGTCGTCGGCCTTGATGGCGATGGCGCCTTCAGCGGCAACGTTGCCAGCTTTCTTGGCTGCCTTGATGGCACCCGAAGCGCGCATGTCGTCAATGGCTTTTTCGATGTCGCCGCCAGCCTTTTCCAGGGCTTTCTTGCAATCCATCATGCCTTCGCCGGTACGCTCGCGCAGTTCTTTTACCAGCGCTGCAGTAATTGCTGCCATTTCAAATTCCTCTTGGATAGGTTTTCAACCATTCCACCCGATACCTGACGGGCGTTCAATTCTGGAAATCCACTGCCAGAGCACATGCAGTTCGCAATGATGCAACGGCGACGCTGACAAGAGGATTTCAAGGTGGCAAAAAGGGGGCCAAGCCCCCTTTTTGCGTGCCGAGTCGACGCTAAGCGTCAGCTACTCAGGCTTCGGCAGCCGGTGCAGCTGCTTCTTCTGCGAACACTTCGGTGCCGCCGGCAACGTTGTTGCGACCACGGATAACGGCGTCAGCCATCGAACCCATGTACAGCTGGATGGCGCGAATGGCGTCATCGTTGCCTGGGATGATGTAGTCAACGCCTTCCGGGCTGCTGTTGGTATCGACAACGCCGATGACCGGGATACCCAGCTTGTTGGCTTCGGTGATAGCGATGCGCTCGTGGTCAACGTCGATCACGAACAGGGCATCAGGCAGGCCGCCCATGTCCTTGATACCACCCAGGCTGCGGTCCAGTTTTTCCAGATCGCGGGTGCGCATCAGCGCTTCTTTCTTGGTCAGCTTGGTGAAGGTACCATCTTCGGCCTGGGTTTCCAGGTCGCGCAGACGCTTGATCGAAGCACGGATGGTCTTGTAGTTGGTCAGCATGCCGCCCAACCAGCGGTGATCGACGTACGGCGAACCGCAACGTGCTGCTTCTTCAGCAACGATCTTGCCAGCGGAACGCTTGGTGCCGACGAACAGAATCTTGTTTTTGCCCTGGGCCAGGCGCTCTACGAAGGTCAGTGCTTCGTTAAACATCGGCAGGGTTTTTTCAAGGTTGATGATGTGGATCTTGTTGCGCGCGCCGAAAATGTACTTGCCCATTTTCGGATTCCAGTAACGGGTTTGGTGACCGAAGTGCACACCGGCCTTCAGCATATCGCGCATGTTGACTTGGGACATGATAGTTCCTTGATAAGTCGGGTTGGGCCTCCACGTATCCCAATGACCAACCCCGAAACCGAAGTCAGGGGCACCCAGGCCATCGTGTCGACACGTGTGTGGGTTTGAGCAGACGGGGCTATCCCCGAAAGCGGCGCATTTTATACCACACAAGTGAGCCGAGCGAAACCGAAAAAACAGACGACACCCGAGGGTTGCACCCGCCCTGCTCACGCAGCGACCGATGCAATCAACATAAATAGTAGGCAATGCCCCGCAGCCCAGGCCCCAGCCCGCCGCCTCGCTCTGTTAGAATCACGCCTTTCCCGTTTCATTTGCGCCTGCGCGCGCCGTAGAGAGCCTGCAATGACCGTCACTATCAAAACCGCCGAAGACATCGAAAAGATGCGCGTCGCCGGCCGCCTGGCCGCCGAAGTCCTGGAGATGATCGAAGAACACGTCAAGCCCGGTGTCACCACCGAGGAACTCGACCGCCTGTGCCACGACTACATCGTCAACGTGCAGCAGGCCATCCCCGCGCCCCTGAACTACAAGGGCTTCCCCAAGTCGATCTGCACCTCGGTCAACCACGTGGTGTGCCACGGCATCCCGGGCGACAAGCCGCTCAAGGATGGCGACACGCTGAACATCGACGTGACCGTGATCAAGGACGGCTACCACGGCGACACCAGCCGCATGTTCCACGTCGGCACCGTGCCGGTATGGGCCGAGCGCCTGTCCCAGGTCACCCAGGAGTGCATGTACAAGGCCATCGAGCTGGTCAAGCCGGGCTGCCGCCTGGGCGACATCGGCGAAGTGATCCAGAAGCACGCCGAAAAGAACGGCTTCTCGGTGGTGCGCGAGTTCTGCGGCCACGGCATCGGCAAGGTGTTCCATGAAGAGCCGCAGATCCTGCACTACGGCCGCGCCGGTACCGGCATGGAACTCAAGGAAGGCATGACCTTCACCATCGAGCCGATGATCAACCAGGGCAAGGCCGACACCAAGGTGCTGGGCGACGGCTGGACCGCCATCACCAAGGACCGCAAGCTCTCGGCGCAGTGGGAACACACCCTGGTGGTCACCGCCACCGGCTACGAGATCTTCACCCTGCGCAAGGACGACACGATCCCGCGCACTTCGGCCTGACCCTCACAGGAACGTCATCGATGCCCCAGGTGGACCCCGAGCTGTTCGACCGCGGCCAGTTCCAGGCGGAACTGGCCCTCAAGGCCAGCCCCATAGCGGCCTTCAAGAAAGCCATCCGCCAGGCCGGCGAGGTGCTCGACGGGCGCTTTCGCAGCGGCCGCGAGATCCGCCGACTGATCGAGGACCGCGCCTGGTTCGTCGACAACATCCTGCAACAGGCATGGAACCAGTTCAGCTGGAGCGAAGCCGCCGACATCGCCCTGATCGCCACCGGCGGCTACGGGCGCGGCGAGCTGCACCCCTACTCCGACATCGACCTGCTGATCCTGCTCGATGACGCCGACCACGAGGTGTTTCGCGACTCGATCGAGCGCTTCCTCACCCTGCTCTGGGACATTGGCCTGGAAGTCGGCCAGAGCGTGCGCTCGGTGGACGAATGCGCCGAACAGGCGCGCGCCGACCTCACGGTGGTCACCAACCTGATGGAAAGCCGCACCATCTGCGGCCCCGAACACCTGCGCCAGCGCATGCTCGAGGTCACCAGCACGGCGCACATGTGGCCGAGCAAGGAATTCTTCCTGGCCAAGCGCGCCGAGCAGAAGGCGCGCCACCACAAGTACAACGACACCGAGTACAACCTGGAACCCAACGTCAAGGGCTCCCCCGGTGGCCTGCGCGACATCCAGACCGTGCTCTGGGTAGCGCGCCGCCAGTACGGTACGCTCAACCTGCATGCGCTGGCCGGCGAAGGCTTCCTGCTGGAGAGCGAGAACAACCTGCTGGCCTCGTCACAGGAGTTTCTGTGGAAGGTGCGCTACGCCCTGCACATGCTCGCCGGGCGCGCCGAAGACCGCCTGCTGTTCGACCACCAGCGCAGCATCGCCGCGTTGCTGGGCTTTACCGATGACAACCCCAAGCGCGCCATCGAACAGTTCATGCAGCAGTACTACCGGGTGGTGATGAGCATCGCCGAGCTCAGCGACCTGATCATCCAGCACTTCGAGGAAGTCATCCTCGCCGATGACAGCGCCAGCAGCACCCAGCCGCTGAACCCGCGCTTCCAGCTGCATGACGGCTACATCGAGGCGGTGCGCAGCAACGTGTTCAAGCGCACCCCGTTCGCCATGCTCGAGATCTTCGTGCTGATGGCCCAGCACCCCGAAATCAAGGGCGTGCGTGCCGATACCATCCGCCTGCTGCGCGAGCACCGGCACCTGATCGACGACGAGTTCCGCAACGATATCCGCAATACCAGCCTGTTCATCGAGCTGTTCAAGTGCGAGATCGGCATCCACCGCAACCTGCGCCGCATGAACCGCTACGGCATCCTGGGGCGCTACCTGCCCGAGTTCGGCCTGATCGTGGGGCAGATGCAGCACGACCTGTTCCACATCTATACGGTCGATGCGCACACCCTGAACCTGATCAAGCACCTGCGCAAACTGCAGTACACCCCCGTGTCCGAGAAATTCCCGCTGGCCAGCAAGCTCATGGGGCGCCTGCCCAAGCCCGAGCTGATCTACCTCGCCGGCCTGTACCACGACATCGGCAAGGGGCGTCAGGGCGACCATTCCGAGATCGGTGCGGTGGACGCCCAGGCATTCTGCAGCCGCCACCAGTTGCCCGCCTGGGACAGCCGGTTGATCGTGTGGCTGGTGCAGAACCACCTGGTGATGTCGACCACTGCCCAGCGCAAGGACCTCTCCGACCCGCAGGTGATCCACGACTTCGCCCAGCTGGTCGGCGACCTGGTGCACCTGGACTACCTCTATGTGCTCACCGTGGCCGACATCAACGCCACCAACCCGAGCCTGTGGAACTCCTGGCGCGCCAGCCTGTTGCGCCAGCTCTACACCGAAACCAAGCGGGCCCTGCGCCGCGGCCTGGAAAACCCGCTGGAACGCGAAGAGCAGATCCGCCAGACCCAGAGCGCAGCTCTGGACATCCTGGTACGCGAAGGCACCGACCCGGACGACGTCGAACAACTGTGGTCGCAACTGGGCGATGACTACTTCCTGCGCCACACCGCCGCGGACGTGGCCTGGCACTCCGACGCGATCCTGCAGCAACCGGCCGACGGCGGCCCGCTGGTGCTGATCAAGGAGACCACCCAGCGCGAGTTCGAGGGCGGTACGCAGATCTTCATCTATGCCCCCGACCAGCACGACTTCTTCGCCGTGACCGTGGCCGCGATGGACCAGCTCAACCTGAACATCCACGACGCACGCATCATCACCTCCAGCAGCCAGTTCACCCTCGACACCTACATCGTGCTCGACAACGACGGCGGCTCGATCGGCGACAACCCGCAGCGCGTCAAGGAAATCCGTGAAGGCCTCACCGAAGCCCTGCGCAACCCCGACGACTACCCCACCATCATCCAGCGTCGGGTACCGCGCCAGCTCAAGCACTTCACCTTCGCGCCCCAGGTGACCATCCTCAACGATGCCCAGCGCCCGGTGACCATCCTCGAGCTCAGCGCCCCGGACCGCCCGGGCCTGCTGGCACGCATCGGCAAGATCTTCCTGGAGTTCGACCTGTCGCTGCAGAACGCCAAGATCGCCACCCTGGGCGAGCGGGTGGAAGACGTGTTCTTCATTACCGACGCCGACAACCAGCCGCTGTCCGACCCTGAACTGTGCCGCCGCCTGCAGGCCGAGATCGTCGAGCAGTTGCGCGTCGACCAGGCCACCGGCGTCGAGATGACCCGCCTCACCCTTTGACCGATTGACGAGACCCAGCGCCAATGAACAACGCTTTGAACCAGCTTCAGCCCTACCCGTTCGAGAAACTGCGTGCCCTGCTCGATGGCGTGACGCCGGCCGCAGACAAGCGCGCCATCGCCCTGTCGATCGGCGAGCCCAAGCACGCCTCGCCGGCATTCGTGGCCAAGGCGCTGGCCGACAACCTCGACAAGATGGCGGTGTACCCCACCACCCTGGGCCTGCCCGCGCTACGCGAAAGCATCGTGCACTGGAGCGAGCGCCGCTTCGGTGTACCGGCCGGCTGGCTGAATGCTGCACAGCACGTGCTGCCCGTCAACGGCACCCGCGAGGCGCTGTTCGCCTTCACCCAGGCTGTGGTCAGCCGTGGTGAGGACGCGCTGATCGTCAGCCCCAACCCGTTCTACCAGATCTACGAAGGTGCCGCGTTGCTCGCCGGCGCCCAGCCGCACTACCTGCCGTGCCTGGACAGCAACGGCTTCAACCCGGACTTCGACGCGGTGCCAGCCGAGATCTGGCAGCGTTGCCAGATCCTGTTCCTGTGCTCGCCAGGCAACCCGACTGGTGCACTGGTGCCGCTGGACACCCTGAAAAAACTCATCGCACTGGCCGACGAGCACGACTTCGTGATCGCCGCCGACGAGTGCTACAGCGAGCTGTACTTCGACGAGCAGGCCCCGCCACCCGGCCTGCTCAGCGCCTGCGTGGAACTTGGCCGCAGCGACTTCAAGCGCTGCGTGGTGTTCCACAGCCTGTCCAAGCGCTCCAACCTGCCAGGCCTGCGTTCGGGCTTCGTGGCCGGCGATGCCGAGATTCTCAAGGCCTTTTTGCTCTACCGCACCTATCACGGTTGCGCGATGCCGGTACAGACCCAGCTGGCGAGCGTCGCCGCCTGGAACGACGAGGCGCATGTCCTGGAGAACCGCGACCTGTATCGCGAGAAGTTCGACGCCGTGCTGCAGGTGCTGGCCCCGGTAATGGATGTACAGAAGCCCGACGGCGGTTTCTACCTGTGGCCGAAGGTCCCCGGCGATGACGCGCAGTTCTGCCGCGACCTGTTCGAACAGCAGCACGTGACCGTGGTGCCGGGCTCGTACCTGTCTCGCGAGGTGGAGGGCTTCAATCCGGGGGCCGGACGCGTGCGCCTGGCGCTGGTGGCCCCGCTTGCCGAATGTGTCGAGGCGGCCCAGCGCATCCGCGCATTCGTCGAAGGCTGAGCCGGTACGCCTGGTCGGCCGACCGATAGATAAGTAACGCCCAAGGCCCGGTCGGCCCGCCAATCATGGAGCTCCACTCAACAGGAGCTCCAGCATGGACATACCAACCTTGTGCAAGGTCACCCAGGTGGCCGATCAGCAGCAATCCTACGAAACAGCCCTGAAAGAAAACCCGCTCAACGCCCCGCAGCCCTCGCGCTCGGGTCGTCAGAAACGCGGCGTTGCCTACCACAGCCGCCTGTGGGCGCCGGGCCGCACCCTGCTCATCGCCTTCGCGGCCGACGTACCGGAACAGACGCAACAGAGCATCTTCGAGGTTGCCTGCCAATGGCTGGCGTACGCCAACCTCAAGTTCCAGCGCACCGCCGACTGGGCCGAGGCACAGATCAGGATCGAGATGAAGCCAAGCGGCACGGGGATCAACCATTCACTGGTCGGTACCGACGCCTTGCTCCGCGAAGACAGCACCATGACCCTCAGCGACTGGCCTGGCGATGAGCAGTTCCAGCGCAGCGTGCTGCATGAGTTCGGGCACGCGCTGGGCCTGGACCATGAGCATCAGCACCCGGATGCGGACATCCAGTGGAACCTGGCCAAGCTGCTGGAATACGCCGAACAGGTCGGCATGCCCATGGAAGAGATTGCTGAAAACTTCCTCAACAGGATCGAACGCACGCAGGCATTGCACAACGCCTACGACCCGGGTTCGGTCATGCACTACCCGATTCCGGCCACCTTCACCCTGAACAATGTGGCTTTCACCGGCTCGGCGCAGCTCAGTGACGGCGACAAGGCGCTGGCGGGCAAGGCCTACCCCTTCACCCCGGTACACCCGTGAAGTACACCCCGCCCAGCCCGGCAGCGGGCGAGACCTGGGCGCCAGCATGCGCCTGACCTGTCCGCGCGACTGACCCCCAGCGCGGGGCCGCCATGCGACCCCGAGCACTTCACTTGACCGGCCCCAGGTTGGCCTCGCTCATGTCCAGCTCACCCAGCACCTGGCGCACCACGTCATCACCGATCTGGTGCTGGCGGTGCAGGCTGTACAGCTCCAGGCGCTGCGCCCGCAGCGCCCGCAGGCGCAGGCGTCGCTCCAGCTGATCCATCTGCGCGGCCAGCGCCTGGGCCTCGGCACTGTCGTTGAACACGTCCAGTTGCTGCCGGTACTCGGCCATCAGGCGCGCCTTCAACTCGGCGGCCAGTGCGGCCTGGGAGGCATCCTGGGGCGCGCCGGGCTCCACCAGTTCCTCGGCCTCCAACGCATGGATCGCCGCCTCGGCGGTGCGCCGCCAGGCCTCGCGCGCCTCCTGGCGCAGGGTATCGTCGGGGCTCTTCTCCACCCCGCGCAGCAGCAACGGCAAGGCAATGCAGGCCGATACCAGCGACAGCAGAATCACCCCTGCGGCAATGAAGATCAGCAGGTCGCGTTCGGGGAACGCCTTGCCCGCGCCGATCAGCAGCGGCACCGACATCACGCCCGCCAGGGTCACCGCCCCGCGCACGCCGCCCACGGTCAGCAGCCAGCACGAACGCGCGTTGGGCACCAGCACCAGGTCTTCCTTGCCGCGCCAGCGCCGGATCACCCCGATCAGGCGCCAGATGCTCTGCACCCAGATGAACCGCAGCGCCAGCAACACCAGGAAGATCGCCACCACATCCAGGCAGCGGTACAGCAGGGTTGGCCACAGCGATGCCTCATGGCTGGTCACCGCCTTGGCGATATCGGGCAGTTGCAGGCCCAGCAGCAGGAAGATCAGGCCGTTGAAGGCGAACTCCAGCAGCGACCACACACTGCGGTTGAGCAGGCGCGTGCTGGTCTGGCGCGGCAGCAGGTCAAGCCAGCTCTGCATCATGCCCGCCGCCACCGCCGAGAGAATGCCCGAGGCGCCCAGGCGCTCGGCCAGCACATAGGCGGCGAACGGCAGCAACAGCATGAACACCACGTGGGTGGCCGGGTCGTCCCAGCCGCGCGCGATCATCCACACCCGCAGGCGCCCCACCAACCAGCTCAGCGCCACGCCGATGGCCAGGCCACCCACGGCCACCAGCACGAAGGTCACACTGGCCTCGGCCAGCGAGAACACCCCGGTGATCGCCGCCACCAGCGCAAACTTGAACGTCACCAGGCCCGAGGCATCGTTCATCAGCGCCTCACCCTGCAGCATGTGCATCAACGGGGTGGGCAGGCGATCCTGACTGATTGCCGACACCGCCACCGCGTCGGTGGGCGACAGCACGGCGGCCAGGGCAAAGGCCACCGGCAGCGGTATGCTCGGCAGGATCCAGTGGATGAAATAGCCGGCCCCCACCACCGTGAACAGCACCAGCCCCACCGCCAGGGTCAGGATCGGCCCGCGCAGGCGCCAGAACTCGCGCTTGGGCATGCGCCAGCCATCGGAGAACAGCAACGGGGGCAAGAACAGGAACAGAAACAGCTCAGGGTCCAGGGCCACGTGCAGGCCCAGGGTCGGCCAGGCCAGCAGCGCACCGGCACCAATCTGCACCAGCGGCAGTGGCAGCGGGATCAATCGCCCCACCAGTTTCGAGACACTGACCAGCATCAGCAGGATGAGAACGGTATAGGCTGACTGCATACGGCGTGTTTTTCCTGTTCAGTTTCAAATACGCTCAACGGCCAGGGTTATGCCATTGAAACAACATGTTACCGGGATCTGCATGAACACAACCGCTCCACCTAAGTCGCAGACCCGCCGGCAATCTGTAACACAATGCTACAAAAGAGGAGCCTCGCATGATCACCCCCGCGTCGACCCTATTGACCCACGATAGCCCCAACCGTGCGCTGCTGGTCATCGATGTGCAAAACGATTTCATCCCCGGCGGCGCCCTGGCGGTGCCCGGTGGCGACGAGATCGTGCCGCTGGTCAACCAGCTCGGCCGCCAGTTCGAGCGCGTGGTGCTGGCCCAGGACTGGCACCCGGCCGGGCACGCCTCGTTCGCCTCGAGCCACCCGGGCAAGAATCCGTTCGAGGTCATCGAACTGTCATACGGGCCGCAGACACTCTGGCCCGACCACTGCATTCAAGGGAGCCCCGGCGCACAGTTTCACCCGGACCTGAACATTGCCCACGCACAGCTGATCGTGCGCAAGGGCGGCAACCGCCAGGTCGACAGCTACTCGGCGTTCACCGAAGCCGACCAGACCACACCCACCGGCCTGGCCGGCAACCTGCGCGAGCGCTGCATCGACACGCTGTTCCTGTGCGGCCTGGCCCTGGACTTCTGCGTGGCCTGGACGGCACTGCACGCACGCCGCAAAGGGTTCGCCACCTATGTGGTGCTGGACGCCTGCCGCGCCATCGATACCGCAGGCTCCTGCGCGGCGGCGATGGCACAGATGCAGGCTGCCGGGGTGCAGTTCATTCAGGCGCGGCAACTGGGCGGCGCCAGCCGTGGCGCCCTGCCCGATGTTGTCGCATAATCCAGCCCACCCATTCTTCGAGGAGTTTCGGGGCGGCTGCGGGAACACCCGCGCGCCCTTAACGTTCAATGGCTTATATTCTCTTCGGCATCAAAGCCTGTGACACGATGAAGAAAGCCCGTACCTGGCTTGAAGAACACCACATCCAGTACGACTTTCACGACTACAAGACCCAGGGTATAGACCGGGACCACCTGAACCGCTGGTGCGACGAGCACGGCTGGCAGGTGGTACTCAACCGCGCAGGCACCACCTTCCGCAAGCTCGATGACGCGCAGAAGGCCGACCTCGACCAGGCCAAGGCCGTCGAGCTGATGCTGGCACAACCCTCGATGATCAAGCGCCCGGTGCTCGACCTGGGCGGCAAGACCCTGGTCGGTTTCAAACCGGACCTGTACGCGGCAGCCCTGCGCTGAACCGCGACGCCTTCACTCAATTTCGCAAGAGGTAACCGCATGTCCACTTCACTGTTCAGCCTGGCCTTCGGCGTCGGCACTCAAAACCGTCAAGGCGCCTGGCTGGAAGTCTTCTACGCGCAGCCACTGCTCGCCCCGAGCGCCGAGCTGGTCGCAGCCGTCGCCCCGATCCTGGGCTATGAAGGCGGCAACCAGGCCATCGCGTTCAGCAACGCCCAGGCCGCGCAACTGGCCGAGGCCCTCAAGGGCGTCGACGCCGCCCAGGCTGCACTGCTGACCCGCCTGGCCGAAAGCAACAAGCCGCTGGTGGCCACACTGCTGGCCGAAGACGCCACCCTGAGCTCCACCCCTGAGGCCTACCTCAAGCTGCACCTGCTGTCGCACCGCCTGGTCAAGCCCCACGGCCTGAGCCTGGCCGGCATCTTCCCGCTGCTGCCGAACGTGGCCTGGACCAGCCAGGGCGCCATCGACCTGGCCGAACTGGCCGAGCAGCAACTCGAAGCCCGCCTCAAGGGCGAGCTGCTGGAAGTATTCTCGGTCGACAAGTTCCCGAAAATGACCGACTACGTGGTGCCGAGCGGCGTGCGTATCGCCGACAGCGCCCGCGTGCGCCTGGGTGCCTATATCGGCGAAGGCACCACCATCATGCACGAAGGCTTCGTCAACTTTAACGCCGGCACCGAAGGCCCGGGCATGATCGAAGGCCGCGTTTCGGCGGGCGTGTTCGTCGGCAAGGGTTCGGACCTGGGCGGCGGCTGCTCCACCATGGGCACCCTGTCGGGCGGCGGCAACATCGTCATCAAGGTCGGCGAAGGCTGCCTGATCGGCGCCAACGCCGGTATCGGCATCCCGCTGGGCGACCGCAACACCGTCGAAGCCGGCCTGTACATCACCGCCGGCACCAAGGTGAACCTGCTCGACGAGAACAACGAGCTGGTCAAGGTGGTCAAGGCCCGCGACCTGGCTGGCCAGACCGACCTGCTGTTCCGCCGCAATTCGCTAAACGGCGCGGTCGAGTGCAAGACCCACAAGTCGGCCATCGAGCTGAACGAAGCGCTGCACGCCCACAACTAAGTGGTACGATCGGGTCTGGCCCTCTGCCAGACCCGATATCAGGCCCTACACATCATGTTCCAGCCCTCTCCCTGGCGCGCAGACTTCCCTGCCATCGCCGCCCTGCAACGCCAGCACCAGACCTACCTGGACAGCGCTGCCACCACGCAGAAACCCCAGCACCTGCTCGACGCCCTGAGCCACTACTACACCCAGGGTGCGGCCAACGTGCACAGGGCCCAGCACCTGCCTGGCGCACTTGCCACCCAGGCCTTCGAGGCCAGCCGCGAAAAAGTCGCCGCCTGGCTCAATGCCGCCGATGCGCAGCAGATCGTGTTCACCCATGGCGCCACCTCGGCGCTCAACCTGCTGGCCTATGGCCTGGAATGGCGCCTGGAGGCGGGCGACGAGATCGCCGTCAGCGCCCTGGAGCACCACGCCAACCTGCTGCCCTGGCAGCAGTTGGCCCAGCGCCGCGGCCTCAGGCTGGTGATCCTGCCGCTCGACGCCAACGGGCATATCGACCTGGAGGCGGCCCTGCAACTGATCGGCCCGCGTACCCGCGTGCTGGCGGTGAGCCAGTTGTCGAATGTGCTCGGCACCTGGCAGCCGCTGCAACCGTTGCTCGACCACGCCCGCGCCCAGGGCGCCCTCAGCGTGGTCGATGGCGCCCAGGGCGTGGTGCACGGGCGTCACGATGTACAGCAACTGGGCTGCGACTTCTATGTGTTTTCCAGTCACAAGCTGTATGGCCCGGACGGCCTTGGCGTGCTCTATGGCCGCCGCGAGGCGTTGGGCCTGCTGCGTCACTGGCAGTTCGGCGGCGAGATGGTGCAACTGGCCGGCTACCAGCAGTCGAGCTTTCGCCCCGCCCCGCTGGGTTTCGAGGCCGGCACGCCGCCGATCGCCAGCGTGATCGGGCTGGGTGCCAGCCTGGATTACCTGGCCAGCCTCGACGCTACCAGCGTGGTCGAACATGAAGCCGCCCTGCACCGCCATCTGCTGCGCGGCCTCAACGATCGTGAAGGGGTGCGGATACTGGGCGCGCCGCAACTGGCCCTGGCCAGCTTCGTGGTCGAGGGCGTGCACAATGCCGACCTTGCGCACCTGCTGACCGAACAGGGCATCGCCGTGCGCGCCGGTCATCACTGCGCCATGCCGCTGGTCAACAGCCTGGGCCTGGACGGCGCGATCCGCGTGTCGCTGGCGCTGTACAACGATTCCCACGACCTGGAGCGCTTCTTCAGCGCCCTGGACCAGGCCCTGGAGCTGCTGCGATGAGCCTGCCCGACGCCGCCCGCGAGGCGCTGGATGTATTCGAACAGGCTGCCGGCTGGGAGCAGCGCGCCCGCCTGCTGATGCAATGGGGCGAGCGCCTGGCCCCCCTGGACGCGACGCAGCAGTGCGAGGCCAACCGCGTGCACGGTTGCGAAAGTCAGGTGTGGCTGGTGGCCGAGCAGGTCGAAGGTCGCTGGCACTTCAAGGCCGCCAGCGATGCGCGGCTGCTGCGCGGCCTGCTGGCGCTGCTGCTGGTGCGGGCCGAAGGCTTGACCGGCAGCCAGCTGCAGCAGCTGGACCTGCCCGCCTGGTTCACCGCCCTGGGCCTTGGCCGACAGCTCTCGCCGTCCCGCAGCAACGGCCTGAACGCCGTGCTGCAGCGCATGGCTCAGCTCGCCGCCGGCGCCTGAGCCGCTACGCGATCGGCCGGGCGGCGCTTGCCACCCACCAGTTTCTCCACGGCCTTGCTGGCAGCGACCATGCCGAAGGTCGCCGTCACCATCATCACCGCGCCGAAACCGCCCGAGCAGTCGAGCTTGACCCCGTCCCCGACGAAGCTCTTCTGCAGGCAGATACCGCCATCGGGCAGCGGATAGCGCAACTGCTCGGTGGAGAACACGCACGGCACCCCGTAGTTGCGGCTCACGTTGCGCGAAAACCCGTGGTCGCGGCGCAGCGTCGAACGCACCTTGGAGGCCAGCGGGTCGTTGACCGTGCGGTTGAGATCGGCCACCTGGATCTGCGTGGGGTCGAGCTGCCCGCCCGCACCGCCGGTGCAGATCACCTGGATCTTGCGCCGCTTGCACCAGGCAATCAGCGCAGCCTTGGCCATCACGCTGTCGATGCAGTCGATCACGCAGTCGATATGATCGGTGATGGTCTGGGCCAGGTTGTCGCGGGTGACGAAGTCCACCACCGCGTGCACCTTGCAGTCCGGGTTGATTGCGCGCAGGCGCTCGGCCATCACCTCGACCTTGGGCTTGCCCACGTTGCCCTGCAGCGCATGCAACTGGCGATTGGTGTTGCTCACGCACACGTCATCCAGGTCGAACAGCGAAATTTCGCCAACGCCGCTGCGGGCCATGGCCTCGGCCGCCCACGAGCCGACACCGCCGATGCCGACGATCGCCACATGCGCCTCGCGCAGGCGCTGCAAGCCCTGCTGGCCATACAACCGGGCAACACCGGCAAAGCGTGGATCTTCTGTACTCATGGCCCAACCCTGAAAAAACCGGCGCGCATTATAGGCCCCACAACGCAGGATGACAGCCCGCAACCGACGCACTGATTGCCATGAATTGGTAAACCTGGCGCCAACCCTGCTTTAATGACCGGTGCAAACCCTGCTTTGGACGGCAATTGTACGGGCTTCAGAACTTCAGCATCTGAGGAAAATCCAAGCGCTACATGCACCCGTTTCCTATACCACGCTACCTGCCTGGTGCGTAGGATCCGTGCCCGCCGGCGCTTGCCCGTTCCACTTTTCGGAACCCGAAATATCTATGTCATCGCGTAAATTTGGTATCAACCTGGTGGTCGTCATGGCGATTGCCGCGCTATTCACCGGGTTCTGGGCACTGATCAACCGCCCGGTGTCCGCCCCCGACTGGCCGGAGCAGATCTCCGGCTTCTCGTATTCGCCTTTTCGCCTGGGCGAAAGCCCGCAAAAGGGCCAGTACCCGACCGAAGCCGAGCTGCGCGAAGACCTCGAGCAACTGAGCAAGCTGACCGACAGCATCCGCATCTATACGGTGGAAGGCACCCAGGCGCTGATCCCGCGTCTGGCCGAAGAGTTCGGCCTGCGCGTGACCCTGGGTGTGTGGATCAGCCCCGACCTGGAACGCAACGAGCGCGAAATCGAGACCGCCATCCAGTTGGCCAACACCTCGCGCAGCGTGGTGCGGGTGATGGTCGGCAACGAGGCGCTGTTTCGCGAAGAGGTCACCCCCCAGGCCCTGATGGACTACATGGACCGCGTGCGCGCCGCAGTGAAGGTGCCGGTCACCACCAGCGAACAGTGGCACATCTGGAAGGAAAACCCCGAGCTTGCCGGGCACGCCGACCTGATCGCCGCGCACATCCTGCCCTACTGGGAATTCATCCCGGTGAGCCAGGCCGAGCAGTTCGTGCTCGACCGCGCCCGCGAGCTCAAGCAACTGTTCCCGCGCAAGCCGCTGCTGCTGTCCGAGGTCGGCTGGCCCAGCAATGGCCGCATGCGCGGCGGTGCCGACGCCACCCAGGCGGATCAGGCCATCTACCTGCGCAGCCTGGTCAACCTGCTCAACCGCCAGGGCTACAACTACTTCGTGATCGAAGCCTACGACCAGCCCTGGAAAGCCAGTGACGAAGGTTCGGTGGGCGCCTACTGGGGCGTGTTCAATGCCGCGCGCCAGCAGAAATTCAACTTCGAGGGCCCGGTGGTGGCCATTCCGCAGTGGCGCGTGCTGGCCGTGGGCTCGGTGGTGCTGGCGATGCTGTCGCTGACCCTGCTGCTGATCGACGGCTCGGCGCTGCGCCAGCGCGGGCGCACCTTCCTGACCTTCATCGCGTTCCTGTGCGGCTCGGTGCTGGTATGGATCGGCTATGACTACAGCCAGCAGTACAGCACCTGGTTCAGCCTCACCGTGGGTTTCCTGCTGGCGCTCGGCGCGCTGGGGGTGTTCATCGTGCTGCTGACCGAGGCCCATGAACTGGCCGAGGCGGTATGGACGCACAAGCGCCGCCGGCTGTTCCTGCCGGTGGAGGCCGACAGCGCCTATCGGCCCAAGGTGTCGGTGCATGTGCCGTGCTACAACGAGCCCCCGGAGATGGTCAAGCAGACCCTCGATGCCCTCGCGGCGCTGGACTACCCGGACTTCGAAGTGCTGATCATCGACAACAACACCAAGGACCCGGCCGTGTGGGAGCCGCTCAAGGCCCATTGCGAGCTGCTGGGCGAGCGCTTCAAGTTCTTCCATGTGGCACCGCTGGCGGGCTTCAAGGGTGGCGCGCTGAACTACCTGATCCCGCACACTGCCAAGGACGCCGAAGTGATCGCGGTGATCGACTCGGACTATTGTGTCGACCGCAACTGGCTCAAGCATATGGTGCCGCACTTTGCCGACCCCAAGATCGCCGTGGTGCAGTCGCCGCAGGACTACCGCGACCAGAACGAAAGCACCTTCAAGAAGCTCTGCTACGCCGAGTACAAGGGCTTCTTCCATATCGGCATGGTCACCCGCAACGACCGTGACGCAATCATCCAGCACGGCACCATGACCATGACCCGGCGCTCGGTGCTCGAAGAGCTCGGCTGGGCCGACTGGTGCATCTGCGAAGATGCCGAACTGGGCCTGCGCGTGTTCGAGAAGGGTTACTCGGCAGCGTATTCCCACGAGAGCTACGGCAAGGGCCTGATGCCCGACACCTTCATCGACTTCAAGAAGCAGCGCTTTCGCTGGGCCTACGGCGCGATACAGATCATCAAGCGTCACACCTCCAGCCTGCTGCGCGGCAAGGACACCCAGCTGACCCGCGGCCAGCGCTACCACTTCCTGGCCGGCTGGCTGCCGTGGATCGCCGACGGCATGAACATCTTCTTCACCGTGGGTGCGCTGCTGTGGTCGGCGGCCATGATCATCGTGCCGCAGCGGGTCGACCCGCCGCTGCTGATCTTCGCGATCCCGCCGCTGGCGCTGTTCGTGTTCAAGGTGGGCAAGATCGTGTTCCTGTACCGCCGCGCGGTAGGGGTCAACCTCAAGGACGCATTCTCGGCGGCGCTGGCAGGGCTGGCGTTGTCGCACACCATTGCCAAGGCGGTGCTGTACGGGTTCTTCACCAGCAGCATTCCGTTCTTCCGCACGCCGAAGAACGCCGACAGCCACGGGCTGCTGGTGGCACTGGCAGAGGCCCGCGAGGAGCTGTTCATCATGCTGCTGCTGTGGGGCGCGGCGCTGGGCATCTACCTGGTGCAGGGCCTGCCGAGCAACGACATGCGCTTCTGGGTGACCATGCTGCTGGTGCAATCGCTGCCGTACCTGGCGGCGCTGATCATGGCCATGCTGTCGTCGCTGCCCAAGCCCGCGGATGTCACGCAGCCCGCACCTGCCGCCTGATAAACCGCCATCGCGGGTCAAGCCCGCTCCCACAGGGATTGCGCAGGACCTTGTGGGAGCGGGCTTGACCCGCGATAGGCCCGCACAGACAGCACAGATCCACAGTCCCTTCCCCGCACTTTTGCTATAAGATAACGCCCCTTCTTTTTGCCCCAGCCTTGCACCCCGGAGTCCTTCATGACGGCCCCAGCCGACCTCTCGCCTACCCTTGAACTGGCCTGCGACCTGATCCGTCGTCCCTCGGTGACCCCGCTGGACTTCGACTGCCAGAAACAGATGATGCAGCGCCTGGGCGATGCCGGCTTCATGCTCGAACCGATGCGCATCGAAGACGTCGACAATTTCTGGGCCACCCACGGCAGCGACGACGGCCCGGTACTGTGCTTCGCCGGCCACACCGACGTGGTGCCCACCGGCCCGGTGCAGGCCTGGGCCAACGACCCGTTCGACGCCCTGATCGACGCCGACGGCATGCTCTGCGGGCGCGGCGCGGCCGACATGAAGGGCAGCCTGGCCGCCATGATCGTGGCCACCGAGCGCTTCGTCGCCGACTACCCGAACCACAAGGGCAAGGTCGCCTACCTGATCACCAGCGACGAGGAAGGCCCGGCCCATCACGGCACCAAGGCCGTGGTCGAACGCCTGGCGGCGCGCAACGAACGCCTGGACTGGTGCATCGTCGGCGAGCCGTCGAGCACCACCCTGGTCGGTGACGTGGTCAAGAACGGCCGTCGCGGCTCGCTTGGCGCCAGGCTCACCGTGCGTGGCGTGCAGGGCCACGTGGCCTACCCGCACCTGGCGAAGAACCCGATCCACCTGGCCGCCCCGGCCTTGGCCGAACTGGCCGCCGAGCACTGGGACGAGGGCAACGATTTCTTTCCCCCCACCAGCTTCCAGATCTCCAACCTCAACTCGGGGACCGGCGCCACCAACGTGGTGCCAGGCGAGCTGACCGCACTGTTCAACTTCCGTTTCTCCACCGAGTCGACCGTCGAAGGGCTGCAGGCCCGCGTGGCGGCGATCCTCGACAAGCACGGCCTGGACTGGCAGGTGGACTGGGCGCTGTCGGGCCTGCCGTTCCTCACCGAACCGGGCGACCTGCTCGACGCGGTGTCGGCCAGCATCAAGGCCGTGACCGGCCGCGACACCCAGGCCTCCACCAGCGGCGGCACCTCCGACGGGCGCTTCATCGCCACCCTGGGCACCCAGGTGGTCGAACTGGGCCCGGTCAACGCCACCATTCACCAGGTCAACGAGCGGGTCCTGGCCAGCGACCTGGACGTGCTGACCGAGATCTACTACCAGACCCTGACCCGGTTGCTCGTCTGATGCTCATCTGCCCCATCTGCAGCGCCGCGCTCGACGCCCTGGACAACGGTGTCGGCTGCCCTGCCGGGCACCGCTTCGACCGGGCGCGCCAGGGCTACCTGAACCTGTTGCCGGTGCAGCACAAGAACAGCCGTGACCCTGGCGACAACCAGGCCATGGTCGAGGCACGTCGCGACTTCCTCAATGCCGGGCACTACGCCCCGGTGGCACGGCGCCTGGCCCAGCTCGCGGCCGAGCGCGCCCCCGCGCGCTGGCTGGACATCGGTTGCGGCGAAGGCTACTACACCGCGCAGCTGGCCGACGCCCTGCCCCAGGCCGACGGCTATGCCCTGGACATCTCCCGCGAGGCGGTCAAGCGTGCGTGCCGGCGCAACCCGGCACTCACCTGGCTGGTGGCGAGCATGGCCCGGGTGCCACTGGCCGATGCCAGCTGCCAGTTCCTGGCCAGCGTGTTCAGCCCGCTGGACTGGCAGGAAGCCAGGCGCCTGCTCAGCCCCGGCGGCGGCCTGATGCGCGTCGGCCCCACCCGCGGCCACCTGATGGAGCTGCGCGAACGGCTGTACGATGAAGTGCGCGACTATGCCGACGACAAGCACCTGGCCCTGGTGCCCGAGGGCATGCACCACGCCCACGGCGAAGTGCTGGAGTTTCGCCTGAGCCTGGCGGCCCCGGCCGACCGCGCCAACCTGCTGGCCATGACCCCCCATGGCTGGCGCGCCAGCGCAGAAAGACGCGCGGCCGTCATCGATCACCCCGAGCCCTTAGAGGTGACGGTATCGATGCGTTACGATTACTTTGTGCGCCAAGACTGAGCCGCACCCGGAGAGCCCCATGCGCCAACCCGATATCGAGATTTACCTGAAGGACGCCGACGTCGATCACAAGCAGATCGCCGCCTGGCTGGGCCAGGCCCTCGGCCCGTGCAGCGACTGGCAGCAGAAGGGCCAGACCTACAAGTGCAAGGCCGGTAACGTACCTGTTACCTGGCTGCCCAAGGCTGTGGGCAAATGGAACAGCCTGTACCTGGAAAGCGACCAGACCCCGTGGGAGGACGACATCGCCTGCGCCCGCGCCGCATTCGCCGCACTCAATGTCGAAGTACGCTGCGCGCCGGGTAGCTGGGTGGAAGAGGAAGGTGAAGAAGACGCCGACCGCTGGATCCGCATCAGCGCCGATGGCGAGGAAGAGATCACCTGGCGTACCAGTTGAGCCGTTGACCGGCTTTGCTTAGGCGCCAGCCTTGCTGGCGAAGCCCGGCATCGCCGGGCCAAGGGGCTGCTGCGCAGCCCATCGCCAGCAAGGCTGGCGCCTGCCGCTTTACAGCCCCACTACGTCTTCGGCCTGCAGGCCTTTCTGGCCCTGGGTCAGGTTGTACTCGACCTGTTGCCCTTCCAGCAGGGTGCGATGCCCTTCACCGCGGATCGCGCGGTAATGCACGAACACATCCGCACCGCCCTCACGCTGAATGAAGCCATATCCCTTGGCGTCATTGAACCACTTCACACTTCCAGTCTCACGAGACGACATCTGAACTACTCCGGATTTTTATTTTGGAATCGCCTTGTCGGCAGGGCCTCACCAGGCCCCACCTACGCCGCTTGCGGATTTGTCCTGCAAGTGGCGGACCGACTATAACGCAGCCATTCAACAATTTTCATGACCGGGGCGCTTTTTGCTGAACTTGCGCGGATACGGCACACTAACCTACCGAGCATCTGCTCGAATCCCATTACCCAGGGCACCTACCGAATGACCCGTTCCCCCTTGCGCCGCCTGATCTTCGGCGCCCTGCGCCGACTGCTGTACCTGTGGGTGCGCTCCGAAACCATCAACCAGTCATCCTTCTCGCTGAACCTGGACCGCAGCCGTCCGGTGTTCTACGTGCTGCAATCACCCGCGCTCACCGATCTGGCCGTGCTCGACCGCGAATGCACCAAAGCCGGGCTTCCGCGCCCGGTGCTGCCCGTGGCGGTAGGCCCGATGATGGAACCGGCGGCGTTCTTCTACCTGACCCCCGAACCCGACTGGCTGGGCCGCCACGACAAGCGCGGCGCACCGCCGACGCTGACGCGCCTGGTCAACCTGGTCAGCCAGCACGCCGAACAGGACGCGCAGATCATTCCGGTCAGCGTGTTCTGGGGCCAGTCGCCGGCCAGCGAATCGAGCCCGTGGAAGCTGCTGTTCGCCGACAGCTGGGCCGTCACCGGGCGCCTGCGCCGGCTGCTTACCGTGCTGATCCTGGGGCGCAAGACCCGCGTGCAGTTTTCCGCGCCGATCCATCTGCGTGAGCTGGTCGAGCACAACAAGGGCCACGAACGCACCGTGCGCATGGCCCAGCGCCTGCTGCGGGTGCATTTTCGCAACCTCAAGACCGCCGTCATCGGCCCCGACATCTCGCACCGGCGCAACCTGGTCAAGGGCCTGATCCACGACCCGCTGGTACGCCAGGCCATCAGCGACGAGGCCCAGCGCGAGAACATCCCGCTGGCCAAGGCCGAGGCCCAGGCCCTGCGCTATGGCAACGAGATCGCCTCGGACTACACCTACACCGCCATCCGCTTCCTCGAAGTGGTGCTGAGCTGGTTCTGGAACAAGATCTACGACGGCATCAAGGTCAACCATATCGAACAGGTACAAGGCATCGCGCCGGGGCACGAGGTGATCTACGTGCCCTGCCATCGCAGCCACATCGACTACCTGCTGCTGTCGTACCTGCTGTTTCGCAACGGCCTGACGCCGCCGCACATCGCCGCCGGCATCAACCTCAACATGCCGGTGATCGGCAGCCTGCTGCGCCGCGGCGGTGCGTTCTTCATGCGCCGCACCTTCAAGGGCAACCCGCTGTACACCGCGGTGTTCAACGAGTACCTGCACACCCTGTTCACCAAGGGCTTCCCGGTGGAGTACTTCGTCGAGGGCGGGCGCTCGCGCACCGGGCGCATGCTGCAGCCCAAGACCGGCATGCTGGCGATCACCCTGCGCAGTTTTCTGCGCTCCTCGCGCACCCCGATCGTGTTCGTGCCGGTGTACATCGGCTACGAGCGCGTGCTCGAAGGCCGCACCTACCTGGGCGAGCTGCGCGGGGCGAGCAAGAAGAAGGAATCGATCTTCGACATCTTCAAGGTCATCGGCGCGCTCAAGCAGCGCTTTGGCCAGGTGGCCGTGAACTTCGGCGAGCCGATCCGCCTGGCCAGCTTCCTCGACCAGCAGCAACCGGGCTGGCGCGAACAGGACCACAGCCCGCAGTTCCGACCGGCCTGGCTCAACGAAACCACCTCGCGCCTGGGCGAGAAGGTCGCGCAGCACCTGAACGAGGCCGCCGCGATCAACCCGGTCAACCTGGTGGCCCTGGCGCTGCTGTCCACCAGCCGCCTGGCCCTGGACGAACGCGCCCTGGCGCGGGTACTGGACCTGTACCTGGCGCTGCTGCGCCAGGTGCCCTACTCGGCCCATACCACCCTGCCCGAAGGCGACGGCCTGGCGCTGATCGGCCACGTGCGCGGCATGGACCTGCTGGCCGAGCAGCAGGACGCGCTGGGGCGCATCCTGTACCTGGATGAAAACAACGCGGTACTGATGACCTACTACCGCAACAACGTACTGCACATCTTCGCCCTGCCGGCGCTGCTGGCAAGCTTCTTCCAGAGCAGCTCGCGCATCAGCCGCGAACTGATCGGCCGCTACACCCACGCGCTGTACCCGTATCTGCAGTCGGAGTTGTTCATCCGCTGGGATGCCCAGGAGCTCGACGGGGTGATCGACCAGTGGCTGGAGGCATTCGTCGAACAGGGCCTGCTGCGTTTCGAGAACGGCGTGTACCTGCGCCCGGCCCCGAGTTCGCGCCAGTTCGTGCTGCTGACCCTGCTGGCGCGGGCCATCACCCAGACCCTGCAGCGCTTCTACATGGCCACCGCGCTGCTGCTCAACAGCGGCCAGCACACCCTCAGCGCCGAAGAGCTGGAAGACCTGTGCGTGGTCATGGCCCAGCGCCTGTCGATCCTGCATGGCCTGAACGCCCCGGAATTCTTCGACAAGAGCCTGTTCCGCCACTTCATCCAGACCCAGATCGAACAGGGCGTGCTGCGCCCGGATGCGGCGGGCAAGCTCGGCTACCATGAAAAACTCAGCGAGCTGGCCGAAGGCGCCGCCAAGCGCGTGCTGTCGGCCGAGGTGCGCCTGTCGATCCGCCAGGTGGCCTTGCAGCGCAGCGACGAAACCACCGAACACACCGAGCAACAAGTCTGAACAGGAGTACACGATGAAGAAATTGACCCTGGCTGTGCTGGGCAGCCTGCTGGCCGCCTGCAGCAGCACCCCGTCACCCTCCAAGGCCAGCCTGGACGGCGAGGTGTTCTACCTGCAGCGCATCGCCCTGCCACCGGCAGCCACCCTGAGCGTCAGCCTGCAGGACGTGTCGCTGGCCGATGCGCCAGCCGTCACCCTGGCCAACCAGAGCGGCCCGGTAAAAGGCCAGGTGCCCCTGCCGTTTCACCTGAGCTACGACCCGGCACAGGTCAAGCCGGGCCACCGCTATGCCGTGAGCGCGCGCATCGAGCTGGACGGCAAGCTGCTGTTCATCAACACCGAACACCACGGCGTGCAGCTGGACGGTAGCGACGCCCAGCCTGTACGAATCAAGGTCGACGCCGTTCGCTGATCCCCTTTTTGCCTTTGGATAAGGATGCTGCCATGTTCCGCCCTGCTCTTACCTTTACCGGCCTGTGTGCCGGCCTGCTGTTGTCGGCCAGTGCGCTGGCGCTGTCACTCGGCGACCTGTCGCAGAAGGACGCCACCGGCGGCCTCAAGGATGCCCTGACCCAGGGTGCGCAGATTGCCGTCAAGCAACTGGGCACCCCAGGCGGCTTCAGCAACAACCCGGACGTGCGCATCGAGCTGCCGGGCAACCTGGGCAAGGCTGCCAAGGCCATGAAGAAATTCGGCATGGGCGCCGAGGTCGACCAGCTCGAAGCCAGCATGAACAAGGCGGCCGAGGCGGCAGTACCGCAGGCCCAGGCGTTGCTGGTGGATGCGGTCAAGAAGATGAGCGTGGCCGATGCCAAGGGTATTCTCAGCGGTGGCAACGATTCGGCCACCCAGTACCTGAACAAGACCAGCCGCGAGCAGATCCGTGCCAAGTTCCTGCCCATCGTCAAGCAGGCCACCGACCAGGTCGGCCTGGCCAAGCAGTACAACAGCTTTGCCGGGCAGGCCTCGTCGCTGGGGCTGCTGGACAGCAAAAACGCCAACGTCGAGGGTTATGTGACCGAACAAGCGCTGGATGGCCTGTTCGAGATGATCGGCAAGCAGGAAGCGACGATCCGCCAGAACCCGGCGGCCGCGGCTACCAGCCTGGCCAAGAAGGTCTTCGGCGCCCTCTAGGGCCCTTCGCCGGCAAGGCCGGCTCCTACAGGATGCGCAGTGCCCCCGTAGGAGCCGGCCTTGCCGGCGAACGCCTTCTCAGGGCTTGCGCACCTTGAACCACGCCGCATACAGCGCCGGCAGGAACAGCAGCGTCAACGCCGTGGCCACGATCAGCCCGCCCATGATCGCCACCGCCATCGGCCCGAAGAACACGCTGCGCGACAACGGAATCATCGCCAGCACCGCCGCCAGCGCGGTCAGCACGATCGGCCGGAAGCGCCGCACCGTGGCCTCGATGATCGCCTGCCAACGGTCCAGCCCGGCCGCGATGTCCTGCTCGATCTGGTCCACCAGAATCACCGAGTTGCGCATGATCATCCCCGACAGCGCAATGGTGCCCAGCATCGCCACGAAGCCGAACGGCTGGCGGAACACCATCAGGAACAGCACCACCCCGATCAGCCCCAATGGCGCGGTGAGGAACACCATCACCGTGCGCGAGAAGCTGCGCAACTGCACCATCAGCAAGCTCAACACCACCACGATGAACAATGGCACCCCGGCATTCACCGAGTTCTGCCCGCGGGTCGAATCCTCCACCGTACCGCCCACTTCCAGCAGGTAGCCATCCGGCAGCTCGGCACGCACCGGCTCCAGGGTCGGCAGTATCTGCTTGACCAGGGTCGCCGGCTGCTCCTTGCCATAGATGTCGGCACGTACCGTCACCGTCGGCAGGCGATTACGGTGCCAGATGATGCCTTCCTCGAAGCCGTACTCCAGCGTCGCCACCTGCGACAGCGCAACGCTGCGCCCATTCTCGGTGGGCACCGCCAGGCTCGACAGGTTGGTCAGCTCGGTGCGCTCCTGGCGCGTGCCGCGCAGCAGGATCTCGATCAGCTCGTTGTCTTCGCGGAACTGGCTGACCGACGAACCGGTCAGCGAGCTTTGCAGGAACTTGGCCAGGTGCGCGGTGCTGATCCCCAGGGCCCGGGCACGGTCCTGGTCGATACTCAGGTAGATCACCTTGCTCGGCTCTTCCCAGTCCAGGTGCACGTTCACCACATGCGGGTTCTCGCGCACCCGGGCCGCCACCTTGCGCGCCAGTGCACGCACCTCCTCGATGTGCTCGCCGGTGACCCGGAACTGCACCGGATAGCCCACGGGCGGGCCGTTTTCCAGGCGCGTGACCCGCGAACGCAGGTCCGGGAACTGCTCGTTCAGGGTCTCGATCAGCCAGCTGCGCAGCGCCTCGCGCTCCTCGATGGTCTTGGCCAGCACCACGAACTGGGCGAAGCTGGTTGCCGGCAACTGCTGGTCCAGGGGCAGGTAGAAGCGCGGCGAGCCGGTGCCCACGTAGGCCACATAGTTGTCGATGCCGGCGCGCTCCTTGAGCAGGGCCTCCAGGCGCGTGACCTGCTCGGCGGTGTTGCTCAGCGAGGCGCCCTCGGCCAGCTTCAGGTCGACCATCAGCTCCAGCCGTCCGGAGGCCGGGAAGAACTGCTGGGGCACGAAGCGAAACGACAGCACACTGAGCACGAACAGGCCCAGGGTCGCCACGATTACCGTCTTGCGGTGCGCCACGCACCAGCCCACCAGCCGCCGTACACGCTGGTAGAACGGCGTGCCATAGGGGTCGGTGGCGCCATCGGTGGTGCCGTGCTTGGCCGCGTGCAGCTTGGCCAGGTCTGGCAGCAGCCGCTCGCCCAGGTACGGCACGAACACCACGGCAGCGATCCACGAGGCAATCAGGGCAATGGTCACCACCTGGAAGATCGAGCGGGTGTACTCGCCCGTGCCCGACTGCGCCGTGGCAATCGGCAGAAAGCCCGCCGCGGTGATCAGGGTGCCGGTGAGCATCGGGAAGGCGGTGCTGGTCCAGGCGTAGCTGGCGGCCTTGAAGCGATCGAAGCCCTGCTCCATCTTGATCGCCATCATCTCCACCGCAATGATCGCGTCATCCACCAACAACCCCAGCGCCAGCACCAGCGCCCCCAGGGAAATCTTGTGCAGGCCGATCCCGAGGTAATACATCGCGGCAAACGTCATCGCCAGCACCAGCGGAATCGCCAGCGCCACCACCAGGCCGGTGCGCATGCCCAGCGAGAAGAAGCTCACCAGCAGCACGATGGCCAGTGCTTCCACCAGCACCTGCACGAACTCGCCTACGCCGGTTTTCACGGCGGCCGGCTGGTCGGACACCTTGCGCAGCTGCATGCCGGCCGGCAGATTGGCCGAGATACGGGCAAACTCGACCTCAAGGGCCTTGCCCAGCACCAGGATGTCACCACCGGCCTTCATCGATACCGCCAGGCCGATGGCATCTTCGCCCATGAAGCGCATGCGTGGCGCGGGCGGATCGTTGAAACCGCGGCGCACATCGGCCACATCGCTGATACGGAAGGTGCGCTCGCCCACCCGAATGGGGAACTGCTCGATCTGCTCCACCGTCTCGAAACGCCCGCTCACGCGCAGTTGCAGGCGCTCGCTGGGGGTTTCGAAAAAGCCTGCGGTGGTCACCGCATTCTGTTCCTCCAGCGCCTGCTGCACAGCTTCAAGCGGCAGGCCCAGGGTCGCCAGCTTGAGGTTCGACAGCTCGATCCAGATCTTCTCGTCCTGCAGGCCGAGCAGCTCGACCTTGCCCACATCCTTTACCCGTTGCAGCTGGATCTGCACGCGGTCGGCGTAGTCCTTGAGCACCGCGTAGTCGAAACCTTCACCGGTCAGTGCATAGATATTGCCGAACGTGGTGCCGAACTCGTCGTTGAAGAACGGCCCCTGGATACCCGGCGGCAAGGTGTGGCGAATGTCCGCGACCTTCTTGCGGATCTGGTACCACAGCTCGGGAACATCCTTGGAATGCATCGAGTCGCGGGCCATGAAAGTGACCTGGGACTCACCAGGGCGCGAGAACGAGACGATCTTCTCGTACTCGCCCGTCTCCATCAGCTTCTTCTCGATGCGTTCGGTGACCTGGCGCGAGACTTCCTCGGCGCTCGCCCCCGGCCAGTTGGTCTTGATCACCATGGCCTTGAAGGTGAACGGCGGGTCTTCGCTCTGGCCCAGCTTGGTATACGAAAGCGTGCCGACCAGGGCCAGCAGCACCATCAGGAACAGCACGATCTGGCGATTGCGCAGCGCCCAGGCGGAAAGGTTGAAACCCATCGGGACTTACTCCTTGGCCGCCAGATTCACCACGCGATTGGACCGGTCCACCGGTCGTATCTGCTGCCCCTCGTGCAGCACATGGCCGCCAGCCGCCACCACCCAATCGGTGGGCTTGAGGCCTTCGAGCACCGGCACGCTGGCCTGGCCGTAGGCGCCAACCCGCACCACGGTGCGCTTGAGCGTATTGTCAGGCTCCACCCGCCACACGTAGGTCTGGCCGTTCTCGGCGCTCAGGGCCGACAGCGGCACCGCCAGCGGCACCTGCTCGGCGTGCTGGATGAACACCCGTGCGCTCTGCCCCAGTTCTGCGGGCACCTTGCCGGCCGCGAACGCGATGCGCGCAGCGAAGGTACGTGACCGCGGGTCGGCGGCCGGCGACAGCTCGCGGATGCGACCCTCGAAGCGCGTATCCGGTTGCGACCACAGCTCCACCGACACCGGCTGGCCGACCTTGAAGCGCCCGAAGTTCTGCTCCGGCAGGCTGATCAGCACCTCGCGCTCGCCATCGGCGGCCAGGGTGAATACGGTCTGCCCGGCAGCCACCACCTGGCCCACCTCGACCTGACGCTTGGCCACCACCCCGTCCTGTGGCGCGCGCAGCACCGAATAGCCGGCCTGGTTGCCGGCCACATCGAATTCGGCGCGCACCTGGTTGGCCCGCGCCAGGCCTGCGCGGTACAGGTTTTCGGCGTTGTCGAACTGCGAGCGGCTGACCATCTGGCGTTCCAGCAGGGTCTGGTAGCGGTCGCGCTCGGCCTTGACCAGGCTCAGGTTGGCCTGGGCCGCTGCCATCTGCGCGCGGCTGGCCTCCAGCTGCAGGCGCACGTCCTGCGGGTCGAGCTCGGCCAATGGCTGGTCGGCCTTGACCCGCTGGCCCTCCTCCACCAGGCGCTTGCTGACCTTGCCGGGAATACGAAACGCCAACTCCGGCTCGAGCCGGGCGCGCACTTCGCCGGGGTAGCTGTCGACCGCCGCCGTGGACAGCTGCGGCTGCACCACCATGGCCGGGCGCAGGGTGCTTGGCGGGGGACTCTCCTGCCCGCAGCCGCTCAGCAGCAAGGCAAGGGTAAGCGGAAATGCAAGGGGCAAGGCATGGCGCAACATGATCGAGAACCTTCCGTGAGTAGCGCATCTAATATTTATACCGGCGGGTATAGTAAATCAGCGCAACGGCGCCGGGAAGCGATTGTCGGACAGAAATTTCAGGGTCGTCGCACGCACCGAACTGACACCTGGACCTGCCGCTCGGGCCCTCCGTGGAGCCGAAAAAGCCACTTCCACCCGCCATCACTGGCGCTGATAGGCGTTCAAAGCGCAGATTGCAGCCCCCAGGCGGCGACCACGGTGTACCCTGTACCCCTTAACGAACCTGTACGTGTCATTCATGCCAAACGAAACCAGCGCCCCCAACGGCCCCGGCCGGCCCAAGGACCTCGCCAAGCGCCAGGCCATCCTCGAGGCGGCCAAAGCCCTGTTTCTCACCCACGGTTACGCCAACACCAGCATGGATGCGGTCGCGAATGCGGCAGGGGTTTCGAAACTGACGGTCTACAGCCACTTCAACGACAAGGAGACACTGTTCTCCTCGGCTATCGTGGCCACCTGCACGGCCCAGTTGCCCGAACTGTTCTTCGAACTGACCGAAGGCACGTCGGTGGAGCAGGTCCTGCTGAACATCGGGCGCGGCTTCCAGGCGCTGATCAACAGCGATCAATCGGTCAAGCTCAGCCGCCTGATCATGGCCCTGGGCACCCAGGACCCCAAGCTCAGCCAGATCTTCTTCGAAGCCGGCCCGTTGCGCGTGCTGCGCGAGATGGAAGCACTGCTGCAGCGCGTCGACCAGCATGGCCTGCTGCGTATCGAGCAGCCGGCCAGGGCGGCCGAGCACTTCTTCTGCCTGCTCAAGGGGGCGCCGAACTATCGCCTGCTGCTCGGCTACTCCCCGGCGCTGGACGCCGAGGCTGCCGAGGCACATGTGCAGGACGTGGTGGCGGTGTTTTTGCGGGCCTACCGCCCCTAGTCAGGGCTTGAGGGCTTTCTTGGGGTAGATGTCGTAGCGGCTCGACTTGCCTTCCAGGCTATGGCTGGGCTTGGGCCCGTCGATGATCGGCGCCTTGCGCGGGCGCTTGACCACCACCCGGTGGCTGGCCAGGGCCAGGGCGGCCTCCAGCAGTGCCGGGGCATCCAGGTCATCGCCCACCAGCGGGCGGAATACGCGCATCTCCTTTTTCACCAGGGCGCTCTTGTCGCGGTGCGGGAACATCGGATCGAGGTAGATCACCTGCGGCGGTTCGCCCTGCCAGTCGCGCATGCGCTCGATGGAGTTGCCTGCCAGCAGTTGCATGCGGGCCACGATGGGGCCTACCTCGGCATCCGCTGCCGCACGCGCCAGGCCATCCTCGAGCAGCGCCGCCACCAGCGGCTGGCGCTCGATCAGTTGCATCTGGCAGCCCAGGCTGGCCAGCACGAAGGCGTCCTTGCCCAGCCCTGCCGTGGCATCCAGCACCCGTGGGCGCACGCCCTGGGCGATGCCGACCGCCTTGGCGATCATCTGCCCGCTGCCCCCGCCGAACACCCGACGATGGGCCGCCGCGCCCTCGACGAAATCCACCCGCACCGGGCCCGGTGCCTGGGGGCCCAACTGCTGGATCTGCAGGCCGGTCTCGCCCACCTGCACGGCAAAGGCCGCCGATGCATCCTGCAGCGGCAAGCCCAGGCGCACCGCCCAGTGCTCGGCCTGTGCCTGATACTCGGCAGCCAACGCCTCGACCCGGATACCGCCGTCCGCCAGTTCCTCCACCGCTCACCTTCCCCACACAAAAAAATTAAATGATTGCCGGCCTGTGCCGATAACCGCAGTAATCGCTATTTTGCCAGACCCGGACAGCCTTCGACTGCCATGTCAGACATTCTTCAGCTCCCTTCCGGTTATTTGTCGCCCGTCGGCGACTTTGCCCGGCACAACACCCAGACCCTCGGCGGCGTCAGCCACCTGTGGCAGGACTTCTTTGCCCAGGCGTTGGCAGAGCAGCAGGGTGAAGGTGCGCAGGAAGGTCAGTTGGCGGTCCCCGAGGTCGACACCGTCACCGGCGAACCGATTGCCGGCAGCCAGACCCTGGCGCAGATCCACAGCCAGCGCCTGTGCGACGTGCACGACACCATCGTCGCCCCGCCCGAGCCGCTGTTCCTGCCGATTGCCGAATTCGAACTGGACCTGCTGGACAAGCCTGCGCCGCCATTCAGCGCGCTGGAACTGGTGGAGCAGCAGCGCCAGCTGGACATCAGCAACAACTGGGTGCGCCCGGTGGTGATGAGCCAGGGTCATCCGCTGCCGCAGCCAGGCCCGGCGCCGCAACCCTACCCGCTGCACCTGCCGATCGCGGAGCTGGAAGCCAGCCTGCTCGACCCGGCGCCGGAGCCGTTCGACCAGGCCACGCTGCTCAAGCAGCAGTCGGACCTGGAGTTCGACCTCAGCTGGGCCCGTCCGGTGGTACTGAACAACGTGCGCATCGCCGCCTAACGGCAGATCTGCCAGAAGCCCATGTCCAGGTGGAAGTGGTTGCGGTGGGCAGCGTTGTAGTCAGGCCCCAGCACCGTGTTGAAACTGTCGCAGCCGCCAGCCTGCACCTCGCGTAGAAACTTCGCCTTCACCCCCTCACCCGGCCAGTCGCGCAGCACCTCGATGCGCTGCCCATCGGCCAGCCTGAACCCGGCGATGTCGAGCGCATTGGCGCTGGCATGCTGGCTGCGCCGCCCTTCCTTGCGCCCGTACACATTGCGACAGGCAAAACTGCCCAGGTGATCGACCTGCACCACTGCCTGGCCGAATGCACGCTGCGCGGCCGGTTGCAGGCCGTGGCGCTCGAACAGCGCGAAGGCCACCGCGACTGGGCAACTGGCCAGAAAACTGCTGCTCAGGCGCACGCCCGAGCCCTGCACCCGCACCACGTTGTGCAGCGGGCAGGCCACATCTGGCGCGCTGTCGGCCTGCTTGCTGTAGCGCAGCGTCGAGGTGGCCAGGGCCTGTTCGCAAAGCCTGGGGTCATCCTGCAGGCGGCTCAGCTTGTAGGGGGTCAGCAGGTTCGGTGGCGCCTTGACGTCCAGCACCGCCCACGGGTTCCAGGCAGCCGGCAGGCGCCAGCCCTGTTGCCAGGCCACCAACCCCGCCGCCATCGCTATCACCAGGAAAATGCCCACTCCCCGCATGGACGATCAGCGCCTGAACAACTGGTTGAGCTGGTCGAACGGCAGCGCCTGTTCGGCATAGTCGAAGCGGCCCTGCTGCTGGATCCGTTCGGCGGCGTGGAAGAACGCGCCGTAGGCCGCACGCGCCAGCGACGAGCCGACGCTGATGCGCTTGACCCCGAGCGCCTGCAGGTCGCTTACGCTCAGGCCCACCCCGCTCAGCCCCATCAGCACGTTTACCGGCCTGGGCGCCACGGCCTGCACCACCTGGCGAATCTCCTCGGCGCTGCGCAAGCCCGGCGCGTACAGCACATCGGCACCGGCCTCGGCAAAGGCCTGCAGGCGCTTGATGGTGTCGTCCAGGTCCAGGCGCCCGTGCAGCAGGTTTTCGGCGCGGGCACACAGGGTGAACGGGAACTCCAGGCTGCGCGCCGCCGCAACGGCTGCCTCGACGCGCTCCACTGCCTGATGAAAGCCATAGATCGGCTCTTGCGGGTTGCCGCTGGCATCCTCGATGGAGCCGCCTACAAGCCCCACAGCGGCGGCCTGCAGGATGGTCTCGGCGCAGCCCTTGGGCGTATCGCTGAAGCCGTTCTCGAGGTCTGCAGCCACCGGCAGAGCGGTGGCATCGACGATGCTGCGCGCGTTGCCCAGGGTTTCCTCCAGGCTCATGGCGCCTTCGGCATCGGGGCGCCCCAGCGAGAACGCCAGGCCGGCGCTGGTGGTGGCCAGCGCCTCGAAGCCGAGGCTGGCCAGCAGCTTGGCCGAGCCTGCATCCCAGGGGTTGGGGATGACAAAGGCGCCATCACGTTCATGCAGCGCCTTGAAGGCTTCGGCACGCAGGGTTTGCACATCCATGATCACGACTCCAGAGCAGGCGGTACGGGGCGGTCAGAGCAGGCCAAGCTGCTCGGCTGCGGGCGCCCTGTGCAGTTCAGGCAAGGCCGGCAAGCCGGGCAGGCGCTCCATCAGGCCCTGATGAAAACGCTGCGCCAGCGCGGCTGCCAGGCGGTTGTCGGCAGTATGCAGGAAAACGTACGGGGTGCGCCCCTCCTCGATCCAGGCCGCGACCTTGTCCAGCCACGGCAGCAGAAACGGCTCGTTGGCCGCCAGTTCCGGGTGGCCGATGAAGCGCACCTGCGGGCTCTGGCTGAAGGCGGCAGGGCGTGGCGGCACCCGCGGTTTCTTGGACTGGGCATGCAGCACGCCCGGATCGCGCGAGGTGCAACTGAACAGGGCACGCGGGTCCAGGCAGATGCGTTCGACGCCGCGATCGAGCAACAGCCGATTGAGCAGACGTTCCTCCTCCCCCTTGGCGAAGAAGGCCTTGTTGCGCACCTCCACCGCCAGCGGCACGTCCACCTCGTCGATAAATGCCACCAGCTCGCCCAGGCGTGCTGGACCGAAGCTGGCAGGCAGCTGCAACCAGTAGGGCGCCACACGGGCGCCCAGCGGCTTGAGCAGGTTGATGAAGGTGTGCGCGGCCACGCATTGCTGACGCAGGTCGTCTGCATGACTGATGTCGCCGGGGAACTTGGCGGTGAAGCGAAAGTGCGCGGGCATGATCTGCGCCCAGCGTTCCAGGGTGGCGGGCGCGGGGCGCGCATAGAAGGTGGTGTTGCCCTCCACCGCATTGAACACCTGGCAGTAGAGGCCAAGAAAGTCGCTGGGTCTGGCCTCGGCGGGGTACAGGTACTCGCGCCAGGCGTTTTCACTCCAGGACGGGCAACCGAGAAAGTAAGGTAAAGGCGTCATGCCTCAAATGTACAGGTCCAACCCCAGCACTTCCATCTCCCAGTCCACGAAGCCGGCAGTGGTCAGGTAGCTGGCCAGGGCCTGGGCGGTGCGCTTGTTGCGCGCCCGCGGGAAGATCATGTCCTGCTGGCGCACCGGCAGGCCGCTGCGGCTGGCGCCGCCTGCAGCACCTGATGGCGACGGCTGCGCCTCGAACTCGCCCGGCAGGTCTTCGTCCACGTCCTCTTCGCGCACCGGCGGCTTGCGCAGCGGGCGCTTGATCGGATAGGACTGGGAAGAGAAGCCGTCGACACGCATGAACGATTACTCAGGAGCAATGATGGCAATTTAGCGGCACCTGAGAGACTTCGCAAATGCCCGACTGATAACTGGACCACATATCGAGCAAAAGGTTTATGCGCAACGGCGATAGACGACCAGCGGTTTACCGCGCCTTGGGCGTGGCCACCTTGTCGCGCAGGTACACCGGTTGGGCGAGATCGGGCGCAATACCTTCGCCCCGGTCCCAGGCGAACCGCGCCAGGGTCAGCAGGTCGAGGGCGTGGGGCAGCATGCCGGCGTCCTGGCCACTGACGGCAACCGGCAGGCGCTCGGCGTAGCCCCAGCCGGTACCGGCACCGAACCAGTCGCCGGCCGCGCCCGGCGGCAGGCTGACCTGTTCGGGCGCCAGCACCGCCTCGCTGCCCAGCAGGCGCATTTCGCCGGCCTGCTGCTGGTAGCAGCCCCAGTACACCTCGTCCATGCGCGCATCGATCGCCGCCGCCACCTGCTCGGCGCCGTGCTCGCGCAATGCGCGCTGGGCCAGCAGCGCCAGGTTGGACACCGGCAGCACCGGGCGCTCGAGAGCGAACGCCAGGCCCTGCACCACGCCGATGGCGATCCGCACCCCGGTAAAGGCGCCGGGGCCGCGGCCGAAGGCAATCGCATCGACGGCCGACAGGGCGATGCCCGCTTCGGCCAGCATCGTCTGGATCATCGGCAGCAGCTTCTGCGCATGCAGGCGCGGGATCACCTCATAGTGGCTGAGCACCTTGCCGTCATGCAGCAAGGCAACGGAGCAGGCTTCAGTGGCGGTATCCAGGGCCAGCAAGGTGGTCATCGGGGGTTCCAGGGGGCAAGAAAAAAGAACGGCATTATAAACAACAACGGCCCGCAAGCGGGCCGTTGTGTGCACATCCGAGCGGTGATCAGCTCAGAGCGGCCAGCACCTTGGCGGTGATGGCATCGACCGAGCCCACGCCTTCGATGTGGCTGTACTTGGGCTTGCCACCGTTGGCAGCCGACAGCTTCTGGTAGAAGTCCACCAGCGGCTTGGTCTGCTCGTGGTAGACCGACAGGCGATGACGCACGGTTTCTTCGGTGTCGTCCTTGCGCTGGATCAGCGGCTCGCCGGTCTCGTCGTCCTTGCCTTCAACCTTCGGCGGGTTGTAGACCACGTGGTACACGCGACCCGAACCTTCGTGCACGCGGCGGCCGGCGATACGCTGGACGATCTCTTCGTCGGCAACGGCGATCTCGACCACGGCATCCAGCTCGACGCCGGCGCTCACCAGGGCTTCAGCCTGGGGAATGGTGCGCGGGAAACCGTCGAACAGGAAACCCTTGGCGCAGTCGGCCTGAGCGATGCGGTCCTTGACCAAGTTGATGATCAGCTCGTCGGACACCAGCTTGCCGGCATCCATGATCGCCTTGGCTTCCAGACCCAGCGGGGTGCCGGCCTTGACCGCGGCACGCAGCATGTCGCCGGTGGAAATCTGGGGAATACCGAACTTCTCGGTGATGAACTTTGCCTGAGTACCTTTACCGGCCCCGGGAGCTCCCAGCAGAATTACGCGCATCTTGTGCTCCTCAATTTTTTATAAGCAAATCAATGGATTCGCCACTCAGGGCCAATCCCAAGAATCGGGTGATGACCGCAAATCGGTCAAAAGGCTGCTCAAGATACACAGCGCACCCGGACCACACAAGCGGTCGAAAGTCGGAAAAAAATACTGCGTGAGGCCCGTTCGTGCCCGGGTTGCGCCCGGCGCAACCGGGGGCGAAACCGCTTCGCCCGGGTGCTCGGGGCGCGCGCCGGGCACTGGCGCGCCACCCCTGCCCCGCCCTCAACCGGTGTTGCGCAGACCTGCCGCAATACCCGCCACAGTCACCAGCAGCGCCTGTTCCAAGGGGCTGTCCAGAGCGGCTTCGCGTGCGCGCGAGCGTGCCAGCAGCTCGGCCTGCAATAGATGCAGCGGGTCCAGATAGGTGTTGCGCAGACGGATGAATTCCAGGGTGTCTGGGCTGTGCGCCAGTAGCACCGGCTGCCCCGTGAGACCCAGCACCACCTGGCACGCCTGCGACAATAGGTCGCGCAGATGGGCACCCAAAGGTCGCAGTTGCGGTTGCACCAGACGTTCGTCGTAGAAGCGCGCAATGTCGGCGTCGGCCTTGGCCAGCACCATCTCGAGCATGTCGATGCGGGTGCGGAAGAACGGCCACTGTTCGCGCATCTCGGCCAGCAGTTCGCCCTGGCCACGGGCCAGCGCGTTGTTCAGCGCCGCCTCCCAGCCCAGCCAGGCGGGCAGCATCAGGCGCGTCTGGGTCCAGCCGAAGATCCACGGGATCGCCCGCAGGCTCTCGATGCCGCCCGCGCGCCGCTTGGCCGGGCGACTGCCCAGTGGCAGGCGGCCGAGTTCCTGTTCCGGGGTGGACTGACGGAAGTACTCGACGAACTCGGGGTTGTCGCGCACCACGCCACGGTAGGCCTTCACGCCGTCGGCGGCCAGCTGGTCCATCAGTTCGCGCCAGGCCGGTTGCGGCGGCGGTGGCGGCAGCAGGGTCGCCTCCAGCACCGCAGCCAGGTACAGGTTGAGGTTCTGCTCGGCGATGTCCGGCAGGCCGAACTTGAAGCGGATCATCTCGCCCTGCTCGGTGGTACGGAAGCGCCCCGCCACCGAGCCCGGCGGCTGCGACAGGATCGCCGCATGCGCCGGGCCGCCACCACGCCCCACGGTGCCGCCGCGACCGTGGAACAGCAGCAGTTCGACCTGTTCTTCACGGCAGATGCGCACCAGGGTTTCCTGGGCACGATACTGCGCCCAGGCCGCCGCGGTGGTGCCGGCATCCTTGGCCGAATCGGAATAGCCGATCATCACCTCCTGCGGCCCGTGCAGGCTGGCGCGATAGCCCGGCAGGCCGAGCAGGCGTTCCATCACCGGGCCGGCGTTGTCCAGGTCGGCCAGGGTTTCGAACAGCGGCACCACGCGCATCGGCCGGCGCACGCCGGCTTCCTTGAGCAGCAGTTGCACGGCCAGCACGTCGGAAGCGGCGCCGGCCATCGAGATCACGTAGGAGCCCAGCGAAGCGGCAGGTGCGGCGGCCACCTCGCGGCAGGTGGCGAGCACCTCGGCGGTATCGGCCTGGGGCTTGAAGTCGCCAGGCAGCAGCGGCCGGCGGTTGCTCAGCTCCTGCTGCAGGAAACGGATACGCGCGTCTTCATCCCAGTCGGCGTAGCGCCCCAGGCCCAGGTACTCAGTGATCTCGCTGAGTGCGTCGGCGTGCCGGGCGGCGTCCTGGCGCACGTCCAGGCGCACCAGAAACAGCCCGAAGGTAACGGCCCTGCGCAGGCAGTCGAGCAGCGGGCCATCGGCGATCACGCCCATGCCGCACGCGTGCAGCGATTCGAAGCACAGCAGCAGCGGCTCGAACAGGTCGCGGTTGTCGTGCAGTACCTCGGCGGGGGCCGGCTGCGGGCTGGCCAGCGAGCTCTGGGCCCAGGCCCGCGTCACCCGCAGGCGATCACGCAGTTGCTTGAGCAGGGTGCGGTAAGGCTCGGCCGAATCACCGACCTTGGCACGCAACGCCTCGCTGGCCTGCTGCATCGAAAGTTCGGCGGCCAACGAATCGATGTCGCGCAAAAACAGGTCGGCGGCCATCCAGCGCGCCAGCAGCAGTACTTCGCGGGTGACCTTGGCGGTGACATTGGGGTTGCCGTCACGGTCGCCGCCCATCCACGAGGCGAAGCGGATCGGCGCAGCCTCCAGCGGCAGGCGCAGGCCGGTGGCCTCGTGCAGCGCCTTGTCGGCCTTGCGCAGGTGATGCGGGATGGCGTGCCAGAGCGAGTGCTCGATCACCGCGAAGCCCCATTTGGCTTCGTCCACCGGGGTCGGCCGGGTACGGCGGATCTCTTCGGTGTGCCAGGCCTCGGCGATCAGCCGTTGCAGACGCTGGCGCACCTGGTCGCGTTCGGCGGGGGTCAGGTCGCGGTGGTCCTGGGCGGCCAGTTGCGCGGCGATGGCGTCGTACTTCTGGATCAGCGTACGGCGCGCGACTTCGGTCGGGTGGGCGGTCAGCACCAGCTCGATGCTGAGCTTGCCCAACTGGCGAGCCAGGGCGTCGTCGCTGTGCCCGGCGGCCTTGAGCCGGGCCAGCAGCTCGGGCAGCACGCGCGACTCGAACGGCGCGGGCTGGTCGGCATCACGACGGCGAATCAGCTGGTACTGCTCGGCGATGTTGGCCAGGTTGAGGAACTGGTTGAAGGCCCGCGCCACCGGCAGCAGTTCGTCTTCGGCAAGGTCGTTCAGGGTCGAACTCAGCTGCTCGGCACTGCCGCTGCGGTCGGCCTTGGCGCTGCGACGTATGTCTTCGATCTTCTGCAGAAAGGCTTCGCCGTACTGCTCGCGCACGGTGTCGCCCAACAACTCGCCCAACAGGTGAACATCTTCTCGCAAGCGCACATCGATATCGGTCATCAGCCTTGCCTCCGCATCCTGGGAAAACAGCTCTGGGTCCAGAGTGCCCCGTCGAGGTTGGGCTTTCAAGCCGGGTGGGCGATGCAACCAAACTATGTGCGGTGGCGATGCTCTAACGAACACATCCACCTGTGGGAGGCCACCATGAAGATCCGTGATTTAGCCGAGCATTGGGAACACAGCGCCAAGGGCCCGTTGAGCGCCACCGGCCACGTCCTGCACCTGGACGTCGAAGCGGCGGCGCGCCTGGCGGCGCTGAGCGAAATGTACCCCAAGCGCCGGCCCGAAGAGTTGCTGGGCGAATTGCTCGGCGCGGCGCTGGAGGAGCTTGAGGCGAGCTTTCCGTATGTGAAGGGCCAGCAGGTGATCGCCACCGACGAGGAAGACAATCCGCTCTACGAAGACGTCGGCCCCACCCCTCGGTTTCTGGCGTTGTCACGCCGTTACCTGCGCGACATGAGTGAGCGCAAGGACGGGCCGGCGCACTAGTGATCCGCTGGCCGACTGCGGGCTGCGCTGTGGAGCGCCACAGCCCGCAGGCCTCTGCAACGGGCCGTGCAGCCGCCTCGAGAACCCCGCATTCAAGGCCCTTTGATGGCCCGAACCACAAACCCCGTCTATACCCATACAGGCACGCGTACTACGCACGCGCTGCAAAGTTCCCCCGAAAACCTACTGACCGATCAGTCAGATAAAAACACGATAAGGCGAGACTTTTTTCTGAACTATTCAAAAAACGCTTCGGTCACAGCCAATAGCCATTACGGCAAAACCCCTAAGCTACGGGCATATCGTGTTCCCCAGGCTGACGGGCCATGCCGATGGATTGTTACGGAATTCGTTGTTCATCAGGAGTGATCCAATGGAGTTGACCACCATGAAGACCCGCACCGAAAAAACCTCCTTCACCCAACTGCGCGGGCTCAAGCTGGCTGCGCTGGCATTGGGCAGCAGCCTGGTTCTGGCCGGCTGCGCAGGCAATCCGCCAACCGAGCAGTACGCCGTAACGCAGTCAGCGGTGAACTCCGCCGTCAGCGCGGGCGGTACCGAGTTCGCGGCGGTGGAAATGAAGGCGGCTCAGGACAAGCTCAAACAAGCTGAAATCGCCATGCATGACAAGAAGTACGACGAGGCCAAGCGCCTGGCCGAACAGGCCGAATGGGACGCTCGCGTCGCCGAGCGCAAAGCCCAGGCGGCCAAGGCCGAAAAAGCGGTGCAGGACGCCAACCAGGGCGTGCAGGACCTGCGTGAGGAAGGCATGCGCAGCGTGCAGTAAGCCGCTCGCCTCACCGACCCATGCATTCGTAATCGATAAAGGATGACCCACTATGCGTAAACACGTGATGATCCCCGCCCTTCTGGCCTTGAGCGTTGGTCTGGCTGCCTGCTCCACGCCGCCTAACCCGAACCTGGAATCCGCCCGCACCAACTTCTCCGCCCTGCAGAGCAACCCGCAGGCGAGCAAGGTCGCGGCGCTGGAAACCAAGGACGCGCAAGACTGGCTGAACAAGGCCGACCAGGCCTACATGAACAAGGAAGACGAGAAGAAAGTCGACCAGCTCGCCTACCTGACCAACCAGCGCGTGGAAGTGGCCAAGCAGACCATCGCCCTGCGTGACGCCGAAAACAACCTGAAAAGCGCTGCCGCCAAACGCGCCCAGGCTCGCCTGGATGCCCGTGATGCGCAAATCAAGCAGTTGCAGAACAGCCTCAATGCCAAGCAGACCGAACGCGGCACCCTGGTGACCTTCGGCGACGTGCTGTTCGACTTCGACAAGGCCAACCTGAAAAGCAGCGCCCTGCCGAACATCACCACCCTGGCGCAGTTCCTTCAGGAAAACCCTGACCGCAAGGTGATCGTCGAGGGCTACACCGACAGCAAGGGCTCTGCCAGCTACAACCAGTCGCTGTCCGAGCGTCGCGCCAACGCGGTTCGCACCGCACTGGTACGTGCCGGCGTAGACCCATCGCGCATCGTGGCCCAGGGCTACGGCAAGGAGTTCCCGGTGGCTGACAACTCCAGCAACTCGGGCCGTGCGCAGAACCGTCGCGTGGAGGTCACCATCTCCAACGACAACCAGCCGGTAGCGCCACGCTCGGTAAGCAAAGCCTACTGACAGGCTGAGCAACCCGCAGAATCCCGCCTGTTACAGGGCGGGATTTTTTTTGCCTGCCCCTTGCGCAAATAACTACCACCGCCACCTGCCGGGCCTCTGGATCAATGCCACATTCCCCCTCCACAAGGACTGTGCACCATGCCCACTTCCAACACCGACGCGCAGGTGCGTCAATTCGATACCCTGTTCTCGCCGCTTGAAACCCAGGAGCAACCGGCCTGGCTGCAGCAGGCCAGCCCCGAGCAACGACGCCAGCTGCACCAGTACCAGGTACTGGGCCGGCTGGCCCGACGGCGGGCAACGCAGGCATTCGCGCAGGTTCAGAGCCTGTACACCTACAACCTTCTGGACCTGTCTGCGAAGGACTTCGCCACCGTCACCGCACAGGTGTTCCATCGCGTGCAGCAGCGCAGGAGCCTGGACGAGGTCTACCTGACCTACCTGCAGGCCATGCTCCAGCGCCGTACGCTGCTTGACGCCAAGCAGGATGCCTACCTGGCGACCCTGCGCGAGGAATACAGCATCGCGCACATCCGGGGCCACCTGGGCAGACAAGGCAGGCAGTTGCTCGAGTGGATCATCGGCGCCTATCCGGACGGTTCGGTGGAGTTCCCACAACAGGGCCCGTACTTCGGCCCGGATGTAACGGTGTGCACATCGCTCAGGCTGTTCGACGACCTGCTGGTGCCCGGCATCCTTCTGCTCGGCCCGCCGGTGGACGATGCCCCGTGCGTCGCGTACATGCCGGGCCACCCGCAGCACCCGCTGAAGCAGTACCCCTCGCGCACGCACTTCTTTTCCAACCTGCGTGGCGCGCTGGCGAGCACCGCCTTCCAGCAGTACTTTCTGCGCTTCATCCCCCTGCGTCACCAGCAGCGGGTGGTGAGCAGCTGGCAGGCCAGCGACGCGATGCTGGACCTGCCGATGGGCACCAGCGCCCTGGACCAGGGGCTGCGCTGGTTCGTGCAGAAGCACATGATCGAGCTCCTGCTCGACGATGCGCGCCTGCTGATCCCGACCACACCGCAGCAGGCCGACAGCCTGAACACCCTGTGCACCCCGTTCGCCAGCGCTCTCGAAGCGCATCTGCTGATCGGCGCCGGCGCGGGCCTGTGCTGCACCGAGGAAGACGAAGGCCAGGCACCTTCGCAGTGGGTCACACCGCTGCGTGTGATCAAGCCGGCACCCGCCGACTATCGGCGCTGGCTACCCGACCTGAGCAGTTACCGCCTTGACGCCGCCAGCTCCCCGACCGGGCAACCGGATGCCATGGGGCTCTACACCCAGGGCGTGCACAAGGCGATCATGATCAACCAGGCGTTCTACCGGGTGGAGCAGGCCCCCGAGGGCCACTGGCAGATACGCCACCCCACCGACAAGGATGCCTACTGCCCGCCTCTTTACCACAACGGTGCCGGAGCCTGGCACCATCGCCACGAGCAGCCCCAGCGCTGGGAACGCCTGTCGCTGCTGCGTCGCATGGGGCCGCTCGCGGCCGGCTTCGACGATGCGCGCCTGCTGGAGCTGGGGCGCGTCAGCGGGGCTGACAATTCCAGCCTGCGCCAGATGTACCTGCGCGACCGACCCGCGCCCGCGCTGCTGGTGCATGTGCTGCAGCGGGCACGCATTCAGGACCAGGTAGCGCGCAGCATGGCCCTGATCGCCCAGGGGCTGGCGGTACCCGAAATCGATGATGTGCCCCAGCTGCAGGCCTTCTACCAGGCCGTAGCCGTCTATCTGGGCAAGGAACCGGCATCGAGGCGAACCCGTCGCAGCGGCGATTCGACCCCTACCCCCGGCGACACCGCCACCCCCTGCACCACTGGCTGCAACCCGCCGCCGGCCGACCTGTACGATGCCTGGTCACCACGGCTCAATCGGGCGATCGCCTTGCACCGCTTCGAACTGGCACAACTGGATACCGATCATGCGGTGCTGGAGCTCCAGCAACGCTATCCGAACCTGCCACTGAGTGTCGCGCAACGGCTGCTGGACGAAAACCGCCAGCGCATCTATGCCCCGCTGCAGGCGACCCCGCCGCTGCCCCTGCCTCTGGACGTGGCCGAGCAGGCGCGTGCCCTCGACCATGACGCGCGCCTGAGCAATGCCCTGGAGGGCTTTACCCAGCCGGCCTCGATCAACCAGGACACCTTCATCCTGGCCGTGCGCCTGCTCGAACACCTGGACCACTGGCCGGCCGGTACCGCGCTGCTGCTGCGCAGCGGCGCACGGTTCGGCACCCCGCTTGCAGCGCTGGGCCAGACCGATGTCGATACCACCTCGGTGTACCTGGATGAAGACGAGGGCTGGCACGCGATCAGCGCGACCCAGGTGCTGCTGGCCCAGGACACCAGCGAGTTCGGGTTCTACCGCGCATTGCTGCATGCACTGGGCGAGTCGCGCAGCGCGCGGCTGGGCTTCGGACTCAACGAGCCGCAGCGCCTGCACCAGCGCCTGATGGAAATGGCGCTGGCGCGCCCCACCCGCGCCCGCCTGCTGCTGGGCCTGCCGGTGCAAAGAAGCTGGTTGACCACCACCGCCAATGCCCCGACCCAACGCAGCCCCAGTCGTGGCGAGCAGAACATGTTCAATCGCGAACCACTGCATACCCGCCTCGAACGCCTGATCAGCCACCATCGGCTGCCCATTGCGCGCCGCTACGTCAATGCCTACATCGCCCATCTGCTCAGCCAGAACCAGCCCATCGGCGCGCACGTGACGCAGCTGGAACAGGAGCGCCTGCAACTCGATGGCAGCCTGGACCGGTGGGTCGAACAAAGTGCCGATGCCACTGCCCGCGCCGAGCGCACAGAGGTGGCGCAGCAGTTGGTGCGGGCCTGGGAATGCCGCATTCTGCGCCGGCGGGACGAGGTTCGCATCGACAGCCAGCAGGCGTTGCCACCGTTGTCGGTGACGTTGCCGGCAGTGGTGGCGCTGAGGGTCCTGGATACACCGCGCATCGACGGCCTGGCAGCCTTCGTGCAGCGCTTTCCGAACCTGCACAGGCTGGAACTGGTCAACCTGCCCCTGACCGAGCTGCCGCAAGGTCTGGAGAACCTGCACCGGCTCAGCCACCTGAACCTGTCGCGTACCCGGCTGACACCGACCCGCCTGGCCGAACTGGGCACCCTGAGCGGCTTGCAGACCCTGATCCTGAACGACATCGACGTGCCCGACTTCAGCTGGACGGCCCAGCACATGACCCGTCTGCTGACCCGCGACTCGCTGCGCATTCTGACCCTGCAGGGCTCGAGCGCGCGCTTCGAACAGGGCGTTTTCGCCGCACTGCAGCAGGCAACGCACCTGCACACCCTGAACCTGGCGCAGAACCTCATCAGCTTGAGCGAACAGGACATCATCGATCTGGGTGGCCTGCAGCGCCTGGTCAGCCTCGACCTGTCCGCCAACCCGCTTTCACGCATGCCGGACGTGACCCGCCTGCAGGCCCTGGAAGAGCTCGACCTGTCGTACCTGGCCTCGCCCGTCGACCAGTGGCCCACGGGCCTTGAGCGGCTGCCCCGGGTGCACAGCGCCGACCTGCGCGGCCTGGCCATTGCCAGCGTGCCCGAAGGGGCCGGCCTTGTACGCGGCCTGCGCATGGCATACGAGTACCTGCCCGAATCACAGCGCCAGCGGTTCGAGGACGACATGATCGCCACGGGCAACACGCTGCAGGACTCCGATGCATCCAGCGCCGGGAGCTCCGACTCGCAGGGCTCCACCGACGTCGAACCGGCTTCGGTGCGCCACGCCACGGCACTGCGCGACGCACCGCGCCTGTTCGAAGGCATGTCCGCTGACGATCAGGCACGGGCCCGGCAATTGCTCGAAGACAACGGCTCGGCGGTGATCGAGTTCTTCGCCTTGCTGCTGCGCCAAGACCGCCTGCACGCCTTGCCGCCAAGGCACACGGCAATGCGCACGCGAATCCAGGCATTGATCCGGGGGGCTTTCGGCCAGGACCTGCGCAGAACCCTGTATGAGGTGGCGCTCGAGGCGGTGAGTTGCATCGACCGCGATGCGGTGGTGTTCTCGCAACTGGAAAACCTGCTGCACGCCGACCTGGCGCTGGCCAGCGTGGGCGATGCGGCAGCCGAGGGCGAACTGATCGACATGGCGATCAGCCATTGGCGCGCACTGCGCCTGCGCGAGCATGTCAGCGCCAACCTGCCGGGCTGGCGCCGCCTGGGGCACCAGATCGACTACAGCGAAATCGAACTGCACTTCAGGATCGCGTTGACCACGCGCCTGGGGCTGCGCGACCAGCCGGCCACCCAGGCCTTCACCGGCTACACCCGCTGGGTTACCCCGGCCATGCTCGATGAAGCCTGCGAGGCCGTGTTGCGCTCCCAGATGAGCCAGTTGCCCGACTACCTCTATGGGCAGGCCTACTGGCAGCGCTACCTGGATTTTGCCGCGTCACCGCAACTGGAGCAGGTCAACCGCTGGCGGGATCGAATCAGCGAATACCTGGACGCCGTCAGCAACGAAGAACTGCCGCCGCCCTTGAGCGAGGATGAACAGGCGCGCCTGCGCGACATCCTGCACCTGAGTGGTCGGCTGGGCCTGCACGAAGCGCTGCCGGACATGCTGTCGCTCAACAGCAGCGAATACCGCGCGGCCTACCAGGCCTTGATGAAACGGGTCGAACAGGCCCGCATGGAACTGACCAGGACCATTCTGCGCGAGCCGCGCCCGGGCCCTTCGTCACGTAGCTGACGCGTGCCCGGTACGCCGCAGGTATTCACGCGGCGTACCGGGAACCGCTTACTGCTGGACCTGCTGGGGCGTCTCCTGCCCCATGCAGCGCACCGCCTGCTTGCGGTTGTCCACCAGCACGCCGGTCAGGCCCTTCTGTTCGGTGTCGAACAGCACCAGCACGCCATCGATGCACTGCGCCACCTGCGCCGCCGGCTTGAGCGAGATCTTGTAGTCCTCCCCCGGCACCGTCTTGAGCATGGTGTAGTCGGCCAGCAACAGTGCATCCTGGGGCTTGGCGAAATGCAGGTAGCCGTAGTACCAGAGCACGCCCACCGTACCGATGATGCTGCAGATACCGGTAATGATCAGCGGGATGGCGTTGCGTTCTTCACTCATTGCGACTTCTCGTCAGGGTAATTGGGGACTTCGGCCAAGCGCCGCAGCCCGTTGAAATGCTCGGGGTCATCCAGAAAGCGCAGCATCACCTGGCGCCAGGTCTTGTCGGCGAAGGTCTGCACATGCCCGCCACGGGTCAGTTGCAGAACCCGCGGTGGCGGCGCGGCGCGGTACAGCGCCAGGCCGTTGGCCAACGGCACGATCGGGTCGTCGATGCTGTGGAAGAACAGCTTGGGCGGCGAGCTCAGCTGGTCGATCGACCCGATGGCGCTGTCGCCATCGGGTACCAGCCACGACAACGGCACCTGGAACGGCCAGGTCAACCAGGAAGTGCTCAGGGCAAACTGGCCCACCTTGCGGTAGCTGGCCGGCACCCCGTCGAACACCAGGGCCTTGAAGCGCTGGCGCTGCTCGGGATGCTGCGCCAGGTAGTGAATGCCCATCGCCCCGCCCAGGCTCTGCCCCAGCAGCACCAGCGGCTTGCCCTGCACTTCGGGAGCCTGCTGCAACCAGTCCAGCGCCGCGGCGATGTCCTGGTACACCGCCGGCAGGGTCGGTTCGCCCTGGGACACCCCGTACCCCCGGTAGTCCACCAGCAGCACCTGGTAGCCCTGCTCGGGCAGCCACCAGCTGGCGCCCAGATGCCAGGCCAGGTTGCCGCCATTGCCATGCAGGTGCAGTACCGTGCCCTTGACCGGCACCCCGGCCTTGGCCGGCAACCACCAGCCGTGCAGGCGCGTGCCGTCCTCGGTGGTCAGGCTCACGTCGCGGTAGGCCAGCCCGGCCTTCTCGGGCGTGAACGGCAGGCCACGCTCGGGGTAGAACAACAGCGAACTGCAGCCGGCCAGGCTCAGCAGCGCGGCCAGCAGCCCGACCCGCCAGTGCTCAGAGAATGTTCGAATAATCGGCTTCAATCCGGTCCAGGCTCAGATGGTTGAGGAAGTTGGAAAAACACATCCAGGCCGACAGCGCGTTCAGGTCGCGGAACTGCTCGGGCAGGTACTTGGGTGGCTCCACCAGGCCTTCATCGACCAGTTGGCGCAGGGTGCGCATGTCTTCCAGGGTGGTCTTGCCGCAGAACAGCAACGGAATCTGCTCCAGCTTGCCCTTGCGCACGGCCAACTGAATGTAGTTATAAACCATGATGAAGCCCTTGAGGTAGGACAAGTCCTTGGTGAATGGCAGGCCATTGGGCACCGAGCCGCGGAACACGCGGCTGGCATTGCCATAGCTTTCGGCCATTTCAAACCCCTGGGCACGGAAGAACTCGTACACCTGCATGAAGTCCGCCCCCTCCTCGACCATGTGGATGGCGCGGGTGCGGTTGGTGAGCTTGCGCAGGCGGCTGGGGTAGGAGGCAAAGGCGATCACTTCCATCAGGATCGCCAGGCCTTCCTGGGTCACCGTCGACGAGGGCGGGCCCTTGGCCAGGAAGGTGCAGATCGGCTGGTTGAGGCCGTTGAGCGTGGTGCCCACGTGCACCAGCCCTTCATGCACCTCCAGCGCGCGCACGTCGCGGCTGTTGAACATCGCGTCGCTGCGGATCTTGATATAGTCGGCGCCCGCCGCCGCGTCGGCGACGATACCGTCGGACTCGAACACGCGGATGGTTTCCTCGGCCTCGCCGAACACCTTGTTCAGGCGGCCCTGGAGCAGCTCCACGGCCTGCTTGGCGGTGAGGTCCTTGGGTTCGTCCTTGAGGTCGCCGCGCCCGTCGATGTTGTTCAGGTAGTCCGAGAGCATCAGGCCCAGGTCGGCCAGGGTCGGGTCGCCGGCATGGAAGGCGTCGGAGGCGGCGCCGTAAAGCTCCTGGGAAATCAGGCCGAAGTCTTCGGTGCCGCGCGCCTCGAGCATGCGCACCACCATGCGGTATTCCTTGCACATGCGCCGCATGATCTGCCCGACCGGGTTGAACTGGCCGAGCTGGCGGGTGATGTCGCGCTCGATGTTCTGGAACTCGAGCTTCACCGCGCTGGAGTCGAACGACAAGGGCCTGCCCTGGTAGTAGGCGCGGTCCACGGCCGGCATTTCCCGGCCCTTGGCCTTGAGGAAACCCTGGCGAATGCTGTCGTCCCATTTCACCGCATCGAGTACGCGAATAGGGGTTTGCGCCAGGACAATGCGATCAGACAGGGTGCGTATCGTCTGCTGGTACTCGTCCACCCGAAACTCCTTGTGTTGGCCAGCCTACTTGCCGGCCCGCTGAAAACGTGCGACTTCGATGAACAGGTCGGAGTTGGCCGGGTCGTCCAGGTAGGCCAGCACCCGCGCCGCCGGGCTGTCGATAAGCACGCCCTGGCCGTTTTCCTCCGGTATCTCGATGGCGCGACCGCTCAGTTCCTTGTTCTTCAGGGCCTGGTTGATCTGCTCGACATCCAGGTTGTAGATCACCAGTTGCTTGTTGTCGATCACCTCGAAGCCGCCGATCAGGAAGTTGCCCCCCAGACGCTTGGGCACGCCGGCCGAGAGGTACCAGCGGTTGCCATGGCGGGCCACGGTGAAGACGTAGGTTTCAGGCTTCTTGCCCTTGGCGGTGGCCACCGCCTTGTAGGCGTTGTCGCCCCTGCGGCTGATCTGCAACGTCAGCGGCTCGCCCCAGGCGTCCTTGCTGGTCCATTTGCCGAGCAGGGCCTTGGGCGCCGGCTGGTTGGTCGGGATCGGCTCGTTGAACGTCACCAGGCAACCACTCAACAGCACAAACGACAGGGCCAACAGCACACGCCAGGCTTTCATCCGATACTCCTTGAATTAGGTAGAGCCTCAGGCCGATGCCAGCACCAGATGCAGGTATCGGGTAAGGATAGCGAGCATCTGCGCTTCGGCCTGGGGTTGTGCAGCATCGAGCAGGCCCTGATATTCCATCTGCTCGATGATGGCCGTCAACACTATGGCATCTTGCTGTGGCTGGCGCGAACCCACCACCTGCAACAGCTGGCAGGTGCCGCGCAGCAGGATCTGCGCATGCAGGCGCACCAGTTCGGCCAGCCGCGGGCACAGCAGCGCTTCCTGGCGAAACGCCTGCTCGGCCATCAGAAAGTCGCGGCGGTTGTGCAACTGGCGCTGCACGTACTCGGCGCCCATCTTCGCCACTTCGTCGGCCAGCTGCGCGCGGGCGCCGGGGCTGCCGTCGCCCTTGGCGATCAGCTGGCGCAACAACACCTCGGTGTTTTCCCACAGCTTGGCCATGTAGGCCGCGCTGCGTTCGACATACTGGGCGAAGGTGTCGGTGAGCAGGTCTTCGATGTCCTTGAAATAATAGGTGGTGGCCGACAGCGGCACACCGGCCTCGGCGGCCACCGCACGGTGGCGCACGCCGCGCACGCCATCACGCACGATGATGCGCATGGCCGCGTCGAGGATCTGCTGACGGCGCTGCTCGCTGCCCTGGCGGCTGGCCTTGCGCCCCTGGTACTGAACACTTTCGGCTACCGCTGTGGCCACGCCAGCAGCACCTTGTTGAGCCATTGCAGTCGTCACTGGGGTCTACCTCGTTGAATGCTGACTGATCGATCAGCTTGTCGCAGACATGAAAAAGCCGCCCCTAGAGGCGGCTTGTTCAAGACACTCAGGCCTGCGGGCGCATGTGCGGGAACAGGATCACGTCGCGGATCGACGGCGAGTTGGTCAGCAGCATCACCAGGCGGTCGATACCGATGCCCTCACCGGCAGTGGGCGGCATGCCGTACTCCAGGGCGCGCACGAAGTCGGCATCGTAGTGCATGGCCTCGTCGTCGCCGGCGTCCTTGTCGGCCACCTGGGCCATGAAGCGCTCGGCCTGGTCCTCGGCATCGTTGAGCTCGGAGTAGGCGTTGGCGATCTCGCGGCCGCCGATGAACAGTTCGAAGCGGTCGGTGACGTTCGGGTTCTGGTCATTGCGACGGGCCAGCGGCGACACTTCGAACGGGTACTGGGTGATGAAGTGCGGCTGCTCCAGCTTGTGCTCGACCAGCTCTTCGAAAATCATCACCTGCAGCTTGCCCAGGCCTTCGAAGCCCAGCACCTTGGCGCCGGCCTGCTTGGCGATGGCGCGGGCCTTGTCGATGTCGTTGAGGTCGTCGGCGGTCAGCTCGGGGTTGTACTTGAGGATCGAGTCGAACACCGACAGGCGCACGAACGGCTCGCCGAAGTGGAACACCTTGTCGCCGTACGGCACGTCGGTGCTGCCCAGCACCAGCTGCGCCAGCTCGCGGAACAGCTCTTCGGTGAGGTCCATGTTGTCTTCGTAGTCGGCGTAGGCCTGGTAGAACTCGAGCATGGTGAACTCGGGGTTGTGCCGGGTCGAGACGCCTTCGTTACGGAAGTTGCGGTTGATCTCGAAGACCTTCTCGAAACCACCGACCACCAGACGCTTGAGGTACAGCTCCGGCGCGATGCGCAGGAACATCGGCATGTCCAGCGCGTTGTGGTGGGTTTCGAACGGCTTGGCCGCAGCGCCACCGGGGATGGTCTGCAGCATCGGCGTTTCCACTTCCAGGAAGTCGCGCTGGATGAGGAAGTTGCGAATATGGTTGATGACCTGCGAGCGCACACGGAAGGTGTGGCGGGTTTCCTCGTTGACCATCAGGTCGACGTAGCGCTGGCGATAGCGCTGCTCGGTGTCGGTCAGGCCGTGGTGCTTGTCCGGCAGCGGGCGCAGCGACTTGGTCAGCAGGCGCACGTTGGTCATCTCGACGTACAGGTCGCCCTTGCCCGAACGGGCCAGGGTGCCTTCGGCGCTGATGATGTCGCCCAGGTCCCAGGTCTTGACCGCTGCCAGGGTTTCCTCGGGCAGGGTCTTGCGGTTGACGTAGACCTGAATGCGCCCGGTCATGTCCTGGATCACCATGAACGAGCCACGGTTGAGCATGATGCGACCGGCAACCTTGACCGGGATCGCTGCAGCTTCCAGCTCTTCCTTGGTCTTGTCGACATACTGTTTCTGCAGGTCGTTGCAGTAGCTGTCACGGCGGAAGTCGTTGGGGAAGGCGTTGCCCTTGGCGCGCTCTGCGGCAAGCTTTTCCTTGCGCAGGGCAATCAGGGTGTTTTCTTCCTGTTGCAGGTCTTGCGGGTCGAGTTTGAGGTCGCTCATGTGGTCACATTTTCCATCAGGGGTTCATTGCCCCCGCCCGCAGGCGAGGGTCTTGTAGCGGGTCGCGAAACTTACAGCCCCTGCTTGAGGCTGGCTTCCAGGTACTCGTCGATATCGCCGTCGAGCACCTTGTCGCAGTCGCTGCGTTCGACGTTGGTGCGCAGATCCTTGATCCGCGAGGCGTCGAGCACGTACGAACGGATCTGGTGACCCCAGCCGATGTCCGACTTGCTGTCTTCCAGGGCCTGCGACGCGGCGTTGCGCTTCTGCATCTCCAGCTCGTACAACTTGGCCCGCAGCATCTTCATGGCGGTGTCCTTGTTGGCGTGCTGGGAACGTTCGTTCTGGCAGCTGACCACGGTGTTGGTCGGCACGTGGGTGATACGCACCGCCGAGTCGGTGGTGTTCACGTGCTGGCCGCCGGCACCCGAGGAGCGGTAGGTGTCGATACGCAGGTCGGACGGGTTGATCTCGATTTCGACCTTGTCGTCGATCTCGGGGGACACGAACACCGCCGAGAACGAAGTATGGCGGCGTGCGCCGGAGTCGAACGGGCTCTTGCGCACCAGACGGTGCACACCGATCTCGGTGCGCAGCCAGCCAAAGGCGTACTCGCCCTTGATGTGCACGGTGGCGCCCTTGATGCCGGCCACGTCGCCTTCGGACAGTTCCATGATGGTGGCGTCGAAACCACGCTTGGACGCCCAGCGCAGGTACATGCGCAGCAGGATGTTGGCCCAGTCCTGGGCCTCGGTGCCGCCGGAACCGGCCTGGATGTCCAGGTAGGCGTTGTTCATGTCCATCTCGCCGCTGAACATGCGACGGAATTCGAGCTGGGCCAGGGAGTCTTCCAGGCCCTGGAGCACTTCGACGACGTCATTGACGGCGCCTTCGTCGTTCTCCTCGACAGCCATGTCGAGCAGCTCGCGGGCGTCGACCAGGCCGCCGGACAGTTCGTCCAGGGTGTCGACGATCTGCGCCAGCATGGCGCGTTCGCGGCCCAGTTCCTGGGCGTACTCGGGCTTGTTCCAGACGTTCGGGTCTTCGAGCTCGCGGTTGACTTCGATCAGGCGGTCATGCTTGTGATCGTAGTCAAAGATACCCCCGAATGGATTCGGAGCGCTCGGTCAGGTCCTTGATGGTGTTCAGGATCGGTTGGATTTCCATGGGCGGGCAGCTCTCGTGCGTATTCTGTGAAAAGCCGGAGAGTATAAACGAGTCTGCAGGTGCGCGGCAGCCCGTCGGGCGGCCTTTGGAGAAGCCGGCGCCTGATCGCGGATCAGCCGCCCCCACAAGGGCAGCACGATGCCCGTGGGAGCGGGCTTGACCCGCGATGGCGGTCTGTCAGGCCACCCCGACCTGGTTGCGCCCGCCATTCTTGGCCTGGTACAGGCCCTTGTCCGCCGCCGAGATCAACTGTCGGCAATGGCTGCCGACTGCCGGCGTGTGGGTGGCCAGGCCGATGCTGATGGTCAGCACGCTGCCCGCCTGCGGCATGTTGTGCGCGATGGCCAGGCCCACCACGGTCTGGCGCAGCTTCTCGGCCACCAGCCGCGCCCCGCCCGGCGAAGTGTTGGGCAGCACCAGGGCGAATTCCTCGCCACCGTAGCGTGCCGGCAGGTCGCTGGGGCGGCTGCACGAGGCACGAATCGCCTCGGCCACCTGGCGCAGCGCCTCGTCCCCGGCCAGGTGGCCGAACGAGTCGTTGAAGGCCTTGAAATAGTCGACGTCGATCATCAGCAACGACAGCTGCGACTGGTCACGCATGGCCCGGCGCCATTCCAGTTCCAGGTACTCGTCGAAATGCCGGCGGTTGGACAGCCCCGTCAGGCCGTCGGAGTTCATCAGCCGCTGCAGCACCAGGTTCGTGTCCAGCAACTGCTGCTGGCTGACCCGCAGCGCCCGGTAGGCTTCGTCACGCTGCAGCAGGGTGAGGTAGGAGCGCGAGTGGTACAGGATGCGCGCGACCAGCTCGATGTTGTCGGGCAGCTTGACCAGGTAGTCGTTGGCCCCGGCGGCGAACGCGGCACTCTTGACCAGCGCGTCTTCCTTGGACGACAGCACGATGATCGGGATGTCCTGGGTGGCCGGGTTGCTGCGGTACTCGCGCACTAGGCTCAGGCCATCGAGGCCGGGCATGACCAGGTCCTGCAGGATCACCGTGGGCTTGATCCGGATCGCCTGCGCAACTGCCTGATGCGGGTCGGCGCAGAAGTGGAAGTCGATGTTGGCCTCGTTGGCCAGGCCGCGACGCACGGCTTCGCCGATCATCGCCTGGTCGTCGACCAGCAGCACCATCGCCGAGTTTTCATTGGTGGTCGGGAACCCCACGAGCGGTAGATCATTCATGCGCGCCCTGCTCCCTGGCGAACGACCGGTTTGGTTCATTACACATCGTCATTTCGAAAAAATCTCCATCAGGCGCGGCGCAATGCGCTCCAGCGCACGTATCTCGACGGCGGCATCGATGGCCGCAGCCGCCTTGGGCATGCCGTAGACCGCACTGCTCTGCTGGTCCTGGGCGATGGTCAGAAAGCCCTGCTCGCGCATCAGCTTGAGCCCCTGTGCGCCATCGCGGCCCATGCCGGTCAGCAGTACGCCCACCGCATCGCCCTGCCAGAAGCGCGCCACGCTCTCGAAGAACACATCGATCGAAGGGCGGTAGATCGCGTTGACCGGTTCGGCGGTGTAGGCCAGGGTGCCGTCCTTCAACAGACGGATATGGTGGTTGGTGCCGGCCAGCAGCACCTGCCCGGGCTGGGGTGCTTCGCCCTCGCGGGCCAGGCGTACCGGCAGGCCGGAGGCGCTGCTCAGCCACTCGGCCATGCCGGCGGCGAACACCTGGTCGACGTGCTGGACCAGCACGATGGCCGCGTTGAAATCCTGCTCCAGGCTCTTGAGCAGCACCTCAAGCGCCGCCGGGCCACCGGCCGAGGAACCGATCGCCACCAGGCGCTGGCGTTGTGCGCCCTGGCGCTGCGGGGCTGCCACTGCCCGCACGCGGTTGCTGCCATGCTGGCCGATCAGCCAGCTGATGTTGAGGATCTTGCGCAACAGCGGCGCGGCCGCCTCACGCGGGTTGCCGGCGCCTACCGCCGGGGTGTCGACCACGTCCAGGGCGCCGTGGCCCATGGCCTCGAACACGCGGTGCACGTTCTGCTGGCGGTCGACCGTGACGATCACGATGGCGCAAGGGGTCCGGGCCATGATCTGGCGCGTGGCCTCCACACCGTCCATGACCGGCATGATCAGGTCCATCAGGATCAGGTCGGGGGTGTGCTCGGCGCAGCGCTGCACCGCCTCGGCGCCATTGCCGGCCACCCAGATCACCACGTGCTGCGGCTCGAACGCCAATGCCCGGCGCAGGGCTTCCACGGCCAGGGGCATGTCGTTGACGATGGCGATCTTCATCCCTGGGCTCCCCCGATAAGCTCCACCACGGCTTCCAGCAAGGCATCATCATGAAAACTGGCCTTGGCCAAATAGTAGTCGGCCCCGGCGTCCAGTCCACGACGACGATCTTCCTCGCGGTCCTTGTACGACACCACCATCACCGGCAACGACTGCAACCGGCTGTCGCGACGCAGCAAGGTGACCAGTTCGATGCCGTCCATGCGCGGCATGTCGATGTCGGTGATCAGCAGGTCGAAATCCTCGCTGCGCAAGGCGTTCCAGCCGTCCATGCCGTCCACCGCGACGGCCACTTCGTAACCGCGGTTGGTCAGCAGCTTGCGCTGCAACTCGCGCACGGTCAACGAGTCATCCACCACCAGCACGCGCTTGCGCGTCGCTTCGCGGGCGGCGCGCTGGCCGCGCTCGATACGTTCCAGGCGGCCGGTGCTGAGCAGCTTCTCGACCGAGCGCAGCAGGTCCTCGACGTCCACGATCAGCACCACCGAGCCGTCATCGAGCAGGGCCCCGGCCGAGATGTCCTGCACCTTGCCCAGCCGCGCGTCCAGCGGCATCACCACCAGCACGCGCTCGCCGATCAGACGCTCGACGGCCACGCCATACAGGGTGTCGCGCTCACGGATGACCACCACCTTGATGGCCTGTTCCGCCGCCTGGCTGGGCGGCCGGTTGAGCAACTGGGAGGCGGCCACCAGGCCGATGTGCCGGCCTTCATGCCAGAAATGCTGGCGCCCCTCGATCTGAACGATGGCCTCGGCGGGCAGGTCCAGGGTGCGTTCGATATGCGCCAGCGGGAAGGCGTAGGCCTCGCCCCCCACCTCGACCACCAGGCTGCGCACCACCGACAGGGTCAGCGGCACCTCCAGGTGAAAGCGGCTGCCCTGCCCGCTGTGCTGGCTGAGGTCGATGAAGCCGCGCAACTGGCGCACGCTGTGCTGCACCGCATCGAGCCCCACGCCGCGCCCGGAAACCTCGGTGACCTTGTCGCGCAGGCTGAACCCCGGCAGGAACAGGAACGTCAGCAGTTCGGCTTCGCTCATCTGCGCCACGGTGTCGGCCGGCGACAACTGGCGCTCGACGATGCTGTGGCGCAGGCGTTGCAGGTCGACGCCGCCACCGTCATCGCTCAGTTCCAGCACCAGCAGGCCGGCCTGGTGCGAGGCGCGCAGGCGGATCAGGCCCTCGGCCGGCTTGCCTGCCAGCAGGCGTTGCTCGGGCAGTTCGATACCGTGGTCCACGGCGTTGCGCAGAAGGTGGGTGAGCGGCGCCTCGAGTTTTTCCAGCACGTCACGGTCGACCTGGGTCTTTTCGCCCTCGATCTCCAGGCGCACCTGCTTGCCCAGCGACCGCCCCAGGTCGCGAACCATGCGGCTCTGCCCGTTGAGCACGTCGGCGAACGGGCGCATGCGGCAGGCCAGCGCGGTGTCGTACAGCAGTTGCGCGCGCTGGCTGGCCTGCCAGCCGAACTCGTCCAGGTCGGCGGCCTGCTGCTGCAGCATCTCGCGGGTTTCGCCGAGCAGGCGCTGGGCCTGCGCCAGCGCTTCCTGCACCTCCGGTCGCTGGCCGCCGGTGTCCAGCTCGGCCTTGAGCGTATCGAGGGCGCGAATGCTCTGGCCGTGCATGCGCTTGAGGCGCTGCAGGGTGGCCAGGTAGGGCTTCAGGCGCTGGGTTTCGACCAGCGACTTGCTGGACAGGTCGAGCAGGCTGTTCAGGCGCTCGGCCGTGACCCGCAGCACCCGCTCGCCGCCTTCGCCGCGCTTGCCCGGCGCAAGGGCCACGGGCTCGGCAGACGCCTCCGGTTGCGCGAGCGCCTCAGGCTCGGGCGCCGGGGGCACCGGCTGCGGCGCAGTCGGTGCGGGTTCAGGATTCTGCGTCGGCTCGGGCGCGTCGCCGATTGCCGGCCCCGTCGCCATCAGCGCACTGGCCGGATCGAGCAGCACGGCCATCTGCACCACGAAGGCCTGGACCGCCGCCTCGGTGGCCGCACCGCCCAGGGTGGCGATGCGCATCAGCAGGTCGGTGCCCTGCAGCAGCGCATCGATGTGCTCGGGGCGCAGGCGCAGGCGGCCTTCCTGGGCCTCGACCAGGCAGTCTTCCATCACGTGGGCGACGCTGACCCCGGCGTCGATCCCGACGATGCGCGCCGCGCCCTTGAGCGAGTGGGCGGCGCGCATGCAGGCTTCGAGCTGGTCACCCTGGGTAGGGTTGCGTTCCAGGGCCAGCAGGCCGGCGCTGAGCACCTGGGTCTGCGCCTCGGCCTCCAGGCTGAACAGCTCGAGCAGCGAAGCGTCGCGCATTTGCTCTGGGGTCATGACAGGCTCCGGTTCACGGCAGACAACAGCTGTTCTTCATCCAGCACCCGCACGCTGCGACCGCGCCATTGCAATACCGCTTCGGTGAAGCGTGCATCGGTGGCGGTGTCGCTGGCCGGCTGCCCGGGGTCGAGGGCATGGATACCGTCCACTTCGTCCACCGGCAGCACCACGGCGCCGCCGCTGGCACCCAGGATCAGCATGCGCGGCATGACCCGCGCCGACACCGCCACCGGGCTACCGGGCTCGAGCCCCAGCAGGTCGCCCAGCGACAGGCACGGCACCAGCGCACCGCGCACATTGGCCACCCCCTGCAGCACCCGCGAGCGCTGGTGCGGCAAGGAGTGCACCGGCTGCAGCGGCGCCACCTCGACCAGGCAGCGGGTCGCCAGGGCCAGCCATTCCTCGCCCAGGCGAAACAGCAACAGCGAGCGCCCGACACTCACCGGTGCCTGCACATGCGTCTGCGCATGGGCGTCCTGGGCCAGCGCATAGCGGTCCAGCAGGCGTGTGGCCGCTGCCGCGTACACCTGACAGTTGCGACAGTGAATATGCTCGGCCAGCAACGGGCAGCTCTTGTCGCCGTGCACACCGATACGGTTCCAGCAATCGTCGATGGCCTCGACCGTGGCGGCCATCACGCCCAGCTCTGCCTGGCCGCTCATCGTTCAGGCTCCCGCTCGCTGCGCTCTCGGCGCGCCGCACGCTCCTGCAGGCGCCGGGCGCCCACCTCATCGCCCTGGGACGCCAGCAGCGCCGCCAGGTGCGCCAGGGCCTCGGGGTGCTGGGGTTGCAGGTACAGCACCTTGCGGTAGTGGCTCATGGCCTGGGCCGCATCGCCGGCGGTATCGCTGAGCAGGCCCAGCCAGTAATACACCTGCGCATCCGGTGCATGCTGCTGCAGGTAGCGTTCGCAGGCCGCGCGTGCCTCGTCGCTGCGGCCCTCGTTGGCCAGCGTGGCGATCTGCGCCAGCAGCTGTTCGGCGCCGGGCTTGCCGGCGGCTGGGGGCGCAACCCGGGCAGGCTGCGGTGCCGGGGCTGGCGCACGGCGCGCCAACGGCGCAGGCGCCCGCCGTGGACTGGGTGCAGGCATCGGGGGCGGCGGCGAAAGCACTGGGGGCGGCTCCTGCGGGATATGCCGTACATAGGCGAACGACTGCGCGATACCCAGCGGGCGCATGCCCATGCGTGCCAGCAGGCTGCCTTCGGCCGGGCCGATGAACAGTACGCCGTCTTCATGGGTGAGGCTTTTCAGTACGTCGAACACTCGTTGCTGGGTGGGTACATCGAAATAGATCAGCAGGTTGCGGCAGAAGACGAAGTCGTAGCTGCCCCTGCGGGTGCGCAGCGCCGGGTCGAGCACGTTGCCCACCTGCAGCTCGACCTGCTGGCGAACCCGCTCGTCGAGGCGATGGCCCTGCTCCACCTCGCTGAAGTGGCGCTGGCGGAAGGCGATGTCACTGCCGCGAAAGGAGTTGCGGCCATACACCGCCTGTTCGGCGCGGGCGATCGAGTTGGGGCTGATGTCGATGCCGTCGACGCGAAACCCGGGGCCGGCAATACCGGCATCGAGCAGGGCCATGGCAATCGAATAGGGCTCTTCACCGGTCGAACACGGCAGGCTGAGCACCCGCAGCGGCCGGGTGCCATTGAGCTCGGCCAGGCGCCTGAGGGCAAGCCCGGCCAGCGCGCTGAACGACTCGGGATAACGGAAGAACCAGGTTTCAGGCACGATCACCGCTTCGATCAGCGCCTGCTGCTCCGGGGTCGACTGCTGCAGGCGCACCCAGTAATCGTCCAGGTCGCGGGCCTGCAGGGCAGCACAGCGCTGGCGCAGGGCCCGCTCGACCATCGGCGCGCCAACCGAGGCGACATCCAGGCCGATACGCTCCTGCAAAAACCGAAAGAACCGCTGCTCGTCGCTCATGGCTGCACCTCCACGGGCGCGTACAGCAAGGCGCGGGCCTGGTCGGTCAGCAGGTCCTGGACGCTGATGCGTTGCATCAGGCCCTGGGCATCTTCGCGCACCGGCCCCAGGTAGGGGGCCTGCTGGTTGTCGACGCCATAGGGGCGAAACTCGTCGGGGTGGCAACGCAGGGTGTCGCTGGCCTGCTGCAGGATCAGGCCCAGCAACTGCGGCTCGGCCTGCGCCTGGCCCCGGTAGTGCACCAGCACCAGCCGGGTGCTGGTACGCAGCGGCGCCGGGGTGCCGAACCCCAGGTCGCCCACGTCGATCACCGGTACCAGCGCACCGCGATGCGCCAGCACCCCCGCCACCCAGCGCGGGGTGTGGGCGATGGGCTTGAGTGGCAGGCGCGGCAGCACCTCCACTACCTCATGGGTGTCCAGGGCAAAGCGCTGCTCGCCGATACGAAATACCAGGAACAGGCTCCCTGGCGTAGGCACCGAAGTGTCGCGGCGTGACTGAAGGTCGCTCATCGGGGCTTCAGACTTTGAACCGCGACACACCACCACGAAGGCCGACCGCTACCTGGCTCAGCTCGTCGATGGCGAAACTGGCCTGGCGCAGCGACTCCACGGTCTGGCTGCTGGCATCGCCCAGCTGCGCCAGTGCATGGTTGATCTGCTCGGCACCGGTGGCCTGGGCCTGCATGCCTTCGTTGACCATCAGCACCCGTGGCGCCAGCGCCTGCACCTGGTGGATGATCTGGGTCAGTTGCTCGCCCACCTGCTGCACCTCGGCCATGCCGCGACGCACTTCCTCGGAAAACTTGTCCATGCCCATCACCCCGGCCGACACCGCCGACTGGATCTCGCGCACCATCTGTTCGATATCGTAGGTGGCCACGGCGGTCTGGTCGGCCAGGCGGCGCACTTCGGTGGCCACCACGGCAAAGCCGCGGCCATATTCGCCGGCCTTCTCGGCCTCGATGGCGGCGTTGAGCGACAGCAGGTTGGTCTGGTCGGCGACCTTGACGATGGTGACCACCACCTGGTTGATGTTGCCGGCCTTCTCGTTGAGGATCGCCAGCTTGTTGTTGACCAGGTCGGCCGCGCCCATCACCTGGTGCATGGTCTCTTCCATGCGCGCCAGGCCCTGCTGGCCGGAGCCGGCCAGTACCGAGGCCTGGTCGGCGGCGCTGGTGACCTCGGTCATGGTGCGCACCAGGTCCCGGGAGGTGGCGGCGATTTCCCGCGAGGTGGCACCGATTTCGGTGGTGGTGGCGGCCGTTTCGGTGGCGGTGGCCTGCTGCTGCTTGGAGGTGGCGGCAATCTCGGTCACCGAGGTGGTGACCTGCACCGACGAGCGCTGGGCCTGGGACACCAGCGTGGTCAGCTCGCTCATCATTTCGTTGAAGCCGGTTTCCACCGCCCCGAATTCATCCTTGCGGTCAAGGCTCAGGCGCACGCTGAGGTCACCGCCGCGCAGCTTGTCCAGCGCCCGCACGATCAGTTGCATGGGGCCGGTGATGGCGCGCATCAGCATCAGGCCGCAGATGCCGGCTGCAATGATCGCCAGCACCAGCGAGATCATCATGCTGACCTTGGCCGTGGTCACCGCGCTGACGATGGCACCGGTGGCCTGCTCGGCCGACACACGGTTGCCTTCGATCACCGTGTTCAGGTGCTTGCGGCCCTCGTTCCAGGCCGGGGTCATGCTGTCCTGCAGCAGGCGCTGGGCCTCGGCGTAGTTCTTCTGCCGGTAGGCCTCCAGCACGCTGTCGAGCAGCTTCAGGTAGCCCTGCTCCAGGCGCACGAACTCCTCGTAGCTGGACTGGTCTTCGGAGGACTGGATGGTCTTCTGGTAATCGGCCATGTTCTGCTTGAGGCGATCCTCGAAGCTCTTGTACAGCTCGGCGTCGGCATTGGTCAGCTCGCGGTGGTTGCTCAGGCCGAGCAACTGCTGGGTGTTGACGTAGCTGTCGACCCAGGCGCTGCGGATCATCGAGCTGTAGTACACGCCAGGGATGCTGTCCGAACGCACCGCCTCCTCACTGGACTCGATCGCCACCAGGCGCGAGTAGGCAGCGACCACCATCAACAGCATGATGGCAATGATCATGGCGAAGCTCGCCAGGATGCGTTGGCGCAATGTCCAGTTCTTCACAGTCAGCCCTCAAGGATTCTACGCGAGCAGAAAAATGCGCAGATTATAGCCCACGCACCTTATCTGCACGCGCTCTGGATCAAGACGGCTCGGGCAAAATGGCCTGCGCGATGGCCATATGCCCGCATTTGCTGACTCAGGCCTGGCGAACCTGTTTTTCCAGCTCGGCCTTGAGGGCCGGGTCGAGCTTGAGCTGCTTGGCCAGCTCGTCGAGGTAGGCGCGCTCCATGAAGTGTTCCTCGTCCACCAGCATGACGCTGGCGATGTACATCTCGGCCGCCATTTCCGGCGTTGTGGCAGCGCGGGCGACGTCGGCCGGGTCCAGCGGTCGGTTGAGTTCGGCATGCAGCCACTGTTGCAGCTCGTGGTCGTTGTCGAGCTTTACGAACTCGCCTTCGATCAGCGCCTTTTCGCGCTCGTCGACATGCCCGTCGGCCTTGGCCGCAGCCACCAGCGCCTTGAGGATGGCCTGGCTGTGCAATTCGACCTGGGCGGCTGGCAGGCGATCGAGGGTCTGTGGTTCGCGCTGCGGCGCACTGCCCTGCTGGGCCTGCCAGTTGCCGTAGGCCTTGTAGGCCAGCACACCGAGGGCGGCCAGGCCACCATAGGTGAGCGCCTTGCCCCCCAGGCTGCGCGCCTTCTTGTTGCCCAGCAGCAAGCCCATCGCGCCCGCCGCCAGCGCACCACCGCCGGCACCGGAGAGCAGCCCGCCCAGGCCACCGCCACCGGCGCCGCCGAGCAACCCACCCAGCCCGCCACTGCCCCCTGGCTTGGCGCTGGCACCTTTGCCGGCCTGGTTCTGCAGCAGCTCCTGGCCGGACTTTAGCAACTGGTCGAGCAAACCTCGGGTGTTCATCTGGACGTCCTCAAACAGGAAATGAAACGCCAGAGTAAAGCCTGACCTGCGTCGTCACGCTGCGCATTTGCTTCTGGATGTTGCATTCGCGGGAACGCACTACGCTAGTAGGGAATGCACCGCTGCAGCACCGTCATCACTGCCCCTGCACAATTCCAATAAAAGAGGGAACATCATGCTTGTGCACACCACCGCATTGCTTGGCGCCCTGGGCGCCGGGATCCTCGCCAGCGCCAGCCTGCAGGCCGCCGAGCCGCTCAAGGCCGTGGGTGCCGGCGAAGGGCAACTGGACATCGTGGCCTGGCCCGGCTACATCGAGCGCGGCGAGAGCGACAAGGCCTACGACTGGGTCAGCGGTTTCGAGCAGGACACCGGCTGCAAGGTGAGCGTCAAGACTGCCGCCACCTCCGACGAGATGGTCAGCCTGATGACCAAGGGCGGCTACGACCTGGTGACCGCGTCGGGCGATGCCTCGCTGCGCCTGATTGCCGGCAAGCGTGTGCAGGCGATCAACACCGACCTGATCCCCAACTGGAAGCACCTCGACCCGCGCCTGAAGGACGGCCCCTGGTACGTGGTCGACGCCAAGGTCTACGGCACGCCGTACCAGTGGGGGCCGAACGTGCTGCTGTACAACACCGAGGTGTTCAAGCAGGCGCCCACCAGCTGGGGCGTGGTGTTCGAGCCGCAGGACCTGCCGGACGGCAAGCCGAACAAGGGCCGTGTGCAGGCCTATGACGGACCGATCTACATCGCCGATGCGGCGCTGTACCTGAAGACGGCCAAGCCGGAACTGGGCATCGACAACCCCTACGAGCTCAACGAAACCCAGTACAAGGCGGTGCTCGACCTGTTGCGCCAGCAACGCCCCCTGATTCACCGCTACTGGCATGACGCAACCGTGCAGATGAGCGACGTCAAGAACGAAGGCGTGGCGGCTTCCAGCTCCTGGGGCTACATGGTCAACGGGCTCAAGGCCGACAAGCAGCCGGTGGCCTCGACCATCCCCAGGGAAGGCGCCACCGGGTGGGCCGATACCACCATGCTGCACGCCGAGGCCAAGCACCCCAATTGCGCCTACAAATGGATGGACTGGTCGCTGCAGCCCAAGGTGCAGGGCGACGTGGCGGCGTGGTTCGGCTCGTTGCCGGTGGTGCCGGCGGCGTGTTCGGGCAGCGAACTACTGGGGGCCGACGGGTGCAAGACCAACGGTTTCGACCTGTTCGACAAGATCGCGTTCTGGCGCACGCCGCAGGCGCAAGGGGGCAAGTTCGTGCCCTATAGCCGCTGGACCCAGGACTACATCGCGATCATGGGCGGCCGTTAGGGCCTCTTCGCCGTCAAGGCCGGCCCCTGCAGGCGACTCGCACACCTGAAGGGGCCGGCCTTGACGGCAAAGCGAGCGCACCGCCCTCGCAGAACCGTGGAGTACCCCGCATGCCCCCAGCCGTACAGTTCACCCAAGTGTCCCGCCTGTTCGGCGAGGTCAAGGCCGTCGACCGGGTCTGCATCGACATCGAAGACGGCGAGTTCTTCTCCATGCTCGGCCCTTCGGGCTCGGGCAAGACCACCTGCCTGCGCCTGATCGCCGGGTTCGAACAACCCAGCCACGGCTCGATTCGCATCCACGGCGTGGAAGCCGCCGGCCTGCCGCCCTACCAGCGCGACGTCAACACGGTCTTCCAGGACTACGCGCTGTTCCCGCACATGAACGTGCGCGACAACGTGGCCTACGGGCTCAAGGTCAAGGGCGTGGCCAAGGCCCAGCGCCATGCCCGTGCCGAAGAGGCCCTGGGCATGGTGGCCCTGGCCGGCTACGGCGAGCGCAAGCCGGTGCAGTTGTCCGGCGGGCAGCGCCAGCGCGTGGCCCTGGCCCGCGCGCTGGTCAATCGTCCCCGGGTACTGCTGCTGGACGAGCCCCTCGGCGCGCTGGACCTCAAGCTGCGCGAGCAGATGCAGGGCGAGCTGAAGAAGCTCCAGCGCCAGCTGGGCATCACCTTCATTTTCGTCACCCACGACCAGACCGAGGCGCTGTCGATGTCCGACCGCGTTGCGGTATTCAACCGCGGGCGCATCGAACAGGTCGACACGCCGCGCAACCTCTACATGCAACCGGCCACCCCCTTCGTTGCCGAGTTCGTCGGCACCTCCAACGTGCTGCGCGGCGAGCTGGCCCAACACCTGGTGGCCAGCCCGCAGCCGTTCTCGATCCGCCCGGAACACATTCGCCTGAGCGCGTCGGCCATCCCGGGCGACGTCCTCCAGCTCAGCGGCGTGCTGCACGATATCCAGTACCAGGGCAGCACCACCCGCTACGAACTGCAGCTGGACAACGGCCAGTTGCTGGCGGTGAGCCAGGCCAACAGCCAGTGGCATGCCGACGCCGCCCCCTGGCAGCCCGGCCAGCGCCTGCACGCCCACTGGCCGCGCGAGGCCATGACCGCGCTGCGCGAAACCGTGCTCGACGAGGGCCGCTGAGATGATGCGGCGCCTGGCCACCTTGCTCTACCGTCGCCCCAACCTGTACCTGGCGATGCTGTTGATACCGCCGCTGATCTGGTTCGGCGCGATCTACCTGGGCTCGCTGCTGGCGCTGCTGTGGCAAGGTTTCTACACCTTCGACGACTTCACCATGGCGGTGACGCCCGAGCTGACCCTGGCCAACTTTGCCGCGCTGCTGCAGCCATCCAACTTCGACATCATCCTGCGTACCCTGGGCATGGCGGTGGCGGTGTCGATCGCCAGCGCGGTGCTGGCGTTTCCCATCGCCTACTACATGGCCCGCTACACCCGCGGCAGCACCAAGGCGTTCTTCTACATCGCGGTGATGATGCCGATGTGGGCCAGCTACATCGTCAAGGCCTATGCCTGGACCCTGCTGCTGGCCAAGGGCGGGGTGGCACAGTGGTTCGTCCAGCAGCTGAACCTGGAGCCACTGCTGCAATGGCTGCTCGGCATTCCCGGGGTGGGCGGCAGCACCCTGTCGACCTCGCACCTGGGGCGCTTTATGGTGTTCGTGTACATCTGGCTGCCGTTCATGATCCTGCCGATCCAGGCCGCGCTGGAGCGCCTGCCGCCCTCGCTGCTGCACGCCTCGGCCGACCTTGGCGCACGCCCGCGCCAGACGTTCGTGCAGGTGACCCTGCCGCTGGCGGTGCCGGGCATCGCCGCCGGCTCCATTTTCACCTTCTCGCTGACCCTGGGCGATTTCATCGTGCCGCAGCTGGTGGGCCCGCCCGGCTACTTCATCGGCAGCATGGTGTACGCCCAGCAAGGCGCCATCGGCAACATGCCGATGGCCGCCGCCTTCACCCTGGTACCGATCATGCTGATCGCCGTGTACCTGACCCTCGTCAAACGCCTGGGAGCCTTCGATGCACTCTGACAACGCCTCGCCGGGGCTGCGCCTGGCCGCCTGGGGCGGGCTGCTGTTCCTGCACTTTCCGATCCTGATCATCGTGCTGTACGCCTTCAATACCGAAGACGCGGCCTTCAGCTTTCCGCCCCGGGGCCTGACCCTCAAGTGGTTCGGCGTGGCGTTTTCGCGCCCCGACGTGCTCGAGTCGATCAAGCTGTCGCTGCAGGTGGCGTGCCTGGCCACGCTGATCGCCCTGGTGCTTGGCACCCTGGCCGCCGCGGCCCTGTACCGGCGCAGCTTCTTCGGCAAGGAGAGCCTGTCGCTGATGCTGATCCTGCCCATCGCCCTGCCCGGCATCATCACCGGCATCGCCCTGCTGTCGGCGTTCAAGACCCTGGGCATCGAGCCCGGGATCTTCACCATCGTGGTGGGCCACGCCACCTTCTGCGTGGTGATCGTCTACAACAACGTCATCGCGCGTCTGCGGCGCACCTCGCAGAACCAGATCGAGGCGTCGATGGACCTGGGCGCCGACGGCTGGCAGACCTTTCGCTACATCGTGCTGCCCAATCTGGGGTCGGCGCTGCTGGCGGGCGGCATGCTGGCGTTCGCGCTGTCGTTCGACGAAATCATCGTGACCACCTTCACCGCCGGCCACGAACGCACCCTGCCGATCTGGCTGCTCAACCAGCTCAGCCGCCCGCGCGACGTGCCGGTGACCAACGTGGTGGCCATGCTGGTGATGTTGGTGACCATGCTGCCGATTCTGGGCGCCTACTACCTGACCCGTGGCGCCGAGAACGTGACCGGCAGCGACGGCAAATGACCTGAACCAGGAGGATCGAACACCATGCAAACCCGACTGCTGATCAACGGCCAGCTCGTCGCCGGCGAAGGCCCGGCCCACAGCGTGCTCAACCCCGCGCTGGGCAGCGTACTGGTGGACATCAACGAGGCCAGCGAAGCGCAGGTGGATGCGGCGGTGCGCGCCGCCGACCATGCCTTCGACGGCTGGTCGCAGACCGCACCGAAAGACCGCGCCGCACTGCTGCTAAAGCTGGCCGACCTGATAGACGCCCATGCCGGGGAGCTGGCCAGGCTGGAATCGGACAACTGCGGCAAGCCCTACCCGGCCGCGCTGAACGACGAACTGCCGGCAATCGCCGACGTGTTCCGCTTCTTTGCCGGGGCCAGCCGCTGTCTGGGCGGCTCGGCGGCGGGCGAGTACCTGGCGGGGCACACTTCGATGGTGCGCCGCGACCCGCTGGGTGTGGTGGCGTCCATAGCACCGTGGAACTACCCGCTGATGATGCTGGCATGGAAGATCGCCCCGGCCCTGGCGGCCGGCAACACCGTGGTGCTCAAGCCTTCGGAACAGACCCCGCTGACCGCCCTGCGCCTGGGCGAACTGGCGGCCGAGCTGTTTCCGGCCGGGGTGCTCAACATCCTGTTCGGCAAGGGCCAGAGCGTAGGTATGCCCCTGGTCACCCACCCCAAGGTGCGCATGGTGTCGTTGACCGGCTCGATCGCCACCGGCAGCCAGATCATCACCGGCACCGCCGACAGCGTGAAACGCCTGCACATGGAACTGGGCGGCAAGGCCCCGGTGATCATCTTCGACGATGCCGACATCGACGCTGCAGTGGAAGGCATTCGCACCTTCGGCTTCTACAATGCCGGGCAGGACTGCACCGCGGCCTGCCGGATCTATGCCCAGGCCGGCATCTACGACACGTTCGTGAACAAGCTCGGCGAGGCGGTGGCCAGCCTCCGGCACGGGTTGCAGGACGACCCGGACACCGAACTCGGGCCGCTGATCAGTGCCGCACACCGCGACCGGGTGGCAGCGCTGGTGGAGCGCGCCGTGGCCCAGCCGCATATTCGCCTGGTCACCGGCGGCAAGGCGGTGGCGGGCGACGGGTTCTTCTTCGAGCCGACGGTGCTGGCCGACGCCCAGCAGGATGACGAGATCGTGCGCCGCGAGGTATTCGGGCCGGTGGTGTCGGTGACCCGCTTCGAAGACGAAGCGCAGGCGCTGGCCTGGGCCAACGATTCGGACTACGGCCTGGCCTCGTCACTGTGGACCGCCGATGTCGGCCGCGCCCACCGGGTGTCCGCCCGGTTGCAGTACGGCTGCACCTGGGTCAACACGCACTTCATGCTGGTCAGCGAAATGCCCCACGGCGGGCAGAAGCTGTCGGGCTACGGCAAGGACATGTCGATGTATGGGCTGGAGGACTACACCTGCGTGCGGCATGTGATGTTCAGGCATTGAGGCCCACGGCGCAGGCAGGCGTTACCTGCGCAGGAGGGCCGCTCGGCGGCCCTTTGGCATAGCCTTCAGTCGCGCAGGTCGGACTCGTGGATCGGCTGGTCGCGGTGGGTCGCACGCTGGTACTGCGCCGGCCATATGGCCTTCTGCCCGCCCAGGTCATCGTCGGCATGCAGCGGCCAGTACGGATCGCGCAGCAGCTCGCGGGCCAGCAGGATGATGTCGGCCTGGCCGGTGCGCAGAATGTGCTCGGCCTGGGCCGGCTCGGTGATCATGCCCACCGTGCCGGTGGCGATCCCCGATTCCTTGCGCACCCGCTCGGCAAAGCGTGTCTGATAGCCAGGCCCGGTGGGAATCTCGGCATTCATCGAGGTGCCCCCCGACGAAACGTCGATCAGGTCGGCGCCCAGGGCCTTGAGGCGCTTGGCCAGTTCGACGGTTTCATCCGGGTTCCAGCCATCCTCCACCCAGTCGGTGGCCGATACCCGCACGAACAGCGGCAACTCCGACGGCCACACCTCGCGCACCGCCTCGGTCACCTGCAGGGTCAGGCGAATGCGGTTCTCGAACGAGCTGCCGTACTGGTCGCGACGCTGGTTGCTCAATGGCGAGAGAAACTGGTGCAGCAGGTAGCCATGGGCGGCATGCACCTCCACGACCTTGAAGCCGGCCACCAGTGCACGCCGGGCGGCCTCGACAAAGGCCTGGATCACCTCGTGGATCTGCCCTTCGCTCAATTCGGTGGGCGCCGTGTGCTGCGGGTCGAAGGCGATTTTCGACGGCCCCACCGGCACCCAGCCACCGTCCTCGGGCTTGACGCTGCCGTGCTTGCCCAGCCACGGCCGATGCGTGCTGGCCTTGCGCCCGGCGTGCGCCAGCTGAATGCCGGGCACCACGCCCTGGGCTGTGATGAAGCGGGTGATGCGTTGCAGGGGGGCGATCTGTTCGTCGCACCACAGGCCCAGGTCCTGGGCGGTGATGCGGCCCTCGGCCGTGACGGCGGTGGCTTCGGTGAAGATCAACCCGGCACCGCCGACCGCGCGGCTGCCCAGGTGGACCAGGTGCCAGTCGTTGGCCAGGCCGTCGACGCTCGAATACTGGCACATCGGCGAGACCGCAATGCGGTTGGGCAGCGTCAGTTGACGCAGGGTATAGGGCTCAAGCAGCAGGCTCATGGGGCACCTCTCCAGTCTCCGAATGGTGGACCGGACCGAGCGCCTTGGCTTCCCCGCGGCTCAGTGCCGGTCTCTGAGAGACTAGACCAGTTTGCCCACCCAGGGGTTCAGCGCGGCTCGATGTGGGCGATCATCAACTGCACCGTCTCGTTGCCGCGAAACTCGTTGACGTCCAGCTTGTAGGCCAGCTCCACCCAGCGCACGGTGGGGTTGGGCCATACCTCGCGGTCGATGCCGAAGGCGATGCCGTCGAGGGTCACCGAACCGCATTCGCTCTTGAGCACCACCTTCAGGTGACGCTCGCCCACCACCCGCTGCTGCACCAGCTGGAACACGCCATGAAACAGCGGCTCGGGAAAATGCTGCCCCCACGGCCCGGCGTTGCGCAGGGCGCGGGCCAGCTCCAGGTGGAACTCCTCGACCGCCAGGCTGCCGTCGGACAGCAGCCGGCCGGTGAGGTCGTCCTCCTGCAACTGGCGGCGGACTTCTTCGTCGAACGCCTGGGCGAACGCCGGGAAGTTCTCGGCCGGCAGCGACAGCCCCGCCGCCATGGCGTGCCCGCCGAACTTGCTGATCAGCTCCGGGTTGGCCGCCGCCACGGCGTCCAGCGCATCGCGAATGTGAAAGCCCGGCACCGAGCGCGCAGAGCCCTTGAGCATGCCTTCGCCGGCGTCGGCAAAGGCGATGGTCGGGCGGTGATAACGTTCTTTCAGACGCGAGGCCAGAATGCCGATCACGCCCTGGTGCCAGTCAGCCTCGTACAGGCACAGGCCGAACGGCATCGACTCCAGCGGCAGGTCCTTGAGCTGGGCCAGCGCCTCGCGCTGCATGCCCTGTTCGATGGACTTGCGGTCCTGGTTCAGTTCGTCCAGCTGCACCGCCATCTCGCGGGCCAGGCTCGGGTCGTCGCTGAGCAGGCATTCGATGCCCAGGCTCATGTCGTCCAGGCGCCCGGCAGCATTGAGCCGCGGGCCCAGGATGAAGCCCAGGTCGGTGGAGGTGATGCGCGCCGCTTCGCGCCGGGCCACCTCGAGAATCGCCTTGAGCCCCGGGCGCGCACGACCGGCACGGATGCGCTCCAGGCCCTGGTGCACGAGGATGCGGTTGTTGGCATCCAGCGGTACCACGTCGGCCACGCTGCCCAGCGCCACCAGGTCGAGCAGCTCGCCGATGTTCGGCTGCGGGCGGTCGTCGTAGCGGCCCAGGCTGCGCAGGCGCGCACGCAGCGCCATCAATACGTAGAAGATCACCCCGACCCCGGCCAGTGCCTTGCTCGGAAACTCGCAGCCCGGCTGGTTGGGGTTGACGATGGCATCGGCCGCCGGCAGCGCATGGCCCGGCAAGTGGTGGTCGGTGACCAGCACCTTCAGGCCGGCCGCCTTGGCCGCCGCCACGCCTTCGACGCTGGAGATGCCGTTGTCCACGGTGATCAGCAGCTGCGGCGTGCGCTGCAGTGCCACCTCGACGATTTCCGGGGTCAGCCCGTAACCGTATTCGAAACGGTTGGGCACCAGGTAGTCGACGTGCGCGGCGCCCAGCAGGCGCAGGCCCAGCACGCCCACGGTGCTGGCCGTGGCACCGTCGGCGTCGAAGTCGCCGACGATCAGGATGCGCTGGCGCTGGTCCAGTGCCTCCACCAGCAGGTTTACCGCCGCGTCGATACCCTTGAGCTGCTGATAGGGCAGCAGGCGTGCCAGGCTCTTGTCCAGCTCGACGGCGCTCTGTACGCCACGGGCGGCGTACAGGCGGGTCAGCAGGGGCGGCAGGTCGCCAAGAAACGGCAGGGTGGACGGCAGTGAACGCGGTTCGATACGCATGGAGTGATCAAGGCTTCTCTGGTTTGAAAAAGGTCGGCGGGCGGATCAGCCGCGCTCGCCCAGCAGCCATTGCAGCTGGACTTCGTGCTGGCCGCGGTCGTCGGTGACGAACACCGTGCCTTCGCTGATCATCACATCCCACTTGATGGCGCGTGGCATGTCCTTGGCCAGGACCTCCAGCACCTCTTGCGGCACGGCGGCGATGTTGAGGTTCTTCAGGTTCTTGACCGCCGGGATCACCTTGGTTTCCCATACCCGCAGGCTGCCGTAGGCCAGCAGGCTGGTGCGCTCGGTGCGGCGCGAGCACCAGGTCAGGCGGTCGGCATCGGGCTGGCCGACTTCGATCCAGTGCAGCACCCGGTCATCCAGGCTTTTTTCCCACAGCGCCGGCTCGTCGACGTCCGACAGGCCGCGACCGAACGACAGCTGCTCGTTGTACCAGAGGGCATAGGCCAGCAGGCGCACGGCCATGCGCTCTTCGGTTTCCGAAGGGTGGCGGGCGATGGTCTGCTTGACGCTTTCGTACACGCCGCGGTCGAGATCGGTGAGGTTCAGTTCAAACTTGTAGGTGGTGGACGGCTGGGCCATGGACGGGCTTCTGGTAACAGGAAAAGTCGCCCAGTCTAACCGATGCGCTGGCAATCAACGAACCGAACCGTACAATCTGCGGCCAACAGCAGTATCTGCCGCTGCCGCCCTGTGATAAAAACTAGCGCTCTGCCCTGCTGCCACGGAAGCCCCATGTCGTTGCCCACCAAACCGCTTGCCGGCCTCAAAGTCATCGAACTCGGCACCCTGATCGCCGGCCCCTTCGCCTCGCGCATCTGCGCCGAATTCGGCGCCCAGGTGGTCAAGGTCGAATCGCCCGATGGCGGCGACCCGCTGCGCAAATGGCGCAAGCTGTACGAGGGCACCTCGCTGTGGTGGTTCGTGCAGGCGCGCAACAAGCAGTCGCTCACGCTCAACCTCAAGCACCCCGAAGGCCTGGCCATTCTCAAGCAGCTGCTGGGCGAGGCCGACATCCTGATCGAGAACTTCCGCCCCGGCGTGCTGGAAAAGCTCGGCCTGGGCTGGGAGGTACTGCACGCGCTGAACCCGAAGCTGGTGATGGTACGCCTGTCCGGCTTCGGCCAGACCGGGCCGATGAAGGACCAGCCCGGCTTCGGCGCGGTCGGCGAGTCGATGGGCGGGCTGCGCTACATCACAGGTTTCGAGGACCGCCCGCCGGTACGCACCGGCATTTCCATCGGCGACTCGATTGCCGCGCTGTGGGGCGTGATCGGGGCACTGATGGCGCTGCGTCATCGCGAGGTCAACGGGGGCCAGGGCCAGGTGGTCGACGTGGCCCTGTACGAGGCCATCTTCGCGATGATGGAGAGCATGGTGCCGGAGTTCGACGTGTTCGGCTTCATCCGCGAGCGCACCGGCAACATCATGCCGGGCATCACCCCCTCCTCCATCCATACCAGCGCCGATGGCAAGCATGTGCAGATCGGCGCCAATGGCGATGCGATCTTCAAGCGCTTCATGCAGGCCATCGGGCGCGACGACCTGGCCGCCGACCCGGCGCTGGCCAGCAATGACGGGCGCGACCTGCGCCGCGACGAGCTGTATGCAGTGATCGACCGCTGGGCCCGCAGCGTGCCGCTGGACACCCTGATGCAGGTGCTCAACCAGGCCCAGGTGCCGGCCAGCCGCATCTACTCGGCCGAAGACATGTTCAGCGACCCGCAGTTTCTCGCCCGCGAGATGTTCCTCCAGGCCAGGCTGCCCGACGGCAAGCCGTTCAAGATGCCGGGCATCGTGCCCAAGCTGTCGGACACCCCAGGCTCCAGTGAGTGGGTGGGGCCGGCGCTGGGCGAGCACACCGCGCAGTTGCTGGGCGAGCTGGGCTATGACGCGGCGCAGATCGCCCATCTTCGCGAACAGGGCGCGGTCTGAGTCGCGCCATGTGCTGCACCCTGCACGGCGCACTGCTGGCTGTGCTGCTGAGCCTGCTGCCTGCCTCGAGCTGGGCCAAGGAAACCCTCACCTGGCTGTTGCGCGACCTGCCACCGCTGACCGTGTTCGAGGGCCCCAAAACCGGCCAGGGCGCCATGGACCAGCTGCTGCCGCTGCTCATCGCGCAGATGCCCGAGTACCAGCACAGCATCGTGCGGGTCAACCGCGCGCGCGGCATGCAGATGCTCCAGGAACCCTCCTTCACCTGCGACCCCACGCTGCTGCGAACCCCGGAGCGCGAGCGCTTCGTGAAGTTCTCGATACCGGCGCTGGCTGCGCAGAGCAACATGGTGATTGCCCGCCAGAGCGACCAGGCAAGCCTTGCGCCGTACCTGCACGATGGCGAAATCGACCTGGACGCCCTGCTGGCAAGCAACACGCACAAGCTCGGTGTCGTCGGCCAGCGCAGCTACAGCCCCGCCGTGGACGCGATACTGGCCAACGCCCCGCCCGCCACCATCAGCCGCCATTACGGCAACGATGCGGTGGGCAGCCTGCTGCAGATGCAGCAGCTGGGGCGCCTGAACCTGCTGCTGGCCTACTGGCCGGAAGTGCGCTACATGAACGAAAAGCAGCCGCAGCCCCAGGCCCTGACGTACTTCCCGATCAAGGGCGTGGCGCGCTACCAGCTGACCTACGTGGGTTGCTCCGACACCCCGCTGGGCCGCGAGGCCATCAGCCACCTCGACCAGTTGCTGCGCAACCTGCGCCTGCAGACCCTGGCGCCGCTGTATGCACAATGGCTAGAGCCCGACCAGCGCAAGACCTACCTCGATGCGGCGCGCGAGCTGCTGAGCCAGCACTGACCCCGGCACGCGCTTTTACGCAGGCAAAAAGAAACCCCGAGCGGTGGGGAGGCCGTCGGGGTTAAACGAGGGCTGCTTGGAGCCTCGCACGAACAGCCTGGCGGCATCGGAGCAAAATGCCGTTCAACTGTTCTTAAGCTGTCTGAGTACCTGTCTGGACAAAGGTTCCCGTCACGCCGCAACGATTTGCGCGCGGCCCTGGCGGGCATGTTTGAGGGCTGCGATCACGCAGGGTTGCAGGCGTCCTTCGTGGATGCGCAGGTCACGTTGGATACCGTCCACCAGGTCGATGAGCAGGCGCTGGTCATGCAGCTGGCTGGCCTTGACACTGCGCTGCAGCACGGTGTCGCCGGCAGGGTCGACCAGCTGCAGGTCGAAGTCGGCACTGGCATGCCGGGAGGTCAGCGTGACCTGATAGGGCGTCAATGCTTCACTTAGCAACAAGCTGATATTGTCCATCCATTCACCGTTCACGTTGTTGTTGAAGGGGGTCTTTCACTGACCCTCGGCACAGGCTGAAAGTTCTGCCGCGGCGCGCTGCACGTTCATCGAGCATGCCCGGTGCACATGACAGATTCATGCCACGGGCCCGGCCTCCGGGTGTTGCAGCAGCAACGGGTGCAACTGGCTGGGGCTGGCTGGCGCGGGGGTGCTGCCCAGCACCCGCAGGCCCGACAGCTCGATCAGTTCGACAACCCCCTGGAGCACGCTGCGCCTGGCGCCACTGAGGACAATCAGGGCACTGGCGAGGCCGTGCAGCGCCAGGTGCTCGATGAAGCCCATGCCATCGTGCTCGGGCGACAGCGGGTCACAGATGACGATATCCACCGGCCCCCGTCGTTCGAGCACACCGTGCGCCTGGAGGGTCGTTTCAGCCACGCGCACGTCGTAGATGCCCAGGCCATTGAGCATCTGGTGCAGGTTCATCAGCCGGTAGGCATGGGGCTCCAGAAGCAGAACCTTGAGTGAGCGCATGGGCGACTCCGGATTGGACGGGCGCCCACTCTAGGAAAGCCCGCGCGGGCGTCCCATAGGAAAAATCCGAAACCAGGGGGCGGCAACGTCCTCCTGTCGCCACGGTATCGACGCGTCGCGTCGGTTCGCCAGCAAGCCAGGTTCCTGCCGTGGCATGGCGGGCCGCGCAACAAAAAGCCCCGGGGCTTGCGCACCGGGGCCTGGTTCAACGCTGCATACCGCTGCCGTCAGAGCGGCTTGCCACGGTTGCCGTGCTGGCTGACGAAGGCCTGCACCGCTTTCAGGTCGTTGGGCAGTACCGTGCATTTCTCCTCGCGGGAGAACAGGTCGGTCAGGTGCGCCGGCAGCTCCAGGGCCTTGCCCACGCCCGCCTTCTCCACCGCCTCGGGGAACTTGACCGGGTGCGCGGTACCCAGCACCACCATCGGCGTGTCCAGGCTGCGACGGCACTCGCGGCCGGCCTTGACGCCAATCGCGGTGTGCGGGTCGAGCACTTCGCCGGTTTGCGCGAACACGTCGGCGATGGTCTCGCAGGTTTGCGCATCATCCACCGCCAGCGAATCGAACAGCTTGCGCGCCTCGGTCCAGCGGTCTTGCTCGACGCTGAAGCCGCCACCCTGCTTGAAGGTGTCCATCAGGCCGGCAATCTCGGCGCCGTTGCGACCGTGCAGGTCGAACAGCAGGCGCTCGAAGTTCGACGACACCATGATGTCCATCGACGGCGACAGGGTGGCGTGCAGGGTTTCCTTGACGTACTGGTTGCCGCTCATGAAGCGGTGCAGGATGTCGTTGCGGTTGGTTGCCACGATCAGCTGGCTGATCGGCAGGCCCATGTTGCGCGCCAGGTAGCCGGCGAAGATGTCGCCGAAGTTGCCGGTAGGCACCGAGAACGCCACCGAACGCGCCGGGCCACCCAACTGCAGGGCGGCGTGGAAGTAGTACACGATCTGGGCCATGATCCGCGCCCAGTTGATCGAGTTCACGGCCACCAGGCGGGTGCCCTTGAGGAAGCCCTGGTCGGCGAAGCTGGCCTTGACCATCTCCTGGCAGTCGTCGAAGTTGCCTTCGATGGCGATGTTGTGGATGTTCTCGCCGAAGATGGTGGTCATCTGGCGGCGCTGAACTTCCGACACACGCTGGTGCGGGTGCAGGATGAAGATGTCGACGTTGTCGCAACGCCGGCAGCCTTCGATGGCAGCCGAACCGGTGTCACCGCTGGTGGCACCGATGATCACCACGCGCTCGCCGCGCTTTGCCAGCACGTGATCGAGCAGGCGGCCGAGCAGTTGCAGGGCGAAGTCCTTGAACGCCAGGGTCGGGCCGTGGAACAGCTCCAGTACCCACTCGTTGCTGTTCAGCTGACGCAGCGGGGCAACCGCGGCGTGAGCGAACTCGCCGTAGGTTTCTTCGAGGATCTTCTTGAAGTCGGCATCGGCAATGGAGCCGGTGACGAACGGGCGCATCACCCGGAAGGCCAGCTCGTGGTACGGCAGGCCGGCCCACGAGGCGATTTCTTCCTGGGTGAAGCGCGGCAGGTTTTCCGGCACGTACAGGCCGCCATCGCTGGCCAGGCCGGCCAGCAGGACATCTTCAAAATTCAGGGCCGGTGCCTTGCCGCGGGTACTGATGTAACGCATGACCTATTCCTCTAACTCAAAGACGGCTCAGTTCAGTTGTTCGACGCGGATGCGCACAACGCTGCCAACCACATCCTGCAGGGCTTCCAGGGCGGTGATCGCGTCGTCCATGCGCTGCTCGAGCACGCTGTGGGTGAGCAGGATCATCGGCACCAGGCCATCGTGCTCCTCGACTTCCTTCTGCATGATCGACTCGATATTGATGCCGCGCTCGGACAGGATGCTCGCCACCTGGGCCAGCACGCCCGGACGATCCTTGGCCTGGATGCGCAGGTAGTAGGCGCTCTCGCAGGCTTCGATCGGCAGGATCGGGTGAGCCGACAGCGAGTCGGGCTGGAAAGCCAGGTGCGGCACGCGGTTTTCCGGGTCGCTGGTCATGGCACGGACCACGTCGACCAGGTCGGCGATCACCGACGAGGCGGTCGGTTCCATGCCGGCGCCGGCGCCGTAGAACAGGGTGGAGCCTGCGGCGTCACCGTTGACCATCACCGCGTTCATCACGCCGTTGACATTGGCGATCAGGCGGTCGGCCGGAATCAGCGTCGGGTGCACGCGCAGTTCGATGCCATTGGCCGTGCTGCGGGCCACCCCCAGGTGCTTGATGCGGTAGCCCAGCGCTTCGGCGTAGTTCACGTCGGCCGTGGTCAGCTGGGTGATACCTTCGGTGTAGGCCTTGTCGAACTGCAGCGGGATACCGAAAGCGATGGACGCCAGGATGGTGAGCTTGTGCGCGGCGTCGATGCCCTCGACGTCGAACGTCGGGTCGGCCTCGGCATAGCCCAGCGCCTGGGCTTCGGCCAGCACGTCGGGGAAGGTGCGGCCCTTCTCGCGCATTTCGGTGAGGATGAAGTTGCCGGTGCCGTTGATGATACCGGCCACCCAGTTGATGCGGTTGGCCGACAGGCCTTCGCGGATCGCCTTGATCACCGGGATGCCGCCGGCCACGGCCGCTTCGAAGGCGACGATGACGCCCTTCTCGCGCGCCCTGGCGAAGATTTCGTTGCCGTGCACGGCAATCAGCGCCTTGTTGGCGGTGACCACGTGCTTGCCGTTCTCGATGGCCTTGAGCACCAGCTCGCGGGCAATGGTGTAGCCGCCAATCAGTTCAATGACGATATCGATCTCGGGGTTGCTCGCGACCTCGAACACATCAGCGGTAATGGGGGTACCGGTAATCTGGCAGTTCGGGTTTGGCGTACGCATGGCGATTTGTGCCACTTCGATTCCACGCCCGGCGCGGCGGGCAATCTCCTCGGCGTTACGCTGAAGTACATTGAAGGTACCGCCACCGACGGTCCCCAACCCACAGATGCCTACTTTGACCGGTTTCACTGTGAACTCCCCATTGAACGACCGGCCATGCGCCGGTCGAAAAAACAGCCGTCTCCCCATGGTGACGGCTCACTGATTGAATTACTTGCTTGCGGTCAATGCCAGCTTGGCCACTTGCGGCGCCGGCTGATAACCCGGGATCACCTGACCGTCCTCGAGCACGATGGCCGGTGTGCCGTTGACGCCGATCGACTGCCCCATCTGGAACTGCTTGCTGACCGGGTTCTCGCACTTGGCGGCCTTGATTTCCTTGCCGTCGACCATCTTGTCCATGGCCGCCTTGCGGTCGGTGGAACACCATACCGCCTGCAGCTGCTGGTCACCCGACGAGCCCAGGCCCTGACGCGGGAAGGCCACGTAGCGCACCTCGATGCCGCGCTTGTTCAGCTCGGGCACTTCGGCATGCAGCTTGTGGCAGTACGGGCAGGTGGTGTCGGTGAACACGGTGATGTGCGACTTGGTTTCGCCCTTGGCAGGGTAAACCACCATTTCGGAAGCCGGAATCGCATTGATGGTCTTGGCGATGGCCACGCGCTCGGCCTTTTCGGTCAGGTTGACCGGCTTGCCGTCCTGGATCTGGAACAGATAGCCCTGTACCAGGAACTGGCCGTCGGCGCTGGCGTACAGCACACGGCCGCCCTTGAGCTTGACCTCGTACAGGCCGTTGACCGGGCTGGCAGCGATGCTGTCGACCGGTATTTCCGACTCCAGCGACTGCAGCGACTTGCGAATCGCCTGCTCGGCATCGTTGGCCGCAGCCACGGCGAAGGAACTGGCCAGCGCCAGGGCGGCGGCGGCTAAAATCTGGGTCACGCGCATGAAAACTCCTGAAGGCGGACAGGGGGCCGAAAGCGGAACAGGCGTACCGAAAAACGGCCGCGATCCAGGGCCCGGGTGTAAACCGCGAAAGCGTACCACATTCGCCGCCCTGCATTGACTGCTGGCGACGCATGCAATGTGCGATCAGCGCTCAGCCGCGCGGGTGATGACGGGCATGCAGTTCCTGCAGGCGGGCGCGGGCCACATGGGTGTAGATCTGGGTGGTCGACAGGTCGCTGTGGCCCAGCAGCATCTGCACCACGCGCAGGTCGGCGCCGTGGTTGAGCAGGTGGGTGGCGAAGGCATGGCGCAGGGTGTGCGGCGACAGCGCCTTGCCGATCCCGGCCACCTGGGCCTGGTGCTTGATGCGGTGCCAGAAGGTCTGGCGGGTCATCTGCTCGCCACGCTGGCTGGGGAACAGGACATCGCTGGGGCGGCCGTTGAGCAGTTCGACGCGGCCGTCGCGCAGGTAACGTTCTACCCACACCACCGCCTCCTCCCCCATCGGCACCAGGCGCTCCTTGCTGCCCTTGCCCATCACCCGCAGCACGCCCTGGCGCAGGTTGACCTGATCGAGGGTCAGGCTCACCAGCTCGGTGACGCGCAGCCCGCAGGCATACAGCACCTCGAGCATGGCACGGTCACGCTGGCCGATGGCCTCGCCAAGGTCGGGAGCCTTCAACAGGGCCTCCACATCGGCCTCGGACAGCGACTTGGGCAACGGCTTGCCCAGTTGCGGCATGTCGACCTGCAGGGTCGGGTCGAGGGCGATCAGCTTCTCGCGCAGCAGGTAGCGATAGAAGCCACGCGCGCCCGACAGGAACCGCGCCGTGGAACGGGGCTTGTAGCCCTGGTCGAGGCGCCATGCCAAGTGGTCCAGGATCAGCTCGCGACCAGCATCGGGCAACACCATGCCACGTTCCTGAAGCCAGCCGTTGAACAGGGCCAGGTCGCTGCGGTAGGACGCTCGGGTGTTGTCGGAAAGCCCCTTCTCCAGCCACAGGGCGTCGAGGAACTGGTCGATCAGCGGGTGGTCGATGGCGGGCATGAAGACTCGGTGGTAGGCCGTAAAAATACCGCTAGTCTTCCATAACACCGCCGGCATAGGGAGCCCGAATGAACGAACAAGAGATATTGCTGGCATTCGGCGGGATCGGTGTCGCGGCCCTGGGCTGCCAGTGGCTGGCCTGGCGGCTGAAGCTGCCGGCGATCCTGTTCCTGCTGCTCAGCGGCATAATGGCCGGGCCGATCCTGGGTTGGCTCGACCCGCAGGAACTGTTCGGCCCGCTGCTGATGCCGCTGGTGTCGCTGGCGGTGGCGCTGATCCTGTTCGAGGGCAGCCTGACCCTGCACCTGTCGCAATGGCGCGAGATCGGCACGGTGGTGCGGCGCATGGTGACCCTCGGCGCGCTGTCCACCTGGGTGGTGATCAGCGCGGCCACCCACTGGCTGCTGGGGTTCGACTGGCTGCTGGCGATCCTGTTCGGCACCCTGACCCTGGTCACCGGGCCGACCGTGATCGTGCCGATGCTGCGGGTGGTACGGCCCAAGGCGGCGGTGGCCAACATCCTGCGCTGGGAAGGCATCGTCATCGACCCGATCGGCGCCCTGCTGGCGGTGGTGGTGTACAGCTTCATCATTGCCAGCGCCGCTGGCGACGGCCTGAGCCAGAGCCTGCTGACGTTCGCCGGGGTGATCCTGTGCGGCAGCGCCTTCGGCGTGGCCGGTGGCTGGCTGCTGGGCCAGGTGATCCGCCATCAATGGCTGCCCGAGTACCTGCACAACCTGGCCTCGCTGGCAGCGGTGCTGGGGATCTTCATCGCCTCCAACCAGGTGATGCACGAGTCGGGGCTGCTGGCGGTGACCCTGATGGGCATGTGGCTGGCCAACATGAAGGGCGTGGATGTGCGCCAGATCCTGCACTTCAAGGAGAACCTCAGCGTGCTGCTGATCTCCGGCCTGTTCATTCTGCTGGCGGCGCGCCTGGACTTGAATGCCCTGCTCGGCCTGGGCCCTGCGGTGCTGGCCCTGCTGCTAGTGATTCAGCTGATTGCGCGGCCGCTGAACGTGGCGCTGTCGACCTGGGGCTCGCAGCTCAACTGGCGCGAGCGTGCGCTGCTGGCCTGGATCGCCCCGCGCGGCATCGTGGCCGCGGCAGTGTCGGCGATTTTCGCGATACGCCTGGACGAGGCCGGGCACGCGGGGGCCTTGCTGCTGGTGCCGCTGACGTTCGCGGTGATCATCGGTACGGTGGTGCTGCAAAGCGCCACGGCGCGGCCGCTGGCGCGCCTGCTCAAGGTGGCCGAGCCTGCCCCCAGCGGGTTTCTGATCGTGGGCGCCAACGCGCCGGCCAGGGCCCTGGGCACGGCCTTGCAACAACTGGGCAGCCGGGTGCTGCTGGCCGATTCGAGCTGGGAGAACATCCGCGCGGCGCGCATGGAGGGGTTGCCGACCTATTTCGGTCACCCGGCCTCGCAGCATGCCGATGCGCACCTGGACCTTGTAGGCCTGGGGCACCTGCTGGGGCTGTCGCCGGCGGGCGAGCTCAACACCCTGGCATGCACGCGCTTTCGACATGATTTCGGGCATCAGCGCCTGTTCGTGCTGGCCAGCGGGCTGGAGCGCCAGCGCAGCGACAAGCACCGCGCCAGTGACGAACATCGCGGGCGCCTGTTTGGCAGCCAGGCGTTGACCTATGTGCAACTGGCCAACCTGTTCAACCAGGGCGCCGAGCTGTACACCACACACCTGACCGAGGCGTTTGGCTGGGCGGACTACCAGGCGTTGCATGGCGATCGCGCGACCTTGCTGTTTGCCCGCGATGCCAGTGGCTGGGTGTATGTGGTAGGGCCGGATACGGCGCTGAAGCCGGGGCCTGGGTGGACGCTGGTGGCGCTGGTCCAGCCGCAGGCAGGTTGATCGTGCGGGCTTGTTGGCCGTTCAGAAGCCGGGCAACACCGGCACCGGCCGCTTGTCTTCGTCGATGGCGACGAAGCTGAACAACCCGTGAATCGCCTTCTCGCGACTGTCGCAGCTCATGCTTTCGACAAACACCTCCACCTCGACCTTCAGGCTGGTGGTACCCACCTTCACCACCGTCCCCACCAGTTCCACGATCGAGCCGGCGGCAATCGGGTGCTTGAAGTCGATGCGGTCGGTCGACACCGTCACCAGCGGCAAGCGGCAGAAGCGCGTGGCGGCAATGAACGACACCTCGTCCATCCACGCCAGCGCGGTGCCGCCGAACAGGGTGTTGTGATGGTTGGTGGTCGAGGGGAACACCGCCTTGGTCACGCGGGTCACCGACAACTGGGTACGGCGCTGGATCTCTTGCTCTCTACTGTTCATGACATCTCTGAAACACGAATGACGGACAACAAAAAAGCAGCCCGAAGGCTGCTTTCTTTTCGCATGGCGGTCCCGTGCCCGCCGGTCAAACTAGCCTCAGGCCAGTTTTTCCTTGATGCGAGCGGCTTTGCCGGACAGGTCGCGCAGGTAGTACAGCTTGGCTTTACGCACGTCACCACGACGTTTCACGGCCAGGCTGTCGATCTGCGGGCTGTAGGTCTGGAAAGTACGCTCTACGCCAACACCGTTGGAGATTTTACGAACAGTGAAAGCACTGTTCACACCACGGTTACGCTTGGCGATAACAACACCTTCGAACGCCTGCAGACGCGAACGGTCGCCTTCCTTCACTTTCACCTGAACGACAACAGTGTCGCCTGGGGCAAAGGTCGGGATCTCTTTGGTCATCTGCTCGGCTTCGAGTTGCAGAATGATTTTGTTGGTCATGCTGTGCTCCTAAGATAGGTCGTCAGACCCACCATCGATACGTTAACTATCGTCCCGCTCTCGGAGATACTCCTCGAGCAGCTTCTTCTCTTCTCCAGAAAGTGAGCGACTTTCCAGAAGATCGACGCGTCGTTCATAGGTCCGCCCAAGGGACTGCTGTAAACGCCAGCGCCGGATGTGTGCATGGTTGCCACTGAGCAACACGTCGGGAACACGCTGATCCGCATACACCTCCGGTCGGGTGTAGTGCGGGCAATCGAGCAGACCATCGGTGAAGGAGTCTTCCTCCGCCGAGTCCGCATGCCCTAAAGCTCCGGGCAGCAGCCGCGTAACCGCATCGATCAGGACCATCGCCGGCAGCTCGCCGCCAGACAGTACATAGTCGCCAATCGACCACTCTTCATCGACATGAGCCTGAATGAACCGCTCGTCAATGCCTTCATAACGACCTGCGATGAGAATCAACGACTCTGCATTCGCCAGTTCGCGTACCGCCGACTGATTCAGCTGACGGCCTTGTGGCGACAGGTAGATCACCTTCGCCGCTTCCCCTGCCTGCTGCCTGGCCTGAACCAGCGCATCTTCCAGGGGCTTGATCTTCATCACCATGCCCGGACCACCGCCAAACGGCCGATCATCCACGGTGTGGTGGCGATCTGTGGTGTAGTCCCGCGGATTGTGGCAGGTCAGTTGCAACAACCCCTGCTTCACCGCGCGGCTGGTAATGCCGTACTCACTGATGGCCGAGAACATCTCGGGGAACAACGTAATGACTTCGACACGAAGGCTCGCCATCGTCTAGAAGTCCGCGTCCCATTCCACCCTCATTTCGCCTGCAGCCAGGTCGACCTTCAACACGCACTGCCCGGTATAGGGCAACAGGCGTTCACGATCATCCAGACTGCCCACGCAGGGCTTGACCACCATTACATCGTTCGCGCCGGTCTCCAACAGGTGATCAACCGTGCCGAACAGCTGTTCGTCCTGGTTGATGACTTTCAGACCTACCAACTGGTACCAGTAGTACTCGTCTTCGGTCAGGTCGGGCAAAAGGCTACGCGAGATGCAAATCTCGTAACCGCTCAGAAGACGGGCTTCATCGCGATCGTCGAGGCCTTTGAGCTTGGCAACCAGATCCTTTTGAGTGGATCGGCCGCTGACCAGCTCGACCTGCTTGACCACACCTTCGCGCCGGAGCGTCCAGTTGCGGTAATCCAACAGGTTTTCAATCGGATCGGTAAAGGAAAAGACCTTCACCTCGCCGCGAACGCCGTGAACCGAAAAAATCTTGCCAACAACGATCAGGTCATCAGCTTTTTCTGGCGTCGCGCTCATACTATTCAGGCAGCAGCCTTAGCAGCATCTTTCAGCAGTTTTGCAACGCGCTCGGATGGCTGTGCGCCAACGCTCAGCCAGTGAGCAACGCGATCCTGCTTAACGGACAGGCGAACTTCCTGGCCACGAGCGATAGGGTTGAAGAAACCAACCTGCTCGATGTGCGAACCGGTAACCGGGTTACGCGAGTCGGTCACGGTCAGGGTGTAGAATGGGCGCTTTTTGGAGCCGCCACGGGCAAGACGGATGGTTAGCATAGAACATCGTTCCTGTAGTCGGTGCTGCAAATCATAATGCACAGCGGGCACACGGGTGCCCGAAAGGCCGCATATTCTCAAGGAATACACGGACTTTTGCAAATGCCTTTTAACGGCGAGCGACAAGCCGCCGTGCTGATCTGCGAATGAGCCGCTTCTGTATATAGAAGGCGGCACGGGTCCCGCCAGCGGCGGGGTTCCGGTCGGTGCCCCACGGGAGGCACCGGCCTGAATGTGGTTACAGCTTGGGCATGCCGCCGCCAGGCAACATGCCGCCAAGGCCGCGCATCATCTTCGACATGCCGCCCTTGGTGGAAAACTTCTTCATCATCTTCTGCATCTGCTTGTGCTGCTTGATCAAGCGGCCGATGTCCTGCACCTGGGTGCCCGAGCCCATGGCGATGCGGCGCTTGCGCGAACCGCTGATCAGCTCGGGGTCGCGGCGCTCGGCCGGGGTCATGGAGTTGATGATCGCCTCCATCTGCTTGAACTGCTTCTCTGCCGCGCCCTGGGCATTGCCCATCTGCGACAGGTTGACGCCGCCGATGCTCGGCATCTTGTCCATCAGGCCGCTCAGGCCGCCCATGTTCTTCATCTGCTGCAGCTGGTCGCGGAAGTCCTCGAGATCGAAGCCCTTGCCCTTCTTCAGCTTCTTGGCCAGCTTGTCGGCCTTTTCCTTGTCCAGGGTCTGCTCGGCCTGCTCGATCAGGCTTAGCACGTCGCCCATGCCCAGGATCCGCGAGGCAATGCGGTCCGGGTGGAACGGTTCGAGCGCTTCGCTCTTCTCGCCCATGCCGATGAACTTGATCGGCTTGCCGGTGATCGCGCGTACCGACAGCGCGGCACCGCCACGGGCATCACCGTCGACCTTGGTCAGAATCACGCCGGTCAGCGGCAGCGCCTCGCCAAACGCCTTGGCAGTGTTGGCGGCGTCCTGGCCGGTCATGGCATCGACCACGAACAGGGTCTCGATCGGCTTGACCGCAGCGTGCAGCTGCTTGATCTCGCCCATCATCTCGGCATCGATGTGCAGACGCCCGGCGGTGTCGACGATGACCACGTCGATGAACTTGAGCTTGGCTTCGCGAATCGCCGCCTCGGCGATGGCTACCGGCTTCTGGGTGATGTCCGACGGGAAGAAGGTCACGCCGATGTCGTTGGCCAGGGTTTCGAGCTGCTTGATGGCCGCCGGACGGTACACGTCGGCCGACACCACCATCACGCTCTTCTTCTTGCGCTCCTTGAGAAAGCGCGCCAGCTTGCCGGCGGTGGTGGTCTTGCCCGCACCCTGCAGGCCGGCCATCAGCACCACGGCAGGCGGCGCGCTGTTGAGCGCGAGGTCTTCGTTGGCCGCGCCCATCAGCTCTTCGAGTTCGGCCTGGACGATCTTCACGAACGCCTGGCCAGGCGTCAGGCTGCGCGACACCTCGGTGCCGACCGCGCGTTCCTTGACCTTGTTGACGAAATCCTTGACCACCGGCAGGGCGACGTCGGCCTCGAGCAACGCCATGCGCACTTCGCGCAGGGTGTCTTTAATATTGTCCTCGGTGAGCTTGGCTTTACCGGTGACATGGCGCAGCGTCTGTGACAGACGGTCGGTCAGGTTTTCAAACATGGGGATCCTTTCAGGCTCTGTAGAACCGAGGTTTATCAGCTGCCCCTGGCGCATTCGGCCAGCCTTGGGCAAGGGCAGGCCGGCGATTATAGCGAAGACTCGCGCACGCGCACACCATGGCGTCGGCCACCAGTCTTCCTTGGCAGGCGCGTTGTATGCCAAACTCAGGGCCTTTCGGGCTTGCCTAACAGGACTTATGCTCCCCTTGTCACCCAGCTTGCTACCCAATCTGATCGCCGCCTGCCTGTACGCCGCCGCGATTTTCTATCAAGGCACCCGCCTGGCCCGAGGCACCAAGGCCGACAAGCGGCTGCTCGGAATGCTCGGCGCCTTCGCCGTGGTCGCTCAGGGCACCGCGTTGTGCTGGCAGCTGCTCACGCCGCTGGGCCTGAGCCTGGACTTCTTCAGCGCCGCCAGCCTGATCGCCACCGCAGTGATTGCCCTGACCCTGGTCGCCACCCTGCGCATCCCGGTGGAGAACCTGTTGCTGCTGCTGTTCCCGCTGGGCCTGCTGACCGCGCTGATGGCGCAGTTCGCGCCCTCGGGCACGGTGCCGCTGGTCAACGAGGAGCCCGGCATCCTGGCGCATATCCTGCTATCGATCCTGGCCTACGGGCTGTTCACCATCGCGGTGTTCCAGGCCTTGCTGCTGCTGGTGCAGGATTACCAGCTCAAGCACAAGCACCCCTCGGGCCTGATCCGCAACTTCCCGCCGCTGCAGACCATGGAGAGCCTGCTGTTCGGCTTCCTGTGGGCCGGCTGGGCGCTGTTGTCGCTGTCGCTGATCTCCGGCTGGCTGTTCCTGGACAACCTGTTCGCCCAGCACCTGGTGCACAAGACCCTGCTCGCCTGCGTGGCCTGGATCGTCTTCGGCGTCCTGCTGTGGGGCCGCACCCGCCTGGGCTGGCGCGGTCACAAGGCGATCCGCTGGACCCTGGCCGGTTTCTGCCTGCTGATGCTGGCGTATTTCGGCAGCAAGCTGGTACGCGAATTCATTCTGCATATCTGACAGGCGACCTATGAACACTCTGCCGTTAGGCCCACAGGTCGCGGTACTGGCACTGACCCTGGTGTGGGCGGCGCTGTTCAGCGCAGTGGATGCCGCCCAGCAGCAACAGGGCGGCACCCGCCGCAATGGCCCCAGAAGCGAACGTGCACTGATGCTGGGCGCCACCCTGGGCAAGCTGCTGGTGTTCGCCCTGGCCTCGCTGCTGGGCTTTGCCCATGCCGGCGAGCGCGGCTTCTGGCTGGCCTGCGCGGCAGCGGCACTGGCCGTGCTGGTGCTCACCGACTACCTCCCCCGCCAGCTGGCCCGACGCTACCCCGACGCCCTGCTGGGCCTGGGCGAGAGCCTGCTCAAGGTGCCGCTCATGCTGCTGCAGCCACTGGCCTGGCTGCTCGATGGCGTTGCACGCCTGTTGCTGCGCCCCTTCGCGGGCAAGGTCACGGCTGTCACCCAGCATGACAATCGCCACGACACCCCCGGTGCCTCCGGTACGCCGGACGAGGAACATGCCCAGCACAGGAGCGACCTGCTCGGCAGCCTTCAGGCGCTGGACAAGGTGACGGTCAACGACATCCTGGTGCCGCGCAACGATGTCGACGGGATCAACCTCGACGAGCCGATCGAAAAAATCATCGAGCAACTGATCGTCAGCCGTCACACCCGCCTGCCGGTGTTCCACAGTGATATCAACCAGGTCGAGGCGATCCTCAACACGCGTCAGATCAGCCACCTGCTGCCCAAGGCCGAGCTGACCCTGGCCAACCTGCTGGCGGCGTGCTACGAGCCATACTTCGTGCCCGAAAGCACACCGCTGCAACTGCAGCTGCTGAACTTTCACAAACAGCAGCGGCGCCTGGGCGTGGTGGTGGACGAATATGGCGAAGTGCAGGGCATCGTCACCCTGGAAGACATTCTTGAAGAGATCGTGGGCGAGTTCGAGGAAGAGCACAGCCTGGACAACCCGCACATTCACCCGCAGCCCGATGGGCGCTACGTGATCGAGGGCAACATTTCGATCCGCGAGCTCAACCGCAGCCTGGGCTGGCACCTGCCCAGCGACGGCCCGAAAACCCTGAACGGCCTGGTGACCGAGGCGCTGGAAAGCATCCCTGCCAGCGCGGTGTGCCTGAAAATGGGCCGTTATCGCATGGAAATCCTCGAAACCGAGGACAATTGCGCCAGCCGCATACTGGTCTGGACCGTTTCCCGCTAGCTATACTCGAGCCCGCCGGCGCTTGCCCGCGGCAGGTGCCGGAGCCTTCGCAGCACTCGACAGGGAAACGTTCATGACGACCAGCAGCACCTATAACAACAACGATGAAACCGCAGCGCCCCCAGTCAACTCGCCCGCCCGGGTAGCCACGGCCAGCTTTATCGGCACCGCCATCGAGTTCTACGACTTCTACGTATACGCCACGGCAGCGGCCCTGGTGATCGGCCCGGTGTTCTTCCCGCAGACCTCGGGCACCGCGCAGATGCTCTCGGCCTTCCTCACCTTCGGCATCGCGTTTCTGGCGCGCCCGCTGGGTTCGGCGCTGTTCGGCCATTTTGGCGACCGCATCGGCCGCAAGTCGACGCTGGTGGCCTCGCTGCTGCTGATGGGCATCTGCACCACGCTGATCGGCGTGCTGCCGGGTTACGACAGCATTGGCGCCTGGGCGCCGATCCTGCTGTGCCTGCTGCGCTTCGGCCAGGGCCTGGGGCTGGGCGGCGAATGGGGCGGTGCAGCGCTGCTGGCCACCGAGAACGCGCCCAAGGGCAAGCGGGCGTGGTTCGGCATGTTCCCGCAGCTGGGCCCTTCGATCGGCTTTCTGGCGGCCAACGGCCTGTTCCTGACCCTGGCCATGACCCTTTCCGACGAGCAGTTCCGCAGCTGGGGCTGGCGCATTCCGTTCCTGCTCAGCGCCGCGCTGGTGATCGTGGGGCTGTATGTGCGGCTCAAGCTCGAGGAGTCGCCGGTGTTCGCCAAGGCCGTGGCGCGCCACGAGCGGGTGAAGATGCCGGTGGTCGAGCTGTTCGCACAGTACTGGGCGCCGACCCTGCTGGGCGCGGCGGCGATGGTGGTGTGCTATGCGCTGTTCTACATCTCGACGGTGTTCTCGCTGAGCTACGGGGTATCGACCCTTGGCTACAGCCGCGAGACCTTTCTGGCACTGCTGTGCTTTGCGGTGGTGTTCATGGCCCTGGCCACGCCGCTGTCGGCCTGGCTGAGCGACCGGTACGGACGCAAGCCGGTGCTGATCGTGGGTGGGGTGCTGGCCATCCTGTCGGGGTTCACCATGGAGCCGCTGCTGACGTCGGGGTCGACCGCGGGCGTGGCGTTGTTTCTGGCCATCGAACTGTTTCTGATGGGGGTGACGTTCGCGCCGATGGGGGCGCTGCTGCCTGAGCTGTTCCCCACGCACGTGCGCTATACCGGGGCCTCGGCGGCGTACAACCTGGGCGGGATCGTCGGGGCCTCGGCGGCGCCGTTCTTTGCACAGAAGCTGGTGGCCATGGGCGGCCTGAGCTGGGTGGGCGGGTATGTGTCGGCGGCGGCAGTACTGAGCCTGATTGCAGTGCTGTGCCTGAAAGAGACCCGGCATACGGAGCTCTGAAGACGGGCTGCTGCGCAGCTATCGCGGGTCAGACCGCTCCCACAGGCATCATCACTGTCCCTGTGGGAGCGGGCCTGACCCGCGATGAAGTATCGAAGCCTTACAGCTCTACGTTGACTGCCTGCGAAGCCCGGGTCGCCTTGGCCCGCGCGGCTTCGATCGACTCGTCACGCGCCAGGCACACGCCCATGCGCCGCTGGCCATTCACCTCTGGCTTGCCGAACAGGCGCAGCGCGGTGTCCGGCTCGCTCAGCGCCGCGCCGAGGTTGGCGAAGGCGGTCTGCTGCGAAGTGCCTTCCACCAGAATCACTGCCGAAGCCGACGGCCCGAACTGGCGAATCAGCGGAATCGGCAGGCCCAGGATCGCCCGCGCATGCAGCGCGAACTGCGACAGGTCCTGGGAGATCAGGGTCACCAGGCCAGTGTCGTGCGGGCGCGGCGAGACTTCGCTGAACCACACCTGGTCGCCCTTGACGAACAGCTCCACGCCGAACATGCCGCGACCACCCAGGGCCTCGGTCACCGCACGCGCCACGCGCTCGGACTCGGCCAGCGCCTTGGGGCTCATCGCCTGCGGCTGCCACGACTCCTGATAATCGCCCTTCTCCTGGCGATGCCCGACCGGCGCGCAGAAGGTGGTGCCGCCCACATGGCGCACGGTGAGCAGGGTGATCTCGTACTCGAAGTCGATGAAGCCCTCGATGATGACCCGGCCCTTGCCGGCACGCCCGCCTTCCTGGGCATAGTCCCAGGCAGCCTGCACGTCATCGACGCCCTTGAGCAGGCTCTGGCCCTTGCCCGACGAGCTCATCACCGGCTTGACCACACACGGGAAGCCGAGGTCTTCGACGGCCTTGCGGTAGTCTTCGAAGGTGTCGGCAAAGTGGTAAGGCGAGGTTGGCAGGTCCAGCTCCTCGGCGGCCAGGCGGCGGATGCCCTCGCGGTTCATGGTCAGCTGCGCGGCGCGTGCGGTCGGCACCACGGTAAAGCCTTCGGCTTCCAGCTCCACCAGGGTGGCGGTGGCGATGGCTTCGATTTCCGGCACGATGTAGTGCGGCTGCTCGGCCTCGATCACTGCGCGCAGGGCGGCGCCATCGAGCATGTTGATCACGTGGCTGCGGTGCGCCACCTGCATGGCCGGGGCATCGGCGTAACGGTCCACGGCAATCACTTCAACGCCCAGGCGTTGCAGCTCGATCACCACTTCCTTGCCCAGTTCGCCACAGCCACACAGCAGTACTCGGGTCGCGGTCGGCGACAAGGGGGTTCCGATACGGGTCATCTCAGGTCCTCAGAGGGAAGGAATCCAGGGCCGCCCCAGCACGGTGCAACCCGGTGAAAAGAAGCGCCATTTTACATGGCGCAGGCGTTCTTGCGTGCGCGCCAGGCCATCGCCAGCCACACCACCGTCACCCCGGCGAACTTGGAGCCCAGCGCGGTACCGACCACGGCCGGGGTCAGTGCGCCGATCATGCCGAAGAAGATGAAGGTATCCAGCGGGATGCTCAGCGCCGAGCTGAGCCACAGGCGGTCATGCAACGGGCGCTTGGTGATGCTGAACACCAGCCAGTCGATCAGCTCCGATACCGCGAACGCGGTGGCGCTGGCCAGGGCGATGGCAGGCTCGGAGGTGATATAGGACAGCACCAGGGCGCCAAGCATGGCCAGCAGGGCGCCGTGGCCGAAGCGGGTCTGCACCATGTCGCGCAGGATGAACACCAGCCCGCCCCAGGCGGACCAGATGACGTCCAGGTGCGGGGCACTGGAGAACGCGTAGTTGATCAGCACCACGCTGGCGATATAAGCAATCAGAAAGAACATAGAAACACCGGTTGGCAAGCCGTACAGGGTACTTGAGTGCCCCCGCACGGCCAAGCCCGGGATCAGCCGGCGGCCTTGCCCACCGTCATCACCAGCCCCGCCGCCACGGCGCGCTCATGGCACAGCACCAGCACCTGGCGCCGTTCGTCGTTGGCCATGCGGCCCCAGCGCGTGATCTCGCTGGCGGTGCGCTGGCAGCCGGTGCAGATATCCTGCTCGTCCAGCGCGCAGATGTGCACGCAAGGCGAGGCCACCGGTCGTTCAGGGCTGCTCATCAGTCCTCCTGGGGTACAAGGTCACGGGCATAGCGCTGGGCGTTGTGCACATAGTGGGCAGCGCTGGCCTCGAGCAGTTGCTGCTGCGCCGGGGTCAGTTCGCGCACCACCTTGCCCGGCGAGCCGACCACCAGCGAACCATCGGGAATCTCGCGCCCCTCGGGCACCAGCGCATTGGCGCCGATGATGCAGTGCTTGCCGATGCGCGCACCATTGAGGATCACCGCACCGATGCCCACCAGGCTGTAGTCGCCGACCGTGCAGCCATGCAGCATGGCGTTGTGGCCGACCGTCACGCCCTTGCCCAGGGTCAGTGGCCAGCCCATGTCGGTGTGCATCACCGTACCGTCCTGCACGTTGCTGTTCTCGCCGATGTCGATCAGCTCGTTGTCGCCGCGCAGCACCGCGCCGAACCAGACGTTGGCCCCCGCCTGCAGGCGTACCTTGCCGATCAGCGTGGCGGTGGGCGCTACCCAGCTCTGTGGGTGGGTTTCGACGCGCAGGTCGCCCAGACGGTATTTCATGCGTGGTTCCTCACGGTGGGAAGGCGGCGGGTGGGCCCGCTCATCTTGTAGGGGTGCGCTCAGGCGGATGGTGCAGGCTGATGCGCGCATCGTAAAGCAGGTTGACCAGCTCGACGATCATGATCGCCGACAGGCCCCAGATCTTGTACTCGCCGAAACGGTAGCTGGGCACGTACCAGCTGCGGCCCTGGTAGTCGATGCGGTGGGTATGGTCGCGCGGGTCCTGGCGGAAGAACTCCAGCGGCACGCTGAACACCGCGGCAATCTCGGCATCGTTGGCGCGGTACTCGACATAGTCGGGAATCAGCCCGACAAACGGCGTGACCTTCAGCCCGTGCAACGAAACCAGCGGGCTCAGCGGGCCGATGACTTCGACCAGCCCGGGCGGCAGGCCGATTTCCTCCTCGGCCTCGCGCAGCGCGGTGAACACCAGGTCCGGGTCTTCGGGGTCTCGCCGCCCGCCGGGGAAGGCCACTTCGCCGCCATGGGTCGAGAGCCCCTTGGCGCGCAGGGTCAGCACCAGTTCGGGCGACTCGCTGCGGGTGATGGGCAATAACACGGCAGCCTCAGGGAACCGACGATCGGTCTCCAGGGTGCCCGGCGTGTGATTGCTCATTCGGCGAAGTAACTCGTCCAGCATGGTCTCTCTCGTTCTGTCGGGTCTCTGCATGATGCACCAAAGGCGCAGCCCGCCCAAGCCCCCGCGACAATCGCGCTTGCGGGCCTGCGCGCACTGGCGCGAAGATAGGCGCAGCCACCAGGAAGATAAGCATGAATTACTGCAGTGCGTGCGGCAAACCGGTCACTCATCGCATCCCCGACGGCGACAACCGCCTGCGTCATGTCTGCGATCATTGCCACACCATCCATTACCAGAACCCCAACATCGTCGCCGGCGTGCTGCCCAGCCATGGCAGCCAGGTGCTGCTGTGCCGACGCGCCATCGAGCCGCGACGTGGCTACTGGACCCTGCCGGCCGGCTTCATGGAAAACGGCGAGACCATGGAACACGCCGCACGCCGCGAGGCCGACGAGGAAGCCTGCGCGCGCCTGGGGCCGATGGCCCTGTACCAGCTGTTCGACCTGCCGCACATCAACCAGGTGCACGTGTTCTACCGCGCCGAGCTGGCCGACCTGGCATTTGCGGTGGGCGTCGAGAGCCTGGAAGTGCGCCTGTTCGAGGAAAGCGAGATCCCCTGGGACGAGCTGGCTTTCAGGACCGTGAGTCGTGCCCTAGAATGCTACTATCTCGACCGCCAGGGGCAGCATTACCCGGTACGCACCGAATGCCTGTCCCCGCGGGTCGAACCGCTCACTTGAACCCATACGTCGCCACTTTCAGGGATACCGTTTCATGCGCTGGTTGCTTGCCCTCTTCTGCCTCGGTGTGGCGTCGGTGTCCCAGGCGGCGTTTACCGAAACCATTGTGCGAAAACCGCTTGGCCAGGTGACGCCCTCGACCCCGGCGCCCACCCCCTCCGGCGCCCCGTTGATCGACAAGGTGCTGGTGATCAAGTCCGAACGCCGCCTGCAACTGATGAGCGGCGACACCTCGATGAAGAGCTACCGCATCTCGCTGGGCAAGCAGCCCACCGGTACCAAGCTGCGCGAGGGCGACAAGCGCACGCCCGAGGGGCTGTACTGGCTCGACTGGCGCAAGGTGTCCGACCGATACAACCTGGCCATCCACGTCTCCTACCCCAATGTCAGCGACTCGGCCCGTGCCCGCCGCGAAGGGGTGAAGCCGGGCAGCATGATCATGATCCACGGCACCCCGGACAGTGCGGACTACCCCGAGGCGCTGTTCCACACCCTGGACTGGACCGAAGGCTGCATCGCCATGACCAACCGCGACATGCGCGAAGTATGGAACCTGGTCAGCGACGGCACGCTGATCGAGATTCGGCCCTGACCGAGCGTGCCCCTTCCCCGGCTCCTACCTGCCGCCCCCACAAACCTGCAGTAGCCGGCCTTGCCGGCGAAAAAGCGCCCACTGGCGAATCACCAGTTGAAGGACCACCGCACCGCGTGCTCTCCGGCCTGCAGCCACTGCCCGCCGACCAGCACCGGATACAATGCCGCCCCCTGTTCCACCTGCCCTTGCAGCGTACCGCCTGCCACCCCCGCATCCAGCGCCAGGTGGTGCTGCCCCGCCGCCGCCAGTCGCGCCGATAGCCGCCAGCCTTCGTTGCACACCACGCGCACCTCGCCGCGCCCCAGGGCCAGCGTCCATGGCGCCACCAGGGCCAGCTGATCCGCCACCAGCGCACCCTGCCCGCTCACGCACCGCGCGCCACGCCCACTCAGTGCCAGTTGCCCCGACCACTCCCCCCCCAGGCGATACGCCGAAGCCACACGGCTGGCCGGCCCCTGCGGCATGACGCTCGCTTGCCAGTCCCACGGCCAGCCGCGCAATACCAGCCCCCAGCGCTGGCCCTGATACCCTGCCTGCACCTGCACCGCCCACGGGCGCACCTGCCAGCTCAACGGGCCAACGTCGCCGATCCGCCCGGCCTGCCCCTGCCACACGCTACCGGCCACGCCCTGCGCAGGCCACGGCGCAGCCTTGAACAACCAGCGCGCCGGCAACCCCGCCAGCAACGTCAGGCAGAACACCAACAGCATCCACCCCAACCTCCTGCGGCTCATCGCGCCAGCACCAGATCGAAACTCAGGCCCGACGGCGCCTGCTCCAGCCCCCATTGAAGCGGCTGAACGCCTTCACGCTGCAAGCTCAGCAACCACGCCTGAAGCCGCCGCTCGTCCTTGACCTGGCCGCGCACCTGCCACCCCGCGTCAACCGGCTGCACGTCGCTGAGCACGAGCTGCTGCGCCGCAGCCGACTGCTGCAATCGCTCCAGCGTCACCTCGGCGCCTGAGTGCATGGCCGTCGCCGAGGCGGCCAGTTCGCGCCACTGCGAAAGCTCGCGCCATTGGCCAAGGCCCTCGCGCACCACCAGGCTCAACAGCAAGAGGGCCACTGCGGTCCAGGCCAGCGGCATCAACCAGCGCCGTGCGGTGACGCTGCTCATGCTCCTGCCCCCAGGTCGAACACCAGTTGCACGGCATCTGCCGTGGCCGGCTGCACCGCCACCTGCGCCCCGGCACTGGCGGCCATGGCAGCCCACGGCGTGTCCGACGGTGCCTGCGCACCCTGCAACTGCAAGGTCCAGCATGTGCCATCAAAGCGCGCACGCTGCAGCCGCCAGCCAGGCTGCGCCGAAAGCCACTGCACCATGGCGCCCTGCAATGCCTCCAGCTGGCGCAGTCGCAGGTTGCGCTCATCCCGCGTCTGGCGCTCGCGCTTGAGCCACTGCGTAGCCTGGCGCGGGGTGCTCAGCGGCCCGGTCACGGCCACCACCTGCGCCTTGTACAGCGTGGCCTGGCGCCACTGCAGGCCGAGCCACAGGGCACACCACACCACACCCAGCACGGCGCAAGCCGTCGCCAAGCGCCGTTGCCCCTGTGCCAGGTGCGGTCGCGCGCGGGGCGTGCGGCGCAGCTCGAACAGGCCGGGCAGACGTTCCAGCGCCGCCAGCGACGCCGGCCACGCGCCCTCGAATGCCTGCACCTGCCTGTCGCACCACACCGACGGCGGGGTTGCCCCCAACGCCGTCGGCCAGGCCAGCCACGCCTGGCGCCGGTCGGCGCCGCAGCTCTTGAACAGGCTAAGGTCCGGGCTGCGTCGCCAGCACCAGGCATCGCCGGGGGCAAGCTCCGGCAGCAGCTGGAACTCCGCCCAGCAGCGCTCGACCTGCAGGCCCCAGCCCTGGCAAGCCTGCAACCAGCCCGCCAGTCGTTGCCGGTCAATCACCGCCAGCTCAAGCCATCCCGAACCTCGCGACACACAACCGACATGGATCGCCTCGGCTGGCTGCAACACGCGATCTTCAAGCAGCAATGGCCACTCTTCACGCTTGAGACCCGGCGGCGCCTGCAAATGGAAGTGCGCGCATTCACTGCCCGGCACCACCAGCGCCACGCGACCGGCACCTTCCGGCGGTTGCCCGTGCCCCGCGCGCAGCACCTCACCGGCCCGCACCTGCAGCCAGCTCCAGCCGGCCTCATCGGGGCGCACCAGCAACCACGACCCAGGCTGGCGCCGTCGCCAGTATCGAATGTCAATCATTGGCTCTCCGGCAGGGCAAACGTACACACATAGGGGGCTCCATCACGCTGGAACTCGAGCCGTACACCACGATCGGGCGCAGCGCGTTCGGCAGAGGGCCAGGCCAGCCAACGGCTGCCCTGGCGAAATTCGAAAACGGGGCTGGACACCCCGGCCAGGCTGTCGCGCAGCACCCAGTGCGGGCGCTCGACGGCATACAGGTCGGCAGAGGTCTCCAACAGCAGGCGTGCATCGCGCCGGTCATAGCGCAGGCGTTGGCGCTGCAAGCGCGAGCCGCCTTCGGCCGCCGGCCACGCCGCCAGCGCCACCCATTGCAGCTGCAACTCGGCAGGCTGCCAGTCCAGCCAGTTCAAGGCCAGGGGCAGGCGCTGCTCGTACAACTGGCGCAGCACCGTGGCGTCGAAGCGGCGCTCCAGCCCGAGGCAGAAGCTCAGCACCGGGCTCGCCTGCGGCGCTTGGTCGAGTCGCTCACGTACGCTCAGCCAGCCATTGACCAGCGCCGCCAGCAGCACGCCCAGTACAGCGGTCAGTGCCAGCGCCACCAGCAGTTCGAGCAGGGTCAGGCCCTGCTGCCTGCGCCTCACGGGCGCACCAGAAACAGGCGGTATTGACCCAGCGGCTCACGTTCATCGCGGTCGGCAAACAGGCGCAGTTCGCCACCGCGCAGGTTGCGCACGCCGGTGGAACCCAGTTGCAACCGCCAGTGGCAGGTGCCCGGCCCCTGACGCAGCTCGCCGCTACTCAGTGCCTGCGCCGGCCAGTACTGCTCCACCACAAAGCGCGCCTGCAGTTCCCGGGCACACAGGCTGCCCAGCCAATGCTGCTGCACGCCCTGCTGCACCACCAGGCGCTGGCGCAGTACCTGGCTGCTGATGATCGCCATGGTCGCGGCGATGCCCAGGGCCACGCTCACTTCGAGCAGAGTGAAACCACGCTGGCGGGCCTTCATGGCACGTTCACCACCTGCAGGCCGGCAGCATGACGCCAGTGCCAGCGCTGCCGGCCCTCGGCCCAGCGCCACTCCAGCCTCACCGGCCGGGCCAGCCCGGAGGGGGTGAACATCACCCGTGGCGTGCTGCCCGCAGGCCAGTCCGGGCGCAGCCCGGCCGGCCACTCGCCCAGCGCCACCGGCTCCACCTGCCACTGGTCGCCCTCGACCAGGCGCACGAACTCGGGCCGCTGCCCGTTCCAGCGCAGGCCGCGCACCTGCCCGCCATGCAGGGCCAGGTCGGCCTGCGCCCGCGACGCCGCGGCCAGGCGCTCCAGGGCCTGGTGCAAAGGCGCCTTGGCACCGTCGAGCGAGGCCACCGCCAGGGCGCTCATCAACCCGGCGATGGCGATCACCACCAGCAGTTCCAGCAGGGTGAAGCCACGCTGGGCCGGCATGCCTAGAGGTCCCAGTTACCGATGTCGGCATCGATCCCCTCGCCGCCCTCCACCCCGTCGGCACCCAGCGAATAGATGTCGATGCGCCCATGCTGCCCCGGCGCCCGGTACTGGTACGGTGTGGCCCACGGATCCTGCGGGAGCCTGCGAATATAGCCATCGGCCCGCCAGGCACGCGGCACCGGCTCGGTCTGCGGCTTGCTCACCAGGGCCGACAGCCCCTGCTCGGCGGTGGGGAAGCGCAGGTTGTCGAGGCGATACATGTCCAGCGCCTGCTCCAGGCTCGACAGGTCGGCCATCACCTTCTGCTTCATGGCCTTGTCCTGGCTGCCCAGCACACTGGGCGCCACCAGCGCGATCAACAGGCCGATGATGAAGATCACCACCATGATTTCCATCAGGGTGAAGCCGTGCTGGCGGGAACGTCGTGTCTGCATGGTAGTGCTCCTATTAAAGTGTGAGGCCCTGGTTGAGCTGCATGATCGGCAACAGCACCGCCAGCACGATGAACAGCACCACCGCGCCCATGACCAGGATCATCAGCGGCTCGAACAACGCCATCACGGTGTCGACCTGACGGGCAAAGCCGCGCTCCTGGTTGTCGGCCACGCGCTCGAGCATGTCGGGCAAGGTGCCGCTGGCCTCGCCGCTGGCGACCATGTTCAGCAGCATCGGCGGGAACTGCCCGCTGGCATCCAGCGCGCGGTGCAGGCTGACGCCGCCTTGCACATCGACCTGCACCCGCTCCAGCGCCAGGCGAATGCGTCGGTTTTCCAGGGTGGCGGTGGCCACCTGCAAGGCTTCGAGCAGCGGTACCCCGCTGCCGACCAGAATCGCCAGGCTGCGCGACAGCCGCGCGCTTTCCAGCACCCGCAGCAGCGCACCCACGCGCGGCAGGCGCAACAGCAGGTCGTCACGGCGCAGGCACCAGTGCGGCCGACGCAGCAGCCGCGCCGCGCCTGCCGCCCCCAGCACCGCGGCGCCCAGCAGCCACGGCCCGGCCAGCAACAGGGCTTCGCTGGCGCCGATCAGCAGGCGCGTGATCAACGGCAGGCTCTGCCCGGAATGGGCGAATTGTTCGGTCAGCCTGGGCACCACGAAGCTCATCAGGCCGACCACCACCGCCAGCGACACCCCCATCAGCACGCACGGGTAGATCAGCGCGGTACGCGCCTTGTGCTGCTGGCGCTGCACCTGCTCAAGGTGGTCGGCCAGGCGTTCCAGCACCTGGGCCAGGCGCCCTGAGCGTTCGCCGGCCTCGACCAGCGCGCAGTACAGCGTTGAAAACACCCCGCCCTGGCGTGCCAGGCTGCGGGCCAGGCCCAGCCCCTCTGCCAGCGCGCCGCGCACCCCCACCAGCAGATTGCGCAGGGCCGGCTCCACCAACTGCCGCTCAAGGGTGGCCAGGGCATCCACCAATGCAATGCCGGCCCCTGTCAGCGTGGCCAGTTGCCGGGTCAGTTCACACAGCTGTGCGCGGCTCACGCGCTGGCGCCGTGGCAACACCTGCGCGTTGCCCTGCACCTGCAACTGGCGCGCGAACAGCCCCTGCTCGCGCAGCAACTGGCGGGCATGGCGCTCGCTTTCGGCCTGCAGGCTGGCCTTGAGGGTGCGCCCGGCGAGGTCAACGGCCTGGTATCGGTAGGTCGGCATGGCTCAGCCCTGCACCGCGCGCAGCACTTCGGCCAGGCTCGTCTGGCCCTGGCGCAGGCACTCGCTGGCCATGCCGGCCAGGCTCTGGCGCCGGCCCTGCAGATGCGCCTGCATGGCCACCTCACTGGCCCCGTCATACAGCAGGCCGATCAGCCCGGCGTCCAGCTCGATGAACTCATACAGCCCCAGCCGGCCGCGATAGCCGCTGCCCTGACACTGCGCGCAGCCCACTGCGTGATAACTGTGCTCAAGCTCGACCAGCTCCGGCCACAACGCCCGCTCGGCCGCCTGCAATGGCTGCGCCACGGCGCAACTGCACAGGCGCCGCACCAGGCGCTGGGCCATGACCCCGCGCAGGCACGAGGCAATCAGAAAAGGCTCCACGCCCATGTCGCGCAGACGCGTCACCGCGCCCACCGCACTGTTGGTGTGCAGGGTCGAAAGCACCAGGTGGCCGGTGAGGCTGGCCTGCACCGCAATCTGCGCGGTTTCGCGGTCGCGGATTTCGCCAAGCATGATCACATCCGGGTCCTGGCGCAGAATCGCGCGCAAACCGCTGGCAAAGGTCAGCCCGGCACGCGGGTTGATGGCGGTCTGGCCGATGCCGGTGATGGCGTACTCCACCGGGTCCTCGACGGTGAGGATATTGCGGCTGCCGTCGTTCAGGCTGTTGAGGCTGGCGTACAGCGTGGTGGTCTTGCCCGAACCGGTCGGGCCGGTGCTCAGCACGATGCCGTTGGGTCGCCCCAGGCAGGCGCGCAGGCCCGCCTCGACGGCACCGGGCATGCCCAGGTTGCCCAGCGAGAGCAGGCTGGCCTGCTTGTCGAGCACGCGCATCACCACTCGCTCGCCGTGGATACCCGGCAGCGTCGAGACACGTACATCGACCTCGCGCCCACCCGAGCGCAGGGTGATGCGCCCGTCCTGGGGCTGGCGCTTCTCGGCGATGTCCAGGCGCGCCATGACCTTGATCCGCGACACCAGCATGGCCGACAGCGCACGTGGCGGGCGCAGCACCTCGCGCAGGTGGCCGTCGACCCGCAGGCGCACCACCAGGCTCTGCTCGAAGGTTTCCACATGGATGTCCGAGGCCTGCTGACGCAGCGCCTCGCCGAACAGCCCGTTGATCAGGCGGATCACCGGGGCTTCGTCATCGCTTTCGAGCAAGTCCTCGACCCGCGGCATCTCGCTGATCAGGCCGTCCAGGTCGACCTGTTCGCCAATGCCCTCGATCAGCGCCGCCGTGGCGTTCTCGCCGGCCTGGTACAACTGGCCCAGGCGCGTGTCGAACTCCCCCGCGTCGAAATGGCACACGGTCTGGGGCGCGCCATACACCCGCAGCAGCTCGTGCAACTGGTCGCTGTCGACATCCGGGCGCAGCCACAGGCTCCAGCCGTCGGCGCCAGGCGCCATGGCCAGCCCGCCCTGGCGCGCCAGGCGATAGGGCAGCAACGGCTTCACCAGGTGCCCTCGTCCAGGCGCTGGCGGCTGGCCGGGAACACCCGCAGCAACTCGCTGCCATCGGCCAGGCTGGGCAGGGCAAGCGGCGTGGTCTGTTGCAGGTTGCGGTATTTTTCGCTGCTGAGGCTGGTCAGGCTGGCCCCGTCACGCAGGATCCGCGGGCGGATGAACACCATCAGGTTCTGCTTCACGCCACGGCTGGCATCGGAGCGGAACAACCGGCCCAGACCGGGGATATCCCCCAGAAACGGCACCTTCTGATGGCTGGAGGTGACCTCGTCGCTGATCAGCCCGCCGAGAATGATCAGGCCGTTGTCCTCGACCATGACCTTGGTCTTGATCTCGCGCTTGTTGGTGATCACGTCGCTGGCCGCAGCGGTGTCGGCAATCGACGAGACCTCCTGCACGATGTCCAGGCGCACGGTGTTGTCACTGTTGATCTGCGGCTTGATGCGCAGTTTTACACCGACCTCCTTGCGCTCGATGGTCTGGTAGGGGTTGGTGTTGTCCTGGGTTACCGAGCCGGTCACGAAGGGCACTTCCTGGCCGACCAGGATCGACGCCTCGGCGTTGTCCAGGGTCAGCAGGGTCGGGGTCGACAGCAGGTTGAAGCCACTGTTGCTCTTGAGTGCATTGACCAGCATGGCGAAGTTGAAGCCGCCGCCGAAGTTGCCGATGCCGGCCGTCACGCCGTTCACGCCCGACAACAGTTTGCCCAGCGCCGCGTTGTCGCCGCTGGCCACGGCCCCGGCAATGCCGGTGATGCTGGCACCGCCGGTACCGAAGTTGACTGCGCCGGCACCGAATTTCTCGTCGGCGAACAGCCACTGCACGCCCAGCTCCTGGGCCCGCGAGTCGGACACTTCGGCGATGATCGCCTCGACCACCACCTGCGCACGGCGGATGTCCAGTTGCTCGACGATGGTGCGGTAGGCCGCCAGCTCGCTGTCGGGCCCGACCATGACCACGGCGTTGGTACCCTCCTCGTATTCCAGGCGAATGCCCGAAAGGTTGACCGGCACGGGCGCCTTGGCGTCCTTGTCAGCTTCGCCCGGCGCAGCGCCGGCATCCTGGCTGAGGCTGCGCAGCACCTTGACCACCTCGCCGGCATTGGCGTGACGCAGGTAGATCACCTGAGTGTTGGAGCTGCGCAATGCGTCGCCGGGGCGGTCCAGCTGCGCCAGCAAGGCACGCACGCGCTCGCGGCTGTCGGCACTGCCGCGCACCAGCAGGGCATTGCTGCGCGGGTCGGCGACCACCTGGGCACTGTCGGCGCCCTGCTCGCGGGCCAGCAGGCGGGTGATCAACTGGCTGGTATCGCTGGCGCTGGCATGGTGCAGCGGCATCACCTGCAGCGGCTCCTCGCTGACCTGATCGAGCTGGCGCAGCAGGCTGTCGATGCGCTCCAGGTTGCTGCGCCAGTCGGTCATCACCAGCAGGTTGGCGGCCGGGTACGGCGTGATCACCCCCACACGGGGGTCGATCAGCGGCTTGAGGATCGCCAGCATCTGTTCGCTGGCGGCGTTGCGCACGTTGAACACCCGGGTGGCGATGCCATCGCTGCCGGCCTGGGCCTTGCGCCCGCTCTCGACGGGCACCGGCTCCAGCCGCGCCGCCTGATCGGGCACGATCTTCACGCTGCCGTTGGGCAGGTCCACTGCAGCAAAGCCCTGGGCCCGCAGCTGGGCCAGGAAGATATCGTAGATCGCCTCGCTGTCGTGACGGTCCACCGTACGTACCGTGACCTTGCCTTTTACCCGCGGGTCGACGATGAACGTGGTCCCGGTGATGCGCGACACGCTGTCGATGAACTCGCCCAGGTCGGTGTCGACGAAATTCACCTCGTACAGCGGTGTACCGTCTTCGTCCGCTACCGCTTCGGGCTCGTCGAACGCCCAGGCCAGGTTGAGCCCCAGGGCCAGTACGCCAGCCACGCAGAATCTTGCGATCATCCCTTCATCCTTGGCGCTTGAAGCCGGTCACGGCGGGCCGTGGCGGCCAGGGCAAGCGCTCGCGCCGCCCCTGGTTGTCGAAAATCAGGCCATCGTCATCGATGTCCTGCAGCACGATGCCCGGTGCCAGGCGCTGGCCGCGAACGTAGGTACGCACCGCCTGCTCGTAGCGCAGCACTACCACTGTGGCGCTGGCGGGCACGGCCTTGAGGCCGCCCAGGTAATGCACGGGCAAGCGCGTGAGCGGCAGCGCGTCACTGGCCGGCGGCGCCTGCCAATGCCCGACCAGCAGGCCGGGCAGCTCAGCCGGTTGGGCCTCTGCGGCCGGCGCCGGCAGCGGCTCGCGGGCGGCCAGCAGCACGCACTGCGCAGCCAGCCAGCCGGCCAGGCTCAACAGCACGCCGTCGAGCACGCGGCCCGGGCTGATCAACTGGCCAGCCCGCGCGGGTGCCAGCCAGGGTGGCCCTGGACGTAACGCACCTGCGGCAGGGCCAGCGGCGGCAATTGCCAGCCCGGTGGCTGCTGCACCAGCCATGCTTCCACCCGCTGCCACAGTGGCTCGCCGGCGTCGCTGTCGAATTGCAGGCCGAAGGTGCGGCACTGGCCATCCTGTACGGCTACCCCGGAGACCCGTTTGCCGCCCGGGCTGTAGCTGACCTGCCAGGGCGCGCTAAACCAGCGCGGCAAATCCTGGCTGTTGTCGAGCAGCAGCGGCGTGCCGAACAGTTGCTCGGCAGCGTTTTCCAGCACCTGCTGTACCTGGCGTGCCGGCACCTGCACCACCGGGGCCGGGTAGCTGCCGGTGAGGCTGATCAGGTGTTCGCGGGTGATCGGCTGGCCGGCCGCCAGCGGGCTGTCGTAGCGCAGCCCCGGCAACAGCACCGGTGCCCCGCTGTCATCGGCCAGCGCCTGGTGCAGCAGGTTGTCCCAGCTGCCGCCACGGGTATCGCGTCGCCACAGGTTTTGCGGTGCCTGCGCCAGGGGTTGGTCGAGCCAGGCGGCATGCCCGGCGCGCTGTTGCTGCAACTGCGCGCGCAACGGCTCGACCCGCGCTCGGGCAGCCGGCGTGAGGCGGTGCTCGAAAGCGGGATGAAACTGCGCGGTGAACTGCCAGCGCCCGTCGCGATGCAGGCAGTTCACCGCGAACACGCCGCTGGCACGGTTGCCGGCCAGCAGCACCGGCACCTGCTTGCCGCTGGCCTGCAGTACCGAGACAGGCTGCGGCCACAGGTCCTGGCCACGGGCGCACAGCAGCAGGTCGGCATCGCTCAGACGCTCGGCCAGCCACAGCCCGGGGCCGGTGCCCACGTCCGCCAGGGCGATCACCAGGTCCGCCGCCTGGCGTGCCTGTTCGAAGGCCGGCAGCAGCGCCTGATACCACTGTTTGAGGGATGCGTTCTGGTCGCGGGCGTACGGGTCGGTAATGCCGACCACCGCCACCCGCACGCCGCCGCGGTGCAGCACAGTGAAGGCCGGCGTGCCCAGGGCCTGGGCGCGTTCGGGGGCCAGCCCCGCACCAAGCACGGCCTGACCGTACTGGCGATACAGGCCGGCGCACTGGCGCGGCCACAGCACCCGCTCATCGCTGCTCACGCGTACCTCGCTGCCCAGCATCCGGCTGCCCTGCACGCCACTGGCGCCCTGGGTCAGGTAGGCCAGGCCACTGCCGTTCCAGCCCTGGCCATTTTCCAGGGTCAGGCAGTTGCCCCGCCCCGCCGCCTCGCGCAGCTGTTCGAGCAGGGCACCCAACACCGCATACCCGCCGGTCTGTACGCCTTCGGCAAGGCTGGCGTCGAGCAGCGGGTTGAGCTCGGCACGCCCCTGGCGGGCATTGATACCGCTCATCCACGGTGCCTGGCCAAGGTGGCTCACCGGCCCCAGGCGCGTCGCCGGCACCACGGGCATGCCGGGCTGGCGCGCATCCAGGGTGTCGGCGAAATACAGCAGCTCCACCGTGCCGGCCTCTGCCGTCGACGGTGTGGCCAGGCTGGAACAGGCGGTCAGCAGCGGCGCCATTGCGCCAACGCCCATCCAGCCCAACACATCGCGTCTGTACATGCTCGCCATCTACTCCATCGCCCTCGGGCTGATCAACTGTCGCAGCGGATAGTGCGGCGAGGGGATTACAGTTTGATGGCAGTTATTCGACAGGGCGTACAAAACCCCATCCAAATCAAATGGTAAGGATTCATTTCCTTAAAGGTCTGTTCACAAAACTGCCAATCAATCATCACACTCGCTCTCTACAGTGCCGGTTTCCGTAGAAGCCACTTCACCCAACAAGGATATGAAGAGATGAGTCGAGACACCGGCGACAACCTGGACCGCAACACCAGTGGCAACCTGCCAATGGCGACTGTCCTGGATGCCTACCTGAGCCGCCGCAGCGTGGTGCGCGGCAGCCTCGGTGCCGCGATCGCGATGATTGCAGGGACAGGCCTGAGCGGCTGCTTCGACAGCGGCGGGGGCTCGAGCCACAAGCCGACCCCTCCGGTGGAACCCGAGAAACCGAAACTCAAGCTGGGCTTCAACTCCATCGCCGGTTCGCGCACCGACGCCTGCGTGGTCGCCGACGGCTACAGCGCCTACGTGCTGGCACCCTGGGGTACACCGCTGAACAGCGCGGGCAACCCGTGGAAAAGCGACGGCACCAACACTGCCGCCGACCAGGCCAACGCCATGGGCATGCACCATGACGGCATGCATTTCTTCCCCATCAACGGCAGCTCCGACGACGGCCTGCTGGCGATCAACTTCGAGTACATCGATGCCGACGCCCTGCACCCGGCCGGCCCGACCGTGGACGGCAGCGGCAAGCGCCCGGCCGAGGAAGTGCGCAAGGAAATCAACGCCCACGGTGCCGGCGTGGTGCGCCTGAGCAAGGTCAACGGACGCTGGCAAGTGGTCGACAACGACCCGCTCAACCGCCGCTTCACCACCGCCACGCTGATGGACCTGGCCGGCCCGCTGCGCGGCAGCGACCACGTCAAGACCGTGTTCTCCAACACCGGTACCCAAGCCCGCGGCACCAACAACAACTGTGGCAATGGCTTCACCCCGTGGGGCACCTACCTCACCTGCGAAGAGAACTGGCCAGGAATTTTCGTCAACACCAGCGGCGCCGTGCCGGACGATCAGCGCCGCATCGGGGTGAGCACCAGCAAGGGCAACTACGCCTGGGAAAGTGCTGCCGGCGATGCCAGCGAAGTGGACGGCGAGTTCACCCGGTTCATTCTTGACCCCACCGGCGCGACGGCCACCGACGACTACCGCAACGAAGCCAGCACCTACGGCTACATCGTCGAGATCGACCCCTATGACGCCAGCACCCGTGCGGTCAAGCGCACCGCCCTGGGGCGTTTCCGCCATGAAGGCTGCTGCCCGGCGCTGCCGGTAGCCGGCAAGCCGGTGGTGTTCTACATGGGCGACGACTCCAACAACGAGTACCTCTACAAGTTCGTCTCCACCGCCCTGTGGGACACCGCCGACGCCAACCCGAGCAACCGCCTGGCTACCGGTGCCAAGTACATGGACGACGGCAAACTGTACGTGGCGCGCTTCGACGCCGACGGCAGCGGCCACTGGCTGTTGCTGGACGTCGCCACCACCACCAAGGCCGGCACCACCCTGGGCGCGCTGTACACCGACCTGCCGGGCATCATCCTCAACACCCGTGGCGCCGCCGATGCCCTGGGCGCAACGCCTATGGACCGTCCGGAGTGGACCACGGTCAACCCGCTCAACGGCGACGTGTACCTGACCCTGACCAACAACAGCAAGCGCACCCCGGCCACTGTCGACAACGCCAACCCGCGCGGGCCGAACAAGCATGGCCACATCATCCGCTGGCACGACAGCGACGACCACCTGACCTTTACCTGGGACATCTTCGTGTTCGGCGCCAACGCCGCCGGCAGCGCCGACATCAACCGCTCGGGGCTGACCGAACTCAACCAGTTCGCCAGCCCCGACGGGATGAGCTTCGATAGCCGCGGCATCCTGTGGTTCCAGACCGACAACGGCGAATCGACCCTGACCGACTACACCAACGACCAGATGCTGGCGGTGATCCCCACCGACCTGGTCGATGCCAGCGGCAAGCAGGTGCCGATCAATGCCCAGAACCAGGTCGACCTGCGCCGCTTCTTCGTCGGCCCCAACGGCTGCGAGGTGACTGGCATCGCCTTCACGCCGGACAACAAGTCGATCTTCGTCAACATCCAGCACCCGGAGAACTGGCCGTCGACCGACGTCGCAACCTCCGTCACCCCCGCCGGCACCACCGTGCGCCCACGCGCCTCGACAGTGGTGATCCAGCGCAACGATGGCGGTGAAATCGGCGTCTAGACCCGACCGGCACCGCTGCCCTTACCAGGGCAGCGGTTCGCGCCGGGTTACCCGCACCTGCTGCACCGGCACCAGGGCATGCCACTGCACCACGCCACGGGCATGTACCTGGTACTGGCTGCGCAGCACGTGAGCGTCCTGCTCGATCTCCAGCTGCAACAGAAAGTCCCCGCTGTTGAGCAACAACCCCTCACTCAAGCGTTCGAAGGTCGCATCGTCCAGCGCACCGAGTGCCTGGCGCAAGGCGCCGGCATCCCGGTAGCCGGTGGCCGGGCGTGCAGTGACCACCCGGCTCAGCAGTGAGCGGCTCATCTTTCCCTCATACAGCGCCTCCAGCAACGGCAACTGTTCAAGGCTCAGCGCATTCGCATTGAGCCGCCAGTGCGTGGTTTCGGGCAACGCACACAGCTGCGGGTAACGGGCCTGGCGTTGCGGGTCGGGGCCCAGCAGCAGGTTCAACTCGCTCATGTCCAGCATCAGCTGGTTGGCCGCCAGGCGCGGCGGCGACTGGCGCAGGTAATGATCGTTCTCGGCGCCCTCGCGACGCGCCTGGTGATCGCTGTCGATCCAGTCGGCCAGGGCCTGGGCCAGCTGGGCGGCGGCCATGTCGCCGCCCAGCAGGTACTGCAGTTGGCGTTCGGCACGCTCGGCATCCTCGCCCACCAGGCTGTTGACGTTGAAACAGGTGTGCAGGTCGCGGATGCGCAGGGTCGCCGAACCGCCGTCGAACGCATACGGCAGCGCCTGGCCACGCAGCGCCTGCCAGAACAGCGGGCTGGCACGCCAACTGGGGTCTTGCAGGGCCTGCTCGGCAAAGGCCAGCCCGGCCCGCTCCAGCCCGCGCGCCTGCACGCGCTGCTGCACCAGGCGCACCGCATCGACCTGGGCGCGCCCCTCCTGTACCAGCCATGCCAGGCCACCGGCGATCATCGCCAGCACCACCAGCACCATCAGCAATGCCGCGCCCTGCTGTCGCTTGCCACCCATCGTCACGCTACCTCTGCCAAAGAGCGGCCAGTCAACACGGCGGATGTTTCAGGCGCATGGCAAAGGCGTTGCCCGTCACCTTTGCGTCATAAAGCGCAGGCAGGATAAACCCTTCTTTTTCATGACCTTGGAGTGCTTCACATGGGCGGTATCGGGATCTGGCAACTGGTTATCGTGTTGATGATCGTGTTCATGCTGTTCGGCACCAAGCGCCTCAAGGGCCTGGGCGCGGACGTGGGCGAGGCGATCCAGGGCTTTCGCAAATCCATGGGCAACGGCCCGCAGGCCGACACCCCGGACGCCCCTGCCCCGGTGCAGCAGGTACAGCAGGGGCAACCGGAACAACGCAGCTGATGTTCGAGATCGGCTTTACCGAGCTGCTGCTGGTGGGCGTGGTGGCGCTGCTGGTGCTGGGCCCCGAACGCCTGCCGGTGGCGATGCGCACCGTGGGGCGTGGCGTGGGCCAGGCCAGGCGTGCCATGGGGGCGCTGCGTGCACAGGTGGAGCGTGAGCTCGACACCCAGGCACTGACCCAGGAGCTGGATGCCGAGCCACTGCGGCGTCTGGAACAGGAACTGCGCCAGGGCGTGAACCTGCAGGCGCAGCCGACCCCGACTTCGACCAATGGACCCTGCCCATGACTGATACCCAAGCGGGCATGCCCCTGACTGCCCACCTGACCGAACTGCGGCGGCGCCTGGTGCGCTGCCTGCTGGCCGTCACGCTGGTGTTCCTGGGTTTGTTCCCGTTCGCCCAGACCCTCTATACCGCCGTATCCGAACCCTTGCGCCGTTACCTGCCCGAAGGCGCGAGCATGATCGCGACCAGCGTGACGTCGCCGTTCCTGGCGCCCTTCAAGCTGACCCTGATGGCTGCGCTGTTCGTCGCCATGCCGGTGCTGCTGCACCAGGTGTGGGGGTTCGTGGCACCGGGGATGTACCGCAAGGAACGGCGTATCGCCTTGCCATTGCTGGTATCGAGCATCGTGCTGTTCTATGCCGGCATGGCCTTCGCGTTCTTCGTGGTGTTTCCGATGATGTTCGGTTTTTTCGCCAGCGTGACCCCGGCCGGGGTGTCGATGATGACCGACATCAGCCTGTACCTGGACTTCATCCTGGCGCTGTTTCTGGCGTTCGGGCTGGCGTTCGAGATACCGGTGGCCACCTTCATCGTGGTGTGGGCGGGGGTGACGGATGTGGCGACACTGCGCAAGAGCCGGCCTTACGTGATCGTCGGATGCTTTGTGGTGGGCATGCTGCTGACCCCGCCGGACGTGTTTTCACAGACCTTGCTGGCGGTGCCGATGTGGATACTGTTTGAAGTGGGGTTGCTGGCGTGTGCGGGGGTGCAGCGCAAGCAGGAACAGACGATGGAGGTTGCCTGATCGGACCTCTTCACCGGCAAGGCCGGCGCCTACAGGGTGTTGCGTCGCACATGAACCCTGTAGGAGCCGGCCTTGCCGGCGAAGAGGCAGACCTGCCAATCAGAAATCAGCGAGCTGCCAGACCTCGTAGGCCGGGGTCTCGTAGGGGTGGCTCGCCTTCAGGGCCGCGACTACCGGCCCCACCAGCGCATCGTCCACCACCAGCTCGACCCGCCACTCCTCGACCTGCTCGACCACCCCGCTCTGCCCGATGAACGGCTGGCTGCCGCTCAACGGACGGAACTGGCCCTGGCCAAGCACCTGCCACGCACAGCTGTCGTAGGCGCCGATGCGTCCGCCACCGGCGGCGAACACTGCGGCCTTGACCTGCTCCACATGGCTGGGCGGCACGAAGAAGGCGAGTTTGAACACCCTCAGTTCACCCAGGCCCGCGCGTTGCGGAACATGCGCATCCAGGCGGCGTCTTCGTTCCAGTCATCCGGGCGCCACGAGTTCTGCACCGCACGGAATACCCGCTCAGGGTGCGGCATCATGATGGTGACGCGCCCGTCGCGGCTGGTCAGGCCGGTGATCCCGCGCGGCGAACCGTTCGGGTTGGCCGGGTAGGTCTCGGTGACCTTGCCGTGGTTGTCGACGAAACGCAGGGCCACGCAACCGGACAGGTCGGCTTCCAGCAATGCCTCTTCGCTGGCGAACTCGGCATGCCCTTCACCGTGCGCGATGGCGATCGGCATGCGCGAACCGGCCATGCCCTGCAGGAAGATCGAGTTGGACTCCTGCACCTGGACCATCGCCACGCGCGCCTCGAACTGCTCGGAGCGGTTGCGCACGAAGTGCGGCCAGAACTCGCTGCCCGGGATCAGCTCGTGCAGGTTGGACATCATCTGGCAACCGTTGCACACACCCAGGGTGAAGCTGTCGCTACGCTCGAAGAAGCCCTGGAAGGCGTCGCGGGCGCGGCTGTTGAACAGCGCCGACTTGGCCCAGCCTTCACCGGCACCCAGCACGTCACCGTAGGAGAAGCCGCCGCAGGCAACCATGCCCTTGAACTCGTTCAGGTCGACGCGACCGGCGAGGATATCGCTCATGTGCACGTCGATGGCGTTGAAGCCGGCACGGTCGAACGCCGCAGCCATTTCCACCTGGCCGTTGACGCCCTGCTCGCGCAGTACCGCCACCTGTGGGCGAATACCCTTCTTGATGTAAGGCGCCGCGATGTCGTGGTTGACGTCGAAGCCCAGCTTGACGCTCAGGCCCGGGTTGTCTTCCTCGAGCAGGCCGTCGAACTCCTGGTCGGCGCAGTCGGCGTTGTCGCGCAGGCGCTGGATCTGGTAGCTGGTCTCGGCCCACTGGCGCTGCAGCAGGCGGCGGTCGCCGGTGAACAGCACTTCGCCGTTCAGGCTGATGGCCACGTCGGCACAATTGACCGGCTTGCCGATCACCGCCACGCAGTCTTCGCCAAGGCCGGCGGCGCTGAACTGGGCCAGCACGTCCGGGGTGGCGTCCTGGCGCACCTGGATCACCGCACCCAGCTCTTCGTTGAAGAGGATGGCCGCGACTTTCTCGCGCTTGCCGGTCAGGGTGTCCAGTTCCAGGTTCAGCCCGCAATGGCCGGCGAAGGCCATTTCCAGCGCAGTGGCCAGCAGGCCGCCGTCGGAGCGGTCGTGGTAGGCCAGCAGGTGACCGTCGGCGTTCAGGCCCTGGATCACCGCGAAGAACGCCTTGAGGTCTTCGGCGTCGTCGACGTCCGGTGCCTGGCTGGCGAGTTTGCCGTGGGTCTGGGCCAGGATCGAGGCGCCCATGCGGTTCTGGCCGCGACCCAGGTCGATCAGGATCAGGTCGGTTTCGCCCTTGTCCATGCGCAGTTGCGGGGTCAGGGTCTTGCGGATGTCGGTAACCGGGGCAAAGCCGGTCACGATCAGCGACATCGGCGAGGTCACGGTCTTCTCGCGACCTTCATCTTCCCAGCGGGTCTTCATGGACATCGAGTCCTTGCCCACCGGAATGGTCAGGCCCAGCTCGGGGCACAGTTCCATGCCCACGGCCTTGACCGCGTCGTACAGGCGCGCGTCTTCACCGGGGTGGCCGGCAGCCGACATCCAGTTGGCCGACAGCTTGATGTCGGACAGCTTGCCGATGCGCGAGGCCGCCATGTTGGTCAGGGTCTCGCCGATCGCCATGCGCCCGGACGCCTGGGCGTCGAGCAGGGCCAGCGGGGTGCGCTCGCCCATGGCCATGGCTTCGCCGGTGTACACGTCGAAGCTGGTGGCGGTGACGGCCACGTCGGCCACCGGGACCTGCCATGGACCGACCATCTGGTCGCGGGCGACCAGGCCGGTGATGGTGCGGTCACCGATGGTGATCAGGAAGTTCTTGCTGGCCACGGCCGGGTGGCGCAGCACGCGCTGTACCGAGTCGGCGAGGTCCAGGGTGCTCGGGTCGAAATCGTCGCCCAGCTCGGCTTCGCGGCTGACCGAACGGTGCATGCGCGGGGCCTTGCCCAGCAGCACTTCCAGCGGCATGTCCACCGGGCTGTTGCCGAAGTGGCTGTCGGTGACGGTCAGTTGCGGTTCGGCAGTGGCTTCGCCGACCACTGCGAACGGGCAGCGCTCGCGTTCGCAGATGGCGGTGAAACGCTCCAGGTCCTTGGCGTCGACCGCCAGCACGTAGCGTTCCTGGGACTCGTTGCTCCAGATTTCCAGCGGCGCCATGCCCGGCTCGTCGTTGGGCACGTTGCGCAGCTCGAAACGACCGCCACGGCCGCCGTCGTTGACCAGCTCGGGGAAGGCGTTGGACAGGCCGCCCGCGCCGACGTCATGGATGAACGCGATGGGGTTGGCATCGCCCAGCTGCCAGCAGCGGTCGATGACCTCCTGGCAGCGGCGTTCCATTTCAGGGTTTTCGCGCTGTACCGAGGCGAAATCGAGGTCGGCAGAGCTGGCGCCGGTGGCCATCGACGAGGCAGCACCGCCGCCCAGGCCGATCAGCATGGCCGGGCCGCCGAGCACGATCAGCTTGGCGCCGACGGTGATCTCGCCCTTCTGCACATGGCCTTCGCGGATGTTGCCCATGCCGCCGGCGAGCATGATCGGCTTGTGGTAGCCGCGCACTTCTTCGCCATGGGGGGTGTTGATCGACTGCTCGAAGGTACGGAAGTAACCGGTCAGTGCCGGGCGCCCGAATTCATTGTTGAACGCCGCGCCGCCCAGCGGGCCTTCGATCATGATGTCCAGCGCGGTGACGATGCGCTCCGGCTTGCCGTAGGGCTTTTCCCAAGGCTGTTCGAAGCCCGGGATCTGCAGGTTGGACACGGTGAAGCCGGTCAGGCCGGCCTTGGGCTTGGCGCCGCGACCGGTGGCACCTTCGTCGCGGATCTCGCCGCCGGAACCGGTAGAGGCCCCCGGGAACGGCGCGATGGCGGTCGGGTGGTTGTGGGTCTCGACCTTCATCAGGATGTGCACCGGCTCCTGCACCGCGCCGTACTGGCGGGTTTCAGGGTTCGGGAAGAAGCGCCCGGCGGTGGAACCGACGATCACCGAGGCGTTGTCCTTGTAAGCGGACAGCACGCCTTCGCTGTGCATCTGGTACGTGTTCTTGATCATGCCGAACAGGCTTTTTTCCTGGCTCTGGCCGTCGATATCCCAACTGGCGTTGAAGATCTTGTGGCGGCAGTGCTCGGAGTTGGCCTGGGCGAACATCATCAGTTCGATGTCGTGCGGGTTGCGCTTGAGGCCCTGGAAGCTGGTGACCAGGTAGTCGATCTCGTCTTCGGCCAGGGCCAGGCCCAGCTCGACGTTGGCTTTTTCCAGCGCGGCGCGGCCACCGCCGAGGATGTCGACGGCGGTCAGCGGCTTGGGTTCGGCATGGCTGAACAGGCCGGCGGCCTCTTCGAGCCTGCCCAGCACGATCTGGGTCATGCGGTCGTGCAGCAGCTCGGCGACGGCGGCCACATCGGCCTCGCTCAGTTCACCGCCGACATAGAAGGCAGTACCGCGCTCCAGGCGCTTGACGTTCTCCAGGCCGCAGTTGTGGGCGATGTCGCTGGCCTTGCTCGACCAGGGCGAGATGGTGCCGAAACGCGGCATGACCAGGAACAGGCGACCGCTGGGCTCCTGTACCGGCACGCTCGGGCCGTACTTGAGCAGGCGCGCGAGCACATGCTGTTGGTCGGCACTCAGCTCGCCGTCAACCTCGGCGAAATGGGCGAATTCAGCGTACAAACCACTAACAGCGGGGACTTTCTGGCTCAGTTGCTCGAGTAATTTACCGTGGCGAAAGGCAGAAAGGGCAGGAGCGCCGCGCAGGATCAACATCGTCGGGACAGCCTCAGGAAGGGGGTGTGCTTAGAGGCCGTGCATTCTAGCCTAAACCGCCGCCGACGGCACCCGAAACGCTGCATCGGCGACAGGCCGAATGTCGGCAAGCCGACAAGAGTGCTTCACGAGATGACAAAAACCCGTCCCGACGCGGTTTTATCGGGCTGTGCTAGCAGACAAGCCGGATGTTGTCGAGATATGGCGCGGCAGGTCCTTTGCGTATACTGCACCCTATGTTTGCCCAGACTGCTTTGCGCCAGCGTTGTGCCAAATGGCTCATCGCAACCGGACTCTTCCTGATGCTCGGTGCCTGTGTTGAAAAACCCAGCACCCTGGAGCGTGTCAAGGAGGACGGCGTGCTGCGCGTGATCACCCGCAACAGCCCGGCCACCTACTTCCAGGACCGCAACGGCGAAACCGGCTTCGAGTACGAGCTGGTCCAGCGCTTTGCCGACGACCTGGGCGTGAAGCTGCAGATCGAGACCGCCGACAACCTCGACGACCTGTTCAACCAGCTCGGCCAGCCGAACGGCCCGGTGCTGGCGGCAGCGGGCCTGGTAAGCAGCGAGCAGCGCAAGCAGCAGGTACGTTTTTCCCACCCGTATCTCGAAGTCACCCCGCAGATCATCTACCGCAACGGCAAGCCCCGCCCCACCGACGCCGGCGACCTGGTCGGCAAGCGCATTCTGGTACTCAAGGGCAGCAGCCATGCCGAACAGCTGGCAGAGCTGAAAAAACAGTACCCGGCCCTGCAATATGAAGAGTCCGACCAGGTCGAGGTGGTCGACCTGCTGCGCATGGTCGACGAGGGCCAGATCGACCTGACCCTGGTCGACTCCAACGAAGTGGCGATGAACCAGGTGTACTTCCCCAACGTGCGGGTCGCCTTCGACCTGGGCGACGGGCGCGACCAGCGCTGGGCGGTGGCGGCCGGCGAAGACAACAGCCTGCTCAACGAAATCAACGAATTCATCGACAAGGTGCACAAGAACGGCACCCTGCAACGGCTCAAGGACCGCTACTACGGCCACGTGGACGTGCTCGGCTATGTCGGCGCCTACACCTTCGCCCAGCACCTGCAGCAGCGCCTGCCGCGCTACGAGAACCACTTCAAGACCTCGGCCAAGAAGGAACAGGTGGACTGGCGCCTGCTGGCGGCGATCGGTTACCAGGAGTCGATGTGGCAGGCCGAGGTCACCTCCAAGACCGGCGTGCGCGGGCTGATGATGCTGACTCAGCGCACCGCCCAGGCCATGGGCGTGTCCAACCGGCTCGACCCGCGCCAGAGCATCGAGGGCGGGGCCAAGTATTTCATGCATGTGAAGAAGGAGCTCGATGACGACATCGAGGAGCCGGACCGCACCTGGTTTGCCCTGGCCGCCTACAACGTGGGCAGCGGCCACCTGGACGATGCACGCAAGCTGGCCAAGCGCGAGGGGCTGAACCCGAACAAGTGGCTGGACGTGAAGAAGATGCTGCCGCGCCTGTCGCAGAAGCAGTGGTACAGCAAGACCCGCTACGGCTATGCCCGTGGCGGCGAGCCGGTGCATTTCGTGGCCAACATCCGGCGCTACTACGACATCCTGACCTGGGTGACCCAGCCGCAGCTGGAGGGCAGCCAGGTGGCCGAAGGCAACCTGCATGTGCCGGGGGTCAACAAGACCAAGCCGGCCGACGCTTCGCCGCCGCTCTAGTTTGCAGCGCCTGTATCGCGGGCCAAGCCCGCTCCCGCAACAACGGGGGAGCGGGCTTGACCCGCGATGGTCACACCACGGTTATCAGGCCTTGGCCCGCCGAGCCCTGAAGAACTCGGTCAGAATCGCCCCGCACTCCTCGGCCAGCACCCCGCCCTCGAACAGCACCCGGTGGTTCAGAAACCCCTGGGTAAAGAATTGCCCCTGGCTCTGCACGATCCCTGCCTTGGGCTCCAGGGCCCCGAACACCACGCGGTTGACCCGCGAATGCACGATCAGCCCGGCGCACATGCTGCACGGCTCCAGCGTCACATACAGCGTGCTGCCCGGCAGCCGGTAGTTGCTGGCCGCCTGCGCCGCCGCGCGAATGGCCACCATTTCGGCGTGCGCGCTGGGGTCGCTGCCGCTGATCGGGCAGTTGAAGCCCTGCCCGATCACCTCGCCGTGCTGCACCAGCACCGCGCCCACCGGCACCTCGCCCAATGCAGCCCCCTGCGCCGCCAGCTCCAGCGCCAGGCGCATGAAGTGCTGGTCGCGGCTGCGGTCGATGATCTGCGGCTGACGCATCACGCCACCTCGATGGCGGCCATCAGGCCGGTTTCCATGTGATCGATCACGTGGCAATGGAACATCCAGGTGCCGGGGTTATCCGCCACCAGCGCCACCTGCGCCCGCTCGTTCTTGCCCAGCAGGTAGGTGTCGGTGAAGTACTGCTCCGGGATCTTGTGGCGATTGGAGCTGAGCACCTTGAAACTCATGCCGTGCAGGTGGATCGGGTGCTGGTACTGGGTCATGTTCTTGAGCTCGAAGATGTAGCTCTTGCCCTTCTTCAAGGTGGCGATCGGCCGGTCGGAACAGGTCTTGTCGGTGATGTCCCAGGCCTGCCCGTTGATCTGCCACAGGCTTGGCGGCTTGCCGTTCTCGGTATTGACCGACACCGAGCCTACCCACTCGAAATTGAAGTTGATCTTCTCGGCGTTGGCCAGGTCCGGCTCGGCGATGGGGTTGGCCGGCAGCGCCGGTGGCCAGTCGCCCGGTGCCTCGCTGCTGGCCACCGAACGCAGGGTGCCCAGGCGCACCGAGCCGTCGCGCAGCGACAGCTCCTCACCGGCTGCCGGCATGCGGATGGCCAGGCAGATGCGCATGCCGGGGCCCAGCCAGTAGTCCTTGCCCAATGGGCGCGGGGTGATCGGGTTGCCATCCAGCGCATAGATACGCGCCTCGAAGTCGCCCTTGAGGTTGATGCGGTAGGTCAGGGTGTTGTCCAGGTTCAGCAGGCGCACCCGCACGATCTGCCCGGCGGGCATTTCCACCACCGCGTCGGGCTCCCCGTTGATGGTGATCAGGCGCCCTGCGGTGCCGCCACGGGCCGCTTCGCGCGGCACGCTGAACTCGACGAAGTTGCCCTGCTCGTCCACGTGCCAGTTCTTCAGGCTCAGCGTGCGCTCGTGCTTGAAACCGGTGGGCTCGCGCTCCTCCACGATCAGCGGGCCGACCAGGCCGCGGCCCAGCTCTTCGCTGCTGTTGACGTGGGGGTGGTACCAGAAGCTGCCGGCATCCGGCACGCGGAACTTGTAGTCGAAGTACTCGCCCGGCAGCACCGGCAGCTGCGACACGTAGGGCACGCCGTCCATTTCCAGCGGCAGGCGGATACCGTGCCAGTGGATGGTGGTGGCCACCGGCAGGTGGTTGATGAACCGCACCCGCAGCCACTGCCCCTGGCGCACCCGTAGCTCGGTGCCCGGCGCGGACGGGCCGAACGCCCAGGCCTGGGTGGTGTGCCCGGCCACCAGCTCGACGTCCAGCGGCGCGGCGATCAGTTCATAGTCATGCCCGGCCTGCTCGTCCTCGACCTTGCCCATCCAGTAACGTGCGGCGCCCCCGGCGCCCAGGCCAACCACCACCAGGCCAGTCAGCCCCTTGAGCATTTGTCGACGGGTAAAGGACATCGGAACAGGCACCTCGTATCGCGAAAACAGCCTGCCAGCCATGACCGGGCTGGCGGTAAGGGCGAATACGATACACCTGCATTTGCGAAACTTTAAGTGAAGAGTTGCCCCGGCAGCGGCACACGATGCCGCACCCACCCGCGCAGCACTATCTACCGCACCTGCCCGCTAGAGCCAGCCCATCCTGCCATGGCCCAGACCAAGGAAGGATCGCCATGCCCCAGCCCCCCAACCCACAACGCGCGCAGCTTCAGGACATTGCGCGCCAGCTCGTCGTCAACTGCCCGGACATGCGCCAGATGGCCCGTGAGGTGGCCGTCGACGCCCTGAAGAAGTTCGCCCGCAGCAGCCTCGATCCGGACACCGTGTACCTGCACCGTTTCAAGGCGGCCCAGTCCAACCCCAGAAGCTTCAGCGGCTGGGAGCACCGTGAGCTGCCCTACCAGTCGCTGACGTTGCCGCAACTGGTGATGCAGCGCTTCGACGCCAACGACCAGGACAACGCCGACCTGCTCGGCTACCGCACCGGCTTCTACCGCGAAGGCGCGCATGCCGGGGTGTTCGACGAACGCAACGAAGTCCCCATGGCACCGGCCGATGTGCTGCGCTACTTCTGGCAGATCGACTTCAGCTCGGTCTTCAAACAGAAGATGCAGGCGTTCTGGGCCGACAGTGCAGAGGCGTTTCGCAGCATGGCCAAGGCCAACTTCCTGAGCAAGGTGGTGGAAGCCTGCGAACACGCAGACCTGCCCGAACAGCGCAAACGCTACCGCCTGCTGGCCCGGGCACTGGCCGGCGTCACCGACTGGCCGCCCACCCTCGAACAACTGCAGCAAACGCATGTTCCCGACCAGGGGGTGCGCCTGCATGCCTTCGACATCGGCGGCTACGTCGCCAGCGACATGCTGCGTGCCGTGCTGCCCGATGGCTACCAGGTGCTGTACATGCCCGGCGAGGTCACGGCCCTGCACCTGTTTGCCAACCCTGCGCAGCTTTACTGGTGGGTGCTGCAGAACACCAATGCCGCAGATAACCGCGCGCGCCTGATGGCCCACTTCGCGTTGTCCAGCCATGCCGAAAACCCCGCCGTGGTCGGGCTCGAGCATCTGATCGACCTGCTGTTCTCCAACTGGGCCGGCAGCGCACACGATGCCATCAACCTGCTGAACAAGCCGGTCGACCAGGATGCATTCAGCTACCTGCGCGATGCGGCGCGACAGCGCATGAGCGACGACGCGCACTTCGCCCTGCGCTCCAACGCCGACCTGCGCAAACAGATGTGGGTGGCGGACCTGCACGCCTTTACCCGGTTCGCCGGGGCAATGGCCGCCTTCGACTGGCCGGTTGCACTGGCTGCCGTGGGCGCAGGGCTTGGCGAGACCGGCCTGTCCATCGACGAGGCGATCAACGGCCACACCACTGCCGAACGCCAGGCGGGCGTCATCGGCGCCGTACTGGCCTGCATCGACACGCTGTTCAACGCGACGCTGCTCGGCGAGGAGACCGGTGAAGTGATACGGGTCGACGGCGAGGTGCCCGCCGTCGCCGAGCCCTATGTGGAGGCCGAGGACGAACCCCTTGCCACTGCCGAGGATATTGACGCCCAGGTACCCGCCCCCCTGCGACCGACACCGGCTTCCCAGCGCCTGGCCACCTTCGAGACCAATGCCCTGCTCGACGGCGAGAAACCCGGGGTCGGCAAGATGCAGGGCATCTACTCGCTGGCCGACGGTTTCTATGTAGCGATCGGCGATTTCGCCTACCAGGTGCGGTACGTGGGCGAGCTCAAGAGCTGGGTGGTGATCGACCCGAACGCGCCCTTTTCGTTCTACCGCAACGTGCCCATCCGGCTCAATGCGCAACAGCAGTGGGAGCCCGTCGCACAGGGCCGCCTTCTGGGGGGTACACCGCGCTTTCGCCTGAAACTGTGGGGTCGCAGCGACTACGCGCCACCCCCTGCCGAACGTATCCCCACGCCCTACGAGTTGCTCCCACGCCAGCAGGCACAGCTGCGTTCGGTGGATGACGAACAGCTCAGTGGCATTACCTACCGGGCCAATCAGCCACACCTGGAACAAGCCTGCGACCTGTTTCGCACACTGCGCAGCAAGCTGCTGAACGACGCCAGGGAGTACCTGAGCACGGTGGAGCTGCCGCCACGCCCGCAACTGCCGCTGTTCGAAAGCAACCCGGCGCCCAAGCAGATCCTGCGTGGTTGCTACTCCCGCTGCGACGGCGTGGTGATCGGCGAATGCCACGCACACCTGGGCAGCAAACGCTTTCTGATCGACAACATGGCGCAACTGCGCAAGCAGAAGGTCAAGGTGCTGTACCTGGAGCATCTGCTGACGGACTTTCACCAGGCCGACCTCGATGCGTTCAACCGCACAGGCAACATGAGCCAGCACCTGCGCGACTATGTGGCCGAACTGGACCGAAGCCAGGCCACCGACAGCAGCGGACGCTATACCTTCCAGCAGGTGATGCTCACCGCACAGGCCAACCAGGTCCGCCTCCAGGCCATCGACTGCATGGCCAGCTATCGTCAGGCCTGGCTGGCCACCCCGCCGGGCCCGATCCGCCAACAGATGATGAACTTCTTTGCCCATCGGGTCATTGCAGCAGACCAGGCCCTGCACCCCAGCAGGTGGATCGCCTTCGTGGGCAACACCCACACCAATACGTTTGACGGCGTGCCAGGGCTTGCCGAGCTGCAGGGCGCCATCGGCCTGCGCATCGAAGACATCGAGTGCGGGCTGTCTGTGCGATTCGGCGTGGACCCCGGTATCCAACCCGACCAGCCGGCCAACCTGGCGGCGGTCAAATGCGACCTGCTGCTGCAGGTGCCCATTGCTCCCGCACACGGCGTGGCACGCACCCTGGAAGAAAAGCTGCGCGCTGTCGGCTCCTTCAGTTTCACCCAGGTGGAGGGGACCTTGCAGATGATCCACCGCAGCAAGGACCTGACGCTGCACTACACCCCCATCCAACGAGACGGCACGTTCTACTACATCGATCGGGCGAGCTGGCCACGCGTGGACAAGCGCCGCATGCCAAGCCTGGCGCAACTGTCGACCCTGGTGACATCCAACGGGCTGACCTTCGTGCCACTGTAACGGCGCCGCCCAGCTTTGCTTGCTGCCTGGACGGCCCGGGCTGGCTGGGCGGCCCGCACTACTTACTTACCGCACGCTGCTCGCCGCCCCCGGCCAAGCTGGCCCCTCGCCCCTGACACGGAAGTATCGCCATGCCCCTGACCGCCCAACAGACCCACGACCACGAACAGCTGCAGAACCTGGCCCGACAACTGGTCAAGCATTGCCCCGACATGCGCCAGATGGCCCGCGAAATCGCCAGCCATATCCTGAAGAAACACACCCGCAGCACGCTGGACCCGGACGCGGTGTACCTGCACCGGTTCAACACCGCGCATAGCAGCCCGCGCACCTTCAGCGGCTGGGAACACCTCGGCCCGCCCAGCGAATCGCTGACACTGCCGCAACTGGTGATGCAGCGTTTCGATGTCAACGACCAGGACAACGCCGACCTGCTCGGCTACCGCACCGGCTTCTACAGCCGCGGGCCGGGCACAGGCCTGTTCGATGAGCGCGATGAAGTGCCGATGGCCCCGCGCGAGGTACTCGACGAGCTGTGGAAGGTCGACTTCTGCAGCGCCTTCCACCAGGACCTGACCCGCTTCTGGGCCCGTCATTCGGACAACTTCCGCACCCTGGCCAAGGCCAACTTCCTGAGCAAGGTGCTCGAAACCTGCGCGCACCAGACCGACCCCGCCCGCCTGGCACGCTTGCGGCGGGTGGCCACTGCCCTGGCCGGTGACGCCAGCTGGCCGCCCTCGCTGAGCCAGTTGCAACAACAGGCCAGGCCGGTAGCGGGGGTGCGCCTGTGCACCTTCGACATCGGCGGCCATGTGGCCACCGATATCCTGCGGGTGGAACTCGACGACGGTTACCAGTTGCTCTACATCCCGGGCGAGGTCGACGCCCTGCACCTGTTCGCCAACCACAGCGAGCTGTACTGGTGGGTGCTGCACAACACCAATGCGGCGCAGAACCGCGCACGTTTCATGACCCACTTCGCCCTTGCGGACCGCGGCGAAAAAGCCAGCGCGGTGGGGCTCGAGCACCTGATCGACGTGCTGTTCAACAACTGGGGCGGCAACGGTCACGACGCACTCAACCAGTCGAACACGACCGTGCATGGCGATGGGTTCACCCACCTGCGCGATGCAGCGCGTCAGCGCATGATCGACGATGCGCACTTCTCGCTGCGCTCCAACGCCGACCTGCGCAAGCAACTGTGGATCGGCTACCTCAAGGCCTTCGGCACGTTCGCCAGTGCCATGGCCGCGGTCGACTGGCCGGTAGCGCTGGCTGCCGTGGGCGCCGGGCTGGCCGAAACCGGCCTGAACATCGATCAGGCGGTCAACGGGCACACCACTGCCCAACGCAAGGCCGGCGTGATCGGCGCCGTGCTGGCGGCCATCAACACGCTGTTCAATGCCACCCTGCTCGCAGGCCCGGCCGTCACCGGTGAAATCGCCGAGATCGAACCCAGCCTGGACGCGGGCACGCAGACTGCACCCGTCGAGCCCGAACACACGCCAATGGCCACCCCGGCGGAACTCGCCGAGTGGGCACCTGCGCCGCTGATACCGGCCGAGCGCTCGCAACTGCTGGCCCCGTTCGAAACCAACGTGCTGCTGGACGGGCACGCCACCGGCAGCGGCAAATTCCAGGGTATCTACACCCTGGACGATGGCTTCTATGCCCAGATAGACGGGTTCCCCTATCACGTGCGCTACATCGGCGAGCTGCGTTCATGGGCGGTGGTCGACCCGCAAAACCCCTACTCGTTCTACCGCAACGTGCCCATTGGCCTGAACGACGAAGGCGTATGGCAACCGCTGGAGCAGGGTCTGAAAGGCGGGGCGCCACGCTTTCGCCTCAAGCTCTGGGGCCAGGCCCAGGTACCCGCGCCCGGCCCGGAACGCGTGCCCACCCCCTATGAAGTCGACAAGGCGCTGCAGCCCGAATTGCTCAAGGCCTCCAACGGTGGCGAGGAGTCGAACCTGAGCGGGCGCACGTTCTCCCCCAACAACCCCGCCCGCGAACAGGCCTACGCGCAATTTCGCACCTTGCGCGACCTGCTGGTCGACGACGCCGAAGCGTTTTTCAGCACCGCAAGCCTGCCGCAGCGGCCACCGCTGCCAACATTGGCTGCCGATGCCAGCGCCAGGCAGATCATTCGCAGCGTGTACGAAAACAGCGAGGGCCTGGTGGTCGGCGAAGCCCATTCACAACTGGGCAGCAAGCAGTTTCTGATCGAGAACATGGCCCTGCTCAAGCAGCAGAAGGTGCGGGTGCTGTACATGGAGCACCTGATGACCGACTTCCAGCAGGCCGACCTGGACCTGTTCAACCAGACAGGGCAGATGCCCCAGGCACTCAAGACCTACGTGACCGATCTGGACCGCGGCTGGCACACCGACCCCGCCCAGCGCTACACCTTCATGCAGGTGCTCAGGAGCGCGCAGAAACAGGGCATCCGGATACAGGCCATCGATTGCATGGCCAGTTACCGCCAGGCATGGATGGGCCCCCGACCACCCGCGATTCGCCAGAAGATGATGAACTTCTTCGCCCACCGCGTGATCGCTGCCGACCAGGCTGCCCATGGCGCCGGCAAATGGGTTGCACTGATGGGCAACACCCACGCCAACACCTTCGAGAGCGTGCCCGGGGTCAGCGAACTGCAAGGTGTGATCGGTGTGCGCGTCGAGGACATCGAAATCGGCAGCAGCGCAAGCGTGGGCCGCGACCCGGGGCTTTACGCAGTGGACGACGGTATCCGCGAAACCCGCGTGCAGGGCGACCTGCGCCTGCAGGTACCGATTGCCCAGCCGCCCTCGGCCTCGGGCACGCTGGAAAGCCGGCTGGCCAAACCGGGGGCGTTCGGCTTCAAGGACATCGACGGCAAGATGACCCTGGTGCACCGCAGCAAGGACCTGGCGCTGCACTACACGCCCATCGCAAGGGACGGTGAGTTCATCTATATCGAACGCGCCAGCTGGCCATGGCTGGACAAGCGACGCCTGCCGGACCTGTCGGAAATGGCCTTCCAGCTGTCCCGGTACGGCTTGAAGTACGTGCCGCTGTGACGCCAGGCAGGCGGCGATGAAAAAGGGCAAGGCCACCTGGCCTTGCCCTTGCTTTCGCCTCGCGGCAACCGGGCCGCTAGGCCTGGTGCGTCAACTAGTGCTTGAACATCACATGGCGCACGGTGGTGTAGTCCTCCAGGCCATACATCGACATGTCCTTGCCATAGCCGGAGAGCTTGGCGCCGCCGTGGGGCATTTCGCTGACCAGCATGAAGTGCGTGTTGACCCAGGTGCAGCCGTATTGCAGGCGTGCGGCCAAACGGTGGGCGCGGCCCACGTCGCGGGTCCACACCGAGGAGGCCAGGCCGTAGTCCGAATCGTTGGCCCACGCCAGGGCCTGGGCCTCGTCGTCGAAGGCGGTGACCGTGACTACCGGGCCGAAGATCTCATGGCGCACCACCTCGTCGTCCTGCCGGGCGCCGGCAAGTACGGTCGGCTCAAAGAAGAACCCTGGCCCGGCGACACGCTGGCCACCGGTCACCACCTCGATGTGCGACTGCTCGCGGGCGCGCTGCACAAAGCCTTCCACGCGCTCCAGATGCTGCTGGGTGATCAGCGGCCCGAGCTCGGTGTCAGGGTCGTCCTGCAGGCCGTAGCGGATGCTGGCCACCGCCTCGCCGAGCTTCTTCACGAACGCCGCGTACACGCCCTTCTGCACATACAGGCGGCAGGCGGCGGTGCAGTCCTGGCCGGCATTGTAGAAGCCGAAGCTGCGCACGCCTTCGACCACGGCATCGATATCGGCATCATCGAACACGATCACCGGGGCCTTGCCGCCCAGCTCCATGTGCATGCGTTTCACGCTGTCGGCGGTGCCGGCGATGATGCGGCTGCCCGTGGCCACCGAGCCGGTCAACGACACCATGCGCACCTTGGGGTGCCCGGTCAGGGGCTTGCCGACACTCGGGCCGCGGCCGAAGACCACGTTCACCACGCCTGCCGGGAAAATCTCCGCCATCAGTTGCGCCAGCTTGAGGGTGGTCAGCGGCGTCTGCTCGGACGGCTTGAGCACCACGGTATTGCCTGCGGCCAGGGCCGGCCCGAGCTTCCAGGCGGCCATCATCAGCGGGTAGTTCCACGGTGCGATGGAGGCCACCACGCCCACCGGGTCGCGGCGGATCATCGAGGTGTGCCCTTCCAGGTACTCGCCGGCGGCACTGCCTTGCAGGCAGCGGCTGGCACCGGCAAAGAAGCGGAACACGTCGGCCACGCCCGGCAGCTCGTCGTTGAGCGCCGCCGCGTAGGGCTTGCCGCAGTTGTCCGCTTCCAGGCGCGCCAGCTCCGGGGCGTGGGCGTCGATCGCATCGGCCAGTTTGAGCAGCAGCAGCGAACGGTCCTTGGGGGTGGTCTGCGACCAGCTGTCGAACGCCGCATCCGCAGCGCACACCGCGGCATCGACCTGGGCCAGGCTGGCCTCGGGGATCTCCACCAGCGTGGCCCCCAGGGACGGGTTGAGCACCGCCAGGGTTTCGCCTTCACCGGCGATGAGTTGTCCATTGATCAGCAGGCAGGTTTGCATGGGTTCTCCTGTGCGGCGAGGTTGGCCGCCGCCATAAAAAAGTCGCAAGCGCCCCGTGCCCGCAGCCGGGCTGCGCACAGGGGGAGCATTACAGGGGGGGCAGGCGCCGGGCGCCCGCAGGTTCAGAGTGCGGCTTCAGGCACTGCCGTGCTGAACAGCCGGGTGCGCCAGGCCAGGTACACCAGCCCCAGCAGCACCCAGCAACAGCCGAGAATCAGCGCGTCGGCATCCAGGCTGATCAACATCCAGCCCGAGGTGAAGGCGCCGGCCAGGGGGAAGATCACCCCGCGGACCACGCCGGCCTTGTCGCCGATGCTGCGGTCGAAGGTCAGTTTCAGTGCGCACAGGTTGACCGAGGTGAAGGCCAGGAAGGCGCCGAAGTTGACCAGCGAAGTAGCCGTGGCGATGGTCAGGCCGAACCCGACGAAACCGAAGGCCCCGCACAGGGCGATGTTGAATACCGGGGTCCTGTAGCGCGGGTGCAGCACGCCGAACAGCTTCTGCGGCAGCTGGTTGTCGCGGCCCAGGGCATACAGCAGACGCCCCACGCTGGCCTGGAACGACAGGCCGGCGGCGAAGTGGGCAATGATGATGCCGGTGAGTACCACGCCGAAGAACAGGTCGCCACCGATGGTCTTGGCGATTTCGAAGGCCGCGCCGTCGATGTTCTCGAACAGGCCCGCCGGGTGCGCCAGGTACATGAAGTACGAGGAGCCCACGTACAGGCTGCCGCCGATCAGGGCCACCAGCAGGATGGCACGCGGGATGGTGCGCTCGGGCTCGACGGTTTCTTCGCTCAGGGTCGACAGCGCGTCGAAGCCCAGGAACGAATAGGCGGCGATCGCGGCCCCGGCCATGGTGGCCGAGAACGGCACGTCGGCATTGAAGAACGGCTTGACCGAGAGCAGACCGCCCGGGCCGTTGATGGCCGACACGTAGTGCCAGCACAGCGCGATGAACACCGCGATGATGGTCAGCTGGATCAGCATCAGGATGATGTTGAAGCGGTTGGCGACCTGGATGCCCAGGATGTTGAGCAAGGTGGTGGAAACGATGAAGCCGGTGATCCAGCACCACTGCGGTACATCCGGGAACGCCAGGCTCAGGTAGCTGGCCCCCAGCAGCCAGATCAGCATCGGGATGAAGAAGTAGTCCAGCAGCGCGGCCCAGCCGACCATGAAGCCGATGCCAGGGTTGAACACCTTGCGGGTGTAGGTGTAGGCGGAACCGGCCGCCGGGAAGATCCGCACCAGGCGCCCGTAGCTCAGGGCGGTGAAGATCACGCCGATGGAGGCTACCACATAGGACAGCGCCACGGTGTTCTGGCTGGCCTGGGCGATCACGCCATAGGTGCCGAACACGATCAGCGGGGCGATGAAGGCCAGGCCGAACAACAGCACGGACACCGGCCCGAGGGTCCGGCGCAGGTGCGCGGAGGAAGTCGATGCGCTCATGGTTAGGGCCTCAGGCTGCGTAGGTGTAGGCGGCGCGGATCACGTCGAGGTAGCTCTCGACTGACATCTCCTTGGCGTTGCTCGCATCGGAAATGTTGCTCTTGGACTTCTCTGCGATGGCCAGGAAGTCCTCCTCGCGCACCCCGGCCACATCGGCGAAACGCGGAATACCCAGCTCGCGGTTCATGCGGAACAACTGCTCCACGCCCGCTTCGGCGGCAGCGCTGGCGCCAAGATTGGGGTCGATGCCCAGGGCATAGGCGACATCGGCATGGCGGCGCAGGTCGGCGTCGCGGTTATGGCTGAAAACGAACGGCAGGAAGATCGCGTTGCCCACCCCGTGCGGGGTGTCGTACATGCCGCCGATGGCTTCGGAGATGCAGTGCACGCTGGCGATGTCGGCATTGCCGAAGGCCATGCCGGCAATCAGGCTGGCGATCAGCATCTGTTCGCGGGCCTCGCGGTTGTCCGGCTCCTGCACGGCGGGCTTGAGGTACTGCGCGATCAGGCGAATGGCATGCAGGGCCAGGCCGTCGCTGATCGGGTTGGCCGGCTTGCCGGTGTAGGCCTCGATAGCGTGGGTCAGCGCGTCCATGCCGGTGGCGGCGGCGATGTGCGGCGGCAGCGTGGCGGTGATGTCCGAGTCGAGCAGCGCCAGAACCGGGCCGATGCGGTAGTCCAGGATGCTCATCTTGAACTGGCGGCGGGTGTCGGTGATCACCGAGAAGAACGTGACCTCGCTGCCGGTGCCTGCGGTGGTCGGGATCGCCACGATAGGCAGCACCGGGCCCTTGAGGGTGAAGGCACCTTCGTAGTCCTCGACCTTGCCGTCGTGGGTCAGCAGTACGCTGATCGCCTTGGCCGCGTCCATCGCACTGCCGCCACCCACTGCCAGCACGCCGTCGATGCCCTTGCCGCGATACAGCTCGGCGGCGCGGTTGACGTCTTCGCTGCGCGGGTTGGGCTTGACGTCGACGATCTCGTCATAACGCACGCCGGCCTTGTCCAGGCTGGTATAGATGCTGTCGAGCAGGCCGGCGTTCTTCACGCCCGGGTCGGTGACCAGCAGCACGTGGCGCAGGCCCAGGTCGGTCAGGTGCTCGCCGGTACGCTGGCGCAGGCCAGGTTCCATGACGATCTTGGTGGGTAACAGAAACTGGAATTGCATCGGTAGGTTCCTCTCGCACTGGGGCGCACTTGCAATGTTGTAGTTATGGCAGACGAGTCAGAGGGGCCGCCTGGGCGGTGGGTGTCTGGTTATTGTTGTGGCGGTTGCCGATCGCCGAAGCCGATGGACCGCTTGTCCAGGCGCTGCACGGTGGGCACAGGCCGGTATGGGGCCAGACACTAAGACACGGGTAGCGGATCGACAATTACTAAAAACTCAAGGGAGCATTCGATTAAATCGAATGCTCCCCGTGCACCGGGGGTAGCGGCCTATAGGTGCTGCCCGTGGCGCGCCATGATGTGCCGCACCACGCTGTAGTCCTGCAGCGAGTCGCTGGACAGGTCCTTGCCGTAGCCCGAGCGCTTGAGCCCGCCGTGGGGCATTTCGCTGACCAGCATGAAATGGCTGTTGATCCAGGTGCAGCCGTACTGCAGGCGCGCCGCCACCTGCATGGCCTTGTCCAGGTTCTGGGTCCACACCGACGAGGCCAGGCCGTATTCGGAGTCGTTGGCCCAGTCCACGGCCTGGGCCAGCTCGTCGAAACGGGTCACGGTGACCACCGGGCCGAACACCTCGCGCTGGACGATCTCGTCGGTTTGCCGGCAGCCTGCCAGCAGCGTCGGCTGGTAGTAGAACCCGGGCCCGGCATGCATCGCCGCACCCGTGACGCACTCCACGTGCGGCTGGCTGAGGGCGCGCTCGACGAAGCTGGACACCCGGTCGCGCTGGCGCGTGCTGATCAGCGGGCCGATCTCGTTGTCGGCATCGTGCGTGCCGGCATAGCGAATGCTGCTGACCGCAGCCCCGAGTTCGGCCACCAGCCGGTCGTGGATGCCGGCCTGGGCGTAGACCCGGCACGCCGAGGTACAGTCCTGCCCGGCGTTGTAGTAGCCATAGGCACGCACGCCCTCGACCACCGCCTGCAGGTCGGCATCGTCGCAGACGATCACCGGGGCCTTGCCGCCCAGTTCCAGGTGGGTGCGCTTGAGGGTTTTGGCCGCTGTGGAGAGGATCTTCTGCCCGGTGACGATATCGCCGGTCAGCGAGACCATGCGGACCTTGGGGTGGCCGACCAGGTGAGCGCCGACGTTCTCGCCACCGCCGCAGATGATGTTGATCACCCCGCGCGGCAGGATCCGCGCCAGCGCCGGCGCCAGGGCCAGGATCGACAGCGGGGTGTGCTCGGACGGCTTGAACACCAGGGTGTTGCCTGCGGCCAGGGCCGGCGCGATCTTCCAGGCGGCCATCATGATCGGGTAGTTCCACGGCGCGATCGATGCCACCACCCCGATCGGGTCGCGGCGCACCATGCTGGTGTAGCCGGGTACGTATTCGCCACTGAGCTGACCGGTCTGGCAGCGCACCGCGCCGGCGAAGAAGCGGAACACATCGACGGTGGCGCTCAGATCATCCTTGCGCGCCAGGTGCAGCGGCTTGCCGCAGTTCAGCGCTTCGAGCCGGGCGAAGGCGTCGGCGTGCTGCTCGATGGTACTGGCGATCTCCAGCAGCAGGTTGGAGCGCTGCTGCGGCGTGGTGCGGGCCCAACCGGCGAACGCGCGGTGGGCGGCCAGGATCGCGGCCTCGGTCTGCTCGGCGCTGGCTTCGGCGATAGGGGTCAGCACCTGGCCGGTGGCCGGGTTGAGGATCGGCTCGACGACGCCCTCGCCTGCGACTAGTTCGCCATCGATCAGGAGTGCGGTGGACAACGGGGTCTGCGCGACTGGCATGTGCAGGGTTCCTTCTTGTGGTGTGGCCATGCGGCTAAAGGGATGACTTGCGCCCGCCGTGGGGCTGCTCGCGGGCGACCGTCAGAAACGGGTCGACCAGCGCCGGGCGCGCCGTGCCGCGGCGCCAGGCCAGGCCCACGTCGAGGGTCTGGGTCAGGTCGGCAATCGGGCGGGCCTCGATGATGTCGCCTTCCAGCGACCACGGGCGGTAGGTCATGTCAGGCTGTATCGACACCCCCAGGCCCGCTGCCACCAGGCTGCGCACCGCCTCGGTCGAGGCCGTGCGCAGGGTGATGCGCGGCTGCAGCCCGGCCTGCGCCCACTGGCGCTGGGCGGTGTGGTCCATCTCGTCGACGTTCAGCTGGATCAGCGACTCCCGGGCCACGTCGCCCAGGTTGATGCTGTCGTTTTCGAGCAACGGGTGCTGGGCCGGTAGCCACAGCCGGTAGGGCGAGTGGGTCAGCACCTCCGATTGCAGGGCGTGACGGTCTTCGAGGTTGGAGAGTATCAGCACGCCCACATCGATTTCGCCGCTGACCAGCAGGTGCTCGATGTACGGTCGCTCGTCTTCCATCACGCGGATTTCGACGTTGGGGTAGGCACGCTGGAAGCGCGTGAGCAGGTCGGCCAGGTAGTAACCCGCCACCAGGCTGGTCACACCCACCACCAGCTGGCCGGCGACCTGGTCGGTGCTCTGCTGCAGGCTGCGCTTGGCGTTGTCCACCGTGGCCAGGATCAGGTGCGCCTGGCGCAGGAACTGATGGCCCTGGTGGGTCAGGTGCATGCCCTTGGCGTGGCGATTGAACAGGCTCACGCCGATTTCCTGTTCCAGCTGCTGGATGGCCAGGGTCAGGGTGGACTGGGAGATGTACACCGCCTGGGCCGCAGCCGAGATCGAACCGGTCTCGGCCACGGCAATGAAGTGGCGGATCTGACGCAGAGTCATCATGGGCATTACCCGGTACGTTGTTTTTATAGATGCAGGCGAGTGTATATCTTTTTTATCGATGGCTTGGTGAAAAACGCCGCGCCTGCGGTTCAACGTGAAACCGCGTGGGCGGCCCCGGGTGGTTACAAAAAGGTGCGTACTTGTGGGGATCTGGCGCCCGCCCTAGATTGCCCGCCTCAATCAATGGAGTCCCGAGCCATGCGCACCCTGATCATTCTCGCCCACCCCAACCTGGAAAAATCCGTGGTCAACCAGGCCTGGTTGAAAGCCCTTGAAGCCAGCGACATGAACGTCACCCTGCACCGCCTGTACGAGGTGTATCCCCAGGGCGGCGCGCTGGACGTGGAAGCCGAGCAGGCATTGGTTCGCGCCCATGACAGCATCGTGTGGCAGTTCCCGTTCTACTGGTTCAGCACCCCGCCGCTGCTCAAGCAATGGCAGGACGAAGTGCTCACCCACGACTTTGCCTACGGCCACGGCGAAGGGCAGCGCCAGCTGGCGGGCAAACGTGTTGGCATGGCGATTTCTGCCGGCATCAGGCAAGACGATTACAGGGCCGGCGGGCGTTACAGCTACAGCCTGGACGAACTGCTGCGCCCGCTGGAAGTCACCCTCCGCTACATCGAAGCACTGCCGGTACGCCCGTGGGTGTTCTATGGTGCCGAGTACGCCATCGACCCGGCGGAGCTGGAGGCCAACGCCGAAGGTTACCTGGATTACCTGCGCCAATTTGCCCAGGCAGCCTGAGTTCAGCCTTCGGCGGGCGCCGGCGGTGTCTCGGTGGCCAGCGCATTACCTGAATGCAGGGCACCCCACTGGCACATCGCATCGATGATCGGCTGCAAGGTGCGGCCGTGCTCGGTCACCCGATACAGCACCTTGGGCACCTTGCCAGGGAAGGCTTCGCGCTCGACCAGCAGATCGCCCTGCAACTCCTTGAGTTGCTCGGTGAGCACCTTCGACGACAAGGGGCGCATCAGGCGCAGCAGCTCGCCTGTGCGCTTGGGGCCTTCCATCAGGTGGCACAGGATGGAGCACTTCCAGCGCCCGCCGATGGCCTCGATGGTAGCGTCGATGGGAAAGTTGAACACGCGGTTGACCATGACCGGTTCTCCTGGCTGGGGCGCAAAGGCGTGCAGGATAGCAAGCGCGCCTGCGGCCGGGGCAACTTGAGGCTACTCGACGCCTGGATACACCGCCAACGGATCACAGCGCTGCGACGCCCGCCTTGGCGACCTGCGCATCCTGCTGCGCCTTGACCCCGGACACCCCCACTGCACCGACCACCTGGCCGTCGACGATGATCGGCACACCGCCTTCGAGCGGCGTGATCAACGGGGCACCAACAAACGCCGTGCGCCCACCGTTGACCATGTCTTCGTAGCCTTTGGTCTCGCGCCGCCCCAGCGCCGCGCTCCGGGCCTTTTCCGATGCGATGTAGGCACCGATCGGAGCGCACCCGTCAAGGCGCGCAAGCGCGAGCGGATGGCCACCGTCATCGACGACCGCGATGGCGACCTCCCAATCGTTCTGTTGAGCCTGCACGCAGGCGGCGTCCAGGATCCGGCGAACATCTGTGTGGCTCAGTACGGCTTTGTGCTGCATGTCTGGATTCTCGTCTGGTCATGTTGAGGCCGCCACGCACCTGATGCGCGATGCCCGAAAATGCTTGAGCTACGCCCGCGATCAGGAATGGGATACCCGGCGCAGGAAGTCCTTCATGCGCTCGTTGGTCGGGTTGCTCAGGATCTGCGCCGATGGCCCTTCGGCGACGATCGAGCCGCCTTCAAGGAACAGCGTGCGGGTCGACACGGCGCGTGCGAAGCCCATCTCGTGGGTCACCACCACCATGGTCATGCCTTCCTGGGCCAGGCTCTTCATGACGGCCAGGACCTCACCGACCAGCTCGGGGTCGAGCGCCGAGGTGGGCTCATCGAACAGCATGGCCCTGGGTTCCATGGCAAGTGCCCTGGCAATCGCCACGCGCTGCTGCTGGCCGCCGGAAAGCTGCGGCGGATAGGCGTTGTACTTCGCGGCCAGGCCGACACGGTCGAGCAGTTCCTTGCCACGCTTGCGGGCCTTGTCGACGGGTTCACCCTTTACGTACACCGGGCCCTCGATCACGTTTTCCAGGACGGTGCGATGGGGGAAAAGGTTGAACCGCTGAAACACCATACCCACCGAGCGACAGATCTGGCGGATGTTCCCGGAGCTGGCGTCGACCGTGACGCCGTCAATGCTGATCACGCCGCCGTCGTAGCGCTCCAGGCCATTGATGCAACGCAGCACCGTGGACTTGCCCGAGCCCGAAGGGCCGATCAGGCAAACCACTTCGCCCTGGCGGATCTCTGCACTGATGCCATGGAGCACCTGGTGCGGACCAAACGACTTGGTGATGTTGTCGATGCGGATCATCGGGCACTCCTTTTGTATTTGCGTTCGAGCCAGCCGGCCAACCCCATCAGAGGCAGGCTCAGGCACAGGTACATCAGGGCAACCAGGGTGAAGATGTTGGCGTTGTTGAACGATGCTGCCGCGATCAGCTTGCCCTGCATCGACAGCTCGACCACGGTGATGATCGAGGCCTGGGAGGAGTCCTTGAGCAGCATGATCATGTTGTTGCTGTATGGCGGCAGCGCGATCTTCAACGCCTGGGGCAGGATCACCCGGCGCATGGTCATTGCGCGGCTCATGCCGATGGAGTGCGCCGCCTCGTTCTGACCGGGGTCGATGGCCTGGATACCCGAGCGAAACACCTCGGCCATGTAGGCGGAATAGGCAAGCCCGAGCCCCATGGCACCGGCCTGGAACGCACTCATGTCCACGCCCATTTCCGGCAACACGAAGTACAGGTAGAACAGAATGACGATGATCGGGATGCCGCGAATGGCATTGGTCAGGTAGCGCGAGCCTTCGGCCAGCCAGCGCACGCTGCTGACCCGCAACAGCGCCCAGAACAACCCCAGCAAGGTACTGATGAGCAGCGCGCACAGGGTGATGCCGATCGTTGTCCAGGCACCTTCCATCAGTATCGGAAAGTACTCGACTGCCTGGCTGAAAAAACCTTCGAACATAGGATTGCATCCTCACATGCGGGCACCGTCGGGCGGTGGCCGTGATCACGAATCAGAGTTTCTTGACGTTCCATTTGGTGAGGATCGCGTCGAGCGTACCGTCAGCCTTGAGCTTGGCTACACCGCCATTGATTCGGGCGAGCAGCTCGCTGTTGCCTTTGCGCACCGCCACGCCGATCGCGATACGGATCTGCTTCTGGTAGTCATCGGCAACGCGCAGCTTGCTGGAGCCGGACTGCTGCACGGTGTAGAGCATCACCGGGCCATCGCCTACGGCAACATCGATACGCCCCAGGGCCACCTCGCGAATCATGTCGGACATGCTGTCGTACATCCGCAGCTCCTTGATGCCCTGCTGGGCTTTCATCGGTTCCACCGACACGGTGCCAGTCTGCACGCCGACCTTCTTGCCGGCGAAGTCGGCGCTGCTGTGGTACGCCGTCGTGTCCTGGCTGTTGGCAATCACCTCCTCGCTGTAGGCGAACAGTTCGTCGGAGAAGTCGACCACCTGGGCGCGCTGGGCATTCATGGCGAAAGCAGAGCTGATCATGTCTATCTTGTCCGTCTGCAACGACGGCACCAGGCCACCGAAGGGGATCGGACGCAGCTCGGGCGTGAAACCAAGCTCCTTGCCCAGCGCCTGGGTGATATCGATCATCACGCCCCGAAGCGTGTTGGTCCTGGTGTCCAGGAAGTTGAAGGGCACCGCAGTGGGTGTGGCGCCGACGCGCAGTGTGTCCTGGGCCTGGGCAGTGCCCAGCAGGACGGGAAGAGTCAGTGCCGCACAGGTGGTCAGTTTGATCAATCGGGTGAGCATGGGACGTCTCCTGTTGTTCGCAGAGTGAAGGTCACACAGCTGCGGTAACGATGATTTCCACGAGCATGTCGGGGGCACCCAGCAGGGCCTGGCAAGTGGCGCGGGTGGGCGCGCAGCCATGCGGTACCCACGCATCCCAGGCCTCGTTCATGCCCTGGAAGTCGGTGGCGATGTCCTTGAGCCAGATCTGCGCAGTGAGCAGTCGGGTGCTGTCACTGCCGACAGAAGCGAGCAACGCGTCGATGCGCTTGAGAATCTCGGTCGTCTGGGCCTTGATATCGCCACTTCGCTCGGCGGCGACAACCCCGGCAAAGTAGGCGGTGCCCGCATGCACGACAATGCGGCTCATGCGGGCGTTGGTCTGGTGGCGCGTGATGGCGTTGTTCATGGTCATCTCCTGGGGTGTGAGTAGGTCAGAAACGGCTGATCGAAAAGGGCAACAAGTCGCGTTGGGCATCGACAGACCCTGACATGGCCAGAGCCAGCAAGCGTCCCGTGCCCGCCGATCCGGTCAACCCGAGGTGGCCGTGGCCGAACGCGCACCACAGGCCCGTGTGCCCGGGAAGTTCGCCAATCACCGGAAGCGAATCGGGGAGACACGGACGGTGGCCCATCCACTCGGTGGCAGCACGAATGTCCAGGCCTGGAAGCCCTGCCTTGGCGTGAGCGGCGAGCAACTGCGCGCGAGGGCTGCTTGGCGCTCGCTGCAGGCCGCCGAACTCGACGGTGCCGGCAACCCGCAGCCCTTGCTGCATGGGCGTCATGAACACCTTGCGGTCTGCGAGAACCACGATGCGCTGAAGCTCCACGCCGCCGTGGGGAAAACGCAGGTGGTAGCCGCGTTGTGTTTCCAGCGGAACCTTCACCCCCAGCGGGCGCAGCAGTTGAGCAGACCAGGCGCCTGCAGCGACAACCACCTGCACCGCACAGTAGTCCCCGGACTGGGCGCCAACGCGCCAGCCGCTGGTATCCCGTGCCAGGCGTTGCACTCGATCGCGGATGAACCTCACGCCGCGCGTCTTCAGATGCTCTGCAATGACTGTGGCGTAGCGCTGCGGCTCTCGGACCCACAGCTGATCGGGCAGGTAGTAGCCGGTTTGATAGATCGGCCCGAGCGCAGGCTCCAGCGCTCGGATCTCTTCGCCCGTGACATGCCGGGCGTCGAGCCCATGCTGTTTTTTCAGGGCCCAGCCGGCGTTGTCTTTCTCCAGGCTGGCCTGATCGGGGTAAAGGTGCAGTTGACCCGTTTCCGCGATCAGTTCACGGCAGCCAGCCTTGGCGGCGATGGCCTTGTGCTGGGTTGTCGCATCCCCCAGCAATGCATGCAGGGCCTGGGCAATCTGCGCAACCCTGGCCGGTCGCGAGGCGGCAACAAAGCGCACCATCCACGGCGCCACCGTGAGCAGGTAACTGGCGGGAAGGTACAACGGCCCCGTGGGGTCGAGCAGCATGCGCGGCGCCTGCTTCAACACGCCGGGCATGGCCAGGGGGGCCACGGCACCGGAGGCAATCGAGCCGGCGTTGCCGGACGAGCACTCCGCCCCCGGAGCACCGGGATCGATGACGGTTACCGAAACGCCCGTCGCAAGCAGATGGTAGGCGGTACACAGGCCGACTATTCCGGCGCCGATGACGATCGCTTCGGGTTTGCGAGCTTGAGTAGTGGGCATCTTGTACAGGGCTCTTGATGGATGAGTCCCCGAGAGGATGCAGAGCCTGTACCGAATCTGATATCAATGTATCGCACAGCAATACGAGCAAACTCGAGTGTGATATTTCACAACGGTATGAGCGGTTAGACTTGCTTCGTCAGGCAGCCCCCTCGGCGGGCCATTTTTCACCGTTACGCCCCAATTCAGTGCTCGGCACGCCACTGCTGCACCACGTTGGTCTGGAGAGTTTCATGGAGCCAAACGAGTCCCCCCTGTTTGTCCAGGCCCTGGCCACCGGCCTCGGCGTCCTCGATGCATTCACGGCCGAACGGCCGACGATGAACCTGAAAGAAATTTCAGAAGCTGCGGGTGTTACCAAAAGTGCGGCTCAGCGCTTCACTCATACCCTGGTCACATTGGGCCTGTTACGAAAGGACGCAGCGTCCAAGCGCTACTCGCTGTCGCCTCGCACCCTGGATACCGGCTACCGCTACCTACAGGCGCACGTGCTGCTGGAGCGAGCCAACCCTTACCTGCTGGACCTGAACCGCCAGACCGGCGAGACGGTCAACCTGGCCGAACGCGATGGGCACGAGATGGTGTACATCGGGCGATTCCCCAGCCCGCATCGCGCCGTTGTGCACATGCCCGTCGGTAGGCGACTGCCGATCTTCTGCTCGTCGGCAGGCCGCGCCTTTCTCTCGGCGCTGCCCGATGAGCAGATCAGGCACATTCTCACCGGTGTGGATCGGCCCAGATTCACACCGCACACGATTACCGACGTCGAAACGCTAACGAGCATCATCGCCAAGGTTCGGGAGACTGGCTTCGCCTACAGCATCGAGGAGTTCTACCTCAGCGACCTGGCCTTTGCCGTGCCGGTGTACAACATTCGTGGCGAGGCGGTGGCGGCGGTGAACCTGTCGGTGTCGACGGCCTACTGGAGCTTCGAGCGAGCGGTTGCGGAGCTTGTGCCGAAGCTGATCCACACCGCCAGGATGATCTCCACGACGCCGCCTACCTTCCGTGCGATGGAGCCGTTCCAGATCGGCTATGGCAAGGTGCGGGATGTTCCTTATGACAAGCCGTGAATGAAGCGCATGGTGCAGATGCCGCCAGCCAGAAAGCCAAAAGCCCGCTATTAGGCGGGCTTTTGGCTTTCTGGCTGGCGCGTGCCGGTCAGTTCAGGGCGTGCATCATTCCCACTCGATCGTCGCAGGCGGCTTGCTCGATACGTCGTAGGTGACGCGCGAGATGCCTTCGATCTCGTTGATGATGCGGCCGCTGACGGTTTCCAGCAGTTCGTATGGCAGGTGCGCCCAACGCGCGGTCATGAAGTCGATGGTCTCGACCGCACGCAGCGCCACCACCCAGGCGTAACGACGGCCGTCACCGACCACGCCCACCGATTTCACCGGCTGGAATACCACGAAGGCCTGGCTGACCTTGTGGTACCAGTCGGCCTTGCGCAGCTCTTCGATGAAGATGTGGTCGGCACGACGCAGCAGGTCGGCGTACTCCTTCTTCACTTCACCCAGGATGCGCACACCCAGGCCCGGGCCCGGGAACGGGTGACGGTAGACCATGTCGTACGGCAGGCCCAGCTCCAGGCCCAGACGACGGACTTCGTCCTTGAACAGTTCGCGTAGCGGCTCGACCAGCTTGAGGTTCATTTCCTCCGGCAGGCCACCGACGTTGTGGTGCGACTTGATCACGTGGGCCTTGCCGCTCTTGGCACCGGCCGACTCGATCACGTCGGGGTAGATGGTGCCCTGGGCCAGGTACTTGATGTTGTGCAGCTTGTTCGACTCGGCATCGAACACGTCGATGAAGGTACGACCAATGATCTTGCGCTTCTTCTCGGGGTCCGCTTCGCCGTCCAGGTTGTTCAGGAACTGGTCCTCGGCGTTGGCACGGATCACCTTGACGCCCATGTTCTCGGCGAACATGGCCATCACCTGCTCGCCTTCGTGCAGGCGCAGCAGGCCGTTGTCGACGAACACGCAGGTCAGCTGGTCACCGATGGCCTTGTGCAGCAGCGCCGCAACCACCGAGGAGTCCACGCCGCCGGACAGGCCCAGCAGCACGTTGTCGGTGCCGACCTGGGCGCGCACCTGGGCGATTGCGTCTTCGGCGATCTTCGACGGGGTCCACAGTGCTTCGCAGCCGCAGATGTCGAGGATGAAGCGCGACAGGATGCGGCCGCCCTGCTTGGTGTGGGTCACTTCCGGGTGGAACTGCACGCCGTAGTAGCCGCGATCATCGTTGAACATGCCGGCGATCGGGCAGCTTGGGGTGCTGGCCAGGATGTGGAAATCTTCCGGGATGCGGGTGACCTTGTCACCGTGGCTCATCCACACGTCCAGGCCGAATACGCCGTCAGCGTCGACGTGGTCTTCGATGCCGTCGAGCAGGCGGCTCTTGCCGACCACATCGACACGGGCGTAGCCGAACTCGCGCAGCTCGGAACCTTCAACCTTGCCGCCCAGTTGCTCGGCCATGGTCTGCATGCCGTAGCAGATACCGAATACCGGTACGCCCAGGTCCCATACGGCCTGTGGCGCGCGCGGGCTGTCGGCTTCGTGCACCGACTCGGGGCCGCCGGCGAGGATGATCCCGCGGGGGGCGAATTCGCGAATCGCCTCGTCGTCCATGTCGAACGGGTGCAGTTCGCAGTACACGCCGATTTCGCGCACGCGGCGGGCGATCAGCTGGGTGTACTGGGAACCGAAGTCGAGGATCAGGATACGGTGAGCGTGAATGTCGAGGGCCATGACTCAATCTCGTCAGTGGTAATCGGAAACGACGCGGGGCTGTCGTGAACAGCCCCGCTTACAGGTATTGCCAGGAGCATCAACCTACGCGGTAGTTTGGCGCTTCCTTGGTGATCTGCACGTCATGCACGTGGGATTCGGCCATGCCGGCACCGGTGATGCGCACGAACTCGGGCTTGGTACGCATTTCTTCGATGTTGGCGCTGCCGGTGTAACCCATCGAGGAACGCAGGCCGCCCATCAGCTGGTGGATGATCGCGGTCAGGGTGCCCTTGTATGGCACGCGACCTTCGATACCTTCCGGTACCAGCTTCTCGGCACCGGCCGAGGAGTCCTGGAAGTAGCGGTCCGAGGAACCCTGGGCCTGGGACATCGCACCCAGCGAGCCCATGCCGCGGTAGGCCTTGTAGGAACGACCCTGGAACAGCTCGATCTCGCCCGGGGCCTCTTCGGTACCGGCGAACATCGAACCCATCATCACGGCGCTGGCGCCGGCGACGATGGCCTTGGACAGGTCACCGGAGAAGCGGATGCCACCGTCGGCGATCAGCGGTACGCCGGTGCCTTCCAGCGCGGCAGCCACATTGGCGATGGCGCTGATCTGCGGCACGCCGACGCCAGCGACGATACGGGTGGTGCAGATCGAGCCAGGGCCGATACCGACCTTGACCGCGTCGGCGCCGGCTTCGGCCAGGGCCTTGGCGGCTGCGCCGGTGGCGATGTTGCCGCCGATCACCTGCACGTCGGGGAAGTTCTGCTTGACCCAGCGCACGCGGTCGATAACGCCCTTGGAGTGGCCGTGGGCGGTGTCGACCACCACCACGTCGACGCCGGCAGCAACCAGTGCGGTCACGCGGTCGCCGGTGTCCTTGCCGGTACCCACTGCAGCACCGACGCGCAGGCGACCCTGGTCGTCCTTGCTGGCCAGCGGGTAGGCCTTGGCTTTCTCGATGTCGTTGACGGTCATCATGCCCTTGAGGGCGAACTTGTCGTCGACGATCAGAACGCGCTCGATGCGGTGCTTGTGCAGCAGCTCGCGGGCCTCGTTCTTGTCGGCGCCTTCGCTGACCGTGACCAGACGCTCTTTGGGCGTCATCACTTCACGCACGGTGGCGTCGAGGCGGTTTTCGAAGCGCACGTCACGGGAGGTGACGATGCCGACCAGGTCGCCGTTGTGCAGCACCGGCACGCCGGAGATGTTGTGCAGGCGGGTCAGTTCGAACAGGTCGCGTACGGTGGCGTCGGCCTCGATGGTGATCGGGTCCTTGACCACGCCGGCCTCGAACTTCTTGACCTTGCGCACTTCGGCAGCCTGCTGCTCGATGGTCATGTTCTTGTGGATGATGCCGATGCCGCCTTCCTGGGCCATGGCAATGGCCAGACGGGCTTCGGTCACGGTGTCCATGGCGGCGGAAACCAGTGGAATGTTCAGCTCGATGCCACGGGTCAAACGGGTCTTGAGACTGACTTCGTTAGGTAGCACCTCGGAGTAACCGGGTACTAGGAGAATGTCGTCGAAGGTCAGGGCTTCTTGGCTGATACGCAGCATCGCGGGGGCTCCCGGGCGGGAAAATGGAAGCGCGCCATTATACTCATGCGCGCCGTGTGACTCAATGTAAAGATGGGCCTTCGGTCAGTTGTCTTGCAGCTTTACCTGCACCACTGCCACCGGCTGGTCGAGCCAGTCGGCAAAGGCATCGATGAAAGACGGCTTGAAACCGGCCTCGCCCCAGTTGTTGAAGATGAACCCCAGGTTGGAAAAGGCACAGGGCTGCAGGTAAAGGAAGCCGTTGATGTCGTCTTCATGGCCGCAGCGCGGGCAGGTGAAGTTGTCGCTGATGCCGGGCATCCACTCTTCCAGGCTGGCGAACAGTTCCACCCCCACTTCCCGGCGGCACTCGGCGCAGCCGGCTTCTTCGAGAAAGCCTTCGGTGGGCGTATAGATGCAGCGCTTGTAGATGACTTCCAGGCCATTGACGGGCTGGCCGTACGGCAGCAACTGCGGCCGCTCGACCACCTTGCGCGCACCCTCGGCGATGGCATAGCCCATGCGGTTGCCGGTGCGCCCGCAGGTGCTGAGCTGTTCCTCGATCACCTTTTCGCGTACCAGCCAGCGCAGGATCGCGCGGGCGCGCGGCTCGTGCACCGGCACGGTGGAGATCTTGGGGACGATGATGCACTGGAATGTCATGAAGGCGGCCGAACAGGTTAAAGGTGCCAGTTTACCTCACTCAGGTAGCGCGCGATCAGCGCGATGCCGCTGGCCAGCACCAGCCAGGTGACCAGCCGCACGAAGGTTTCGCGGGACATCTTCAGGGTCAGCCGGCGCCCCACCCACAGGCCGGCGAACATCATCGGCAGCAGGCACAGGGCAAGCAGCAGCAACGGCAGGTCGGCGTATACCCCGGCAATCAGGAACAGGCTCAGGCGCACCACGGTGCTGCAACTGATCAGCGCGCTCTGGGTCGCGCGCACCTGCTCCTTGGCGTCGAGCCGGGCATTGAGGTAGATGGCATAGAGGAAGCCGCCGCTGCCGAACAGCGCACCGAACAGGCCGCCGGTGATACCCATCGGCACCGACCAGCCGGCATTCAGGCGCGCCGGCTTGACCTTCACCGCCAGGCTGTAGAGCGCATAGGCGCTGATGAACAGGCCCATCAGCAACAGCAGCAGGTCGGACTTGAGGTTGAGCAGGAACACCACGCCCAGGGTGCAGCCGATGGCCATGCACGGCAGCAGGCGCAGCAGTTCGCCTCGCACCACGGCCTTGCGCGCCGGCAGCCAGTTGCCGAAGGCAGCGACGAAGTCCAGCAGCACCAGCAACGGGATGATGCGCGACAGCGGCATGAAGTTGATCAGGACCGGCCCGGCGACCAGCGCGGTGCCGAAGCCGGCGATGCCGAACACGATGTAGGCGACGCCGATGCCAAGCAGTATCGGCAGCCATTGGAGCGCAGTGAAAGGGAGCGAGTCGAGCAGTGTGGAGAGCATGGTGTATGCCTGAGTCGTGAGTGAGGCAGCGTTCAGACGAACTTTAGCCATTGGCCAGCCATGCCGACTAATATGCAATTGCGCCATCAGCCATCTCGAAAAGGCATCCCTCATGATCTCCACCCGACAATTACGCTACTTCGTCGAGATTGCCGAGTCCGGCAGTTTCAGTGCTGCCGCCGAGCGCCTGTTCGTCGCGCAGTCGGCGCTGAGCCGGCAGATAAAGGAGCTGGAGAGTCAGCTGGCCACCCCGCTGTTCGAACGCACCGCCCGCCAGCCGCGCCTGACCGCAGCGGGCCTGGCGTTTCTGCCGCGGGCCCGCAACCTGCTGGGCGAGCTGGAGAAGGCCTGCCGCCTGGCCACCGAAATCGGTCAGGGCCTGCGCGGCAGCCTGCGCCTGAGCCATTCGAGCACGGTGCCGCTGACCGGCGCGTTGCTGGATCGGCTCACGGGCTACCTGCAGCACAACCCCGGCGTGTCGATGGACATCGCGCAGCTGTCTTCCGAGGCGCAACTGGAGGAACTGGCCGAAGGTCGCCTGGAGTTCGGCCTGCTGCGCCTGCCGGTGCTGCGCCAGCACGAAGGGCTGTGCGTGCAGCCGCTGTTCGACGAGCCGCTGCTGCTGGCGGTGGCCGCAGACCACCCGCTGGCCGATGAGCCCAGCGTGTACCTGGCGCAGTTACGCGACGAGGCGTTCATTTCCATCCCGCACCGCCAGCGCGGTGGCTTGAGCTACCTGTCGGCCGAGCTGTGCATGCGTGAAGGGTTCTTCCCTCGGGCTGCGCGGGTGGTGTCGCGCAAGACCACGCAGTTGCAGTTGATCCAGGCCGGGTTCGGGGTAGCCTTGCTGCCACGGTGCATGCGCGATATCGCGCCGGCGGCGCTGCGCTTCGTGCCGCTGGCCGACGCGGGGTGCGTGAGTACGGTGGCGCTGGCCTATCGACGCGATGCCGGGCCGTTGGTGCATCAGTTTGTGGAGCACATGCAGGGCTGAGCCGGCAAGCAGCGCCGCCACCTGCCGGGACTGCAAAGACCGCACGATTCCCTTTATGATGCCCCGCATGATCAAAGACCCTTTCGAAAGACTCGGCCTGGACCGCGAGGTCCTTACCGTCAGCCAGCTCAACGGCCGCGCCCGCGTGCTGCTCGAGGACGTGTTCAGCAACATCTGGGTCGAGGGCGAAATCTCCAACCTCGCCCGGCCCGCCTCCGGCCACGTCTACTTCACCCTCAAGGACAGCGGCGCCCAGGTGCGCTGTGCACTGTTTCGCAACAACGCCGCCCGCGTGCGCCAGGCATTGCGCGACGGCCTGGCGGTCAAGGTGCGTGGCAAGGTCTCGCTGTTCGAGGGGCGCGGCGACTATCAGCTGATCCTCGACACCGTCGAACCGGCCGGTGACGGCGCCCTGCGCCTGGCCTTCGACGCGCTCAAGGAAAAGCTCGGCAACGAGGGCCTGTTCAGCAGTGAACGCAAGCGCGCCCTGCCTGCCCACCCGCAGCGTATCGGCATCGTCAGCTCGCCCACCGGCGCGGTGATCCGCGACATCATCAGCGTGTTCCGCCGCCGCGCCCCGCAGGTGGAGCTGACCCTGATACCCACCGCCGTGCAGGGCCGCGAAGCCATCAACCAGATCGTGCGGGCCCTGCAACGCGCCGATGCGCAAGGCTTCGACGCGCTGATCCTGGCCCGTGGCGGCGGCTCGCTGGAAGACCTCTGGTGCTTCAACGAAGAAGCCGTGGCCCGTGCCATCGCCGCCTGCGTCACGCCCATGGTCAGCGCCGTGGGGCATGAAACCGACGTGTCGATCAGCGACTTCGTCGCCGACGTGCGCGCCCCCACCCCTTCGGCCGCCGCCGAACTGCTGGCCCCCGACAGCAGCGACCTGGGCCGACGCCTGGAAAGCCTGCAACGCCGCCTGCTGCTGCGCATCCAGAACCGCCTGGCCCATGACCGGCTGCGCCTGGACAGCCTGGCGCGGCGTCTGCGCCACCCCGGCGAACGCCTGCGCCAGCAGGCCCAGCGCCTCGACGACCTGGACATGCGCCTGCGCCGCGCCTTCGAGCAGCGCCTGAACCAGCGCCGCGAACGCCTGGCACGCCTGGATACCCGCTTGGCCGCGCAGCACCCCGGGCGTGCCCTGGCGCTGCTCAAGCAACGCCTGGACAACCTCGCCGAGCGCCTGCCGCGAGCCATGCGCCAGACCCTCGCCACCCGCCGCCAGCACCTGCAGGTGCAGGTGCAGACACTGCAGGTGGTCAGCCCGCTGGCCACCCTCAGCCGTGGCTACAGCATTCTGCTCGACGAGCGCGGCCAGGCCATCCGCAGCGCCGCGCAGACCCGCAACGGCCAGCGCCTGACCGCCCGCCTGGGCGAAGGCGAGCTGCAGGTGCGGGTCGAAGACAACCACCTGACCCCGGTCACGCTCTCTCTACTGGACTGACTCATGCCCCGACTGTTTGCCCCGCTGCTCGTCCTCTGCCTGGCCTTCGCCGGCACCGCCCAGGCCAGCTACATCACCCGCCAGTTGAACAAGCCGGTGCCCGGCGGCGTCGCGGTGGTCGACCTCGGCCCCGCCGCCCAGGCCCCTCAGGCACGCTTCGACGGCAAGCCGGTGCTGGTGGTACGCGAGCAGGACACCTGGCTGGCCATTGTCGGCCTGCCGCTGACCCAGAAGCCCGGCACCGCCAGCCTGACCCAGGGCGAGCGCACCCTGAGCTTCACGGTCGCCAGCAAGAAGTACCCCGAGCAGCGCATCACCCTGAAGAACCAGCGCCAGGTCAACCCCAACCCGGCCGACCTCAAGCGCATCGACGCCGAGCTGGCAGAGCAGATCAAGGCCTACCGCAGCTTCAGCCCCAACCTGCCGAGCAACCTGCTCCTCGACAAGCCGGTCAACGGCCCGCTGTCGAGCAAGTTCGGCGTGCGCCGCTTCTTCAACGGCGAGGAACGCAACCCGCATGCCGGCCTGGACTTCGCCGTGCCCGCCGGCACCCCGATCAAGACCCCGGCCAACGGCAAGGTGATCCTGATCGGCAACTACTTCTTCAACGGCAACACCGTGTTCGTCGACCACGGCCAGGGCTTCATCAGCATGTTCTGCCATATGTCGAAGATCGACGTGAAACCCGGCCAGCAACTGAGCCGTGGCGCCATCGTCGGACGGGTGGGCTCCACCGGCCGCGCCACCGGGCCGCACATGCACTGGAACGTCAGCCTGAACGACGCACGGGTCGATCCGGCGATCTTCATCGGGGCCTTCCAGCCCTGATCAGCGTCTTGCGCCAATCAAAAAGACCGCGCAACTGGCGCGGTCTTTTTGATTGGTCTGCGCTATAAAATCACGACAATATTCAGTTTTTAAGCATTCCTCTCAATTTTTTTGCAGTGCTTGCCATCGTTCACCCCACTGGTTAGGGTTGAACCCATGAAAACCACGCACACCCTCATCCTGCTTCGCCAACATCGCAGCCTTTGCCTGGTCAGTGCCCGACTACCAAGCTGAATCGCGTCGCCTCGCCCATTCATCACTTGTACGTTCGGCGGGCCCCTTTCAAGGCCGCACAATAAGGATTGCTTTCATGACCATGCTCAAAGACCCTTCGAAAAAATACCGTGCCTTCGCTCAGGTAAACCTGCCTGACCGCACCTGGCCCTCGAAGACCATCACGGCCGCGCCGATCTGGTGCAGCTCGGACCTTCGCGACGGCAACCAGTCGCTGATCGAGCCGATGGATGCGGTCAAGAAGCTGCGCTTCTGGAAGACCCTGGTCAGCGTGGGCGTGAAAGAAATCGAGGCCTCCTTCCCATCGGCCTCGCAAACCGACTTCGACTTCGTGCGCACCCTGATCGAAGACGGCCACATCCCGGACGACACCACCATCCAGGTGCTGACCCAGGCCCGTGAAGACCTGATCGCACGTACCTTCGAATCGCTGCGCGGGGCCAAGAAGGCCATCGTGCACCTGTACAACGCCACCTGCCCGGCATTCCGCCGCATTGTCTTCAACCAGGACAAGCAGGGCGTCAAGGACATCGCGGTGAACGCGGCCAAGCTGTTCGTCAAGTACGCCGCCCAGCAGCCGGAAACCCACTGGACGTTCCAGTACTCGCCAGAGACCTTCAGCGCTACCGAACTGGAGTTCGCCAAGGAAGTCTGCGACGCGGTGATCGAGGTGTGGAACCCGACCCCCGAACACAAGGTGATCCTCAACCTGCCAGCCACCGTGGAAGTTTCCACCCCGAACATCTATGCCGACCAGATCGAGTGGTTCGGGCGCAACGTGTCGCGCCGTGACAGCGTGATCATCAGCCTGCACACCCACAACGACCGTGGCACCGGCGTGGCTGCCACCGAGCTGGGCCTGATGGCCGGCGCCGACCGTGTCGAAGGCTGCCTGTTCGGCAACGGCGAGCGTACCGGCAACGTCGACCTGGTGACCCTGGCCCTGAACCTCTACACCCAGGGCGTGGACCCGGAGCTGGACTTTTCCGACATCGACGGCGTGCGCAAGGTGGTCGAAGAGTGCAACCAGATCCCGGTGCACCCGCGTCACCCGTATGTGGGCGACCTGGTGCACACCGCGTTCTCCGGCTCGCACCAGGATGCGATCCGCAAGGGCTTCACCCAGCAGAAAGAAGACACCCTGTGGGAAGTACCGTACCTGCCGATCGACCCGGCCGACATCGGCCGCAGCTACGAGGCGGTGATCCGCGTCAACAGCCAGTCGGGCAAGGGTGGCATCACCTACCTGCTCGAACAGGAATACGGCATCAGCCTGCCGCGTCGCATGCAGATCGAGTTCAGCCAGGTGGTACAGGGCGAGACCGACCGCCTGGGCCTGGAAATGACCGCCCAGCAGATCTACAAGCTGTTGCAGAGCGAGTACCTGCAAGCCAACGCCCCGTATGCGCTGGTCAGCCATCGCCTGCAGGAAGAGAACGGCCACAGCGCCGTGGAAGTGGAAGTGGCCGGTGAAGGCGAAACCACCCTGCACTGGCGTGGCAAGGGCAACGGCGCCCTCGAGGCCCTGGTGGCCGGCCTGCCGGTAGCCGTGGAAATCATGGACTACAACGAGCACGCCATCGGTGCCGGCACCCACGCCAAGGCGGCGGCCTACATCGAACTGCGCGTGGCTGGCGGTCGTCCGGTGCACGGTGTGGGTATCGATGAAAACATCACCACCGCCAGCTTCAAGGCGCTGTTCAGCGCACTGAACCGCTCGCTGAGCCAGCAGGCTGCTAAGGCGGCGTAAACGCCAACTGACCCGCTGCTGCTTGCAATGCCCGCCTCTGATACGGAGGCGGGCATTTTTTTTGGTTGTGCGAAAGCCTGCGGGGCGCTGGCGTGCTCGGTATACTGCCGGCCTCATTATTTTTGCCACACCTGTAAGGACACTCAATGAGCCACTACCTGGAACGGGCACTCACCAGCCTGCGCACCATCGGCATCAACTTCATCCAGCCCGTTCAGGATGCCCCGGTTCTGGTACTGCTGGACCGCGTGGCCCACTACGACACCACCAAGGTCACCTCCATCGCCACCGTGCTGCAGCAGGCCACCAGCTTCAACAGCATGGTGCGCGAGCAGATCGAAGGCATGGACATCTCCACGCGCTTCATGGACATCACGCAGAGCTTCACCTCCATCCGCGAGGACGCCGCCGCCATGGCCGGCTGGATGGATGACGGGCGCCTGGACGCGATGGAAAAGATCAAGCTGACCTGGATGAACGTGCGTCGCGGCTCCATCCCCAGCCGCTTTGCCGATATCCGCGAAAACTACCTGAAGGTGTGCAAGTCGGCCAACGACCAGATCGCCCGCGAGAGCGTGATCCTGGAGTCGTACATGGACTTTCGCATGGCCATGAAAGCCGCCGAGGTGGAAGCCCAGCAGGTGCTGGCCATCGCTGGCGAGGCCCTGCAGCAGCGCACCCTGGCCCTGAACGAGGCCAACGCCCGGGTCGCCGACGCCGAAAGCGCCGAGCCCGCCGCACGCGCCGCGCTGGAACTGGGCCGCGATGAAGCCGTGCGCGCCCTGCAGGACGAAGACAAGCGCTACCAGATCATCAAGGACATCGCCGATGACCTGAAGGTCGGCTACAACACCGCCGAAATGGTCTTTGCACGCATCAATCAGGTGCACGTGATCAAGGAGCGTCAATACCAGCGCATGGTGTCGTTCTTTTCCACCAACGAAGTGGTGCTCACCGGGCTTGCCGTGTCGTTCACCGCCAACAGCGGCCTGGCCGAAGCCACCCACACCCTCAATGCCACCACCGACGGCATCAGCCAGGGCCTGGAGTCGCTGGGCAGCACCGGCAACCAGCAGCTCGAAGCCGCGGTCAAGGCCAGCTATGGCTCGACCATCAAGGTCGACTCGGTGCGCGCCCTGGCTGACGCCACGCTGTCGTTCCAGACCGACATGAAGCAGATGGCCGACACCTACCGCGCAGAGTCGAGCAACGCCGCCCGGGATATCGCCGAAGCCGTCGAAGAGGCCAAGCGCAAGTTCGCCGCCCTGCTGACCAAGGCCGCCTGATGAGCAATGTTCCTCTGTCCGAACAGCTGGGCGCGATGGCGGTGGTCGACCAGCTGCGCCATCAGCAGATGCAGGTGCAGGAGCACCTGAACCTGCCGCAGCGCCGCGCTGAAGTCGCCGAGCGTATCCGCACCTACTACCAGGCCCAGGGCATCGCCTATGACGATGCGCTGATCGAACAGGGTGTGCGGGCGTTCTTCGCCCGGCGCCTGGCCTTCGAGGCGCCCGAACAGACTGCACTGCAGCGCCTGACCACGCGCCTGCTGCTCAACCGCAGGAAGCTCATGCGCATCCTGCAACTGATCGTCGTCGCGCTGCTGGCCGTACAGTGCACCCGGGTGGTGAACGACACCGCCAAGACCTCCAAGGTGCAGGACAACGTCCGTACGGCCGAGTATCGCAGCAGCGATCTGAGCGCCGACCTTGCGCAGCACCAGTCGCGCCTCGATGCGCTGCAGCAAGCCGTCGCGCAACAGCCCGAGCCCGCGGCCACGCGCATGCTGGGGCCGCTTGCCGAGCGGCTGACGCAGGTTCAGACACTGCTGACGCACCGACCGTGGCCGCAACTGATCGACAGCGACAACCGCGACAGCGTGCAGCAGGACCTCGATACCTACGAACGCAACACCCAGTCGGCGCGCGCGCAACTGAGGCAGGCCGACAAGGGCCTGAACGACGTCCAGGCCATTATCGATGCCCGCAGCCGCCTGCAGGCCGTACTGCACAACCCGGCGTTCACCGCAGGCGCCAAGCGTTTCGGGGTGATGGCGCAGCAGGCCCGGGTGGCCGACCAGGCCATCGGCAACGCCGACACCCAGGGCATCGAGGTGGTCGACCGTGAAGTCGGTGAGCTCGAAAGCCAGCTCGATCGCATTCAGCAAGTCCAGCCGCTGATCCGGCGCCTGGACGAAATCGAGCAGCAGTTGCCCGCCCTGCGCCTGCCGCCGAACGACCTGCGGGTGGTGCGTGCCCAGGCCGCCCAGGTCGACAAGGCCATCGACGCCCTGCAGGCACGTCAGGCCAGCGACCACCTGTCGACGCTTGACAGCCTGCTGGTGTTCGCCCGTCAGGCACTGGAGCTGCGGGTGGTGGACCGCTACGGCGTCAAGTCGGGGGTCGAGCGCTGCTATGACCAGGCGCTGTGCAACCAGGGCGGTGACTCCCTGCAGGGCAAGAGCTGGTACCTGGTGGTCGAGGCCGTGGACGCCGCCGGCAACCCGATCAGCGTGCCGGTCACCAGTTCGGAAACCGGCGAATCGCGCTGGGCGTCCTACTTTGGTGTGCGGGTCAGCCAGGCCGAGTACCTCAAGGTCAAGGAAGACAAACTCAGCGACGGCCACATCGACGACCTCGCCATGGGCAGCAAGCCTGCCAACATGCTGAGCCTGAAATTCAACCAACGTGTCGCCAAACCCGACATGATCCTGGACTGGTGATGACATGAGACCCAGCAAGCTCATCGGTATCGTCGCCGACAATGCACGCAGTTTCGAGCACGTGCTGCGCGACGCAGAACAACAACTGGCCAGTGCCACCGAGCGCCAGATGGCGCTCGAACAGGACATCCTGACCCGCCTGCGCAGCATCGCGACCCTGCAGCTGGAGCACGCCCCGTCGCTGCAGGACGAGGTGGTTCAGGCCCTGCACGAACGCCAGCTGGCCCAGGGGCAGTTGCGCCAGCAACTGCTGGAGGTCGAGCAGCAGATCGCCCAGTCGCTGGAGGCGACCGCGCAGGTACAGGAGCGCCTCGACGACCTCGACCGCCAGGCCCGCGACCAACTGGCCCAGGACCCGAACTACACGGCGCAGATGCACCAGCTGGAACAGGCCATCGCCGCCAACCTCGAAACCGTCACCGGGTATGCCGACATTCGCCAGGAGTGTGCCGACAAGCTGCCGATGTTCGGCCGCAACCCGATCTACCACTTCCTGCGTGATCGCGATTTCGGTACCGAACAGTATCGGTTGGGCCGCATCAGCCGCTGGCTCGATGGCTGGCTGGCCAGGCAGGTCGACTACAGCGGCAACCGCAGCAACGAGCTGAACCTGCTCAACATGCAGCAGCGCAACGAGGCACTGCAGCTCGAACGCGACGCGCACATTGCCGCGCTGGAGCAAAGCACCGGCCAGCAACTGGCCGACGCCCAGCAGCAGGCAGGCATGGAGCCGCTGCGCGAAGCGCACAAGGCGTTGTACAAGCAGACCGTGGCCAGCAAGCAGCAGGCCAACGACATTCACGCGCAACTGACCGCATTCACCCACAACCAGGACCCGCACTACCTGCGTGCCCGCCAGTGGCTCACCGACCAGTTGCAGGCCAAGAGCATCGAGCAACTGCTCGAGCAGGTGAAGAAGACCCCCGATACCGCAGACGACCAGATCGCCTTGCAGCTGCAGCGGCTGTACCCGCAGGTCGACGGCGTGGAACGGGCACTGGCCGAGGCGCGCCAGACCCATGGCCTGGCCCAGCAGTCCTATGACCGGGCCAAGGAGCTGGAGCGCGCGCTGCGCACCGACTTCTTCCGTGACGACGGCTATCAGTACAAGGCAACGCTGGGCATCGAACGTCTGCTGTCGGACTACATGACCCGCGATGTCACCCTGGGCTATCTGGTCGGGACCATCCGCGAACACCGCGAACTGGTGCCGCGCGTCGCCGTCGAGCGCAGCTCGTACAGCAGTAGCAGCTCGGGGTCGAGCTGGAGCAGCTCCAGTTCCAGCAGTTCGAGCAGCAGCTCCAGCAGCAGTGGCGGCTTCTCCAGCTCCGACAGCAGCGGGGGCGGCGGCTTCAGGACCTCGGACAGCTTCTGATGGCATGCCCGCTGGCCTGCCGACGCAGGCCAGCGCGGCGCATCACCCGCGCGGGTAGCGCTCGTTCACGCTGAAATCGAAGCGCCAGCAGCCCGCGTTTTTCCGGGAACTGTAGTGCTCGAACAACACCTTTTTCTGCAGTTCGTCCCAGCCGAGCGGGTCCACCGAGGCCTCCTCCAGCACCGTGACCAGCGTGTCGGTGGCAACCGACGACAGGTAGATCAGGTCTTCGCGCATCACCTGCGCGTCGGCATCGAGAATCGGCAGCACCTTGTTGTGCTCGAAGTAGTAATCGATCTCCGACGCGCCCATCACACAGTGCGCATACAGGATGTGCACCTGATAGGCATAGAACACCCCGGGGCCGACCAGCTTGCGGGTGTGCTTCTGGGTGGTGGAGTCGTTCCAGCTTTGCGCAGCCTGGAACGATACCCGGACCTCTGAACTCACCCCCACGCCCTTGAATTCCAGCTGCACGCCACCAGACACTTCGGTGGTACGGCTGAAGCTTCGGGTAAAGCCATGGGTGACCTCGAAGGTGCGTTCATCCTCGCCGTTGCTCGGTACCTGGACGGTGCCGACATGCTCCACGTAAGCGGCAACCGGCACCGAATACATGTCCCACCAGCGCTTGCCGTCGAACATCTGGCCGAACTCGGTGGCATCCTTTATCCAGCAGGCCTGGCGTACCTTGTCACCGCCAAAGAGGTACTTGTCGATGTGGTAGCTCCCGCGCTGTGCGGGGGAGTCGGCGCCAAACACGTTGTCTTCACTCATGACGGTTCCCTCAGTACTTGTAGTGAATCTTCTGGCTTGCGGAAAAATCGAACGACCAGGCGCCGGCATTGCATTCAACCTCGTAACCTTCGGTCAGCACCTTGCGCTGCAGGGCATCCCAGGCAATCGGAGGGGTGGCCGCAGCATCGGCCACCGCCACATACACGGCCGTGCTGATGGCCGACAGGAAGTACAGGTCGGTACGCCCCTGCGTGGCCAGCGTCTTGCTGGTGCGAAACGCCTTGCTCAGCTGTCCTGCCGAGGTCGCGCAATGGGCATACACCAGGTTCATCTGGTAGATGGCGAACACCCCGCTGCCGGGCAGCAGCAGCGTCAGGCGGTTGTCGTTCGGCGCCCCCCAGGCGATGTCGTCGACAAAGCCGGTGTGCAGGCTGGAGAGGATATTGACCCGCTCGATGGCCGACGACACCGAATAGGGCGCGTCCACTTCACGGATGAACTGCTTGCTGTGGCCCTGGGCAAAGGTGATGGCATGGCGCTGGTTGCTCAGGCCGTTGAGCCGCAGGGTATCCACCGCTGACAGGTAGGCGAACACCGGTCGGGTGTAGGTGGCCCAGGCACTGGAGCCAATGCGGATATCGCCGTAGACGGTCTTGCCGTTGACCCAGCAGCCGGGTGCCAGGCGCTTGCCGCCGATCAGGTGGCGCTCGAGCGAATAGGACCCGGTCTTGACCGCGTAGCCGCTGAGTCGCGGGTTTGTAGCGTGTTCGATTTCGTCGTCCAAGGTATGCACTCCCTGCAGAAAACCCATGAGTTTTCGATACTAGGGAGGCCGCGACAGGCTCGGCAGCGGGACGTGCTTCCTGGATGGGCAGCGGCCTTGCCGGTCAATGGCGCCGGCAAAAAAAAAGGTGCGCCGACCAAGCGCACCTCAAAGCCGTACAGCACACAACGAATTCTCTAGTCCAGCAACGCCAGCGCCTGGGCACTGCACGCCTGCACGCGTGCCCACTCGCCGTTCTTGATCCAGCTGCTGTCGAGCATCCAGGTTCCGCCCACGCACATCACATTGGCCAGGGCCATGTACTGCTTGACGTTGCCCGGGTTGACCCCGCCGGTGGGGCAGAAACGCACCTCGCCGAACGGCCCGCCGAATGCCTTGATCGCCGCCGCCCCGCCGCTGATCTCGGCCGGGAACAGCTTGAAGCGCCGATAGCCCAGCGCGTAGCCCATCATGATCTCCGAGGCGCTGCTGATGCCCGGCAACAGTGGCAACGGGCTCTCGACCCCCGCCTCCAGGATGTCCTGGGTGCACCCCGGCGTGACCACGAACTGCGCACCGGCCTGTTCCACCGCCGCCAGCATGCTGCGGTCGAGCACCGTACCGGCTCCGACGCACAGCTCCGGGCGCTGTTCGCGCAGCAGGCGGATGGCGGTCAGGCCGTGTTCGGAACGCAGCGTCACCTCGAGCGTCTTCAGCCCCCCGGCCGCCAGCGCATCGGCCAGCGGCAGGATGTCCTGCTCGCGGGCGATGGTGATCACCGGCAGAATGCGCGCCTGGCCGCAGATGCGGTCGATCAGGGCAATCTTGTCGGCCATGGAAATGCCCGGCTGTGAAGGTTCAAGGGTTGTCATAACGGCGTGTCCTTGGTTCATGGGCACCAGTAGATTTCCAGGGGGTCTTGAAGAAAGGCGCGAATCGGCATCTGCGCCGGGTCGTCACCGCCCAGCGCGGCGCGCAGGGTAGCGAGTTTGCCCGGCCCTTGCACCGACAACAGTGTCGCACCTGCACCGGCCAGCACACGCCGGGTCAGGGTCAGGCGCTGATGCGGCACGCTCGGCGCCAGCATCGGCAGTACCCGGCGCTGGCTCTGGGCCTGCAGGCCCTCGGCCAGGTTGGGGCTGCCCGGAAACAGCGAGGCGGTGTGACCGTCATCGCCCATGCCCAGCACCAGCACATCGATCGGCGGCAGCTGGGCAAGCGCCTGGTCCGCCTGCTCGGCAGCGGCTTCGAGGCTCGCGGCGGGACGGTACAGGCCGACGAACCGCGCCTTGGCCGCCTCGCCCTGCAACAGGTGCTGCGCCACCAGGCCGGCATTGCTGTCGGCATGTTCCACCGGTACCCAGCGCTCGTCCGCCAGGCTGACCACCACCCTGGACCAGTCCAGCGGCTGCCTGGCCAGGCGCTGGAAGAACGCCACCGGGCTGCGCCCGCCCGACACCACCAGGGTGGCCTGGCCGTTTTCGTCCATCGCCGTGCGCAACCGCTGCGCCACATCCACAGCCAGGCCCTCGGCCAGGCGCGCCGCATCGGCAAACTCATGTGCCGTCACGCTCGCCGGCAGTTGCAGTTCAGATATCGCCATACCATGCCCTCCCATCGCGGGTAATCAGTGCTATCGAGCTCATCGGCCCCCAGGTGCCCGCCGCATACGGCTTGGGCGCATCACCGGCGTGTTTCCAGCCGGCGATCAACTGGTCGCACCATTTCCACGCATATTCGATTTCATCCTTGCGTACAAACAGGTTCTGGTTGCCGCGCATCACTTCCAGCAGCAGGCGCTCGTAGGCATCCGGAATGCGTGCGCTGTGCCAGGTATCGGAAAAATTCAGCTGCAACGGGCCGCTGCGCAGTTGCATGCCCTTGTCCAGGCCCTGCTCCTTGGTCATTACCCGCAACGAAATGCCTTCGTCCGGCTGCAGGCGGATGATCAGCTTGTTGCCGATCTGCAAACGTTGTTCCGCCGCGAAGATGTAGTGCTGCGGCTCCTTGAAATGGATGACGATCTGCGACAGTTTCTGCGGCATGCGCTTGCCGGTGCGCAGGTAGAACGGCACCCCGGCCCAGCGCCAGTTGCGGATATCGGCCCGCAGCGCGACGAAGGTTTCGGTGTCGCTCTGGGTATTGGAGTTGTCTTCCTCGAGGTAGCCGGGCACGGCCCGCCCCTCGCTGTAGCCCGCTATGTACTGGCCACGCACCACCTGGGTGCTCAGGCCCTCGCCGCTGATCGGTGCCAGTGCCTTGAGCACCTTGACCTTCTCGTCGCGAATGCTGTCGGCCGAGAGGTCGCTGGGCGGGTCCATGGCGATCAGGCACAGCAACTGCAGCAGGTGGTTCTGGATCATGTCGCGCAGTTGCCCGGCCTTGTCGAAGTAGCCCCAGCGGCCCTCGATGCCGACCTTCTCGGCCACGGTGATTTCCACGTGGGAGATGGAGTTCTGGTTCCACTGGGTTTCGAACAGGCTGTTGGCAAAGCGCAGGGCAATGAGGTTCTGCACCGTCTCCTTGCCCAGGTAATGGTCGATACGATACACGCGGTTTTCGGGGAAGTACTGCGCCACCGCGTCATTGACCCTGCGCGACGACTCCAGGTCATGGCCGATGGGCTTCTCCAGCACCACGCGGGTGCGCTCGCTCAGGCCGACCTTGTCGAGGTTCTCGCAGATGCCGCCGTACACCGCCGCGGCGGTGGCGAAATAGGCGATCAGGGGCGCGTCGGGTTGTACCTGTTCGAGCAGCGCCGGGTAGTCCTGAGCCTGAAGAAAATCCACATGCAGGTAGCTCAGGCGCGCCATGAAGCGCTGCAGGGCCAGGGCCTCGATATCGCTGCCCACGTGCTTGTGCAGGTGCGCCTCGATCGTCGCCAGGTGCTCCTGCGGGCTGCCGGCTTCGCGGGCCAGTGCCAGCACGCGGGTCTGCTCATTCAGCAGGCCCGCGCGATCGAGCTGGTAAAGCGCCGGGAACAGCTTGCGCAACGCCAGGTCGCCCAGGGCGCCGAACAGGGCAAAGGTGCAGGGTTCAACGGTGATCGAAGCCATGATGTTGGTTCTTTTATCAAGTTGACGTAGAAATACCGGTTTCAATCGCAGTTTTCAAGGACTAATGTAGTAAAACTAACAACATATTGCCGTGTATACAGAATCAAGTGGTGCGCCAACCGTGCCATCAGTACGATAGGCCACCGCGTAAAAAGCCGTCTGCCCGTGGCAGCCGGCGGCCTCCCCGACCCAAGGACATACCCCCATGGACCGCGTGCGAAACCTCCTGGAGCAGATCCAGGGCCGCCTCGACGAGCTGAACAAGGCTGAGCGCAAAGTCGCCGAAGTCATCCTGGCCAACCCGCAGCAAGCCACGCGCTTCAGCATCGCGGCTCTGGCCCAGGCAGCCAAGGTCAGCGAACCCACCGTCAACCGCTTCTGCCGTTCGTTCGGCGTCAGCGGCTACCCCGAGCTCAAGCTGCAACTGGCGCAGAGCCTGGCCAGCGGCGCCGCCTATGTCAGCCGTGCGGTAGAAGCCGACGACGACCCTGCATCCTATACCCAGAAGATCTTCGGCAGCGCCATCGCCTCGCTCGACAGTGCCTGCCAGCAGCTCGACCCGCAACTGGTCAGCCGCGCCGTCGACATGCTGATCCAGGCGCGCCAGATCCACTTCTTCGGCCTGGGCGCCTCGGCCCCGGTGGCACTGGACGCACAGCACAAGTTCTTCCGCTTCAACCTCGCCGTGTCGGCGCATGCCGACGTGCTGATGCAGCGCATGCTGGCCTCGGTGGCCCATACCGGCGAGCTGTTCGTGATCATCTCCTACACCGGGCGCACCCGCGAACTGGTCGAAGTGGCGCGCCTGGCGCGGGAAAACGGCGCCTCGGTGCTCGGCCTCACCGCTGCCGACTCGCCACTGGCCAAGGCCAGCAGCCTGAGCCTGAACATCCCGCTGCCCGAAGACACCGACATCTACATGCCGATGACCTCGCGCATCATCCAGCTGACCGTGCTCGACGTGCTGGCCACCGGCATGACCCTGCGCCGTGGCGTGGACTTCCAGCCGCACCTGCGCAAGATCAAGGAAAGCCTCAACGCCAGCCGCTACCCGATCGACGACGAACTCAATTGAGCGAATGCGCCTGCAACTGCAGGTGCGCCCGCTCCCCCGGCGCCAGGCTGAGGCTGTCGCTGCTGCCACTGGCGGCCTCGACGCAGATGAAGCCCTGGGTCTCGCTGCCGCTCACGCCCATCAGCGGCCGGCTGCCCGGATGCCACACCACGGTGTCGTCGCTGTCGCCGGTATCGATGCACAGCTGACGCTGCCAGGCCGGGTCGTTGACCTGCAGGGTCGCAGCATTCTGGAACACCCGCTGACAGCCGCCCTGCACTTTCAAGGCGCCCTTCTGCTGGCATGCCTGACGCCTCAGATGATCGTACCCCCTCGCATTCTCGAGCCCAGATAGCGCTATCTCGGAAACGTCACTAATACGCCAGTAGGCCAGCAGAGCATGACTCAACTGGCACGGCAGGCTGTCCTGGTGCTCGGTGCTCAGTTGCAACTGCATGCGCTGGCCCAGGTTGGCCACCAGGTCGACCTGCCAGTCGCACAGTTGCAGGCGCCACGTGAGGGTCACACCCTCGTCGCTTTCGCTGCTGTCGATCAGTTTCCAGTCGAGCAGGCGCGCCCAGCCGTGGGCCGGCCACATGTCTTCACTGGGGTGACGGCCGTACCAGGGCCAACACACCGGCACACCGCCACGAATGGCGCCGACCTGCGGCCACTGCGCCGCGCACCACAGCCACGGGCGTTCGCCACGGGGCTGGAAGTGCAGCAGTTGCGCGCCCTGGCGACTGAACACCGCCTGGCACTGGGGGTGATCGATGATCAGCACGTCGCGCTGCTGGTAACGCTCCCACTCGAAGGTCGGTCGCGGCCGCTGCGAGGTGAAGAAGCGTTGAAGCGGGTGCTCGGACATGTTTCGGGACTCTTGTTGTTAGGGGGGCCTGTTCGCCGGCAACGCCGGCTGCTACAGCAGTCGACCTTGCCGGCGAAACGCCGAATTGGCGTAAATTTACAACATATCCCCTCAGAACGACGACTGAATCTTCAGCCCGGCGACGACCGCGTTGTCCACCTCGCTCACCCCGCCCGGGTGACGGATGTACTGAAGGTTGGGGCGCACGGTCAGCCAGTTGGTCACGTGCACGCCGTAGTACAGCTCGGCGTTGTACTCGGTGCGCTGGATCGGCACGAAGCCCATGTCGTTGTAGTCATCGATACCGCTGACCCCATTGAGCTGCTGCGCACGCTTCTTCACGTCATCGTTGACATGAATGCGCGCCACGCCGAAGCCGATGTCGTCCTTGGGCCGCGAATCGAAGGCGCCCTTGTACACCATGCCCACCTGCTGGTAGTTGTCGACCACGTTGGTGGCCTTGTCGTGCACGGTAAAGTTGGCGAACAGGCTCAGGCCGCGATTGGCATCGCCGTTGTGCGCAGTAACCTGCTGCTGCGCCACCACCCACCAGCCATGCTTGCTCGAATGCGACTTGGGGTCTGCGCCAGTCAGGCCCTGAGGTTGGCCATTGACGTCCTCGTAGATGTCATCGGCCTTGGCAGTGCTGTAGTAGTAACCCAGGCGGTACTCGCCGGGCAGGCCGTTGACCCTGGGGGCCCACACCAGCTCCACCGGCAGGATCATGCCCTTGGTGCCGCTGCCGCTGAGCTTGAAGCCATTGCCCGTCTCAAGGTTCGAAGGGTTCTGTTCGAACACCCCGACCTGGGCGAAGAACTCCGGCGTGAGGTTGTACTTGGCGCGCAACGCCCACTGGCTGACCGGCCAGTTGTACCAGATGCTGCCCACCCAGTTGCCCACCTGCGAGCCGCAGAAGGCCAGGTTCTGGAAATCGCAGGGGAAGCTGTTGAACTCCTCGCCCGGGCCGAAGCGCCCCGCCTTGAGGTCGAGCTTGCCGTCGAAGTAGGTCTGCTTGACCCACATCTGGGTCAGGCGCCAGGTCTGCCCGCGGCCCCACACCTCCTGCACCGAGCTGAACTGCCCGGCCCGAGGGTCGCTGATGCGGTCGTTGGACAGGTTGCGCCCGCTGCGCTCGGTGATCGCCAGCTTGAACTCGGCGTCGTGCCAACCCAGGATCTTCTCCAGGTCCATCTTCACGCCCAGGGCGAACTGGTCGCTGTAGCGCGCCGTCTTGTCGTTGTTGTAGCCACCCTTCAGGTTGCCGGCAACCTCGCCCACGTAATCCAGCGAAAAATCGTAGCCCTTGTCCAGCAACTCGGTGCGTGTGCCGCCCCAGTCGCCACTCATCCACTTCGACTCCGGGTCGAAGGCGCCGGCAGCGTGCGCCCCGCAACTGACCCCGAAGGCCGCCAGCAGGGTCATGCAGCCCCGCGGCAAAACACGTTTGAAATGATCCATCCCCTGTGTCCTCGTCTTATTGTTTTCGATGGTGTCCATGCTTTACAACGAATTCAGCGGCCCCTGAATTGGGCAATGTTGTCGGTGCCGACCGTATCGAGCGGTGCACGCCCGCGCCCCAGCCGTTCGCCCGTTTCTGCATCGAACAGCAGCACCCGCGCAGGATCGAACTGCAAGCTCAGGCTTTCGCCGACCTGCGGCGCGAACTCCGGTGCCAGTCGGCAGCACACCTTGGTCTGGTTGAGGGTCACGAACACCAGGGTGTCCGGCCCGGTCGGCTCGGTGACCTGCACCTGGGCGCGAATGCTCGGCAGGCCATTGCCTTCGACCCCCGCCAGGCTGATCTGCTCCGGGCGAATGCCCAGGATCACCTCGCGCGCCTCCAGCCCCGCCTCGCCGGTGCCCAGCGGCAGTTCGCAGCGCCCCTGGCCGCTGTCGAGCAGGGCCAGCAGGCGACCCTCCTGGCGTTGCAGGCGCAAGGGTATGAAGTTCATCGGCGGCGAGCCGATGAAACTCGCCACGAACAGGTTGGCCGGGTCGTTGTAGATCTGCTGCGGGGTGCCGAACTGCTGGATCAGCCCATCCTTCATCACCGCCACCTTGTCGCCCAGGGTCATGGCCTCGATCTGGTCGTGGGTCACGTACACCGTGGTGGTCTTCAGGCGCTGGTGCATCAGCTTGATCTCGGTGCGCATCTCCACCCGCAGCTTGGCGTCGAGGTTGGACAGCGGTTCGTCGAACAGGTAGATCCTGGGCCGGCGTGCCAGCGCCCGGCCCATGGCCACGCGCTGCTGCTGCCCACCGGACAGCTGGCCGGGCTTGCGCCCCAGCAGGTGCTCGATCTGCAGTAGCTTGGCCACCCGCGCCACCTCCTCGTCGATGGCCGCCGGGGTCATCTTGCGAATCTTCAGGCCGAAGGCGATGTTGTCGCGCACGTTCATGGTCGGGTACAGCGCATACGACTGGAACACCATGGCGATGTCGCGATCCTTGGGGCTCATGCCACTGATGTCGGCGTCGTCCACCAGAATCGCCCCGCCGCTGATCTGCTCCAGCCCCGCGATGCAGTTCATGAGGGTGGATTTGCCGCAGCCCGAGGGGCCCACCAGGATCAGGAACTCGCCCGAGCCGATCTTCAGTTCGATGTTCTTCAGCGTGTCCGGCAGGCCGCTGCCGTAGGTCTTGTTGACGTTGCGCAATTCAAGCGTTGCCATGTTCTACCCCTTGACCGCGCCGGCGGTGAGCCCACGCAGGAAATACTTGCCAGCCAGCACATAGACCAACAGGGTCGGTAACCCGGCGATCATCGCCGCCGCCATGTCGACGTTGTATTCCTTGGCCCCGGTGCTGGTGTTGACCAGGTTGTTGAGGGCCACGGTGATCGGTTGCGCGTCGCCACTGGCGAACACCACGCCGAACAGAAAGTCGTTCCAGATCTGGGTGAACTGCCAGATCAGGCACACCATGATGATCGGGATCGACATGGGCAGCAGGATGCGCCCGAAGATGGTGAAGAACCCCGCGCCATCCAGCCGCGCCGCCTGCACCAGGGCCTGGGGCACGCTGGTGTAGTAGTTGCGGAAAAACAGCGTGGTGAAGGCCAGGCCGTACACGATGTGCACCAGCACCAGGCCGGTGGTGGTACTGGCCAGGCCCAGCTTGCCGAGGGTGAACGAGGCCGGCAGCAGCACCGTCTGGAACGGCAGGAAGCAGCCGAACAGCAGCAGCCCGAAGAACAGCTGAGAGCCACGGAAGCGCCACATCGACAGCACGTAGCCGTTGAGCGCCCCCACCAGGGTGGAGATCAGCACCGCCGGCACGGTGATCTTCACCGAGTTCCAGAAATACCCGCCCACCGCGTCCCAGGCCTTGACCCAGCCGATGCCGGTGATCACCTCGGGCCAGCTCAGCAGGTTGCCGGTGCGGATGTCGTCGGGGCTCTTGAAGCTGGTCAGCAGCATCACGATCAGCGGCACCAGGTACACCAGGCAGGCCGCGATCAGGGTGGCGTAGACCGCCAGGCGGCTCAGGCTCGGTCGACGAGCAGCGAGTGAACTACTCATGGCGCTTGCTCCTGAGTTCCGAGTACAGGTACGGCACCAGGATCGCCAGGATCGCCCCCAGCATCAGGATCGCGCTGGCCGAGCCCATGCCCATCTGGCCGCGGCTGAAGGTGAACGAATACATGAACATCGCCGGCAGGTCCGAAGCGTAGCCCGGGCCACCGGCGGTCATTGCCGCCACCAGGTCGAAGCTCTTGATCGCGATGTGCGCCAGGATCATCAATGCACTGAAGAACACCGGGCGCAGGCTGGGCAGCACGATGCGCAGGTAGATGGTCGGCAGGCTCGCGCCATCGACCTGGGCGGCGCGGATGATCGACGGGTCGACCCCGCGCAGCCCGGCCAGAAACAGCGCCATGACGAACCCCGAGGCCTGCCACACGGCAGCAATCACCAGGCAGTACACCACGCGATCGGGGTCGACCAGCCAGTCCAGGCGAAAGCCTTCCCAGCCCCAGTCGCGCAGCATCTTGTCCAGGCCAAGGCCGGGGTTGAGCAGCCATTTCCAGGCGGTGCCGGTGACGATCATCGACAGCGCCATGGGGTACAGGTAGACGGTGCGGATAAAGCCTTCGCGGCGGATACGCTGGTCGAGCAGCACCGCCAGCAGCACGCCGACCACCAGGCTGATGCCGATGAACATGCCGCCGAACAGCAGCAGGTTCTTGCTGGCGACCCACCAGCGGTCGTTGTCCATCAGGCGGGCGTACTGGGCCAGGCCCACCCACTTGTAGCTGGGCATGAAGCTTGAATTGGTGAACGACAGGACGAAGGTCCACAGGATATAGCCGTAGAAGCCCACCAGCACGATCAGCATGCTCGGCGCCAGTACCAGTCGGGGCAGCCAGCGTTGCAATGCATCGAGGGGTGAGGCCTTGTTGAGGACGGCGATAGTGCTCATCGGAAGGTTCTCGGTTGGAAAGGCGGCGCGTTGCGCCGCATCGCGGGTCAAGCCCGCTCCCACAAAGTCATCGCAGTACCTGTGGGAGCGGGCTTGACCCGCGATGAGGCCCGAAAGATTCAGCGGATCATTTAGCCGACTTGATCGCCGAATCCAGCTGCTTGACCGCCTTGGCCGGGTCGGCCTTCGGGTCGTTGAGGAAGTTGGTCACCACATCGAAGATGGCGCCCTGCACCGCCAGGCTGGTGGCCATGTTGTGCGCCATGCTCGGTTGCAGGCCATCGCCCTGCTCGGCCGCCTTGAAGTCCGCGGCGGACTTTTGCGTGCAGGCATCGAACGGGCCCATGTCCATGTCCTGGCGTACCGGCAGCGACCCCTTGTTCTGGTTGAACACGGTCTGGAACGCCGGCTCCAGCGCCACCTTGGCCAGGTCGTTCTGGGCCTTGATGTCGTTCTCGTCCTTGAGCCTGAACATCACCAGCGAGTCGATGTTGTAGGCGAAGCTGCCCTGGGTACCGGGGAACGCCACGCACTCGTAGTCCTTGCCGGCGATCTTGCCCGCAGCGGTCCATTCGCTCTTGGCCCAGTCGCCCATGATCTGCATGCCGGCCTTGCCGTTGATGACCTCGGCGGCCGCAACGTTCCAGTCACGCCCGGCACGGTTGGGGTCCATGTAGGTGCCCAGGCGCTGCAAGGTGCTGAACGCCTTGATCATCTGCGCACCGGTCAGGGTCTTTTCATCCAGTTCGACAAAGGCGGCGTGGTAGCCCTTGGGCCCGAGAATGCTCAGCACCACGTCCTCGAACACGGTACTGTCCTGCCACGGCTGGCCGCCGTGGGCCAGGGGCACGAAGCCGGCAGCCTTGAGCTTGTCGGCGGCGGCGAACAGTTCGTCCAGGGTGGTCGGCACCTTGGCCCCGGCCTTGGCGAACACCTGCGGGTTGATCCACAGCCAGTTGACCCGATGGATGTTCACCGGCACGGCCACGTAATGACCGTCGTACTTCATGATGTCGGCAACCTTTCTGGGCAGCAGCGCGTCCCAGTCGTTGGCCTTGGCCACATCGTCCAGGTTGGTCAGCAGGCCCAGCGCGCCCCAGTCCTGGATGTCCGGGCCCTTGACCTGGGCAGCGGCTGGCGGGTTGCCGGCCACCGCGCGGCTCTTGAGCACGGTCATGGCGGCCGCGCCGCCGCCCCCGGCCACGGCGTTGTCCTTCCACACAAAGCCGTCCTGTTCGATCTGCTTGCGCAGCGTGTCCACGGCCGCCTTCTCGCCACCGGACGTCCACCAGTGGGTCACCTCGACCGTGCCGGGTTCGGCAGCCAGGGCGCTCAATGGCAACAGGGAAGCAAGGGAAACAACGGCGGCGAGGCGATTGATCGCATTCATCAAGGGAAACCTTTCTTGTTGTTATGCCGGTGCAAGTCATGCTGCTTGCGCGTGAATCGAAGTCTAGCCACCCCGTGGGGCGGCAGAAGTAACGAAGGGATGCGCGAATGTCACCGACCTGTGACATTCACCCGCTGGCCCGCACTGCGCGGCAGGCTAAGGGTGACCCGCAGGCCGCCTTCGCGCAGGTTGCGCAGGCTCACCTCGCCGCCGTGGCTGTGGGCGATGTTGCGCGCAATGCCCAGCCCCAGCCCGTAGCCCTGCTGCTGGCCGGCCAGGCGCACATGTGGCTCGAACACCTGTTCCTGGCGCTGCTCCGGCACGCCGGGGCCCTCGTCGTCCACCTGCAGCACGAAGCCGGTAGCACTGTCGATGATGCGCAGGTGCGCACGCTCGCCGTACTTGAGCGCGTTGTCGATCAGGTTGCCGATGCAGCGCTTGAGCGCCAGCGGCTTGCCCGGATACGCCGCCAGCGCCCTGCCCTGCACGGTGACGCGCGCACTGGCCAGGTAGGGTTCCACCAGGCAGTCGAGCACCTGGTTGAGGTCGATGGGTTCGATGTTCTCGTGGATGTCGGTGTCCTTCACGCACTGCAGGGCGCCCTTGACCAGCAGCTCCAGCTCGTCCAGGTCACGGCCGAACTTGTGTTGCAGCTGTTCATCCTCCAGCAGCTCGACGCGCAGGCGCAGGCGCGTGATCGGCGTGCGCAGGTCGTGGGAGATCGCGCTGAACAGTTGGCTGCGCTCGGTCAGGTAGCGGCTGATGCGTTCGCGCATGGCATTGAAGGCGCGCCCCACCTCCACCACTTCGCTGCCGCCGCCCTCCACCTCCGGCGGCGCGTCGGCGCCCAGCGACAGCTCCCTCGCCGCGCGTGCCAGGCGCTTGAGCGGACGGGTCTGCCAATGCACCAGCAGGCCGATGAACAGCAGCAGAAAGAAACTGGTCAGTGCGATGAACCCCACCTGCTGGCGCGGCAGGCCCTCGGCCTCGAGGCTGGTGTAGGGCTCGGGCAGCAGCGAGGCGATGTACAGCCATTCGCCCTCGCCCAGGCGAATCTGGGTCACCAGCACCAGCGGGTTGACCGGCTCCAGGGTCAGCGAGTAGTGCGCCCAGGAGCGCGGCAGTTCATCGAGCTTGAGCCCGCTGTTGAACAGACGCAGTTGCTCGGGGCCGACGAACTCCACCGAGATTTCCATCTGCTCGCCCAGGCGCTCGTGCAGTACCTGCTCGAACGCCTCGATCACCGCCTGCTTGCGCGGGGTCACCGGCAGCACCTGCATGTCCAGCGGCCGGTCGTTGAGCGACACCACGAAGCGCGTGCCCCCCATGCTGCGCAGCTGGTCCAGCACCAGCGGCCGGTAGGCCAGCGGCAGCGAACGAAAGTAACTGACGCTGGCGGTCATCGAATGCGCCAGGCTGCGCGCGCTGGCCAGCAGCCCTTCGAGCTGGCTGGCGCGCAACTGCGACACCCAGATCACGCTGGACAACCCCTGGGCCGCCGTCACCACCAGCAGGGTCAGCAGCAGCATGCGCCCCAGCAGTGAGCGTGGCAGCGGCAGGCGCCAGCGCCGCTCAGTGCGCGGGCGCAACACTGGCCGCCAGCAGGTAGCCGCTGCCGCGTACGGTGCGGATCAGTCGCGGAGGTTTTTCGGTATCGCGCAGACGCTGGCGCAGGCGGCTGACCGCCATGTCGACGATACGGTCCAGGGGCATCGGCTCGCGACCACGGGTGGCATTGCCGATGGTGTCGCGGTCGAGGATCTGTTGCGGGTGGTCGAGGAACAGCTTGAGCAGGGCGAAATCGGCGCCAGACAGGATCACCTCTTCGCCGTCGCGGTGGAACAGGCGGTGGCTGACCGTATCTAGGCGCCACTCGTCGAAGGTCAGCACGTCACCGCCGGGGCGTTCATGCATGAAGCCGGCGCGGCGCAGCAGGGCCTTGATGCGGGCTTGCAGCTCGCGGGGGCTGAAGGGTTTGCCCAGGTAATCGTCGGCGCCCAGTTCCAGGCCGATGACGCGATCGGTTTCGTCGGAACTGGCGGTGAGCATGATGATCGGCACCCGCGCCTGACGCGGATGCTGTCGCACCCAGCGGCACAGGCTGAAACCGTCTTCGTCGGGCAGCATCACATCGAGGATCACCAGGTCGGCGCCGTGTGTGTCCAGGGCCTGGCGAAAACCCTGGCCATCGGCCTGGGCCTGCACCTGGAAGCCGCATTTGCTCAGGTAGGCCTGCAGCAGTTCACGGATGTCCTGGTCGTCATCGACCAGCAGAATCGACTTGGTCACGGTTGTTGTCCTTGTCAGTGCATTCCTTGGCGGCCCCATCGCGGGTCAAGCCCGCTCCCACAGGTACGGCATCGAACCTGGTGGGAGCGGGCTTGACCCGCGACAGGGCCCGGCCAGTCACTCCAACTCAGGCGTGCTGGGCCAGTGCCTGCTGCAACGCCACTCCCGCCCCTTCCAACCCGGAATACTCCGCCGTCACCAGCCACACCGGCACCCCTTCAAGGTAGGCGCTCATGCAGCCCTTGTCGGCAAAACTCGCGGCAAAGCCGCTGCGCAGGAACAACTCGGCAAAGCGCGGAATCACCCCGCCCACGATGAACACCCCGCCACGCCCGCCCAGGGTCAGCACATTGTTGCCGGCCACCCGCCCCAGAAAACGGCAGAACTGCTCGATCACCTCCAGCGCCACCGGGTCGTCGTGCAACGCCGCGTCGGTGATCTGGGCCGGCGTGCCCAGCGTGGGGGCATGCCCGTCCAGTGCACAGATGGCGTGGTACAGGCGCAGCAGCCCGCCGCCACTGAGCACGGTTTCGGCGCTGACGTGGCCGGTGTCCAGCGCGATCGCCTGGCGAATCGCCGCCTCGCGCGCACTGCCCACCGGCAGGTCGACATGCCCGCCCTCACCCGGCAGCGCCAGCCAGCGCTGCTCGCCCAGGCCAAGCAAGGTCCCGACACCCAGGCCGGTACCCGGCCCGATCACCACCGCCGGACGGGTGGTGTCCGGGGTGCCGGCGCACACATTGCGCACTTCATCCGGCTGCAGGCGGGTCATGCCCAGCGCCATGGCGGTGAAGTCGTTGATCAGCAGCAGGTGCTCGACCTGCAGGTTGGCGCAAAATGCCTTGCGGCTCAGGCGCCAATGGCTGTTGGTGAAACGAAATTCATCGCCGCTGACCGGCCCGGCCACCGCCAGGCACACCGCCGCCACCTCGCCCTTGGCCAGGCCCTGCGCGGCCAGGTACACGCCGATGGCCTGCTCGGGGCTGGTGTAGTCAGCCGTGGGGAACACCTGCACCGCGTGCAGCGCGTTGTCGCGCCACAACGCGAAGCGGGCATTGGTGCCGCCTATGTCACCGACCAGTGCGACCTTCATTTGAAGTTCTCCAGGGCCGAGGTGAAGGCGCTGGCGCCCTGCTCGGCCGAGCTCAGCGCCACGCGCAGGAAGCCGAACAGCTCGCGCCCGCAGCCCAGGTCATTGCCCAGCGGCGCTGCCGGCAGCTCGCGAGCGGCCAGTTCGGCCGGCTCGACGCGCACCTGCAAGGTGCCGGCCACGCCGTCCACGCGCACGATGTCGCCATCGCGCACCCGCGCCAGCGGGCCGCCATCGAACGCTTCCGGGCACACATGAATGGCCGCCGGAATCTTGCCCGAAGCCCCCGACATGCGCCCGTCGGTCACCAACGCGACCTTGAAGCCGCGGTCCTGCAGCACACCCAGGAACGGGGTCATCTTGTGCAGTTCGGGCATGCCGTTGCAGCGCGGGCCCTGGAAGCGCACCACGGCGACGAAATCGCGCTCCAGCTCGCCGGCCTTGAACGCATCGGCAAGTTCCTGCTGATCGTGGAACACCCGCGCCGGGGCTTCGACCACCTGGTGCTCGGCCGCCACCGCAGACACCTTCATCACCCCACGGCCAAGGTTGCCTTGCATCACCCGCAGGCCGCCCTCGGCGGAGAACGGGTTGGCCACCGGACGCAGGATGCTTTCGTCAAGGCTGGCCTCGGGGCCTTCGCGCCACACCAGCCTGCCGTTGTCCAGGAACGGCTCCTGGGTATAACGGCGCAGGCCGGGGCCGGCCACGGTGTTCACGTCCTCGTGCAGCAACCCGGCATCGAGCAGCTCGCGGATCAGGAAGGCCATGCCGCCCGCCGCCTGGAAGTGGTTGATGTCGGCCTTGCCGTTGGGGTACACGTGCGACAGCGTTGGCACCACCTCGGACAGGTCGGCCATGTCCTGCCAGGTCAGCTGGATGCCGGCCGCCTGGGCAATCGCCGGCATGTGCAGAGTATGGTTGGTGGAGCCGCCGGTGGCGTGCAGCGCGACGATGGAGTTGACCAGCGACTTCTCGTCGACGATCTCGCCCAGCGGCATGAAGTTGCCACTGGCCCTGGTCAGGCGCGTGACCTGCTGCGCGGCCTCGACGGTGAGCGCATCGCGCAGCGGCGTGTACGGGTTGACGAACGAGGCACCGGGCAGGTGCAGGCCCATCACTTCCATCAGCAACTGGTTGGTATTGGCCGTGCCGTAGAAGGTGCAGGTGCCGGGGCTGTGGTAGGACTTCATTTCCGACTCCAGCAGCTCTTCGCGACTGGCCTTGCCCTCGGCGTAGCGCTGGCGCACGTCGGCCTTTTCCTTGTTGGAGATACCCGAGGGCATCGGCCCGCCCGGCACGAACAGCTGGGGCAGATGGCCAAAGCGCAGCGCCCCCATCAACAGGCCCGGCACGATCTTGTCGCAGATACCCAGCAGCAGCGCCGCGTCGAACATGTTGTGCGACAGCGCAATCGCGGTAGACATGGCGATCACTTCACGGCTGGCGATGCCCAGCTCCATGCCCGGTTCACCCTGGGTGACGCCGTCGCACATGGCCGGCACCCCGCCGGCAAACTGGCCCACCGAGCCGATTTCGCGCAGCGCCTGCTTGATCTGCTGGGGGAAGTGCTCGTAGGGCTGGTGCGCCGAGAGCATGTCGTTGTAGGCCGAGACGATGGCGACGTTGGCCGCGTTCATCATGCGCAGGCTGTGCTTGTCGTCGCTGCCGCAGCCGGCCACGCCATGGGCGAAGTTGGCGCATTGCAGCTTGGCGCGCATCGGGCCGTCGCTGGCCGCCCCGCGAATCAACTGAAGGTAGCGCTCGCGGGTAGGACGGCTACGGGCGATCAGCCGTTCGGTGACCTCAAGAATGCGCGGATGCATGTACTGGACTCCAGGCTAAGGGGCAGCAACCTCTGCGGCGGTTTCCCTTACAAACGATTGCGACCTAGGCTCAAGGCAGGGGCGCGAATGTCGGTGGGTAACGGCTTGGCCGGTCACTCGTTGTAGATTGAACAAAATACTGCCAGCAAAAAGGCTTGTTTTCTATTTTTTTACGAATAATCTTGTAATTCCAACAACAAAATCAGATTCAGGCTCTTTCCGGGGCTCAGACAGTCTGCCAGAGGTAGCTCCATGACATTACGTATCGCAATCAATGGTTTTGGCCGCATCGGCCGCAACATTCTTCGCGCACTGTATACCCAAGGCTACCGTCAGGACCTGCAGGTCGTCGCCATCAACGACCTGGGCGACAGCTCGATCAATGCGCACCTGCTCAAGTACGACAGCGTGCACGGGGCATTCGATGCACAGGTTCACAGCGATGGCGAGAGCATCACGGTCAACGGCGACCGAATTGCCGTCAGCGCGATTCGCAACCCCGCCGAGCTGCCGTGGCAGGCGCTGGGTGTGGACGTGGTGTTCGAATGCACGGGCCTGTTCACCGAGCGCACCCGGGCCGCGGCCCATCTTACTGCCGGGGCACGCAAAGTCATCATCTCGGCCCCCGGCAAGGGCGTGGACGCAACGGTGGTGTACGGGGTCAACCACGACATCCTGCGCCCCTCGCACCAGATCATCTCCAGTGCTTCGTGCACCACCAACTGCCTGGCGCCGGTGGCGCAGGTACTGCACCGCGAACTGGGCATCGAACAGGGCCTGATGACCACCATCCATGCCTACACCAACGACCAGAGCCTGACCGACGTGTACCACAGCGACCCGTACCGGGCGCGGGCGGCCACCCAGTCGATGATCCCGAGCAAGACCGGCGCAGCCGAGGCCGTGGGCCTGGTGTTGCCGGAACTGGCCGGCAAGCTGACCGGCATGGCGGTGCGGGTGCCGGTGATCAACGTGTCGCTGGTGGACCTGACCCTGAACGTGACGCGCGAGGCCAGCGTGGAAGAGGTCAATGCGCTGATGAAAGAGGCCAGCCAGCACTCGAAGATCCTCGGTTACAACACCCTGCCGCTGGTGTCGTGCGACTTCAACCACAACCCGCTTTCGTCGATCTTCGACGCCAATCACACCAAGGTTGCCGGCAAGATGCTCAAGGTGATGGCCTGGTACGACAACGAATGGGGCTTTTCCAACCGCATGCTGGACAACTGCCTGGCGCTATGGGAGGCGCGATAGTCTCAAGCCGCAAGCTTCAGGCGGCAGGCAAGCAGGGGGTAAGCCTGCTTTTCCTCCTGCCGCCTGGCGCTAAAAGCTTGCCGCTGCTTTTCCCCCTTGACCAACAGCATTGATGATAAGCATTATCATTCGCTGAAATCCCGGTCAGGTATCGCTGTGAGTCAGTCCCACTTCAACGCCGTCTTCCTCGCCCAGCGGGTCACTCTGCTACGCACCCTGCAGCGCATGGTCGACAACCCCAGCACCGCCGAAGACCTGCTTCAGGAAACCTACCTGCGCGTCACCCGCGCCCTGGGCGAACGCCCCATCGAGCACCTCGAACCCTTCGTGTTCCAGACCGCCCGCAACCTCGCCCTGGACCACCTGCGCGCCCGCCGCGTGCAAGCCCGCACCCTGCTCGACGATGTGCCCGAGGCGGTGCTGCACAACGTGGCCGCCAGCCACGGCAGCGCCGAGGACGCCACCCACGCGGAGCAGTTGCTGCGCCGCCTGAGCACCTCGCTGGGCGAGCTCAGCGCCCGCCAGCAGCGCATCTTCATCCTCAGCCGATTGCACGGCGCCAGCTATCTGGAAATCGCCGAACAACTGAAGGTGTCCGCCAGCACGGTTCAGAAGGAACTGAAACTGATCATGGCCATCTGTGTAGGCGTAGCCGATCGTCTCAATCGCGATTGAGCCTGCTTGCCTCACATGCCGATACACTTGATCATTACCTGATACACAAGCATGCCAAGGACCCTCCGTGACCGACAGTGCCCCTGACCGCCCTGCGCCGCCAGACCCGGCTGCCTGCGACAGCGCCATGGACCAGGCGCTGGACTGGCTGATACGCCTGCAATGCGCCACGCCCGAAGACACCCGGGCCTTCGAGGCCTGGCTCGAGGCCGACCCGGCCAATGCCCCGGCCTACGTGCAGGCCGAAGCCCTGTGGCACGGCGACAGCGTGCGCGCCGCCGCGCTGCAGCTGCAGCAACGCCAGCGTCCCTCACGCCTGGCCCGCCTGCGCCCGCACTGGAAGCCGCTGGCCACCGCCGCGGTGCTGCTGGTGGGTGTGTTCACGGTCGGCAACCTGCCCATGCGCCTGCAGGCCGATCACCTGACCGTGGTCGGCGAGCGCCAGCGCCTGGAACTGCAGGACGGCTCCAAGGTACTGCTCAATACCAATTCGGCGTTCTCCAGCAACATCAACGACCGCCAGCGCATCGCCCGGCTGTACCAGGGCGAAGCCTACTTCCAGGTCCCCGGCGGGCAGCAGCCCTTCGAGCTGCGCGCCGGGCCGTTGCGCGCCAGCGTGCGCGACACCGATTTCGCCGTGCGCTACCTCGACGGCCAGGCACAGGTGCGGGTGCAGCGCGGCGACGTCGACCTGCTGGGCAACAGCGACCAGCGCATCCGCCTGTCGGCCGGCGACAGCATCAGCCTCGGCCCCAACGGTTTCAGCCAGCGCGAGCGCCTGGACGGGCAAAAGGACCTGGCCTGGATCGAGGGCCGGCTGGTGTTCGAGAACTGCCCCCTGAGCCAGGTGCTGGCCGAGTTGGGGCGCTACTACCCGGGCTGGATCATCAACACCAGCGAGCGCCTGCAGAACGTCGCCGTCACCGGCAACTACCGCCTCGACCAACCCCTCGAAGCGGTGCGCTCGCTGGCCCACATCACCTCCGCACGCCTGCAGGAGTACCCGGCGCTGGTGATTCTGAACTGAATCGGAATCTTTTTTTACGCGATGCCCCGTGGTCACACGTCTCGTTATAGCCAATGCAACTGATTCTTATTTTTGAATCGGCCGCACCTATAACATTCGCGCGACAGGGAGCGCTTTCGATGTCCAGAGGTTTCACTCGCCGGTCTACCGTCTCCACCCGCACAGCGGGCCTGCAACGTTGCACGCTGTCGCTGCTGACCCTGGCCATGCTGGCCGGCGGCGTCTGCAGCCTGCCGGCGCTGGCCGCCGAGCCCGCCCAGGCAGCCAACCCGCGCATGGGTGACTACCGCTTCGCCATTGCCCAGCAGCCGCTGGTGTCGGCGCTCAACGCGTTTACCGCCGTCACCGGCTGGCAGGTGGGGTTGTCCGCCGAGCTGGCCGAAGGTGTCGCCTCGCCAGGCGTGCGCGGCTCGATGCCGCCCGAGCAGGCCCTGCGCCAGATGCTCGCCGGCACCCAGCTGAACTACCGCAAGCTCAGTGCCGGCAATGTGGTGATCGAGCGCGCCGCCTCCAACGCCATCACCCTGCAGCAGGTGACCGTCAGCGCCACCCGTACCGCGCAGGACGTGAACCAGGTGCCAAGCACGGTGAGCGTGCAGACCCGCGAGCAGCTGGACCGCAGCAACGTCAACACCATCAAGGACCTGGTGCGCTACGAGCCAGGTGTCTCGGTCAGCGGCGTCGGCCAGCGCAGCGGCCTCAACGGCTACAACATCCGCGGCATCGATGGCGAGCGCGTACTGACCCAGATCGATGGCGTGTCGATCCCCGACAGCTACTTCTACGGCCCCTACGCCCAGACCCAGCGCAACTACGTCGACCCCGAGATCGTCAAGCGCGTGGAGATCCTGCGCGGCCCGGCCTCGGTGCTGTACGGCAGCAACGCCATCGGCGGCGCGGTCAGCTACTTCACCCTCGACCCGGACGACATCATCAAGCCGGGCAAGGACGTGGGTGCACGCCTCAAGGCCGGCTACAGCTCGGCCGACGAGAGCTGGCTGACCTCGGCCACCGTGGCCGGGCGCGAGGGCGATTTCGACGGCCTGCTGCACCTGAGCCAGCGCAACGGCCACGAGACCGAGTCCTACGGCAGCCACAGCGGCGATGGCCTGGCGCGCACCGAGGCCAACCCGCAGGATGCGCGCACCACAAACGTGCTGGCCAAGCTGGGCTGGAACTACGCCGACGACGCGCGGCTGGGCCTGACCTACGAGCGCTACAAGGATGATCGCGATACCAACCAACTGAGCGCAGTGGGTGGGCCGTTCATTCCCGGCTTTGGTGCCTCCAACTCCTACCGCGTACGTACCGGCAACGACACCGTCACCCGCGAGCGATTTGCCATCAACCACGAATTTGCCCTGGGCAGCCTACTGGCCGACAACATGAAGTGGAGCCTGAACTACCAGATCGGCAAGACCGACCAGCGCACCGAAGAGGTGTATGCGGCCAGAGGGCGCGAGGTGTTCCGTGATCGCCAGACCCTCTACCAGGACCGTCAGTGGGTACTCGACGCCCAGCTCGACAAAGCCTTCAGCCTTGGCGATACCGAACACCTGCTGACCTACGGCACCACGCTCAAGCAGCAGAAGGTCACCGGTTCGCGCAGCGGCACGGCAACCTGTCTGAATGTGGGCGGTACCTGCCGCGCCGTTGGCGATGCCAGCCCTGGGGACGCCCAGGTCAAGGTCAGCGACTTCCCGGACCCGACCATCAACACATACAGCCTGTTCGCCCAGGACGAGATCCGCTGGAACGACTGGACTTTCCTGCCGGGTGCACGCTATGACTACACCCGCCTCAAGCCCGACATGACCGACGAGTACCTCGGTGCACTGGGCAGCGCCAACAGCGTCAATGACGCCGAGAAGAAATGGCACCGCGTCTCGCCCAAGCTGGGTGTGACCTACGCCTTCAACGACAACTACACCTGGTACGGGCAATACGCTGAAGGCTTCCGCACGCCGACGGCCAAGTCGCTGTATGGTCGCTTCGTGAACCTGGCAGGCGGGTATACCGTGGAGCCGAACCCGAACCTGGAGCCGGAAAAGAGCAAAAGCTACGAAACCGGCCTGCGCGGCAACTTCGATGCGGGGCACTTCGATGTGGCGGTGTTCTATAACAAGTACCGCGACTTCATCAACGAAGACGCCGTGCAGTCGTCCGACCTGGGCAACACCTTCGCCGCCAACAACATCAAGCACGCGACCATCAAGGGCGTCGAGTTCAAGGGCCGCCTGAGCCTGGCGCCTTTTGGCGCGCCAGAGGGCCTGTATGCTCAGACCTCCCTGGCCTATGCCAATGGCCGCAACGACGACACCGGCCAACCGCTCAACAGCGTCAACCCGCTGACCGGGGTGTTCGGCCTGGGCTACGAACAACGCGACTACGGCACCCTGCTCAGTTGGACCGTGGTCAAGCGCAAGAACCGCGTCGATGACACCAACTTCTTCGCCCCCGACGGCAGCAGCGGCCGCTTCCGCACCCCGGGCTACGGCACGCTGGATCTGAGCGGGTTCTACAAGGTTACAGACGACATCACCATCAATGCCGGGGTGTACAACCTTGCCGACAAGAAGTACTGGCAATGGGATGACGTGCGCAGCTACGCCACCGTGGGCAAGGATGGCCTGGGTGAAGCGGCGGTTACCCAGCCGGCCAATCTGGACCGCCTGACCGCACCGGGGCGCAACTTCGCCATCAACCTGGTGTGGGATATCTAGACGCTACGCCGGCAAGGCCGGCTCCCACAGGGAGCTGGCCTGCCGGCGAATGGCGCGCAACCTTTTTTACTATTTCCACGCCCCTCATTCGTCTAGTTACTAACGTCTAGTCACCCGCTCACCATTTCCCAAGGATGCCCCATGACCGCAACCGCCGAACGCCCTGCCCTGCGCTCGCAGCGCCTCAACCAGCTCACCCATGCGCCGCACAGCGAGCTCGATGCGCTGGTCAAGTCCCATGCCCCCTTCGACACCCGCGAAAGCTTCGCCCGTTTCGTGGTCGCCCAGTACCTGTTCCAGTCCGAACTCCAGGCGCTGTACAACGACCCGCAACTGATCGCCATCGTGCCCGACCTGGCCGAGCGCTGCCGCGCCGAACAGGCCCGCCTCGACCTCGCCGACCTCGACACCGCAGTACCGGCCGCCTTCCCCGGCGCCGTGCATAACCCAAGCCTGGGCGCCGCCATGGGCTGGATATTCGTCTCCGAAGGCTCCAAACTCGGCGCCGCGTTCCTGATCAAGCGCGCCGTCGGCCTGGGCCTGTCGGACAGCTTCGGTGCCCGTCACCTGGGCGAGCCGGCCGGTGGTCGCGCCGAGGGCTGGAAGCAGTTCACCCGCATCCTCGATGGCCTGGAGCTCAGCGCCGAAGAAGAAGCGGCCGCTGAACAAGGCGCCGTGGCTGCGTTCGAACGTTTTACCGAGTTGCTCAAACACGCCTACGCCACCGCGCCCAAGGCCGAGCTGGCCTGATGCGTGCCGGGCCGGCCAGCCGCGCTGGCAGCCGGCCCTCACCTGTGCAGTCAATGGACCCCATGACCCGCCCATCCACCTCCAAGCTGTCCCGCGTGCTGTTCGGCCTGCTTGCCTATGTAAGCCTGGGCATCGGCCTGGTGGCCATCGTGATCCCCGGCCTGCCGACCACCGAGTTCATCCTGCTCGCGGCCTGGGCTGCCACGCGCAGCTCGCCGCGCCTGAGCGCCTGGTTGGAAAACCACCGGTTGTTCGGGCCGATCCTGCACAACTGGCGCAACGGCAAGGTGATTCAGCGCCGGGCCAAGGTCAGCGCCACGCTCAGCATGCTGCTGTGCGCCGGCCTGATGCTGGTGTTCATCGGCCTGCGCTGGCCGGTAGGGCTCGCCATCGGCGGCATGGCCCTGGGCAACCTGTGGATCTGGTCGCGCCCCGAGCGCGTGCCTGCCGCCCCGCATTTGACCAATCAGCCCTGATGGTCTGCAATGGCCCACCAACGGGAGGGCCAACCATGAGTCATGTTCTCAACAGCATCGTCAGCGCCCTGGGGTTAGCCCAGGATGCGCTTGAGCACCTGCACCTGCACACTGCAGGAGCCCTGCCATCGACCTTCGAAGTCACCGAACTGGCCAGTGCCAGCATTGCCGCCACGGGCCTGGCCATCGCCGACCTGCTCGCCGGCCAGACCGGCACGCGCCCCGGGGTGCAGGTGGACCGACGTCTGAGCTCCCTGTGGTTCGCCACCAGCATTCGCCCCCAGGGCTGGAGCCTGCCGCCGCTGTGGGACGCCGTGGCAGGCGATTACCCGACCCGCGATGGCTGGATCCGCCTGCACACCAATGCCGCGCATCACCGCGCCGCTGCCGAACGGGTGCTGGGAGCGGTACACGACCGCGATCAGATGGCCCGGCGGGTTGTCGAGTGGGAGGCAGAGGCGCTGGAAACTGCCGTGGTGGCTGCGGGCGGATGTGCCGCGCAGATGCGCAGCTGGCAGCAATGGTCGGCGCACCCGCAGGGCATGGCGGTCAATGCCGAGCCGCTGATCGATCGCAAGGCTGGGCCGGCTGGCGAACTCAAGGGCTGGACCGGCACCGCGGCGCAGCCGCTCAAGGGGGTACGCGTGCTGGACCTGACGCGCATTCTTGCCGGGCCCGTTGCCAGCCGCCTGCTGGCGGGGTTCGGTGCCGACGTGTTGCGCATCGATCCGCCGGGCTGGGAGGAGCCCTCGGTGGTGGCCGAGGTGACCTTGGGCAAGCGCTGCGCGCGCCTGGACCTGCATGCTGCAGAGGACCGCGCGGTGTTCGAAGGCCTGCTGGCAGGTGCCGATATCCTCCTGCACGGCTACCGCGCCGACGCGCTGGAGCGCCTCGGCTATGGCGCCGAACAACGGCGCAGGCTCAACCCCGGGCTGATCGATGTCAGCCTCAATGCCTATGGCTGGAGCGGCCCGTGGCAGCATCGTCGCGGCTTCGACAGCCTGGTGCAGATGAGCAGCGGGATCGCTCGCGAGGGCATGCGCTGGCGTCAGGGCGAGCGGCCGGTGCCGTTGCCGGTGCAGGCCCTGGACCATGCCACCGGCTACCTGATGGCGGCTGCCGCGATCCGTGCACTGGATGAGCGGCTGCGCAGCGGCTGTGGCGGCTCGGCGCGTCTGTCGCTGGCGCGCACGGCCAAGCTGCTGGTGGACCAGGGCACGGTGATCGAGGACTTGCCGTTGGCCGGCGAAACCGAGGCAGACCTGGCCCCGGCCGTGGAGCAGACGCCGTGGGGGCCGGCCAGGCGCCTGCAGGCGCCGTTGCAGGTGCAAGGCGCGCCGCTGGTATGGGCGCGGGGGGCTTGCGAGCTGGGGTCGGCCGAGCCTCGCTGGTGACCGCCAGAGGCTCTTCGCCGGCAAGGCCGGCTCCTACAGAAGGTCGCACCAACCTGTAGGAGCCGGCCTTGCCGGCGAACACCTCGACACCGCTCTAAAGCGTCAACCACCCCGCATACAACGCATACGCCGCCACCCCCGCCCCCACCAGCACCGCCGCGAAAATCAGCTTCTCCCACCCGGTGAACAGCGGCTGCCCCTGCTCGTGCTTGGCGCGGTAGAACAGGATCACCCCCGGCGCGTACAGCAGCGCCGACAGCAGCAGGTACTTCAGCCCCCCGGCGTAAAGCAGCCAGATCGCATACACCAGCGCCACCCCGGCCACCAGCAGGTCCTTGCGCCGCGCCCCGGGGTGGCGCTCATAGGTTTCCCCGCGCAGTGCCAGCAGAAACGCATAGGCCGCCGACCACAGGTACGGCACCAGGATCATCGACGACGCCAGGTAGATCAGGCTGGTGTAGGTGCCCGCAGAGAACAGCGTGATCAGCAGGAACAGCTGGATCATGCAGTTGGTCATCCACAGCGCATTGACCGGCACATGGTTGGCATTCTCACGGGTCAGAAACCGCGGCATGGTCTTGTCGCGGGCGGTGGCGAACAGGATCTCGGCACACAGCAACGCCCACGACAGCAGCGCCCCCAGCAGCGACACCGCCAGCCCCAGGCTGATCAGCAGCCCGCCCCAGGGCCCGACGATATGCTCCATCACCGAGGCCAGTGACGGGTTCTGCAAGCCGGCAAGCTCCGGCTGGGTCATCACCCCCAGCGACAGCACGTTGACCAGCACCAGCAGCGCCAGCACCCCGAGAAAGCCGATCACCGTGGCCTTGCCCACGTCCGAACGCCTTTCGGCACGGGCCGAATACACGCTGGCGCCCTCGATGCCGATGAACACGAACACGGTCACCAGCATCATGTTGCGCACCTGGTCCAGCACCCCGCCGAACTTGGGGTTGCTCAGCCCCCAGATGTCGCGGGTGAAGATATCGGCACGAAACGCCACCGCCGCGATCACGATGAACATCACCAGCGGCACCACCTTGGCCACGGTGGTCACCAGGTTGATGAACGCCGCCTCCTTGATGCCGCGCAGTACCAGAAAGTGCACCGCCCACAGCAATAGCGAAGCGCAGGCGATGGCGATCGGCGTGTTGCCCTCCCCGAACACCGGAAAGTAGAAGCCCAGGGTGCTGAACAGCAGCACGAAGTAGCCCACGTTGCCCAGCCAGGCGCTGATCCAGTAGCCCCAGGCCGACGAAAAGCCCATGTACTCGCCAAACCCGGCCTTGGCATAGGCATATACACCCGAATCGAGCTCGGGCTTGCGGTTGGCCAGGGTCTGGAACACGAACGCCAGCGCCAGCATGCCCACGGCGGTGATGCCCCAGCCGATCAGCACGGCGCCGACGTCGGCCCGCGCGGCCATGTTCTGCGGCAGCGAGAAGATACCGCCACCGATCATCGAGCCCACCACCAGCGCGACGAGCGCACCCAAGCGCAGTTTCTGTCCTGGTTCGGACATGCAGTTCCCCTTTTCGTCCCGCGTTGTCATGGTGCTGTTACACACTAGGCCTAAATATAAGCACAGCCCTGACGTTTATAGTGGATTGTCTTCAAAACTATAACCTTCATAACTAGTACGTCTATGCCGAGGCGAACTAAACAGTGAGTTTTGCGTACCCCATCTACTTCATCAAGCAAACAAGATCTTTTCTCGTCAAAAATTTGCTAAACCCGTAAAAGCGACTAGCTTCAAATCTCGCAGCCATTCAGAGCGAATGCTCTAGAAAAAGGCTGGAGGTGCCATTGCACAAGGCTTGCGGGGTGTGGGCGAGGCGCCGGCTGCAGCGCTTCAAGTCCTTCAACAACAATGGAATGTATCAATGAACTGACCTGAATCAGCTCTCGTCACGCTTGCTGGATTTATTCTGGCATCTCTCTTCTCCTGGAATGGAGTTATCCAATGTCAGACACTCCCGGAAAACTACGACTGGGTGCGTTAGTCGCACTTGTAGTGGGTTCCATGATCGGCGGCGGTATCTTCTCGCTGCCGCAGAACATGGCCGCCAGCGCCGATGTCGGCGCCGTGCTGATCGGCTGGGGCATCACCGCCATCGGCATGCTGACCCTGGCCTTCGTGTTCCAGACCCTGGCCAATCGCAAACCTGACCTGGACGGCGGCGTATACGCCTACGCCAAGGCCGGCTTTGGCGACTACATGGGCTTTTCGTCCGCCTGGGGCTACTGGATCAGTGCCTGGCTGGGCAACGTGGGCTACTTCGTACTGCTGTTCAGCACCCTGGGCTACTTCTTCCCGATCTTCGGCGAAGGCAACACCCCGGCGGCGATCATCGGTGCCTCGATCCTGCTGTGGGCAGTGCACTTTCTGGTGCTGCGCGGCATCAAGGAAGCAGCGTTCATCAACCTGGTCACCACCGTGGCCAAGGTCGTGCCACTGGCGCTGTTCATCCTGATTGCCCTGTTCGCGTTCAAGCTGGACATCTTCACCGCCGACATCTGGGGCACGATGAACCCGGACCTGGGCAGCGTGATGAACCAGGTGCGCAACATGATGCTGGTCACCGTGTGGGTGTTCATCGGCATCGAGGGCGCCAGCATCTTCTCGGCCCGCGCCGAAAAACGCTCCGACGTGGGCAAGGCCACCGTGATCGGCTTCATCACCGTGCTGCTGTTCCTGGTACTGGTGAACGTGCTGTCGCTGGGCATCATGACCCAACCGGAACTGGCCAAGCTGCAGAACCCGTCGATGGCCGCCGTGCTCGAGCACGTGGTCGGTCACTGGGGCGCGGTGCTGATCAGCGTCGGCCTGATCGTCTCGCTGCTGGGGGCCCTGCTCTCGTGGGTACTGCTGTGCGCCGAGATCATGTTCGCCGCAGCCAAGGACCACACCATGCCGGAGTTCCTGCGCCGCGAGAACGCCAACCACGTGCCGGCCAACGCCCTGTGGCTGACCAACGCCATGGTGCAGATCTTCCTGGTCATCACGCTGTTCTCGGCCAGTACCTACCTGTCGCTGATCTACCTCGCCACCTCGATGATCCTGGTGCCCTACCTGTGGTCGGCGGCCTATGCGTTCCTGCTGGCACTGCGCAGCGAAACCTATGAACAGGCGCTGGCCGAACGCAAGAAAGACCTGATCATCGGCGGTATCGCACTGCTCTATGCCATCTGGCTGCTGTACGCCGGTGGCGTCAAGTACCTGCTGCTCTCGGCCCTGCTGTATGCCCCTGGCGTGGTGCTGTTCGCCAAGGCCAAGCGCGAGGTGGGCCAACCGATCTTTACCAACGTGGAGAAGCTGATCTTCGCCGCCGTAGTCATTGGCGCCCTGGTGGCGGCCTATGGCCTGTACGACGGCTTCCTGACTCTGTAACCCCCCGTATTCGCAACTTGGAGGAAATGAACCATGTCCACGGAAAAAGCTAAGTACGGCGTACATTCCGAAGCCGGCAAACTGCGCAAAGTGATGGTTTGCTCCCCAGGCCTGGCTCACCAGCGCCTGACGCCGAACAACTGCGACGAACTGCTGTTCGACGACGTACTCTGGGTCGCCCAGGCCAAGCGCGACCACTTCGACTTCGTGACCAAGATGCGCGAGCGCGGCATCGAAGTGCTGGAAATGCACAACCTGCTGACCGACATCGTCGCCATGCCCGAAGCACTGGACTGGATTCTGGAGCGCAAGGTCACCGCCGACTCGGTGGGCCTGGGCCTGATCAACGAAGTGAAATCCTGGCTGCGCAGCCTGGAGCCGCGACACATCGCCGAGTACCTGATCGGCGGCGTCTCGGCCGATGACCTGCCCGACAGCTTCGGTGGCAAGACCATCCAGATGTTCCGCGACTTCCTGGGCCACTCCAGCTTCATCCTGCCGCCGCTGCCCAACACCCAGTTCACCCGCGACACCACCTGCTGGATCTACGGCGGCGTGACGCTGAACCCGATGTACTGGCCGGCGCGTCGCCAGGAGACCCTGCTGACCACCGCCATCTACAAGTTCCACCCGCAGTTCACCAATGCCGATTTCGAGATCTGGTACGGCGACCCGGACAAGGACCACGGCAACTCCACCCTCGAAGGCGGCGACGTGATGCCTATCGGCAACGGCGTGGTACTGATCGGCATGGGCGAACGCACGTCGCGTCAGGCCATCGGCCAACTGGCGCTGAACCTGTTCAAGAACAAGGCCGTGGAACGCGTGATCGTGGCCGGGCTGCCGAAGTCCCGCGCTGCGATGCACCTGGACACCGTGTTCAGCTTCTGCGACCGCGACCTGGTCACGATCTTCCCCGAAGTGGTGAACCAGATCGTCGCCTTCACCCTGCAACCCGACGAAAGCAAGCAGGGCGGCATCGACATCCGCCGCGAAGAAGCCAGCTTCCTCGATGTGGTGGCCAAGGCCCTCAAGCTGCCCAAGCTGCGCGTGGTTGAAACCGGTGGCAACAGCTTCGCCGCCGAACGCGAGCAGTGGGACGACGGCAACAACGTGGTGGCCGTGGAGCCGGGCGTGGTCATCGGCTACGACCGCAACACCTACACCAACACCCTGCTGCGCAAGGCCGGTGTCGAGGTCATCACCATCAGTGCCGGCGAACTGGGCCGCGGACGTGGGGGCGGCCACTGCATGACCTGCCCGATCGTGCGCGACCCAATCGACTACTAAAACGACCATCGTCCGGCCGCGCCCACAAGGCGCCGGCCGGGCCGATCAGCCCTTTGCGTTCTAAAAGAACAGGAGCAACATCATGGCGTTCAACATCCACAACCGCAGCCTGCTGAGCCTGGAACACCACACCCCGCGCGAGCTGCGCTACCTGCTGGACCTGTCCCGTGACCTCAAGCGTGCCAAATACACCGGCACCGAGCAGCAGCACCTCAAGGGCAACAACATTGCGCTGATTTTCGAGAAGACCTCGACCCGCACCCGTTGCGCCTTCGAAGTGGCCGCCTATGACCAGGGCGCCAACGTCACCTACATCGACCCCAACTCCTCGCAGATCGGCCACAAGGAGAGCATGAAGGACACCGCCCGCGTGCTCGGGCGCATGTACGATGCCATCGAGTACCGTGGCTTCAAGCAGGAAGTGGTCGAGGAACTGGCCAAGTTCGCCGGCGTACCGGTGTTCAACGGCCTCACCGACGAATACCACCCCACCCAGATGATTGCCGACGTGCTGACCATGCGCGAGCATGCCGACAAGCCGATCCACGACATCAGCTACGCCTACCTGGGCGATGCGCGCAACAACATGGGCAACTCGCTGCTGCTGGTCGGCTCCAAGCTGGGCATGGACGTGCGTATCTGTGCGCCCAAGGCCCTGTGGCCGCATGACGACCTGGTGGCACGCTGCAAACAGTACGCAGAGGAAAGCGGTGCCCGCATCACCCTCACCGAAGACCCGAAAGCTGCGGTCAAGGGCGTGGACTTCATCCACACCGACGTGTGGGTATCGATGGGCGAGCCGGTCGAAGCCTGGGGCGAACGCATCAAGCAACTGCTGCCATACCAGGTCAACGCCGAGCTGATGAAGGCCACCGGCAACCCACGCACCAAGTTCATGCACTGCCTGCCGGCGTTCCACAACTCCGACACCAAGGTCGGCAAGCAGATCGCCGAGCAGTACCCGCACCTGGCCAACGGCATCGAAGTGACCGATGACGTGTTCGAGTCGCCGGCCTGCATCGCCTTCGAGCAGGCGGAAAACCGCATGCACACGATCAAGGCGATCCTGGTGTCGACCCTGGCCGACCTGTAACCCCGCCGGGAGCCGGCGCTGCCGGCTCCTGCACCCTAGAAAGGACATCATCATGCGTATCGTTGTTGCATTGGGCGGCAACGCCCTGCTGCGCCGCGGCGAGCCCCTTACCGCCGACAATCAGCGCGCCAACATCCGTATCGCCGCCGAACAGATCGCCAAGATCCACCCCGGCAACGAACTGGTCATCGCCCACGGCAACGGCCCGCAGGTCGGCCTGCTGTCGCTGCAGGCGCAATCCTACAAACCCGACGAAGCCTACCCGCTGGACGTGCTCGGTGCCGAAACCGAAGGCATGATCGGCTACATCATCGAACAGGAGCTGGGCAACCTGCTGGACTTCGAGGTGCCCTTCGCCACCCTGCTGACCCAGGTGGAAGTGGACGCCAACGACCCTGCCTTCAAGGACCCGACCAAGTTCATCGGCCCGGTCTACGGCAAGGAAGAAGCCGAGCGCCTGGCCAAGGAAAAAGGCTGGGTGGTCAAGGCCGACGGCGACAAGTTCCGCCGCGTGGTGGCCAGCCCCAAACCCAAGCGCATCTTCGAGATCCGCCCGATCAAGTGGCTGCTGGAAAAGAGCAGTATCGTGATCTGTGCCGGGGGTGGCGGCATCCCCACCATGTATGGTGAGAACGGCAAGCTGCAGGGCATCGAGGCGGTGATCGACAAGGACCTGTGCTCGTCGCTGCTGGCCGAACAGCTGGACGCCGACCTGCTGGTGATTGCCACGGACGTGAACGCGGCGTATGTCGACTTCAACAAGCCGACCCAGAAAGCCATCGCTCAGGCCCACCCGGACGAACTGGAGCGCCTGGGCTTTGCCGCAGGCTCCATGGGGCCGAAGGTGCAGGCCGCTTGCGACTTTGCCCGGCACACCGGCAAAGTAGCGGTTATCGGCTCGCTGGCCGATATCGAAGACATCGTCAAGGGCACTGCCGGCACTCGGGTGAGTACGTCCAAGCCGGGTATCGACTACCGTTGATGCAGTTGGGCGGATCTGCAGGTCCGCCCGTTTCAACCTTCCAGAGGAGCCGCCATGGCCATATTCGAACCCGGTCATCTGCACATCGAGCGCCATGCGCTGAACAAGGCCGATTACAGCTACAACCTGTGCATCGACTACAAGGTTGAGCAGGATCCCAAGGAAGGCAAAGGCATGAGTTTTCGCATGCATGGCACCATCGAGGACAAGCCGATGGACGAAACCTTCTTCATGCCCAAGGACCAGGCCTTCGACTTCGCGCGGCAGGCCTCGATCATCGCGCAGAAGTACGGCATGCCCAAAACCGCCAGCATCAGCTCGCTGCACAAGATCTACGACATGATGTTCGAGGATGTGCGCGCACAGCTCGATGTGAAATCGGGCGACCCGGTCAAGCCCGAGCACCTGGGCTAGCCCACCACGACCTCATCGCGGGTCAAGCCCGCTCCCACAAAAATCACCTGCGCCTGTGGGAGCGGGCTTGACCCGCGATTCGACCGCGCAGCGGTCGCAGGGCATACTTGCCATCCCGGCAAGCCAGAACATCCCCCATGCGTATCCACGTCAGCTTCATCGACCGCGTCGGCATCACCCAGGAAGTGCTGGCCCTGCTCGGTGCCCGCCACCTCAACCTGGACGCCGTGGAGATGGTGCCGCCCAACGTCTACATCGACGCCCCGACCCTGAGCCCCGACGTGCTCGAAGAGCTGCATGACGCGCTGTTCAACGTGCACGGCGTGCAAAGCGTGAAAGTGGTCGACATCCTCCCCGGCCAGCGCCGCCACCTGCAGCTCGATGCCCTGCTCGCCGCCATGAGCGACCCGGTCCTGGCCCTGGACAGCGCCGGCCATGTGCTGCTGGCCAACCCCGCATTGATCGCCCTGTGCGGCCAGGACCCGGAGGGCCGCTCGGTGGGTGAGCTGTTCGGCGACCCGCAACTGCTCGATGCGCTGATCGAACAGGGTTTCCACCTGCCCCTGCGCGAAGTCACCCTCAACGGCCAGACCCTGCTGCTCGACGCCACCCCGATCACCAACGCCGGCGCCCTGCTGACGCTGTACCAGGCCAACCGCATCGGCGAACGCCTGTCGGCCCTGCACCACGACCATGCCGAAGGCTTCGACGCGCTGCTCGGCGACTCGCCACCCATCCGTACCCTCAAGGCCCGCGCCCTGCGTGTGGCGGCGCTGGATGCGCCGCTGCTGATCCACGGCGAGACCGGCACCGGCAAGGAACTTGTAGCCCGTGCCTGCCACGCCATCAGCAGCCGCCACAACGCACCCTTCCTGGCACTGAACTGTGCGGCGCTGCCGGAGAACCTGGCCGAGAGCGAGCTGTTCGGCTACGCCCCCGGTGCCTTCACCGGCGCGCAACGCGGCGGCAAGCCGGGGCTGATGGAGCTGGCCAACCAGGGCACGGTGTTTCTCGATGAAATCGGCGAGATGTCGCCTTACCTTCAGGCCAAGCTGCTGCGGTTTCTGAGCGATGGCAGCTTTCGCCGCGTGGGCGGTGATCGCGAGGTCAAGGTCAACGTGCGCATCCTCAGCGCCACCCACCGCGACCTGGAAAAGATGGTTGCCGAAGGCAGTTTTCGCGAAGACCTGTTCTACCGCCTGAACGTGCTCAACCTGGAAGTGCCGCCGCTGCGCGAGCGTGGCCAGGACATCCTGATGCTGGCCCGTGCCTTCATGCGCCAGGCCTGCACGCAGATCCAGCGTCCGCTGTGCCGGCTGGCGCCGGGCACCTACCCGGCGTTGCTGGGCAACCGCTGGCCGGGCAACGTGCGCCAGTTGCAGAACGTGATCTTTCGCGCTGCGGCCATCTGCGAGAGCAGCCTGGTGGATATTGGTGACCTGGACATTGCCGGCACCTCGGTGGCGCGCCAAAGCGATGGTGAAGTGGCCAGCCTGGAGCAGGCCGTGGAGAACTTCGAGCGTGGCCTGCTGGAAAAGCTCTACGCCACCTACCCCTCCACCCGCCAGTTGGCCAGTCGCTTGCAGACTTCGCACACGGCTATTGCGCATCGGCTGCGCAAGTATGGCATTCCCGGAAAGGAAACCCTTCCGTAGCGAATTCGATACACCGTATCGATTTCGCTACATCGCCCGTTTGCCACTGTAATGCAAGGTTTTGATCCCTCTGCGCTTTTTCAATACTCGAAAGGTGTAGCGATTTCGCTACGACCTGCATAACGAGCACCGCTGACAAATACATAACCAATTGATTTGTAAGCATTTTTTATAAATGGCCACGAACTTGCTAAGGAGATGTCAGTTCCGGGCTGGCCTGATGGTGAGCCCTACCGCACCCCTGAGGAGTTCCCATGAGCGAGTTGCGTTTTACCGAAGATCACGAATGGCTGCGCGCCGAAGCCGACGGCAGCGTCACGGTCGGGATCACCGCCTTTGCCCAGAACGCATTGGGTGACGTGGTCTATGTGCAACTGCCGGAACTGCAAACCTACGAAGCCGGGGCCGAAGCCTCCACCGTCGAATCGGTCAAAGCCGCCAGCGGCGTGTACATGCCGCTGACCGGTGAAGTGGTGGCAGTCAACGAACAGCTGCAGGACAGCCCCGAGCTGGTCAACGAAGACCCGCTGGGCGAAGGCTGGTTCTTCCGCTTCATCCCGGCCGATGCCGGCGCCGTCGCGCAACTGCTCGACCAGGACGCCTACGACCGTCTGATCAAAGCCAACGCCGACGCCTGAGGAAATCACCATGACCATCAACCTCGGCACCGCCAATCAGTTCATCGCCCGTCATATCGGCCCGCGCGACACCGACGAGCAGGCCATGCTCGCCACCCTGGGCTTCGACTCGCTGGAGGCCATGAGCGCCGCCGTGATCCCCGACAGCATCAAGGGCACCAGCGTGCTCGAGCTCGGTGACGGGCAGAGCGAAGCCGATGCCCTGGCTTCGCTCAAGGCCATCGCCGGCAAGAACCAGCTGTTCAAGAGCTTCATCGGCCAGGGCTACTACAACACCCACACCCCGGCACCGATCCTGCGCAACCTGCTGGAAAACCCGGCCTGGTACACCGCCTATACCCCCTATCAGCCCGAGATTTCCCAGGGCCGCCTGGAAGCGCTGCTGAACTTCCAGACCCTGATCAGCGACCTCACCGGCTTGCCGATCGCCAACGCCTCCCTGCTCGACGAAGCCACCGCCGCCGCCGAAGCCATGACCTTCTGCAAGCGCCTGAGCAAGAACAAGGGCAGCCACGCCTTCTTCGCCTCGGTGCATTGCCACCCGCAGACCCTCGACGTGCTGCGCACCCGTGCCGAGCCGCTGGGCATCGAGGTGGTGGTGGGCGACGAGCGCGAGCTGGGCGACGTGAGCGCCTTCTTCGGCGCCCTGCTGCAGTACCCGGCCAGCAACGGCGAGGTGTTCGACTACCGCGAACTGGTGGAGCGCCTGCACGCCGCCAACGCGCTGGTGGCGGTAGCCGCCGACCTGCTGGCGCTGACCCTGCTGAGCCCGCCGGGTGAGTTCGGCGCCGACGTGGCCATCGGCAGCGCCCAGCGCTTCGGCGTGCCGCTGGGCTTCGGCGGCCCGCATGCGGCGTACTTCTCCACCCGCGATGCGTTCAAGCGCGACATGCCCGGTCGCCTGGTCGGCGTGTCCATCGACCGCTTCGGCAAGACCGCCCTGCGCCTGGCCATGCAGACCCGCGAGCAGCACATCCGCCGCGAGAAGGCCACCAGCAACATCTGCACCGCCCAGGTACTGCTGGCCAACATCGCCAGCATGTACGCCGTGTACCACGGCCCGCAGGGCCTCAAGCAGATCGCCCAGCGCACCCACCAGCTGACCGCGATCCTGGCCAGCGGCCTCAAGGCACTGGGCGTGAGCGTGCAGAACGCCGCGTTCTTCGACACCCTGACCCTGGCCACCGGCGGCGCGACTGCCTCGCTGCATGAACAGGCGCGCGCCCGCCAGCTCAACCTGCGCCAGATCGATGCCGAGCACCTGGGCCTGTCGCTGGACGAAACCAGCACCCAGGCCGATGTCGAGGCCCTGTGGCAGCTGTTCGCCAATGGCCAGGCCGTACCGGACTTCGCCGCGCTGGCCGCTGCCACGCCAGCACGACTGCCGGCCGCCCTGCTGCGCCAGTCGGCCATCCTCGAACACCCGGTGTTCAACCGCTACCACAGCGAAACCGAACTGATGCGCTACCTGCGCAAGCTGGCCGACAAGGACCTGGCGCTGGACCGCACCATGATCCCGCTGGGCTCGTGCACCATGAAGCTCAACGCCGCCAGCGAAATGATCCCGGTGACCTGGGCCGAGTTCGGCAACCTGCACCCCTTTGCCCCCGCCGAGCAGAGCCAGGGCTACCAGCAACTGACCGACGAGCTGGAGGCCATGCTGTGCGCCGCCACTGGCTATGACGCCGTGTCGCTGCAGCCCAACGCCGGTTCGCAGGGCGAGTACGCCGGCCTGCTGGCGATCCGCGCCTACCACCAGAGCCGGGGCGATGCCCGCCGCGATATCTGCCTGATTCCCTCGTCGGCCCACGGCACCAACCCGGCCACCGCACACATGGCCGGCATGCGCGTGGTGGTCACTGCGTGCGATGCCCGTGGCAACGTCGACATCGACGACCTGCGCGCCAAGGCCATCGAGCACCGCGACCAGTTGGCCGCGCTGATGATCACCTACCCGTCCACCCACGGTGTGTTCGAGGAGGCCATCGGCGAGATCTGCGCGATCATCCACGACAACGGCGGCCAGGTGTACATCGACGGCGCCAACATGAACGCGATGGTCGGCCTGTGCGCCCCGGGCAAGTTCGGCGGCGACGTGTCCCACCTGAACCTGCACAAGACCTTCTGCATCCCCCACGGCGGTGGCGGCCCGGGCGTCGGCCCGATCGGTGTCAAGGCGCACCTGGCGCCGTTCCTGCCGGGCCATGCGCACCTGCACAACCCCCAGGGCGCGGTATGCGCGGCGCCGTTCGGCAGTGCCAGCATCCTGCCGATCACCTGGATGTACATCCGCATGATGGGCGGCGCCGGGCTCAAGCGTGCGTCGCAGATGGCGATCCTGAATGCCAACTACATCGCCCGCCGCCTGGAAGAGCACTATCCTGTGTTGTACACCGGCGGCAATGGCCTGGTGGCGCACGAGTGCATCCTGGACCTGCGCCCGCTCAAGGACAGCAGCGGCGTCAGCGTCGACGACGTGGCCAAGCGCCTGATCGACTTCGGCTTCCATGCCCCGACCATGTCGTTCCCGGTGGCCGGCACGTTGATGATCGAGCCGACCGAGAGCGAGGCCAAGGAGGAACTGGACCGCTTCTGCAACGCCATGATCTGTATTCGCGAAGAGATTCGCGCAGTGGAGAACGGCAGCCTGGACAAGGACGACAACCCGCTGAAGAACGCCCCGCACACCGCGGCCGAACTGGCCGGCGAATGGCCCCACGGCTATAGCCGCCAGCAGGCGGTGTACCCGCTGCCATCGCTGGTGGAGGCCAAGTACTGGCCACCCGTGGGGCGTGTCGACAACGTGTTCGGCGACCGCAACCTGATCTGCGCCTGCCCGTCGATCGAAAGCTATCAGGACGCCTGAGGGCCTCTTCGCCGGCAAGGCCGGCTCCTGCAGAGCCCGCGCGCATCTGTAGGGGCCGGCCTTGCCGGCGAAGCTTTTCAACCTGCACGAGGGTACGACCATGTCACTCAGCGTCTTCGACCTGTTCAAGATCGGCATCGGCCCCTCCAGCTCCCATACCGTCGGGCCGATGCGCGCAGCCGCGCGTTTTGCCGAGGGCCTGCGCCGCGACGACCTGCTGGCCAGTACCGCCAGCGTCAAGGTCGAGCTGTACGGCTCGCTCGGCGCCACCGGCAAGGGCCACGGCAGCGACAAGGCGGTGCTGCTGGGGCTTGAGGGCGAACACCCCGACAGCGTCGACACCGACACCATCGCAGCGCGCCTGCAGGCGATCCGCAGCAGCGGGCAGCTCTACCTGCTGGGCGAGCACGCCATCGAGTTCAACGAAAAACAGCACCTGGCGATGATCCGCAAGCCGCTGGCCTTTCACCCCAACGGCATGATCTTTCGTGCCTTCGACGCCGCCGGCCTGCAGGTACGCAGCCGCGAGTACTACTCGGTGGGCGGTGGTTTCGTGGTCGACGAAGGCGCCGCCGGGGCCGACCGTATCGTCGAGGACAGCACCACACTGCCCTACCCGTTCAAGACGGCCCGGGAACTGCTTGACCACTGCACCACGCATCACCTGAGCATCAGCCAGGTGATGCTGGCCAACGAATCGGCCTGGCGCCCCGAGGCCGAGACCCGCAGCGGCCTGCTGCACATCTGGCAAGTGATGCAGGACTGCGTGGCTGCCGGCTGTCGCAACGAGGGCATTCTGCCCGGCGGGCTCAAGGTCAAGCGCCGCGCGGCGGCCCTGCACCGCCAGCTGTGCGCCAACCCCGAGGCGAGCCTGCGCGATGCGCTGTCGGTACTCGACTGGGTCAACCTCTATGCCCTGGCGGTCAACGAAGAGAATGCCTCCGGCGGTCGCGTGGTCACCGCCCCCACCAATGGCGCTGCCGGCATCGTGCCGGCGGTGCTGCACTACTACATGCGCTTCATCGGGGGTGCCAGCGAAGACGGCGTGGTGCGCTTTCTGCTCACCGCCGCTGCCATCGGCATCCTGTACAAGGAAAACGCCTCGATCTCGGGGGCCGAAGTGGGCTGCCAGGGTGAGGTCGGGGTGGCCTGTTCGATGGCAGCCGGGGCCCTGTGCGAGGTGCTGGGCGGCAGCGTGCAACAGGTCGAGAACGCCGCCGAAATCGGCATGGAACACAACCTGGGCCTGACCTGCGACCCGATTGGCGGGCTGGTCCAGGTGCCCTGCATCGAACGCAATGCCATGGGCTCGGTCAAGGCGATCAACGCGGTGCGCATGGCCTTGCGCGGCGACGGGCAGCACTTCGTCTCGCTCGACAAGGTGATCCGCACCATGCGCCAGACCGGCGCCGACATGAAAAGCAAATACAAGGAGACCGCCCGCGGCGGTCTGGCCGTCAACATCATCGAGTGCTGACAACCTCAAGCCTCTAGAAGGAGTCATCAATGTCCACCGACACACTGCTGCAAACACCGCTTCATGCCCTGCATCTGGAACTGGGCGCGCGCATGGTGCCGTTCGCCGGCTACGACATGCCCGTGCAGTACCCGCTGGGGGTGCTCAAGGAGCACCTGCACACCCGCGAACAGGCCGGCCTGTTCGACGTGTCGCACATGGGCCAGATCCGCCTGGTGGGCGCCGATGCCGCCAAGGCCCTGGAAACCCTGGTGCCGGTCGACATCATCGATTTGCCGGTGGGCATGCAGCGCTACGCGATGTTCACCAACGAACAGGGCGGCATCCTCGACGACCTGATGGTGGCCAACCTGGGCAACGACGAACTGTTCCTGGTGGTCAACGCCGCCTGCAAGGACCAGGACCTGGCCCACCTGCGCCAGCACATCGGCACGCTGTGCCAGGTGCAGCCGCTGTTCGAAGAGCGCGCCCTGCTGGCCCTGCAGGGCCCGGCGGCGGTCAAGGTGCTGCAGCGCCTGGCCCCCGAGGTGGCGGACATGACCTTCATGCAGTTCAAGCCCGTGGTGTTGCTGGGCGTGGACTGCTACGTGAGCCGTTCGGGCTACACCGGCGAAGACGGCTTCGAGATCAGTGTGCCCAGCGCCAGCGCCGAGGCCCTGGCCCGTCACCTGCTGGCCGAGCCGGAAGTGGCCGCCATCGGCCTGGGCGCGCGCGACTCGCTGCGCCTGGAAGCCGGCCTGTGCCTGTACGGGCATGACATGAATGCCGACACCACGCCGATCGAGGCAAGCCTGCTGTGGGCCATCTCCAAGGTACGCCGCGCCGATGGCTCGCGGGCGGGAGGCTTCCCCGGCGCTGCTGCGATCTTCGCCCAGCAGCACAGCGGCGTGGCGCGCAAGCGCGTCGGCCTGCTGCCGCAGGAGCGTACCCCGGTGCGCGAAGGGGCCGAGATCGTCGATGAGGCCGGCACGGTGGTCGGCAGCATCTGCAGCGGAGGCTTCGGGCCCACGCTGGGCGCGCCAGTGGCGATGGGATATGTGGACCAGGCCCATGCAGCGCTCGATACACCGCTGTGGGCCATCGTGCGCGGCAAACGGGTGGCGATGAAAGTCAGCAAGATGCCGTTCGTTGCCCAGCGCTACTATCGCGGCTGAAACAGCGCAATTGAAACAAGGTGTCATGGCGCGTTCGGGATATTCGTTTTCGAACGCGTTTTACAACTTTCGAACACGCCCGACAGCGGCCCGCAAACAGCCCCGGAAATTTCCCGCCAGGCCCCGTGGTGCGGCGCTCTGCGGGACTTGTTTTTGCAATCGAAATGAGTGTAGATTCACTGCACTGTGTTTGCATGGGTCGCTATGGTTCGTGACCTGGGCAGTAGCGCCGAGTTTTGCTACAACCCGTTCGACGTCTCTTACTTTCCTGCAACCCAGCCCAGTACTCTTTCAATGAAAGAAACTGTTACTAATTCTAAGTTTCAAAGGAAATAAGACAATGTCCCAACGTCAGAGCGGTACCGTCAAGTGGTTTAACGACGAGAAAGGTTTTGGTTTCATCACTCCAGAGAGCGGTCCGGATCTGTTCGTACACTTCCGCGCTATTCAGGGCAACGGCTTCAAGAGCCTGAAAGAAGGCCAGAAAGTGACCTTCGTTGCTGTGCAGGGCCAAAAAGGCATGCAAGCCGACGAAGTTCAAGCCGAAGCCTGATCTTCATCAACGAAAGAGCCCCTGCTGGCAACAGCAGGGGCTTTTTTGTGCGCGCAATTCCGTAGAATGGGCGCTTTGTCACCCGGAGCCTGAGCGCATGCCCAAGCAACTTCTTCAACCACAGGGCGAGTTCCCCGTGGTCGGCCTGGGCCGTCGCCTGGCCGCGATGTTCTATGACTTCCTGTTGTGCACCGCCCTGCTGATGGTGACCACGCTGGTGTACAAGATGGTGCAGATGGCGATCATCGGCGAGACGCGCATGCGCGCCCTGACCGAGGCGGGGGCGCTGGATGGCGATCCATTGCTGTCGACCGTTCTGCTGTTCATGCTGTTCGGCTTCTTCGCCAAGTTCTGGACCCACGGCGGCCAGACACTTGGCATGCAGGTATGGGGCATCCGCGTGCAGAATGCCGACGGCAGTGCCATCAGCCTGTGGCAGGCACTGCTGCGCTTTGTGGTGTCGATTGCGTCGTGGCTGTGCCTGGGCCTGGGGTTTCTGTGGTCGCTGGTGGACAAGAAAAAACGCGCCTGGCATGACATGTACTCGGAAACCCAGCTGGTGCGGATTCCCAAGCGCAAGAAGTAGAACCGCAGCGCGCCGTTCGCCGGCACAGGCAACCAATGAAAAAGCCGACCCTGAGGTCGGCTTTTTGTTGGCCAGGGTAATCGCTACCCCGCCCTGCGTAGCAACCACACCCCCGCCAGCGCACAGATTGCCGCCGGGATCACCACCGCCAGCAGCGGCGGGAAGCCGAACACCTGGCTCGAAGGGCCCAGCAGGTCCTGGGCGATGCGGAACACGAAGCCCACCAGCACCCCGGTGAACACCCGCTGGCCCAGCGTCACCGAACGCAGCGGGCCGAAGATGAACGACACCGCCATCAGTACCAGCGCCGCCGTGACCACCGGTTGCAGCACCTTGGTCCAGAACGCCAGCCAGTAGCGCGCGTTGTTCAGGCCCTGGTCGGAGAGGTAATGAATGTAGTCCCACAGCCCGCTGATCGACAGCGACTCGGGCGCCAGTACCACGGTGCTGAGCAGCTCGGGGGTCAGCGCGACGTCCCAGCGCTCCTCGGCATTGTGGATGACTTCGGTGTGGTCCCCACGGAAGTGCGTGGTGGTCACGTCGGTCAGTTCCCAGTGGCCCTGGGTGTATTGCGCCCTGCGCGCAAAGCTGGAGGTCTGCATGTGACGCTCGTTGTCGAAGCGATAACGCGTCACGCCCAGCAACAGCCCATTGGGCTGCACGGTGTTGATGTGCACGAACTCTTCGCCCTGGCGGTGCCACAGGCCGCGCTTGGAGCTTTGCGCCTCACCGCCACCCTGCGCCAGCGAACGGTCGGCCTGGGCCTTGTTCTCGGTCACGGGTGCCAGGTACTCGCCCATCAGCACGCCGATCAGCATCAGTACCAGCATCGGCTTCATGACCGCCCACACGATGCGCCCGATGGACACGCCGGCAGCGCGCATGATGGTCAGTTCGCTGCTGCTGGCCAGGCTGCCCAGGCCGATCAGGCAGCCGATCAGCGCGGCCATCGGCAGCATGTCGTACAGGCGCCGTGGCGCGGTCAGCAGCACGTAGTTGCCCGCGTCCCACAAGGTGTAGGTATCGCTGATGTCGCCCATCTCGTCGATGAAGGCGAACAGCGACGCCAGGCCGAGGATGATCCCCAGCACGGCGAGGATGGCCATGAACACGCTCTGGCCGATGTAGCGATCGAGTTTAGCCACGGGCCACCTCCGCACGACGGCTGGCGCGCTTGAGGCGCAGCGGTTCCCAGAACATCAGGCCCAGGCCGATCAGCAGGAACAGCCCATGCACCGGCCACAGGCCCAGGCCGATCGGCAACTTGCCTTTCTCCAGGGCGCCGCGGGCGGCAATCAGAATCGTCAGGTAAGCCATATACAGAAGGATCGCCGGCAGCAGCTTGAGGAAACGGCCCTGGCGCGGGTTGACCCGCGACAGCGGCACCGCCATCAGGGTCACGATGAACACCAGCAGCGGCAGCGACAGGCGCCACTGCAGTTCGGCACGCTCGCGCAGCCCGGTACTGCCGATCAGTTCGGACGTCGGGATGGCCTCGCGCTCGGTGACTTCCTGGCTGACCTCCGGCTTGGGCAGCAGCACACCGTAGGTGTCGTACTTGATGGCGCGGTAATCGGCCTGGCCCGGGTTGCCGTCGTAGCGGTAGCCGTTTTCAAGGATCAGGTAGCGGTTGCCGTCGGCCTGCACTTCCTGACGGCCCTTTTCGGCCACCAGCACGGAGATGCCACGGTCCTTGCTCTTGTCCTGGGACAGGCGCTTCTCGGAAATGAACACGCCAGCCAGCTTTGAACGGTCATCCGACAGCTGCTCGGTGTAGGTGACCCGCGAACCGTCGCGCAGGTTCTGGAAGCGGCCCGGCACCAGGGTGTCGAACTCGGTCAGCGCATCCTGCTGGTTGATGATCTGCGATACCTGGGTCACGCCCTGGGGCGCCAGGCTCAGGCTCAGCCAGGCTACCAGCACCGCGATCAGTGCAGCCGGCATCAGGGTCATGCCCAGCAGGCGCTGCTGGCTCATGCCGGTTGCCGAGAGCACGGTCATCTCGCTTTCCAGGTATAGCCGGCCGTAGGCCAGCAGGATGCCCAGAAACAGGCCCAGCGGCAGGATCAGTTGCAGAAAGCCCGGCAGGCGGTAGCCCATGATCAGGAACAGTACGCCCGGATCGAGCATGCCCTGGGCCGCCTGGGCCAGGTATTTGATGAAGCGCCCGCTCATGATGATGACCAGCAGCACAGCGCTGACGGCACTCAAGGTCACCAGGACCTCGCGGGACAGATAACGGAAGACGATCAAACCAGACACTCCTGGGTTGTCAGGCTCGGACAGCCGAACAAGGGAAAACGTTGCAACCAAGATAGTCGCCCGCCCGCCAAAGGCGAACCCGGACAAAAGTGCGCGCATTATCCTGTGAATGGCCGTGCCTGTCACTTGGCGCCGTGCAAAGCTTCATCTCGGGGTTGTCAGCGCGCCCGCCGCAGGCTCAAACTGGGCGCTTTCTGACTGGCCCGCCACGGCGCGCCAGGCCGCTTCGAGCGCCTGCACCGCCAGCGCGCACTGACAGTTCATTCGGGGACCCTGACATGGAATTGGTTGTAAAAAGCGTAGCCGCAGCATCCTTGAAAACCGCCACCCTGGTACTGAGCGTGGGTGAAGGCCGCACACTGGGCGCTACCGCCAAGGCCGTGGACGACGCCAGCAACGGCGCCCTGAGCGCAGTGCTCAAGCGCGGCGACCTGGCCGGCAAGGTCGGCCAGACCCTGCTGCTGCAAGGCCTGGCCGGGGTCAAGGCCGAGCGCGTGTTGCTGGTGGGGACCGGCAAGGACGCCCTTGCCGACCGCGCCTGGCGCAAGCTGGCGGGCAGCGTGCTCAACGTGCTCAAGGGCCTGGCTGGCAGCGATGCGGTGCTGGCACTGGACGACGTTGCCGTGACCGGCCGCGATGCCAACTACGGCAAGGTACGCCTGCTGGCCGAGAGCCTGCTCGATGGTCAATATGTATTCGATCATTACAAGAGCAAGAAGGCCGAGCCGATCGCCCTGAAGAAGATCACCCTGCTCAGCGACAAGGCCGGCCTGGCCGAGGTGGAGCGCGCCGTCAAGCACGCCACCGCGATCGCCAACGGCATGGGCTTCACCCGCGACCTGGGCAACCTGCCGCCGAACATCTGCCACCCAAGCTATCTGGCCGAACAGGCCAAGGCGCTGGGCAAGGAGTTCAAGGGCCTCAAGGTCGAGGTGCTGGACGAGAAGAAGATCAAGGACCTGGGCATGGGCGCGTTCTACGCCGTGGGCCAGGGCAGCGATCAGCCGCCACGCCTGATCGTGCTCAGCTACCAGGGCGCCGCCAAGAAGAGCGAGAAGCCTTACGTACTGGTGGGCAAGGGCATCACCTTCGACACCGGGGGCATCAGCCTCAAGCCCGGTGCCGGCATGGATGAAATGAAGTACGACATGGGCGGTGCAGCCAGCGTGTTCGGCACCCTGCGTGCCGTGCTCGAACTCAAGCTGCCGATCAACCTGGTGTGTGTACTGGCCTGTGCCGAGAACATGCCCAGCGGTGGCGCCAGCCGTCCGGGCGACATCGTCACCACCATGAGCGGGCAGACCGTCGAAATCCTCAACACCGACGCCGAAGGCCGCCTGGTGCTGTGCGACGCACTGACCTACGTGGAGCGCTTCAAGCCGCAGGCAGTGATCGACATCGCCACCCTGACCGGCGCCTGCATCGTCGCCCTGGGCAGCCATACCTCGGGCCTGATGGGCAACGACGACGAACTGATCGGCCAACTGCTGGACGCCGGCAAGCGTGCCGACGACCGCGCCTGGCAACTGCCGCTGTTCGACGAATACCAGGAGCAGCTCGACAGCCCGTTCGCCGACATCGCCAACATCGGCGGCCCGAAGGCGGGCAGCATTACCGCCGGCTGCTTCCTGTCGCGCTTTGCCAAGGCCTACCACTGGGCCCACCTGGACATCGCCGGCACGGCCTGGACCAGTGGCGGCAAGGACAAGGGCGCCACTGGCCGCCCGGTACCGCTGCTGACCCAATACCTGCTCGACCGCGCCAACGCCTGAGGCGCCGTCCACCGGCCGCGCTGCAAGGCGTAGCCGGTGGGCCACCCCACCATGAGCAAAGTCGACTTCTATATCCTGCCCAGCCCCGCGCCTGCCGCGCGGCTGGATTTCGCCTGCAAGCTGTGCGAAAAGGCCTGGCGCCTTGGGCACCGCGTGTACCTCAACTGCAGCGATGCGGCCCAGCGCGACGAGCTGGATGCGCGGCTGTGGGCGTTCAAGGGCGAGGCCTTCGTGCCCCACAGCGCGCTCGAGGACGACCCGCACGGCGCGGTGGCGCTGGGGGTCGGTGACGACCCGGGCGATCATCAGGACCTGCTGGTCAATCTCGACCTGAAGGTACCCGGTTTTGCCGCACGCTTTGCCCGCATTGCCGAGATCGTGGTGGAGGAGCCGGCCATTCGTGCGGCGGCGCGGGAGAGTTTCCGTTTCTACCGTGAACAGGGCTATGCTCTGCAAGACCACCGTTTACAGCGACTCTGATGATGGACAAACCTGCCCCCATGCCAAAACCTGCGCATTTGCTGGACGATCTGGAGTCGATTCGCCAGTTGCTGGGTGACGATGCCCTGGAACCGCCACTGCTGACCGAGACCGTCGAGGAGCAGATACCGTTGCTGCTCGAGCCGGCCGAACCGGCAGCGCGGGCCCCGGTGGCTGCCGAGCCGGCTGCCGAGCCCGACCCGCAGGCGCGCCGCCAGGACACCCTGCTGCACCTGGACAGCGAACTGCGCGCGGCGGCGCAGTTGATCATGCAGGATGTGATCAAGGACTTTACCCCGCATATCGAGAACGAGATCAAGCGGCGCCTGGATGCCCGCCTGGAGCGGTTGTTGAACTCACGCTCGTAATCAAAAACGGGGGGGCGAGCCTTTGGCTCGCTTCGCCGGCAAGGCCGGCTCCTACGCGAAGAATTCCCCACAGTTTTTTGCCCCACTCCCGCACCTCACGCTACGCCCCGGCCCTTATCCCCGCTATACTTCTCGGCTTTCCTGAATAAATGCCATAGGGTCCCGCCGCGCATGGATAAGACCTACCAGCCGCACGCCATTGAAACTTCCTGGTACAACACCTGGGAGTCAGAGAATTATTTCGCCCCGCAAGGCGCGGGCGATTCGTACACCATCATGATCCCGCCGCCGAACGTGACCGGCAGCCTGCACATGGGTCACGGCTTCAACAACGCGATCATGGACGCCCTGATCCGTTTTCGCCGCATGCAGGGTCGCAACACCCTGTGGCAACCAGGCACCGACCACGCCGGCATCGCCACGCAGATGCTGGTGGAGCGTCAACTGGAGGCCAAGGGCCAGAACCGTCACGACCTGGGCCGCGACAAATTCCTCGAGAAAGTCTGGGAATGGAAGGATCAGTCCGGTGGCAACATCAGCCGCCAGATCCGCCGCCTGGGCTCGTCGGTAGACTGGAGCCGCGAGCGCTTCACCATGGACGACGGCCTGTCCGAAGCGGTCAAGGAAGCCTTCGTGCGCCTGCATGAAGACGGCCTGATCTACCGCGGCAAGCGCCTGGTCAACTGGGACACCAAGCTGCACACGGCGATCTCCGACCTCGAAGTGGAAAGCCACGACGAGAAAGGCCATCTGTGGAACCTGCGCTACCCGCTGGCCGACGGTGCCACCACGGCCGACGGCAAGGACCACCTGGTGGTCGCCACCACCCGTCCGGAAACCCTGCTCGGCGACGCCGCCGTGGCCGTCAACCCGAACGACGAGCGCTACCAGGCGCTGATCGGCAAGTTCGTCAAGCTGCCGCTGGTCGGTCGCCTGATCCCGATCATCGCCGATGACTACTGCGACCCCGAATTCGGCACCGGCTGCGTGAAGATCACCCCGGCCCACGACTTCAACGACTACGAAGTCGGCAAGCGCCACAACCTGCCGCTGCTCAACATCTTCGACAAGAACGCCGCGGTGCTGCCGGCAGCCCAGGTGTTCAACCTCGACGGCAGCCTGAACGAAAGCCTGGACGCCAGCCTGCCTGCCGCCTACGCCGGCCTCGACCGCTTCGTGGCGCGCAAGCAGATCGTTGCCGACCTGGATGCCGCAGGCCTACTGGTCAGCGTCGACGACCACGCCTTGAAAGTGCCCAAGGGCGACCGCTCCGGCACCATCATCGAGCCATGGCTGACCGACCAGTGGTACGTGTCGACCAAGCCGCTGGCCGAGCCTGCGATCGCCGCTGTCGAAGACGGCCGCATCCAGTTCGTGCCCAAGCAGTACGAGAACATGTACTTCTCCTGGATGCGCGACATCCAGGACTGGTGCATCAGCCGCCAGCTGTGGTGGGGCCACCGCATTCCGGCCTGGTACGACGTGTCGGGCAAGGTCTATGTGGGGCGCAGCGAAGAAGAAGTGCGCGCCAAGCACCAGCTGGGCGACGACGTGGTCCTGAACCAGGACAACGACGTGCTCGACACCTGGTTCAGCTCGGGCCTGTGGACCTTCTCCACCCTGGGCTGGCCGCAGCAGACCGAATTCCTCAAGACCTTCCACTCCACCGACGTGCTGGTGACCGGTTTCGACATCATCTTCTTCTGGGTTGCCCGGATGATCATGTTGACCATGCATCTGGTGAAGAACGAGGACGGTACCCCGCAAGTGCCGTTCAAGACCGTGTACGTGCATGGTCTGGTTCGTGATGGCCAGGGCCAGAAGATGTCCAAGTCCAAGGGCAACGTGCTCGACCCGCTGGACATCGTCGACGGCATCACCCTGGACGCGCTGCTGGAGAAACGCACCAGCGGCCTGATGCAGCCCAAGCTGGCCGACAAGATCGCCAAGCAGACCAAGGCCGAGTTCCCCGAAGGCATCGCCAGCTACGGCACCGATGCCCTGCGCTTCACCTTCTGCTCGCTGGCGTCCACCGGTCGCGACATCAAGTTCGACATGGGCCGCGTCGAAGGCTATCGCAACTTCTGCAACAAGATCTGGAACGCCGCGCGCTACGTGCTGGACAAGGGCGAGGACTGCGGCCAGAACGGCGAGGCCTACGAGCTGTCGCTGGCCGACCGCTGGATCATCTCGCAGCTGCAGCGCACCGAAGCCGAAGTGACCCGCCAGCTGGACCAGTTCCGCTTCGACCTGGCCGCCCAGGCGCTGTACGAGTTCATCTGGAACCAGTACTGCGACTGGTACCTGGAGCTGTCCAAGCCGGTACTGTGGGACGAGAACGCACCGGTCGAACGCCAGCGCGGCACCCGCCGCACCCTGGTCCGCGTGCTGGAAGTGGCGCTGCGCCTGGCGCACCCGTTCATGCCGTTCATCACCGAGGAAATCTGGCAGCGCCTGGCGCCGCTGGCCGGTATCGAAGGCAAGACCATCATGCTGCAGCCGTGGCCGGTGGCCAACGAAAGCCGCATCGATGAAGCGGCCGAAGGCGATATCGAGTGGCTCAAGGAACTGATGCTGGGCGTGCGCAACATCCGTGGCGAAATGAACATCGGCCCGGGCAAGCCATTGCAGCTGTTCCTCAAGAACGCCAGTGCCGAAGACGTGCGCCGGCTGCAGGAAAACGAGGCACTGCTCAAGAAGCTGGCCAAGATCGAATCCTTCACCGTGCTGGGCGAGCAGGACGAGGCGCCGCTGAGCGCCACCGCCCTGGTCGGTGACCTGCAGGTGCTGGTGCCGATGGCCGGGCTGATCGACAAGGATGCCGAGCTGGCGCGTCTGAACAAGGAAATCCAGCGCCTGCAAGGCGAAGTGCAGCGGGTGGGCGGCAAGCTGTCCAACCCGGCGTTCGTCGACAAGGCGCCGCCTGCGGTGATCGACAAGGAGCGCGCCAAGCTGGCCGAGGCCGAACAGGCCCTGGCCAACTTCACCGAGCAGCATGCGCGGATTGCCGCCTTGTAATACTCACTGACTGTAGGAGCCGGCCTTGCCGGCGAAGCAGGCGACACTGCCCTGCTACCTGCACTGGCAAGGCTGCGCCTTGCATCGCCGGCAAGGCCGGCTCCTACAGGGGGCCCGTCTTGCCGGCGTTTTTTATGGGACTTTCATGACCACACCCAACAAACCCACCCTGCACCCGCGCAACCGCCACCAGGGTCGCTACGACTTCCCGCAACTGATCAAGAGCAGCCCCGAGCTGGGCCGCTTCATGATCACCAACCCCCACGGCAAGCCGAGCATCGATTTCGCCGACCCCGAGGCAGTGCGCGGGTTCAACCGCGCCCTGCTCAAGGCCCAGTACGGCATCCAGCACTGGGACATCCCGGCCGACTACCTGTGCCCGCCCATACCCGGCCGCGCCGACTACCTGCATGGTCTGGCCGACCTGCTGGCCACCGACAACGGTGGCGAGATTCCGCGGGGTGCGATGATCCAGGCACTGGATGTGGGGGTCGGGGCCAACTGCATCTATCCGCTGCTGGGTCACGTCGACTACCGCTGGCGCTTCCTGGGCTCGGACATCGACCCGGTGGCCCTGGGCGCCGCCAAGGCCATCGTGCAGGCCAACGGGCTGGGCAAGGTCATCAGCCTGCGCCAGCAGGGCAATGCGCGGCAGATCCTCGCCGGCCTGCTCAAGAGCGACGAACGCTTCGACGTTACCCTGTGCAACCCGCCTTTCCACGCCTCGCGTGACGAAGCCACCCGTGGCAGCCAGCGCAAATGGCGGGCGCTGGGCAAGGCCGACCCCAAGCGCAAGCTGCCGGTACTGAACTTTGGCGGGCAGAACAACGAGCTGTGGTGCGAAGGCGGTGAAATCCGCTTTGTCAGCCAGCTGGTGAATGAAAGCGTGGCCCTGGGCCAGCAGGTGCTGTGGTTCAGCAGCCTGGTGTCGAAGGCATCGAACCTGCCGGGTATCGAGGCGGCCCTGAACAAGGCCGGCGCAGTAGAGCACCGCGTGCTGGAGATGGGCCAGGGGCAGAAGCAGAGCCGCCTGGTGGCCTGGACCTTCCAGACACCTCAGGCGCGCGCTGCGTGGCGCCAGCTGCGCTGGACGAAACCCGCCCCCTAGGGGCATGCGCAGCACCCACAAAAAAACCGCGCCTGGCTCGCACCGGACGCGGTTTTCAGAAGCTGTTTACAATTACTTGTTTACAGCGTCGGTCAGCACTTTGGCTGGAACGAACTTGACGACTTTCTTGGCAGCGATTTCGATGGCGGCGCCAGTCGAAGGGTTACGACCGGTACGGGCAGGACGCTCGGTGATCTTCAGCTTGCCGATACCCGGCAGGGTGATTTCGCTGCCATTTTCCAGTTGATCAGCAACGATCTGGCCCAGTTGCTCCAGAGCGTTACGCGCGGTGGTTTTCGGCGCGTCGATAGCTTCGGCGATATCGGCGATCAGTTGGTCTTTGGTCAATGCCATGGTGGTGTTCCTTCCCTATCAAATTCAGTTGGTTTGCAGAGTGCAGCGTCAGCCATCGGCCCAGACCCGCGAGTCTTCGGCGGTCCGGGGTATATCCATTGCCAATCGCGTATGTAGATACACAAAAATGCGTTTGGTTCGACGTGACATCAGCGGTCTGCCAGCAATGCGCCACACGCGGTGCGCAAGACCGGGCAAAACTACCACACGAAGCGATAAATATCCGCCTCCCACAGGCCAAATGTTCTGGTTTTTCGGGGGTTTGCAGCAAATTTCGCAAAAAATCGCACAAAAAATGAACAACCCTTGCGTCGACACACATCCATACCCTGCTCAAGCCCCCGGCTGGGTTACACTTGGCCGCTTTGCAGCGCTGTATGTCGCGCCCTATTTTCAGCCGAGAATCCCATGCCGATCCGTCATTGCATCGTCCACCTGATCGACAAGAAACCCGATGGCAGCCCTGCCGTGCTGCACGCACGCGACTCGGAACTGGCCGAGTCGACCGCCATCGAGAACCTGCTGGCCGACCTCAACGACAGCTACAACGCCAAACAGGGCAAAGCCTGGGGCCTGTTCCACGCCGAGTCCGGCGCCCATCCGTTCAGCGGCTGGTTGAAGGAATACCTGGATGAAGGCAAGACCTTCACCGCCTTCAGCCGCGTGGCCGTCGAGCACCTGCAGAAACTGATGGAAGAGTCGAACCTGTCCACCGGTGGCCACGTACTGTTCGCCCACTACCAGCAAGGCATGACCGACTACCTGGCCATCGCCCTGCTGCACCACAGCGAAGGTGTGGCGGTGAACGCCGACCTGGACGTGACCACCTCGCGCCACCTGGACCTGGGCCAGCTGCACCTGGCTGCTCGCATCAACATCTCCGAGTGGCAGAACAACAAGCAGTCCAAGCAGTACATCTCGTTCATCAAAGGCAAGAACGGCAAGAAGGTCTCGGAGTACTTCCGCGACTTCATCGGCTGCCAGGAAGGCGTCGACGGCCCGGGAGAGACCCGCACCCTGCTCAAGGCCTTCAGCGACTTCGTCGAGAGCGAGGACCTGCCCGAGGAAGCCGCCCGCGAAAAGACCCAGACCCTGGTCGAGTACGCCACCAGCCAGACCAAGGCAGGCGAGCCAGTGACCCTGAGCGAGCTGTCGGAACTGATCGACGAGGACCGCCCACGGGCCTTCTATGACCATATCCGCAACAAGGACTACGGCCTGTCGCCGGAGATCCCGGCCGACAAGCGCACCCTGAACCAGTTCCGCCGCTTCACCGGCCGCGCCGAGGGCCTGTCGATCAGCTTCGAGGCACACCTGCTGGGCTCGAAGATCGAGTACGACGAAGAGGCCGGCACCCTGATCATCAAGGGCCTGCCCACCCAGCTCACCGATCAGCTCAAGCGTCGCAAGGACTGAGCCCCGTCCAGGAGGCCACCAGTGCCTCCTTGGCCGACTTGCGCAGCTTCTTCACCAGGCGTTCCTGGCGCAGCGCCTCGGCCTTGTCCGGCCAGGCTTCCACATACACCAGCGCCACTGCCGGGCTGGTGCTGAAGTAACGCGCACCGCGGCCGCTCTGATGGGCATTGAAACGGCGCTCGGGGTTGTCGCTGATGCCGCAGTACAACGAACCGTTGGCGGTGCGTACCAGATAGACATACCAGGGTTTGCGAGAGGTGGGGGTTTCGGTCACGGGCATCTGCGTACAGGGGTGAAGGCGACAGCTTACCCCGTCAACGCCCGGCCTGAAATGCGCGCAGGCCTTTTGCCGCCTGTTGGCGAATCTTGCCCTGTACCAGCGGTGTCCAGCCCAGCAGCAGGCCCTTGGTACCCAGCGCCTGGCGGGCCCAGCGCCACAGGTCGAAATGATCGTGATGCTCGACGATCAACCCGTCGCGGATCACGAAACGTGCCTGAATGTCGTTGACCACCACGCGACCGGTCTGGCTGAACAGGTAGGTGGCCACCCAGTGCGCAGTGGCGCTGCGCTCGTCGGCGCGCACGCTGTCGAAGGTCAGGGAGAAATCCTTGGCGCGACTGGCGAGCATGCGCCACATGTCGGCGGCGTCCTTGCCACGCAGGGTACCGAAGGCCGGGTCGCTGAACACCACCTCGGGGCTGTAGCAGGCGACCATGGCCTCGGCGTCGAGGCGCTGGAAGGCCTGGTAGAAACGTGTGATCAGCGCGATGTTGGCGTCGCTCATGGGCGCGGTCCATTACAGGGGAACGGACGTGAACGATAGGCCGAGTGATGGCTGAAAGCTACGGGTATCTACGGTGCGAATGATGTGCCCCATCGCGGGTCAGGCCCGCTCCCACAGGTGCAGTGCAGACCCGCGATGGCAGCCACGCGAAGTCAGACCCGTTCGCTGACCACACCCACCTGCAACGCCCGCCCGGCCTTGAGCCCGAAACCGATCGCACCCACGCCCAGCACCGCGAAGATCCAGCCCACTGCGTCCCAGCCACCGGTCACGTCATGCACCAGGCCCACCGCGAACGGCCCCATCGAGGCCAGGGTATAGCCGATGCCCTGGGCCATGCTCGACAGGTTGGCCGCCACATGCGAGTCCTTCGACCGCAACACGATCAGGGTCAGCGCCAGGGCAAAGGTGCCGCCCTGCCCGATACCCAGTACCACCGCCCAGCCCCACAGCCCGCCTAACGGGGCATACAGGCAGCCGAACAGGCCGGCCAGGGTCAGCAGCATCACCAGCACGATGGCCAGGCGCTGGTCCTTGCCACGGGTGGCCAGCCACGGCGCGGTCAGGGCACTGGCCAGTTGCACGATCACCGAACCGGACAGCACCAGCCCGGCCTCGGTCGGGCTCAGGCCACGGCCGATCAGAATCGAGGGCAGCCAGCCGAACACGATGTACGCCAGCGACGACTGCAGGCCCATGTACAGGGTCACCTGCCAGGCCAGCGGATCGCGCAGCAGCCCCCTCACCCGATAAGCCACCGCATGCTTGCCATGCCCGTGGCGCGCCTGGGGCAGCCAGAACAGCGCCGCCACCACCGCCGGAATCAGCCAGACACCCAGGCCCAGCGCCCAGCTGTCGTCGAAGTGCTGGCTCAACGGCACGGTGGCGCCGGCCGCCAGGGCCGCGCCCAGGCACAGGGCCATGGTGTACACGCCGGTCAGGGCGCCGGCATGCTTGGGGAAGTCACGCTTGACGATGCCCGGCAGCAGCACGCCAATCACGCCGATGCTGGCCCCGGCCAGGATGCTGCCGGCAAACAGCCCCACACTGCCCAGCGAGCTGCGCAGCAAGATACCGCACGCCAGCGTGAGCAGAATGCCCAGCACCACCCGCTCGCTGCCGAAGCGACGCGCCAGGATCGGTGCCAGCGGCGCGAACAGGCCCAGGCACAGTACCGGCAGCGTGGTCAGCAGGCCGGCCTGCGAAGCACTCAGCCCCAGGCTGTGGGACACCTGCCCGAGCAACGGCGCCATGCTCGACAGCGCCGGGCGCAGGTTCAGTGCCACCAGTACCAGCCCCAGCAGCAACAGCCACGGGCGCTGCAGCACGGCGGGCGGTTGCAGCTGGGCGTCGTCGGCTTCGGCGTCGATCAGGAGTTCTTCGAGCGGCGGGTTGGGTTTGGGCATGGCTGTCTCTGCGTCAGGCTTCATTGATAAGGGTTCTGCTCAGGGCCTTGGCCCGTTCCGGGTCGCGTTGCTCGACCGCCTGCAGGATGTCGCGGTGCAGGTCGAACACGCCCTGGCAACGCGATTCGCGCATGTTGTGGTGCACGGCGCACGCCACCACGGCGGAGAAGTAGCGGTACAGCTCGCTCAATGCCGGGTTGTGTGCGGCGTCCACCAGGCGCTGGTGAAACACCAGGTCGCAGGCCACGTAGCTGTCGAGGTCGTCGTGAAAGTGCTCGGCGCTGTGCTGCAGGGCTTCATGCAGCCCCTTGAGGTCGTCGTCGGTGCGGCGCAGCGCCGCCAGCCCGATGGCCTCGGCTTCGAGGATGTGCCGGGTTTCGCGGGCCTGCTCGAGGCTGCAACGCGACAGCACCTGCACGGTGGCCAGCGGGTCGACATTGGCGCGCAGGTAGGTACCGTCGCCCTGGCGCACTTCGACCAGGCCGCTGAAGGCGAGCACGCGCATCGCTTCACGCACGGTATTGCGGCTGATGCCCAGTTCCAGGGCCAGTTCGGGCTCGGTGGGCAGGCGCTGGCCGACGGCCCAGGCGCCATCGGCGACGCGCTGGCGCAGTTGTTCGACGGCCTGCTCGACAAGGGAGCGTTTGATGAGTTGAGTCATTTGACGTGCTTACATCCAATCATCGGACGAATCTGAGGAACGGAGAATAGCCTGTCGGGCCACGTCGATGCAATCGCCAGCTAGGCGGGCTCCCGCAGGAGCCCGCCTAGCTGGCGATTGCAAGGCGCTATCAGTTCAAGGCGTCAAGCAGCGCCTGGTTCTGCTCGGGCGTACCGATGCTGATACGCAGGAACTGCGCGATGCGCTGCTGCTTGAAGTGGCGCACGATCACGCCCTGCTCGCGCAACTTGGCCGCCAGCGCAGCGGCATCCTGCTCGGGGTGACGGGCAAAGATGAAGTTGGCCGCCGACGGCAGCACCTGGAAACCGCGGTCGGTCAACTGCGCCACCAGCTGCTCCCGGCTGTCGATCACCTGACGGCAGGTCTGTTCGAAATACGCCTGGTCCTCGAACGCCGCCGCCGCGCCGACGATGGCCAGGCGATCCAGCGGATAGGAGTTGAAGCTGTTCTTGATGCGCTCCAGCGCCTCGATCAGGTCCGGGTGGCCGACCGCCAGCCCGACCCGCAGGCCGGCCAGGGAACGCGACTTGGACAAGGTCTGGGTCACCAGCAGGTTCGGGTAGCGGTCCACCAGGCTGATGGCGGTCTGGCCGCCGAAGTCGATGTAGGCTTCGTCGACCACCACCACCGAATCAGGGTTGGCCTGCAGCATCTGCTCGACTGCCTCCAGCGCCAGCAGGCAGCCAGTGGGTGCGTTCGGGTTGGGGAAGATGATGCCGCCGTTGGCGCGCTGGTAATCCTCGACACGAATCTGGAACTGCTCGTCCAGCGCTACCGCCTCATACGGGATGCCGTACAGGCCGCAGTACACCGGGTAGAAGCTGTAGCTGATGTCGGGGAACAGCAGCGGCGCATCGTGCTGGAACAGGCCGTGGAAAATGTGCGCGAGCACTTCGTCCGAACCGTTGCCCAGGAACACCTGGCTGGCCTGCACGCCGTAGTAGCTGGCCACCGCCTGCTTGAGCCGGTCGCCATTGGGGTCCGGGTACAGGCGCAGGTTGTCGTTGAGCTCGCCGCGCATGGCCTCCAGCGCCTTTGGCGAAGGGCCATAGGGGTTTTCGTTGGTGTTGAGCTTGACCAGCTTGCTCAGCTTGGGCTGCTCGCCCGGCACGTAAGGCACCAGGTCCTTGACGAAGGGGCTCCAGAATTTGCTCATGCTCAGTTGCCCTCTTTATCGACAGGGGTGTGATCGCCAAGGATGCGGTATTCGGCGCTGCGTGCGTGCGCGCTCAGGGATTCGCCACGGGCCAGCACCGACGCAGTGCGACCCAGGTCCGAAGCGCCCTGCTCGGAACAGAAGATGATCGAGGAACGCTTCTGGAAGTCGTACACCCCCAGCGGCGAGGAGAACCGTGCGGTACCGGAGGTAGGCAGCACGTGGTTGGGGCCGGCGCAGTAGTCGCCCAGCGCCTCGCTGGTGTGGCGGCCCATGAAGATCGCACCGGCGTGGCGGATCTGCGGCAACCAGGCCTGCGGGTCGGCCACCGACAACTCCAGGTGCTCGGGGGCGATGCGGTTGGCCACCTCGATGGCCTGCTGCATGTCGCGCACGTGGATCAGTGCGCCACGGCCATTGATGGAGGTCTGGATGATCTCGGCGCGGTCCATGCCCGGCAGCAGCTTGTCGATGCTTGCGGCCACGCGGTCGAGGAACTCGGCATCGGGGCTGACCAGAATCGCCTGGGCGTCTTCGTCATGCTCGGCCTGGGAGAACAGGTCCATGGCGATCCAGTCCGGGTCGGTCTGGCCGTCGCACACCACAAGGATCTCCGACGGGCCGGCAATCATGTCGATGCCCACCTGGCCGAACACATGGCGCTTGGCGGTGGCCACGTAGATGTTGCCCGGGCCGACCACCTTGTCTACCTGCGGCACGCTCTCGGTGCCGTAGGCCAGTGCGGCAACCGCCTGGGCGCCACCGATGGTGAACACCCGGTCGACCCCGGCGATGCACGCCGCAGCCAGCACCAGCTCGTTGATTTCACCACGCGGGGTGGGTACCACCATGACCACTTCGGACACCCCGGCAACCTTGGCCGGAATCGCGTTCATCAGTACCGACGAAGGGTACGACGCCTTGCCACCCGGTACGTACAGCCCGGCGCGGTCCAGCGGCGTGACCTTCTGGCCCAGCACGGTGCCGTCGGCCTCGGTGTAGGTCCAGGAGTCCTGCTTCTGCCTTTCGTGGTAGCTGCGCACCCGGCGGGCGGCGGTTTCCAGCGCCTCGCGCTGCGCCGGGGTGATGCGACTCAGGGCCAGCTCCAGGCGCTCGCGCCCCAGGATCAGGTCATCGATGGAGGTGGCCTGGACGCCGTCGAAACGCTGGGTGAATTCCACCAGCGCCGCGTCGCCGCGCTCGCGCACGGCCTTGATGATGTCCAGCACCCGCTGGTTGACCGCATCGTCAGACACGCTTTCCCAGCTCAGCAGATGATCCAGATGTCGGGCGAAATCCGGGTCAGCAGCGTTGAGTCGGCGAATTGCAGTGGACGTGGTCATGGCTAAGGCCTCGGTAAATGGCGGATGCTCAGGCGCCCTAAGCTACCAGTCCATCCGCGCGGGCACCCGAGAAAATTGGCTATGACGCGGATAGACGGGCGCGACAGCGAAGGTCGCGCGCAGAAGTCAGCCGCGGTGTCGCGATTCCACGGCCAGACGCAAGGCGTCGATCAGGCTCTGGATGCGTGCGTGCTGCATCTTCATCGAGGCCTTGTTGACCACCAGCCGGGAGCTGATGGTGGCGATCAGTTCCTGGGGTTCCAGGCCGTTGGCACGCAGGGTATTGCCGGTGTCGACCACGTCGATGATCTTGTCGGCCAGGTTGATCAGCGGTGCCAGCTCCATCGAGCCGTACAGCTTGATGATGTCGACCTGACGGCCCTGCTCGGCGTAGTAGCGCTTGGCGACGTTGACGAACTTGGTGGCCACGCGCAGGCGCCCCTTGGGTTCGGCAGCGCCGATGGCACCGGCGGTCATCAGCTTGCATTGGGCAATCTGCAGGTCCAGCGGCTCGTACAGGCCCTGGCCGCCGTACTCCATCAGCACGTCCTTGCCGGCCACGCCCAGGTCGGCGGCGCCATGCTCGACGTAGGTCGGCACGTCGGTGGCACGCACGATCAGCAGGCGTACATCGTCCTGGGTGGTCGGGATGATCAGCTTGCGGCTTTTGTCCGGATTCTCGGTAGGCACGATGCCCGCCTCTGCCAGCAATGGCAGGGTGTCGTCGAGAATGCGGCCCTTGGACAGCGCGATGGTCAACATGGGAAACGTCAATCCTTAAGCGGCTTTAGCCGCCGGACCCGTGCAGGCGCCCGACGGCAATCGATTCTTGTGGCGCGTCCCTGCGCCGAGTGCAGGGCTAGCCCGGTACGCGACGGATCTTCGCGCCCAGCATCTGCAGTTTCTCTTCGATGCACTCGTAGCCACGGTCTATGTGGTAGATGCGATCGATCAGGGTGTCGCCCTCGGCGACCAGCGCCGAAATGACCAGGCTGGCCGAAGCCCGCAGGTCGGTGGCCATGACCGGAGCGCCCTTGAGGGTCTTGGTGCCGGTGACGATGGCCGTGTTGCCTTCGACCTGGATCTGCGCGCCCATGCGGTGCATCTCGTACACGTGCATGAAGCGGTTTTCGAAGATCGTCTCGATCACCGCGCCGGTGCCTTCGGCAATGGCGTTGAGGGAGATGAACTGCGCCTGCATGTCGGTAGGGAACGCCGGGTACGGGGCGGTGCGCAGGTTCACGGCTTTTGGCCGCTTGCCGTGCATGTCCAGCTCGATCCAGTCTTCACCGGTGGTGATTTCGGCACCGGCTTCCTTGAGCTTCTCCAGTACCGCCTCGAGGATGGTCGGATCGGTGTCCTTGACCTTGACGCGACCGCCGGTCACGGCAGCGGCCACCAGGTAGGTGCCGGTCTCGATACGGTCGGGCATCACGCGGTATACCGCCGAACCCAGGCGCTCGACGCCGTCGATGGTGATGGTGTCGGTACCGGCACCCTGCACCTTGGCGCCCATGGCGTTGAGGAAGTTGGCCAGGTCGACCACTTCCGGCTCGCGCGCGGCGTTCTGCAGCACGCTGCGGCCCTTGGCCAGGGCAGCGGCCATCATGATGTTCTCGGTACCGGTCACGCTGACGGTGTCGAAGAAGAAGTGCGCACCGCGCAGGCCGCCTTCAGGCGCCTTGGCCTTGATGTAGCCGCCTTCGACTTCGATCTTCGCGCCCATCGCCTCGAGGCCGCGGATGTGCAGGTCGACCGGGCGCGAGCCAATGGCGCAACCGCCAGGCAGGGCCACTTCGGCCTCGCCGAAACGGGCGACCATCGGGCCCAGCACCAGGATCGAGGCGCGCATGGTCTTCACCAGCTCATACGGCGCGACCAGGGTCTTGATGGTGCGTGGGTCGATCTCCACCGCGAGCTTCTCGTCGATCACAGGCTCGATGCCCATGCGACCGAACAGCTCGATCATGGTGGTGATGTCGTGCAGGTGCGGCAGGTTGCCGACGGTGACCGGGCCGTCGCACAGCAGGGTGGCCGCCAGAATCGGCAGCGCTGCGTTCTTTGCGCCGGAAATGCGGATTTCGCCATCGAGACGAACGCCGCCAGTGATAATCAGTTTGTCCATTGGAATCTCGCCGCCAAGTTGGCTCAGGTGCGCTCAGCCCAGGCTGCGCTGCTGAAAAATTTCATGGTTACCGCATGGATGCTGCCATCGGTGATCCACGGGTTCAGGTGAGCATAGATCTGCTGCTGACGTTTGACCGGGCTCAGGGCCGCCAATTCGTCACTGATTACGTTCAGCTGGAAGTTGCAGCCTTCGCCTTCAACTTCGACCCGGGTTCCCGGCAACTTTTCTTCAAGGAAGTTCTTAACTTCTACGGCCTGCATGCTCAACCTCAATCGGCGCCCTGTGCGCGCGGGTCGGCCATCATACAAAAAAGCCCCTCGCCTGCGAACCCCGTAAACGAGGACTCTGACAGAGGGGCCCGTCGCGCACCCGTATTTATTGACCGGCCAGCAGCTCGCCGAGCCCGTACACCTGAGCGATTTCGTGCATGCCATGGGGCATGCCGCGCACCTCGATGGTCTTGCCCGCCGCCTGCCCGTCACGGGTGAAGGCCAGCAGCAGGGACAGACCCACGCTGCTGGAAAGCTCCACCGCCGAACAGTCCAGCACCAGCGAAGGCTCGCGACTGGCAGCAATCAGGGCCCTGCCCTGCTTGCGCAGCACCGGGCCGGTGCGGTAATCCAGCACACCGGACAGGCTCAGCACGCCGGGTGCGGCAAGGGAGACTGCCGCACTCATTGGGCCTGCTTCTCGGCCGCTTGCTCGGTGGTTTCCTTGGCCTTGGCCACTTCGCCGGCCCAGCCGTCGATGGTCTTGTCCAGGTCGTTGCCGTTGCGCTGCATGGCGTCGGCGAACTGGTCACGGAACAGCTTGCCGATGTTGATGCCGTTGACGATGACGTTACGCACCTTCCACTCGCCATTGAGCTTGGTCAGGGTGTAGGAAACCGGGTAGACGGCGCCGTTGTTGCCCTTGACCGTCATGTCGACGCTGGCACGGTCGTCGCCGTCCTTCTTCTCGGCGCCTACGGTGATGCCCTGGTTGTTGTATTCCAGCAGGGCGTTGCCATAGAACTGCATCAGGCTGCGCTTGAAGTTTTCCTGGAAGCGCTGCATCTGGGCCGGGGTAGCCTTGCGCGAGTACTTGACCGTCATGATGCTGCGGGAGATGCCATCGGCATCCACCACCGGTCCCAGGTTGGCGTTGAGCGCATCGTAGAACGCGCTGGGGTTGGCCTTGTACTGCTCCTTGTTCGCCTTGAGGTCGGACAGCAGTTGCGTGGTGGTGGTCTGGATCACTTCTTTGGGCGATTGAGTGGCCGCAACGGCCATCAACGGCAGGCTCGCCAGCAATACCAACAGGCCGCGTCGCAGGATGGAAATCATGGAAACTCCTTATTTAGCTTCTTTGCCAACGGTATTGAGCAAAAACTTGCCAATCAGATCTTCCAGTACCAGCGCCGACTGGGTGTCATGGATGGTTCCACCTTCCTTGAGCACCGCCTCCTCACCGCCCACGCTGATGCCGATGTACTTCTCGCCGAGCAACCCGGCGGTCAGGATCGAGGCGGTGGAATCGGTCGGCAGGTTGTCGACGCGTTTTTCCAGCTGCAACGTCACCCGACCGGTATAGGTATCGCGGTCCAGATCGATGGCCGTGACCTTGCCGATGGTTACACCGGCCATGGTCACTTTAGCTCTGACAGTCAAACCGGCGATATTGTCGAAGTAGGCGTAAAGTTTATAGGTATCGCTGCTCGGGCTGGCGGACAGGCCGCTGACGCGCAGGGCCAGCAGAAGCAGTGCCAGGATCCCGGCCAGGAGGAACAGGCCGACACCGATTTCCAGGGTGCGGTTTTGCATCAGAAATCTCCAAACATCAAGGCGGTCAGAATAAAGTCCAGACCCAGGACTGCCAGCGAGGCATAGACCACGGTCTTGGTAGTGGCACGGCTGATCCCCTCTGAAGTGGGCTCACAGTCATAGCCTTGGAATACGGCAATCCAGGTGACGACGAAGGCAAACACGAGGCTCTTGAGCACCCCGTTGAGTACATCGTCGACGAACGAAACGCTGTTCTGCATGTTCGACCAGAAGGAACCTTCATAGACTCCCAGCCAGTCCACCGCCACCCAGGACCCGCCCCAGATGCCGACCACGCTGAAGATCATCGCCAGCAGCGGCAGCGAGATGAAGCCGGCCCACAGGCGCGGTGCAACGATGTACTTGAGCGGGTCGACGCCGATCATCTCCAGGCTCGACAGCTGCTCGGTGGATTTCATGTTGCCGATTTCGGCCGTCAGCGCCGACCCGGCCCGCCCGGCGAACAGCAGCGCGGTCACCACCGGGCCCAGTTCACGCAGCAGGGTCAGGGCAACCATCTGCCCCACCGCCTGTTCCGAACCGTACTTGGTGAGGATGCTGAAGCCCTGCAGGGCCAGCACCATGCCGATGAACACGCCGGACACGACGATGATGGCCAGCGACATCACGCCGACCGAGTACAGCTGCTTGACCAGCAACTGGAACCCGCCGCCAATCCCGCCGCGCCCCACCAGGGCATGCAGCAGGAACAGGCAGGAGCGCCCCAGCACGGCCACCACGTCGATCGCGGAGCGACCAAACAGACGAATACGTTCGAGCAATGACTTTCTGCGCATCAACGCTTCCCCAACAGATCGGCGCGGTAATCAGGCGCAGGAAAATGAAAGGGCACCGGGCCATCCGGATCGCCTTTCATGAATTGGCGGATACGCGGGTTGCCCGACTCCATCAGCTCCTGCGGCGTACCCTGGCCCAGTACCTGGCCGTCCCCCACCACATACAGGTAGTCGGCAATGCTCGCGGTTTCTGCAAGATCGTGCGAAACCACGATGCTGGTGATGCCCAGCGCATCGTTGAGCAGGCGGATCAGGCGTACCAGCACGCCCATGGCGATCGGGTCCTGGCCGACGAAAGGTTCGTCGTACATGAGGATCTGCGGGTCCAGGGCAATCGCCCGGGCCAGTGCCACACGGCGCTTCATGCCGCCGGACAGTTCGTCGGGCATCAGTTCGATGGCGCCGCGCAAGCCCACGGCCTGCAGCTTCATCAGCACGATGTCACGGATCATTTCCTCGGGCAGCTGGGTATGCACCCGCAGCGGGAAGGCGACGTTCTCGAACACGTCGAGGTCGGTGAACAGTGCACCGCTCTGGAACAGCACGCCCATGTGCTTGCGCGCGTCGAACAGGTCGCTGCGCGACAGGGTCGGCAGGTTTTGCCCGGCCACCCACACCTCGCCGCTGGCAGGGCGCAGTTGCGCGCCCATCAGACGCAGCAGCGTGGTCTTGCCGCACCCGGAAGGCCCCATGATGCCGGTAACCTTGCCGCGGGGAATGCGTATGTCGACATTATTGAAGATGCTGCGCGCGCCGCGCTTGAAGGTCACGCCCTTCAATTCGACCGCGTAGGCGTTATCAACGCTCATCTAAACTCCTTGCGATGCAGCCTTTTCACTCAGACGCCAACCTCCTTCATGGAGGCACGCACGCTCCGAGCGGGCCGAACAGGCGGCGAACTATAGCACCGCTGATAGAGCCACCCCAAGGCCATCACCGAGGCTGTTCAGCTCAAGTTAAGGCTCACTTAAGGTTTCTGGCAGAGCATCCTTGCAATCACAGGTGAGGCTTTGGCGCATTACCGCTATAATCCCCGCCTTTTCATCAGGCAATCCGATCTACGACATGAGCCAATCCACCGACCTGATCCAATCCGCACAGCGCACCATCCGTCTCGAGATCGAAGCGGTAGAGGGCCTGCTGGCCCATATCGACGCCGATTTCGTCAAGGCCTGCGAGCTGATCCTGGCCAGCAAGGGCCGGGTCGTGGTGGTGGGCATGGGCAAATCCGGGCACATCGGCAACAAGATTGCCGCCACCCTGGCCAGCACCGGCACCACGTCGTTCTTCGTTCACCCCGCCGAGGCCAGCCACGGCGACATGGGCATGATCACCCGGGACGACATCATCCTGGCACTGTCCAACTCGGGCACCACCAACGAAATCGTGACCCTGCTGCCACTGATCAAGCGCCTGGGCATCAAGCTCATCAGCCTCACCGGCAACCCCGACTCGCCGCTGGCCAAGGCCGCCGAGGTCAACCTGGACGCCCGCGTGGGCCAGGAGGCCTGCCCGCTGAACCTGGCCCCGACGTCCTCCACCACCGCTGCGCTGGTACTCGGCGACGCCCTGGCCATCGCCCTGCTCGAGGCGCGCGGCTTCACCGCCGAAGACTTCGCCTTCTCGCACCCGGGCGGCGCCTTGGGCCGACGCCTGCTGCTCAAGGTCGAGAACGTGATGCACGGCGGTGACGAACTGCCCCAGGTTCAGCGCGGCACGCTGCTCAAGGACGCCCTGCTTGAAATGTCTCGCAAAGGTTTGGGCATGACCGTGGTGCGCGAAAGCGACGGCCGCCTGGCCGGGGTGTTCACCGACGGCGACCTGCGCCGCAGCCTGGATCGCAACATCGACGTGCACACCACGCTGATCGACGAAGTGATGACCGTACACGGCAAGACCGCCCGCGCCGAGATGCTCGCGGCCGAGGCCCTGAAGATCATGGAAGACCACAAGATCAGCGCGCTGGTGGTGGTGGACACGCTCGACCAGCCGGTCGGCGCCCTGAACATGCACGACCTGCTGCGCGCCGGAGTGATGTAAATGAACGACGATCTGCTGCAACGCGGCAAGGCCATCAAGCTGGCGGTATTCGATGTGGACGGCGTGCTGACCGACGGTCGCCTGTACTTTCTCGAGGACGGCAGCGAATTCAAGACCTTCAACACCCTCGACGGCCAGGGCATCAAGATGCTCATGAACTCGGGCGTGACCACCGCGATCATCAGCGGGCGCAAGACGCCGGTGGTCGAACGTCGTGCGAAAAACCTCGGCATCCCGCACCTGTACCAGGGCCGCGAAGATAAACTGGTGGTGCTCGACGACCTTCTTGGTCAACTGGGCCTAAGCTATGAACAGGTTGCCTACCTGGGCGACGACCTGCCAGACCTGCCGGTGATTCGCCGGGTCGGCCTGGGCATGGCCGTAGCCAGTGCCGCTCCGTTCGTGCGCCAGCACGCCCATGGCGTGACCCTTGCGCGCGGTGGCGAAGGCGCAGCCCGCGAGTTCTGCGAACTGATCCTGCAAGCCCAGGGCAACCTGGACGCGGCGAATGCCAACTACCTGTAGAGCGATCCATGTTCAGTAAAAAGATCCGCAATATCGCGCTGTTCAGTGTGATCGCTGCCTTGTTTGCAGCGGTCGGCTACTGGAACATCAGCCCCGAGACGTTCCTCGACGAGCCCGCAGCGCAGGTCGACGAAAGCGCCATCGACTACTACGCCATCAATGCCCACAGCGTGCAGTTTCTGCCCGATGGCAAGCTGCAGTACGAGATGACCGCCGACAAGGTCGAACACCTCAAGGCCAGCGAAGTGACGCTGCTGACCACGCCGGACCTCAACATGTACCGCGGTACCGCCTACCCGTGGCACGTGCAGAGCACCCGCGGCGAGGTCAACCCGGACGGCACCGAAGTGGAACTGATCGACAACGTGCGGGTTGCCCGCACCGACGACCAGAACCGCGAAACCATCATTACCACTACCCGCATGACAGTCTTCCCGCAGAAGCAATATGCGCAGACCGAGCAAGCCGTTAGAATCGACGGCGCCGGTGGCACAACTACGGGCAAGGGAATGAAAGCGTATCTGAAAGACGGCAGGATGAACCTGCTGTCCAACGTAAGAGGACAGTATGAGGCTCGTTAAAACCCTCCCCTTTTTGCTCAGCCTGAGCGCAGCACTGGGAAGCGCGAGCGCCTGGGCCCTGCCGAACGACCGTGATCAGCCTATCCGTATCCAGGCTGACCAGGCTCAACTGGATGACAAGAAAGGCGTTGCCACCTATACCGGTGACGTGATCATCACCCAGGGCTCGATGATGATCAAAGGCAACACCGTGACCATCACCCGCACTGCCTCCGGCGATATCGACGTCGTGACCTCGGTGGGCAACCTGGCCTACTTCGAGCAGCAGCAGAGCGCAGCCAAGCCGGACAAGATGCAGGGCTACGGCAAGACCATTCAGTACAATGCGCCACAGAACCGCATCGTGCTGATCGACCGCGCCAAGGTCATCAATGAAGGCAACACCACCGAAGGCGAGAAAATCGTCTACGACACGGTGAAGCAGATCGCTACCGCTGGTCGCGGTGGCAAAGTCACCGAGTCGCGTCCGCGCATCGACATGGTGATCCAGCCGAAGAAGAAGGCCGAGTAGATGGCAACCCTCAAAGCCCAGCACCTGGCCAAGGCCTACAAAAGCCGGCAAGTCGTGCGTGATGTCAGCCTGTCCATCGACAGCGGCCAGATCGTCGGCCTGCTCGGCCCCAACGGCGCCGGCAAGACCACCTGCTTCTACATGATCGTCGGCCTGGTACAGGCCGACCAGGGCCGCGTGCTGATCGACGACCTGGACGTCAGCCACCAGCCCATGCATGGTCGCGCACGTGCCGGCATCGGCTACCTGCCGCAGGAAGCCTCGATCTTTCGCAAGCTGTCGGTGGCCGACAACATCATGGCGATCCTCGAGACCCGCAAGGAGCTCGACCGCGATGGTCGCCGCAAGGAGCTTGAAAGCCTGCTGCAGGAATTTCACATCAGCCACATCCGCGACAACCTGGGCATGAGCCTGTCCGGTGGTGAGCGGCGCAGGGTGGAGATTGCCCGGGCACTGGCCACCGCGCCCAAGTTCATCCTGCTCGACGAACCTTTCGCCGGTGTCGACCCGATCTCCGTGGGCGACATCAAGCAGATCATCCACCACCTGAAGGCCAAGGGCATCGGCGTGCTGATCACCGACCACAACGTCCGTGAAACCCTGGATATCTGCGAAACCGCCTACATCGTCAACGATGGCCAGTTGATCGCCGAAGGCGATGCACAGACCATCCTGGCCAACGACCTGGTGAAAGAGGTGTACCTCGGCCACGAGTTCCGCCTGTAAGCTGCGGCACATGGCTGAACATGGCGCTGCCTGGGCGCTGGCAAATGGCTCCACCCGGGGTTAATTGTTCCAGCGCTCTAGGCAAACGCTTTGATTTCAGGCATATAATTTGCTTAAAGTTGGCGCCTCTCGCGCCCTTGTAGTAGATGGCGCCTGTGCGCCGGCGAATAAGGTGTTAAGCCCCAGCCATGAAACCATCGCTCGTCCTAAGAATGGGCCAGCAACTGACGATGACTCCTCAGTTGCAACAGGCTATCCGACTGCTCCAGCTCTCCACCCTGGACCTGCAACAGGAAATCCAGGAGGCGCTGGAGTCCAACCCGATGCTCGAACGCCAGGAAGAAGGCGAGGATTTCGACAACAGCGACCCGATGGCCGACAACGCCGAGACCAAGCCGGTTGCCGAACCTCAGGAGAGCAGCTTCCAGGAGTCCGCCCCCACGGTGGACAACCTCGAAGAAGGCGAATGGAACGAGCGCATCCCCAACGAACTGCCGGTCGACACGGCCTGGGAAGACATCTACCAGACCAGCGCCAGCAGCCTGCCCAGCAATGACGATGACGAGTGGGACTTCACCACCCGCACCTCCGCCGGCGAGAGCCTGCAGAGCCACCTGCTGTGGCAGCTCAACCTGGCACCGATGTCCGACACCGACCGGCTGATTGCCGTGACGCTGATCGACTGCATCAACAACCAGGGCTATCTCGAGGAAACCCTCGAAGAGGTGTGCGAGTCGTTCGACCCGGAACTGGACATCGAACTCGACGAAGTCGAGGCCGTGCTGCACCGTATCCAGCAGTTCGAGCCCGCCGGCATCGGTGCCCGCAACCTCAGCGAATGCCTGCTGCTGCAACTGCGCCAGCTGCCGCCGCGTACGCCGTGGATGGCCGAGGCGCAGCGCCTGGTCAGCGACTACATCGACCTGCTCGGCAGCCGCGACTACAGCCAGCTGATGCGTCGCATGAAGCTCAAGGAAGACGAACTGCGCCAGGTCATCGAACTGGTACAGAGCCTCAACCCGCGCCCCGGCTCGCAGATCGAGTCCAGCGAAGCCGAATACGTGGTGCCCGATGTCATCGTGCGCAAGGATTCCGACCGCTGGCTGGTCGAGCTGAACCAGGAAGCCGTGCCGCGCCTGCGGGTCAACCCGCAATACGCCGGTTTCGTGCGTCGCGCCGACACCAGCGCCGACAACACCTTCATGCGCAACCAGTTGCAGGAGGCGCGCTGGTTCATCAAGAGCCTGCAGAGCCGCAACGAGACGCTGATGAAGGTGGCCACGCAGATCGTCGAGCACCAGCGCGGCTTTCTCGACCACGGCGACGAGGCGATGAAACCGCTGGTACTGCACGATATCGCCGAGGCGGTGGGCATGCACGAGTCGACCATTTCGCGGGTGACCACGCAGAAATACATGCACACCCCGCGCGGCATCTACGAACTGAAATACTTTTTCTCGAGCCACGTGAGCACCTCCGAGGGCGGCGAATGCTCGTCCACGGCGATCCGCGCGATCATCAAGAAACTGGTCGCGGCTGAAAATCAGAAAAAGCCATTGAGTGACAGCAAGATCGCTGGTTTACTGGAGGCACAAGGCATCCAGGTAGCCCGTCGCACCGTCGCCAAGTACCGCGAGTCCCTTGGCATTGCACCGTCGAGCGAACGCAAGCGATTGATGTGACATCCCCTGAGATGTGCCACCGCAATTCAGTGGCAGGCGCAACACCTGCCTCTTATGCACCGGCAACAAAAGGAGAAGCTGTATGCAAGTCAATATCAGTGGACAGCATGTAGAAGTCACTCCGCCACTGCGCGAGTATGTCGAGCAGAAGCTGAAACGACTGGAGGGTCACTTCGACAAGATCACCAACGTGACGGTGATCATGAAGGTCGAAAAGCTTCAGCAGAAAATTGAGGCTACCTTGCAGATCCCGGGCGGCGAAGTGGTTGCCAACGCCGAACATCAAGACATGTATGCAGCGATCGACGCCCTTACCGACAAGCTCGACCGCCAACTGAAAAAACACAAGGAAAAACAGCAAAGCCTCCTGCAAGGTGCAGCGGCCCGCTGATCCCCCCCACCCATGATCCGACTAGAAGATATCCTGACCCCCGGCCGTTCCCTCGTGAACGTGCCGGGCGGCAGTAAAAAGCGTGCGCTCGAACAGATTGCCAATCTGATCGGCAAGGAAGTACCCGAGCTGGACACCCAAACCGTGTTCGAGAGCCTGATCGCCCGTGAAAAACTGGGTTCGACCGGCTTCGGCAATGGTATCGCCATCCCGCACTGCCGCTTGAAAGGTTGTGAAAAACCGGTAAGCGCCCTGCTGCACCTGGACGCTCCCATCGACTTCGACGCCATCGATGGCGCCCCCGTCGACCTGCTGTTTCTGCTGCTGGTCCCGGAAGCCGCCACCGATGCGCACCTTGAGCTGCTGCGCCAGATCGCCAGCATGCTCGACCGCAAGGACGTGCGCGACAAACTGCGCGCGGCCACCGATAGCCAATCCCTGTACCAGGTCGTACTGGACGTGCAAAACGGGCACTGAACATGCGCTTGATCATCGTCAGCGGTCGCTCCGGCTCCGGCAAGAGCACCGCGCTCGCGGTACTTGAGGACAACGGCTACTACTGCATCGACAACCTGCCTGCCGGGCTGTTGCCGCAACTGGCCGAAAACGCACTGATCAATACCGAGCTGCTGCAGCCGCTGGTGGCCGTTTCCATCGACGCGCGCAACCTGCCCAGCCACCTGAGCCGCTTCCCCGAGCTGCTGGAGGATGCCCGCAGCAAGCACATCCATTGCGATGTGGTGTACCTGGACGCGGACGAGGAAACCCTGCTCAAGCGCTTCTCGGAGACGCGCCGACGCCACCCGCTGACCAACACGCAACGCTCCCTGGCCGAAGCCATCCGGGTAGAGAGCGACCTGCTGGGGCCGATCGCCGACCTGGCCGACCTCAAGATCGACACCACCAACCTCAACCTGTACCAGCTGCGCGACTCGATCAAGCTGCGTCTGCTCAACCAGCCCGAGCCGGGCACGGCGTTTCTGGTGGAGTCGTTCGGCTTCAAGCGTGGCATGCCGGTCGACGCCGATCTGGTGTTCGATGTGCGCTGCCTGCCCAACCCCTATTGGAAGCCCGAGCTGCGGGATCATTCGGGGTTGGAGCAACCGGTCATCGACTACCTGGCCGCGCAACCGGACGTCGAGGAGATGTTCCAGGACATTTCGTCGTACCTGCTCAAGTGGCTGCCACGGTTCGCCGCCAGCAACCGGGCCTATGTCACCATCGCCATCGGCTGCACCGGCGGTCATCATCGCTCGGTGTACATCACCGAACGCCTGGGCCAGGTGCTGCAACAAACATTGAAGAACGTCCAGGTTCGCCACCGCGACCTCTAGCCCTCAGGATCCCGCCCGCGATGCCCGCAATTGAAATCGAGATTATCAACAAGCTGGGGCTGCACGCCCGGGCAGCGGCCAAGTTCGTTGGCGTGGCGGGCAAGTACCCGTGTTCGGTGCGTGTAGGCCGTACCCCGGAGTCGATGGTCGATGGCAAGAGCATCATGGCCGTGATGATGCTCGCCGCCGGCAAGGGCACGAGCATCCACCTCAAGACCGAAGGCGAACAGGAAGCCGAAGCGCTGCAAGGCCTGGTCGAACTGATCAACAACTATTTCGACGAAGGCGAGTAACCTCGCCTTCTCGCTTCAGGACAACGCGGTATCCATCACCATCATCAGGCAGAACCCGATGCACAGCCCCAGGCTGGCCAGGCGATGATTGCCGTTGCTGCGTGACTCGGGAATGATCTCCTGGGTCACCACCAGCAACATGGCCCCGGCAGCGAAAGCCAGGCCCAGCGGCAGCATCAGTTCGGCGACGCTCACCACCCACGCGCACAGCACCGCCGCCAGTGGCTCCACCAGCCCGGATGCCGCGCCGATCAGAAACGCCTTGAAACGGCCCATCCCCGCTCCAGCCAGCACCAGCGCGATCACCAGCCCCTCTGGCACATCCTGCAGGGCGATACCCATGGCCAGGCTGTCGGCATCCGGCATGCCGCCACCGGCCGACACCCCGATGGCCATGCCTTCGGGGATGTTGTGGGCAATGATGGCAATCACGAACACCCAGATGCGCGCCGGAATCACCGGCCTGCCGGGCACGGCGACCAGGTCGTCCGGTGTTGCGCCCGAGACCCTGCGGTCCACCAGGTAGATGCAGAACGCACCGAACAGCAGGCCGAAGCTGATCAGGCCACCTGCCCCCCATTTGCCGAAGCCGACCGCCTGTGCGGCGTCCAGCCCCGGGATGATCAACGAGAACGCCGTGGCGGCCAGCATCACGCCTGCACCGAACCCCATCAGGGTATCGGCCACGGCCACCGGCATGCTGCGAATCACCAACACCGGCACTGCGCCCAGGGCAGTGCCCAGCGCACACATGGCCCCACCCTCAAGCGCACGCAACATCCGCGGTTCCAGGTCCAGCCAGGCGAAGCCCTGTACCAGCAGCAACGCCGTCCCCACCAACAGCAACAGTGTGCCCAGCGCCAACCTGAACAGGCGCACACCGCCAATGGCCATCACCTCCGAGCGCATGCCGCTAGGACTCACACCAGGGCAGCAACGTAGCGACGCTCTACTTCGGACCAGTTGATCACGTTGTAGAAGGCGCCGATGTATTCGGGGCGACGGTTCTGGTACAGCAGGTAGTAGGCATGCTCCCACACGTCCAGGCCAAGAATGGGCGTATTGCCATTCATCAGCGGGCTGTCCTGGTTGCCGCTGCTCTCTACCACCAGGGTTTTCTGCGGCGTTACGCTCAGCCACGCCCAGCCACTGCCGAAGCGGGTCAGCGCAGCCTTGGTGAACGCATCCTTGAATGCCTCGAAACCGCCCAGCTGGTCATCGATCGCCTCGCCCACCGCGCCGTGGGGCTGACCGCCGCCGCCGGGCGCCATCACCGTCCAGAACAGACTGTGGTTGGCGTGCCCGCCACCCTGGTTGATCACTGCGGCCTGCAGATTTTGCGGCAGGCTCTTGACGCTGGCGACCAGCTGCTCGATCGGCCACTCGGCGTATTCGGTGCCCTCGATGGCGGCATTGAGGTTGTTGATGTAGGTCTGGTGGTGCTTGCTGTGGTGAATCTGCATGGTCTGGGTGTCGATGTGCGGTTCCAGCGCATCGTAGGCGTACGGCAATGCAGGCAAGGTATGCGGCATATCAGTGGGTTCCATAATGAAGGGCTGGGGGCTGTAGTTGTTCCTGGCCGGCAAACAGCGCCGGCTGCGCCCCCTGGCGGTAGAGCAGGCGTTCGGTACGGGGGTACTGGCCATACTCGCTGATGAAATTGAGCAGTTCGGTGTAGGTCTTGCTGCTCTGGCGCAGCGCCGCATCGCGCAGCAACGGCGAAAGGCGCTGATCCTGGCTGGCCTGCAACAGGCGCTGGTGGATGGCGCACAGGTACTCGGCGCTCTCCTGCGGCTGCTTGAGGCGCAAATGCAGGTCGGCCAGGTTGTGGTGCGAAATCACACAGGCGGCCACCGCCTCGTCGGCGTCCTGCCAGCGCTCGAACAACACCTGGGCCAAGGCCAGGGCCTGCAAGTACAACTCGCGGGCATCCACCAGATCGCCCTGTTGGAACAGGCGGTTGGCTATTTCAGTGGTGCGTTTCCAATGCTGCATGACAGAAACCTCCGAAGCGGTGGGCGGTGTCAGATACCGCCGGCCGTGAGTTTTTCAGGGTCGAGCAGGACTTCCAGCTGGCTGCGCGGCAGGTCGGTGTGTTCCAGCGCAACCTCGATGATCGGGCGCCCCTGCTTGTAGGCGGTCTTGGCGATTTCGGCAGCCTTCTGGTAGCCGATGATCGGGTTCAGCGCGGTCACCAGGATCGGGTTGCGCGCCAGGGCTTCCTTGAGCTTGGGTTCGTTGACCTTGAAGGTGGCGATGGCCTTGTCGGCCAGCAGACGGCTCACATTGGCCATCAGCTCGATGCTGCCCAGCAGGTTCTGCGCAATGATCGGCAGCATCACGTTCAGTTCGAAGTTGCCCGACTGGCCCGCCACGGCGATGGCCGCATCGTTGCCGATGACCTGCGCGGCCACCATGGCGGTGGCTTCCGGAATCACCGGGTTGACCTTGCCCGGCATGATCGAGGAGCCAGGCTGCAGCCCTTCAAGCTGGATCTCGCCCAGCCCGGCAAGCGGGCCGGAGTTCATCCAGCGCAGGTCGTTGGCGATCTTCATCAGGGCCACGGCGGTGGCCTTGAGCTGGCCGGAAACAGCCACGGCGGTGTCCTGCGAGCCGATCAGGGCAAACAGGTTTTCCCCCGGCACGAACTGCACCCCGGTCAGGCCGCTCAGTTGCTGGCTGAAGCGCGCGGCGAACGCGGGGTGGGCGTTGATCCCGGTGCCCACCGCAGTGCCGCCCTGGGCCAGGGCCTGCAGGCTTGGCAGGGTGTCGTTCAAGTGACCGATGCCCGCCTTGACCTGTGCCGCCCAGCCGCCCAGCACCTGGCTCATGCGCACGGGCATGGCGTCCATCAGGTGGGTGCGACCGGTCTTGATGAACGGGTGCACCTGCTCGGCCTTGTGCTCGATCACCTGCACCAGGTGCCTGAGCGCCGGCAGCAGTTGTTCGTGCAGGGCCAGCGCGGCGCTCACGTGGATGGTGGTGGGGATGATGTCGTTGCTGCTCTGGCCGCAGTTGACATGGTCATTTGGGTTTACCGTGTCGCCCAGCACACGGCTGGCCAGGGTCGCGATCACCTCGTTGGCATTCATGTTGGAGCTGGTGCCGGAGCCGGTCTGGTACACGTCGACCGGGAAGTGCTGCATGAAATCGCCAGCCAGCAACTGTTCCACGGCGGTGACGATGGCAGCGCCCTGTGCCTGGCTGATCTGCTCCAGCTCGACGTTGGCCTTGGCGGCGGCGGCCTTGGCCAGCAGCAGGGCCCGGATGAACTGGGTCGGCATGCGCTGCTGGCTGATCGGGAAGTTGTTCACCGCGCGCTGGGTCTGGGCGCCATACAGGGCCTCGGCCGGCACCTGCAGCTCACCCATGCTGTCACGCTCGATACGGGTATTACTCATCATCAAGTCCTTGCATCAGTTCAGCGAAAGAAATCGAAGGCAGCAGCGTGCAGTTCGCCAGTTGCAGGGCGAAGGGCTGCCAGCGCTGGCCGTGCTCGCCGCCGTCGAGCTTGCGCAGCTGCAGCAGCGGCTTCCAGGCCTGGTCCAGGCACAAGCAGCGCCAATGCCACGGCAGCATGCGGTCGCACGCGGTGTCGAGCAGCAGGCGGAAGGAAGTCAAGGCGACGGTCCAGGCCGAGGTCTCGGTGCAGCAGACCAGGTAGCGACCTTCGGCCAGGTAGTGTTCGATCAGGCGCGGCTCGTCGGGCTCGAGGGCACAGCGAATTCGCCGGCTCAGCCAGCGCCAGTTTTCGAGGTAGGGCAATTCGTGAAGGACAGGTCTCATGAACATCATCGCCTAGATAATGATAGTCATTATTAAGTGATAATCAGAATCAGTTCAAGTGCGACCAAAGGCGAAAAGCAAAAAGCCCGGCACGGGGCCGGGCTTCGATGTGTAACCGGAGGTGGCCCCTTCGCCGGCAACGCCGGCGCCTACGGGGACCGCGCACAGGCCGGCGGTGTCAGCTGCCGGCGACCGTCATGCGCTCGATCAGCACCGAGCCTGTGTGAATATTGCTACGGGTTTCAAGATCGTTGCCGATAGCGACAATCTGCTGGAACATGTCCTTCATGTTGCCGGCAATCGTGACTTCCTGAACCGCAAACTGGATCTCGCCGTTCTCCACCCAGTACCCCGCTGCGCCGCGCGAATAGTCACCGGTCACCATGTTCAAGCCATGCCCCATCAGCTCGGTCACCAGCAACCCGCGCCCCATGCGGCGCAGCAATGCAGCCTGATCTTCGACCCCATGCGTGACGAACAGGTTGTGCACGCCACCGGCGTTGGCGGTGCTTGGCAGCCCCAGCTTGCGTCCGGAATAGGTGCTCAGCACATACGACACCAGCTCGCCATTTTCGACGAACGGCTTGGCATAGGTCGCCAGGCCGTCCCCATCGAACGAGGCACTGCCCAGGGCACGCTGCAGGTGCGGCCGCTCGTCCAGAGTCAGCCAGCTGGGGAACAGGCGCTGGCCCATGCAGCCTTCCAGAAACGACGACTTGCGGTACAGGTTGCCGCCGGAAATCGCCGACAGGAAACTGCCGAACAACCCGCCGGCCAGCTCCGCCGAGAACAGCACCGGTACCTCGCAGGTCGGCACCGGACGTGCGCCCAGGCGCGCCGCCGCACGCTGCGCAGCGCGACGCCCGATGCTCTGCGGATCGGCCAGCAGCTCGCCCTGGCGGTTCACGTCATACCAGTAGTCACGCTGCATCTGCCCGTCACCTTCGGCGATCATCACGCAGCTCAGGCTGTGGCGGGTGGAGGCGTAGCCACCGATGAAGCCGTGGCTGTTGCCGTACACCCGGCATCCCTGGTGGGTGCTGAGTGTGGTGCCATCGGCGTTCTTGATGCGGGCATCGGTGTCGAACGCCGCAGCTTCGCAGGCCAGGGCCTTTTCGATGGCCTGCTCGGGGGTGATGTCCCAGGCGTGATAGAGGTCGAAATCCTGCAGGTCACGGGCCATCAGGGCCGGGTCGGCCAGGCCCGAGCATTCGTCCTCGGAGGTGTGCTTGGCGATGGCCAGGGCCGCCGCCACGGTTTCGCGAATGGCATCGCTGCCACTGGCCGAGGTGCTTGCCGAGCCCTTGCGCTGGCCCACATACAGGGTGATGCCGAAGCCCTGGTCGCGGTTGAACTCCACCGTCTCCACCTCGCGCTGGCGCACCGAGGTCGACAGCCCCTGCTCCAGCGATACGGCCACTTCGCAGGCGCTGGCGCCCTGGCGCCGGGCTTCGGCGATGATCTGTTCGACCTGTTCCTGCAACGCCGGCAGGGCCTGCGGACCTACGCTCTGGACTGCACTCATGGTTTTCTCCACTCAAATTCTGCGTTCGGCTCGGGTCAATCTACGACCGGACCGGACAAGCGGCCCCCGACTGGTTATCATGGCGGCGATTCTCAGCGGACTGCCCCCATGGTTGATTCTTACGACACCGCCTTCGACGGCGAAAAAAGCAAAACCCAAATCAAGCGCGAGATGCAGGCGCTGGTTGATATGGGCGAGCGCCTTACCACGCTCAAGCCCGATATCCTGGCCAAACTGCCCTTGACCGACGAACTGCGCGCGGCCCTGGAAGAGCACAAGCGGCACACCGCGAACGAAGCCAAGCGCCGTCACAAGTCGTTCATCGGCAAGCTGATGCGCGACCAGGACATCGACGCGATCCTCGCGCTGCTCGACCAGCTCGACGCCTCTTCGCGCCAGTACAACGAACGCTTCCACAACCTCGAACGCTGGCGCGACCGGCTGATCGGCGGCACCGACGACGTACTGGAGAAGTTCGTCCAGGAATACCCGGACGCCGATCGCCAGCAGCTGCGCTCGCTGATCCGCCAGGCCCAGCACGAGCTGGCGCGCAACAAGGCGCCCACCGCCAGCCGCAAGATCTTCAAGTACATCCGCGACCTCGACGAAATCCAGCGCGGCCTGCGCTGATTCTCGCCACCGGGCAGGCACCCTGCCCGCCCGGTTTCATGCTCATGCGCCCGTGCCACCCACGGTGATCGCATCGATCTTCAGGGTCGGCTGGCCAACGCCCACCGGCACCGACTGCCCATCCTTGCCACAGGTACCCACACCACTGTCCAGCGACAGGTCGTTGCCGACCATCGACACCCGGCTCATGGCCTCGGGGCCGTTGCCGATCAGCGTCGCACCCTTGACCGGCGCGGTGATCTTGCCGTCTTCGATCAGGTAAGCCTCGCTGGTGGAGAACACGAACTTGCCGCTGGTGATGTCCACCTGGCCACCGCCGAGGTTGGCGCAGTAGATGCCACGCTTGACCGAGGCGATGATCTCAGCCGGGTCGCTTTCGCCGGCGCGCATGTAGGTGTTGGTCATGCGTGGCATCGGCAGGTGCGCATACGACTCGCGCCGCCCGTTGCCGGTGACTGCCATGCCCATCAGGCGGGCATTGAGCTTGTCCTGCATGTAGCCCTTGAGAATGCCGTTCTCGATCAGTGTGGTGCATTCGGTCGGGGTGCCTTCGTCATCCACGCTCAACGAACCGCGGCGCCCTTCGAGGGTGCCGTCGTCGACGATGGTGCACAGGCTGGACGCGACCTTCTCGCCCAGGTGGCCACTGTAGGCCGAGCTGCCCTTGCGGTTGAAATCGCCCTCCAGGCCATGCCCGACCGCCTCGTGCAGCAGCACACCGGACCACCCGGCGCCCATCACCACCGGCAAGGTGCCGGCCGGTGCCGGAATGGCCTCAAGGTTGACCAGTGCCTGGCGCAGCGCCTCGCGGGCAAAACCCATCACCCGCTCGTCGGTGAAGTAGCGGTAGTCGGTGCGCCCGCCGCCGCCATGCCCGCCACGTTCGCGACGGCCATTCTGCTCGACGATCACACTGACGTTGAAGCGCACCAGCGGCCGCACGTCGGCCGCCAGGCTGCCATCGGCAGCGGCCACCAGAATGCGCTCCCACACCCCGGCCATGCTCACGCTGACCTGCTGGATACGCGGGTCCAGGGCACGCGTGGCCACGTCGACACGCTTGAGCAGCTCGACCTTCTCGGCGCGGCTGAGCACATCCAGCGGGTTGCCCGGCGCATACAGCGCGGTCACGTCCTGGCTCTTGAAGGCCTGCACGCTGCCATTCTGGCCGGCGCGGGAAATGGAGCGCGCGGCGCGTGCAGCGGAAGTCAGGGCTTCGAGGTTAATCGCGTTGCTGTAGGCAAAGCCGGTCTTTTCACCAGACTGGGCGCGTACCCCGACCCCCTGGTCGAGGTTGAAGCTGCCTTCCTTGACGATGCCGTCTTCAAGCGCCCAGGACTCTGAAATCTGGCCCTGGAAGTACAGGTCGGCGGCGTCGATTCCCGGCCCGGCCAACTCGCCCAGCACCGATTGCAGGCTGTCGAGGGTCAGGCCGCCCGGCGCCAGCAGGTGATCGCTGACAGTGGATAACAACTCGCTCATAGTCACTCCGAGGTGTGCGCAGGCCGCAATGCGTCCTGCGAAAAAAAGCGCCGGTGCGAGGCCACCGGCATCCGCGCCCGAATGGACGCCTGTTCGCTGCTGTCGCGGGGCGCCAGCAGCACCGCTTCACCGCTGGCCTGCTGGGCAACGATACGCCCCCAGGGGTCGACGATGGCGGCATGGCCATGGGTTTCCCGTGGCCCCGGGTGCGTGCCGCCCTGGGCGGCCGCCAATACGTAACACTGTGTCTCTATGGCCCTGGCGCGAATCAGCACGTCCCAATGGGCCGCACCGGTTACTGCAGTAAAGGCTGCCGGTGCACTGATCAGTTCGGCTCCGGCCGCACGCAGCGCGCTGTACAGCTCGGGAAAGCGCAGGTCGTAGCACACGCTCAGGCCCAGGCGCCCCACCGGGGTATCGGCCACCACCACCCGCGCGCCGTGGGCATAATCGTCCGACTCGCGGTAGCGGCCACGGTTGTCGGCCACATCCACATCGAACAGATGCAATTTGTCGTAGCGGGCCACCTGCTCGCCGTGCTCGTCGACCAGCAGGGAGCAGGCATGGGCTTTGGCCTCGGGCCGGTCGAGCGGCGGCAGCGGTAAGGTGCCCGCTACAATCCATAACCTGAGGTCGCGGGCCGCCTGTTTCAACCAGGGCAGGATCGGCCCCTCCCCCAGCGCCTCGGCCCGGCCGATGGCGGCGCTGTCGCGCCGGCCCATGGCAGCGAAGTTTTCCGGCAGCACCGCCAGCCGCGCGCCCCCTTCGGCAGCCCGCTCCAGCAGGGCACGGGCCCGCGCCAGGTTGCCCGGCACATCGTCCTGGCTGACCATCTGAATAACCGCTGACGTCATGTCCATGTTCTAGCGCGACTTCTCGAAAGGTTTGATAAAGCTAATCTTAGGCTCTTTCCACGGGCCCTCGACGCGGTAATGCACACTGGCATAGCGCGCCACCCGATCCCCCAGCAGCCGGTCCACCAGGAACAGCGCCCCGCCCACCGCTGGCGCGCCCACGATCAGCGCCGCCAGGGGCAGGTTGTTGGTCACCGGCAAGGTCACCTGCAAGGTCGCATCGACCCGGTCCCGAACCATGTCCAGGGTGCCATCAAGCTCGAGGTTACTGGACGGGCCGGTCAGGGTGATCGGCTCGCGCGTCACATACACCCCCTCGCTTGCCACCAGCAGGCCCTTGACCCGGTCGTAGCTCAGGCCCTTGTCGAGCAGGTCGGAGAAGTCCAGGCGCAGGCGCCGGCCGATCGAGTTGAAATTGAGCAGGCCGAACACGCGCAAGGCCTGCGCCCCGCCTTCCACTTCGACGAACTGCCCCTTGCGCAGCAAGGCATCGAGGTTGCCGGAGAAGTGCTTGAGGCTGACCCAGGCCGGCGACCCCTGCCAGCGTCCGTCCACGTCCAGGCGGAAGTCGCGGCTGGTCACCGTCGGCGCGAAGCCCCAGGCGGTCAGCACATCGGCCAGGTTCTTGCCTTCCAGGCGCCCCTTGTACCAACTGTCGCTGCGCCCCGGCGTGCCTTCCCAGGTGGCGGTGCCATCGATCGCCAGGCCCTTGAGGTTCAGGTCCAGGTCGTTCAAGGCCACGCCCTTGGAGGTGGGACGGGTTTTCAGCGCGACGCTGCCGAGCAGATCATCGCCAAGGAACAGCCTGCCGATGCTCAGGTCGATCGCCGGGATCTTGCGCGGGTCGACATCGGCCAGCGGGTCCGGTCCGTCCACTGCGCTGGCGTCGGCCGGGTCGGACGGCGGCAGGTGGAGGGTCGGCAGGTTGATCACGATCGGGGCGCCCTTGGCATCGGGCAGCCGGGCCGTGCCGATGACCTCCTTGCTGTCCAGGCGCAGGTTCCAGAAGTTGCTCCCGCGGTCCAGGCGTACCACTGCCTGGTTGAGGGTCTGGCCAAAGCCCTTGAGCTGGCCGATGCTCACGTCCACGCTGTTGAGCACCTGCCGGGCATTGCCCCCCGGATCGTCACCGGCCATCTGCTCGAACTGCTTCTGCCAGGGCTCAATGTCCAGCTGGGCGAGCCGGCCACGCACCCGCAGGCCCTGACCGGCCGGCAGTTGCGCCGTGCCGTTGCCCAGCAGCAGCTCACCGCGCCCCTGGCCGAGCTTGCCGGCAGGCGCGGCATAGGCCAGCCTGGCGACGTCGGCGTAGGCCACATCGAAGCGCTGTTGCGGCCCTTGCAGGTTCATCTTGAACTGCGTGGCCCGGGTTTCGCTGACCGCCTTGCCGAACGGCGCCGGCAGGTCCACTTTCAGGCCCTTGAGGGTAGAGTCGATGCTCAGCTGGTTTTCGCGGCTGCCGACACTGACCTGCAACTGGTAGGGGATTTCTCCGGAGGCTGGCAAGGGCTGGGTGAATTTCAGCCAGTCGGTCAGCGCCTTCAAGGCGATCTGGCCCTTGGCGGCGATACGGGTCTGCAGTTGCCCAGGCTGCCCCTCGGCAAAGATCTGTGCGCTGATGGGCTTGTCGAAGGCGCGCGCGGTGATGTTCTGGCCGCTGAGCCCCTTGTCGAAGTCGAAGCGGAAAGTGCCGTTCAACTGGCTCAGCTCCAGCGGCGGTTCACTCAGCTTCAGGCGCGCCTGTTCGGTGCTGAAATCCACCAGCACCTTGGGCTGCTGGCCGTGCTCCAGGGGGATATCGAGCTTGAGCTTGCCCTGCAGCGGGCCCTCGCCTTCCCAGCCGGCGAAGGTCGGGCCGGTACCGATCGGCGCGTCCTGCAGGATCTTCACCCCGTCGGCCAGGCGCCCGTCGAACTCTCCGTCCAGGTACAGGTGGGTATGCTCGCCTTCGTTCACATGGGGAATGTTCACGTCCACATTGCGCACCCGGGTGCCGAGCAACTGGCCGCTGCGCGCCTTGACCCGCACACCGGTGTCCTCGATGAACACGTCGCCATCGACCTTGCTCACGTGGGGCCAGCCGGGCTGGAAGTCCAGCTCGGCGTCATGCACCTTGAAGAACAGGCTGATGCTGCGCGACTCGGGGGTCGCGCCGTGGTGCAGCGAGCCCTGGTACTGGAAGTAGCCTTCATCCACCGCGCCCTTGAGGATTGCGGTGCGCAACCAGTGGTCCAGCGCAGGGCTGAGCACTTCGGGCAGGTACTTGGCGGTGTAGCGGCCATCGCCGTCGACCAGGCCCACACGCAGGTCCATGTAGTCTTCGCGTGCATCGTCGAACAGCAGCCGGATCAGGAAGTCGCCGGCAATCCTGCCCTCGTCACCCAGCACCTTCAGGTACGGCGCAACCAGGGTGAAACCCTCGGAGTCCAGTCGCCAGGTCAGGCGTGCATTGGCCTTCAGGTAATGCCAGGGGTCGGCGAAGATCGGCGTCAGGTGCAGCATGAACTTGTCGGTGTCCAGGCGCAGCTCGCCCTGGCCCAGGTCGCCGCTGATGCTGCCGCTGACATTTCCGGCAGCGGGGGCGCCGTGGTAGGCATTGAAGCCGACGCGGTCCAGGTTGGCTGCAAAGCTCAGGCGCTGATCACCTTCGGCCCTGGGCCGCACGTCCAGGCGCACATTGCGCAGGCCGCCGGTGACCTTGAGGCCCTCGACCACGGCCATGCCCGCCTCCGGCAGCGGCGCGAGCGCCTGAATCAGCGGGGTCAGCGGGGTCAAATCGAGGCGGTCGGCCTGGATCGCCCACACTTCATCGGCCGGCTCGGTGGCGGCGCTCTGCCTGAGTTGAACGTGGGATTCCCAGCGGGTGTCGCCCAGGCTCATGGCGAGGGAATCGAGCACCACGTCAAAGCCCTTGTCGCTACGCCTGAACCAGGCATTGAGCGCCAGGTTCTCGACCTTTACCGCCTTGCGACCGGCATGCGCACCCTTGAGCTGGGGCGCGTTGAGGCGCAGCGTCGCGGTCTGCAACTGGCCTTTGCCCCACCCTACCCAGGCCTCGCCACCGGCACGCAGTTCGCTGGCCGTGTACGGGCCCAGCAGCCGCGCCGGCACCCATTTGGCCCAGTCGCTTTGTGGCAGGCTGAGGTAGGCATCCACCGCACCGTCGCGCCACTGGTCGGCGCGCACGCGGCTGCGCAGGCTCAGGCTCATCGGCTGGCCGTCGGGCAGGGTCAGGCGCGCATCCAGGCGCTGGCGCACGCTGCCGGTCTGCAGCCCGAGGCTCACATAGGTCAGGGTCATCGGCTCATGCGCGAACGGCTCCAGGGTCACCTGGCTGTCGAGCACCGACACCTTCGCCACCACCTGGCTGCGTTCGAGCAACTGCTGTACATCCAGTGGCTGATCGTCCTGCACCGGCAGCCCCTTGAGGCTCCAGTGACCGTTTTCATCTTCGTGCAGGTTCAGTTGCAGGCCGCCCAGTTCGACCTGGGCCAGGCGGACCTGACGCTGCATCAGGCTGGCCCACAGGTCGGGCACCACCTTGACCTCGTCCAGGCGCAAGGCGCCGGCGCCTTCGCCCAGCTGCACGTCGCGCACGCGCAACACCGGCGCAAGACCGCTCCAGCGGCCTTCCAGGGCACCGATATGCACCGGCATGCCCAGTGCGGCCTCGGCCTTCTGCTCCACCTCGGCGCGGTACTCGGCAACCAGTGGCACCAGCTCGCGGCCAAGGCTGACGTACAACGCCACCAGCACGGCAAGCAAGGCGCACAGGCCAAGCCCCCAACGGGTCAAGATGCCCAGAACGCGGATCAGACGCTCCATGGCAAGGGCTCCCCGTGTGGTCCGTTAACTATGGCCCGGTACGCGCAGTTTTCCAGCGCAGGGTAGGTTTCAACGCGAGTCAGAGCAGCACCACATCGTATTGTTCCTGGGAATACATGGACTCCACCTGGAAGCGGATGGTTCGCCCGATGAATGCCTCCAGCTCCGCCACGTTGCCCGATTCCTCGTCGAGCAGGCGGTCCACCACCTTCTGGTTGGCCAGCACCCGGTAGCCTTCGGCCTGGTAGGCGCGGGCCTCGCGCAGGATCTCGCGGAAAATTTCGTAACAGATGGTCTCAGGGGTCTTCAGCTTGCCGCGGCCCTGGCAACTGGCGCATGGTTCGCACAGCACCTGTTCAAGGCTTTCGCGGGTGCGCTTGCGGGTCATCTGCACCAGCCCCAGCTCGGTGATGCCGATGATGTTGGTCTTGGCGTGATCACGTTCCAGCTGTTTTTCCAGGGTACGCAGCACCTGGCGCTGGTGTTCTTCGTCTTCCATATCGATGAAGTCGATGATGATGATGCCGCCGATGTTGCGCAGGCGCAGCTGGCGGGCAATCGCCGTGGCAGCCTCCAGGTTGGTCTTGAAGATGGTCTCTTCGAGGTTGCGGTGGCCGACGAAGGCCCCGGTGTTGACGTCGATGGTGGTCATCGCCTCGGCCGGGTCAACCACCAGGTAGCCGCCGGACTTGAGCGGCACCTTGCGCTCCAGGGCGCGCTGGATCTCGTCCTCGACGCCATACAGGTCGAAGATCGGCCGCTCCCCCGGGTAATGCTCCAGACGGTCGGCGATTTCCGGCATCAGCTCGGCGACGAACTGCGTGGTCTTCTGGAAGGTTTCCCGTGAATCGATGCGGATCTTCTCGATCTTGGGGTTGACCAGGTCGCGCAGGGTACGCAGGGCCAGGCCCAGGTCTTCGTAGATTTCGGTGGGTGCGCCAACGGTCTTGATCTGGGCCCCGATCTGGTCCCACAAGCGACGCAGGTAGCGGATGTCCATGACGATCTCGTCGGCGCCGGCGCCCTCGGCCGCGGTGCGCAGGATGAACCCGCCGGCGTCCTGGATGTTTTCCTGGGCGATGCAGTCGGTGACCACCTGCTTGAGCCGCTCGCGTTCGCCTTCGTCCTCGATCTTCAGCGAGATGCCCACATGGCTGGTACGCGGCATGTACACCAGATAGCGCGACGGGATCGACAGCTGGGTAGTCAGGCGTGCGCCCTTGGAGCCGATCGGGTCCTTGGTCACCTGCACCACCAGGCTCTGGCCTTCGTGCACCAGGGCACTGATGGTCTCGACACTGGCGCCTTCGCGCTGGGAGATTTCCGAGGCGTGGATGAACGCCGCGCGCTCCAGGCCGATATCGACGAACGCCGCCTGCATGCCGGGCAGCACCCGCACCACCTTGCCCTTGTAGATGTTGCCGACGATGCCCCGCCGCTGGGTGCGCTCGACGTGCACCTCTTGAAGAACACCGTTCTCCACCACCGCCACGCGTGATTCCATCGGCGTGATATTGATCAGAATCTCTTCACTCATGGCAGGCTCTCGTCAAAGGTCTTCAGCTAATGATGGATTGCCCGGCGGTCGCTGGCGAGCAATTAAAGGGGTACGGGCAGTTCCTCGCTCAACGGGGCGGCAGGCCTTGCCAGCAGGGAATGGCAAATTGCTCCAGCAGCTCGGCGGTTTCGCTCAGCGGCAAGCCGACCACCGCCGAGTAGCTGCCCTGCAGCGCCTTGACGAAAATTGCCGCCAGGCCCTGAATCGCATAGCTGCCGGCCTTGTCCTGCGGCTCGCCGCTGGCCCAGTAGGCCAGGGCCTGTTCGGGGCTGATGGGGCGCAGGCTGACGCGGCTGGCAACGTTCACGCTCAGGCAGCGCTCGCCATCGGTCACCGCCACTGCCGTCAGCACGTCGTGCTCGCGTCCGGACAATGCGGCCAGCATGGCCAGGGCGTCGGCCTGCCCCTGCGGCTTGCCGAGGATCTGCCCGTCGAGCACCACCGCAGTGTCGGCGCCCAGTACCGCCAGGTGCCCTTCCACGCCGCTGGCGCGCAACACCGCCAGGCCGGCAGCCGCCTTCTCGCGCGCCAGGCGCTCGACATAGGCGTCAGCCGGTTCGGCATCCAGAGGGGTTTCATCGATGCTGGCGGCCACCGGGGTGAACGGCACGCCGATCTGGGAGAGCAGCTCACGTCGGCGTGGCGAACCAGAGGCCAGGTACAGCGGGGTCATGTGACGTCTCCGTGTCAGCGTCGGTGGGCAACGCGAATCAGTTGATACTCAGGCGTCGGCGCAGGCCGCGCAAGGCGAAGCTGATCCAGGGCCACAGCAGCGCACTGATCACCGCCGGCCACACCAGCGCCAGGGTCGGCTGGCGATTGCCGGTCAGGGCGCTGAGCCACAGCTGAACCAGCTGGGCCAGGCCGAAGATCACCAGAATCACCAGGCTCTGCTGCCACATGGGGAACATGCGCAGGCGTTGCTGCAGCGACAGCACCAGGAAGGTGATAAGCACCAGCACCAGGGCGTTCTGCCCCAGCAGCGTGCCGTACAGCACGTCCTCGGCAAGCCCCAGCACGAATGCGGTGGTCATGCCGACCTTGTGCGGCAGGTGCAGCGTCCAGAAGGCCAGCAGCAGGGCCAGCCACAGCGGACGGAAAATCTCCATGAACGGCAGCGTGGGCCACACGCTCAGCAGCAGGCCGATCAGGAAGGTCAACCAGACCACCCAACCGTTGCGGCTACGGGTACTGCTCATCAGTGTCTCTCCCGAGAAGTGGCCGGGGCGGCTGCAGGGGCAGCGGGCGCGGCGGCAGGAGCAGGTGCAGGGGTTGGCGCAGGCGTGCCCGGCGCAGCGGGTGCGGCAGGTGCGCCCGGCGCGGCAGCCGGCATGCTGCCATCGATCGGGCTCTGCGCCTGGCGATCAGCCGCTTCCTGAGCCTGCGCGGCATCGGCGGCGCGCTGTTCGGGGGTGCGGCTGTCGGAAAACACCAGCAGCATGTAGCGGCTGCGGTTGAGCGCCGCGGTCGGCACCGCCCGCACGATGGCGAACGGCTGCCCGGAGTCGTGGATCACCTCGCGCACCGTGGCCACCGGGTAGCCGGCCGGGAAGCGCTGGCCCAGGCCGGAACTGACCAGCAGGTCGCCTTCCTTGATGTCGGCGGTGTCGGCCACGTGGCGCAGTTCCAGGCGTTCGGGATTGCCGGTGCCGCTGGCAATCGCGCGCAGGCCGTTGCGGTTGACCTGCACCGGAATGCTGTGGGTGGTGTCGGTGAGCAGCAGTACCCGCGAGGTGTACGGCATCAGCTCGACCACCTGGCCCATCAGGCCACGGGCGTCGAGCACCGGCTGGCCCAGCACCACGCCGTCGCGTTCGCCCTTGTTGATCAGGATGCGGTGGGTAAAGGGGTTGGGGTCGACGCCGATCAGCTCGGCCACCTCGACCTTCTCGTTGACCAGCGCCGAGGAGTTGAGCAACTCGCGCAGGCGCACGTTCTGCTCGGTCAGGGCCGCCAGCTTCTGCAGGCGACCTTGCAGCAGCAAGGCTTCGGTCTTGAGTTTCTCGTTCTCGGCGATCAGCTCGGTGCGGCTGCCGAACTGGCTGGCCACGCCCTGCCACATGCGTTGCGGGAAGTCGCTGATGGTATAGGAAGGCATCAGCACCAGCGCCATCTGGCTGCGCAGCGGCTTGAGCAAGGTAAAGCGGGCGTCCACCACCATCAGGGCGATAGACAGCACAACCAGCACAAGCAGGTGCACGCCCAGCGAAGGGCCTTTGGCGAAAAGCGGTTTAATAGGCCGCTCCTCGAAGATTCAGGGGGTCATTCATACGGCAACGCACCGGCCTGCTTGCAGGATGGATGGAAACGACGCCCACACGCGCCACCAGCACATACAGGTAGCACTGTGGGCGCTACCTGTAAACCGGGGGACGGGGTGGGCGGTCAGCAAATCACTCGCTGGAGAGCAGGTCCATGGTGTGTTTGTCCATCATCTCCAGCGCGCGACCGCCGCCACGGGCGACACAGGTCAGCGGGTCTTCGGCGACGATCACCGGCAGGCCGGTTTCCTGGGCCAGCAGCTTGTCCAGGTCGCGCAGCAGCGCACCACCACCGGTCAGCACCAGGCCGCGCTCGGCGATGTCCGAAGCCAGCTCCGGTGGCGATTGCTCCAGGGCGCTCTTGACCGCCTGCACGATGGTCGCCAGCGATTCCTGAAGGGCTTCGAGCACTTCGTTGGAGTTCAGGGTGAAGGCACGTGGCACGCCTTCGGCCAGGTTGCGGCCGCGTACGTCGACTTCACGCACTTCGCCGCCCGGGTAGGCAGTACCGATTTCCTGCTTGATACGCTCGGCGGTGGACTCGCCGATCAGGCTGCCGTAGTTGCGGCGCACGTAGGTGACGATGGCCTCGTCGAAACGGTCGCCACCCACACGCACGGATTCGGCGTACACCACACCATTGAGGGAGATCAGTGCGATTTCGGTGGTACCACCACCAATATCGACGACCATCGAACCACGGGCTTCCTCGACCGGCAGGCCGGCACCGATGGCGGCGGCCATCGGCTCTTCGATCAGGAACACTTCACGGGCACCGGCACCGAGGGCCGACTCGCGAATGGCGCGGCGCTCTACCTGGGTCGACTTGCACGGAACGCAGATCAGCACGCGAGGGCTGGGCTGCAGAAAACTGTTTTCGTGAACCTTGTTGATGAAGTACTGCAGCATCTTTTCGCAGACGCTGAAATCGGCGATCACGCCGTCCTTCATCGGACGAATGGCAGCGATGTTGCCGGGCGTACGGCCGAGCATGCGCTTGGCCTCGGTGCCGACAGCGACGACACTTTTCTGGTTGCCGTGAGTACGAATGGCCACAACCGAAGGCTCATTCAGGACGATACCGCGCTCACGCACGTAAATAAGGGTGTTGGCAGTGCCCAGGTCGATGGAAAGATCGCTGGAAAACATGCCACGCAGTTTCTTGAACATGGGAAAGTGACCCTAGGCAACGCGTGGGTAAAAAAGTGCGGCAAACTCTAACAACGGCGGGGATTTTGGGCAAGGCGCCAATATGTTAAATTGGCAGTTTTTCCGAGCAAGCCAGCACACAATCGCGGCCTTATGACCGTAAATCTGCCAGCATGTTCCTCATTCGCGGACCAATTCCGTTTTTTGTTTTCCCCTGGAGATCCCCATGGCGCTTGAACGCTGCGACGTGGAAAAGATCGCTCACCTGGCCCGCCTGGGCCTCAATGAAGCCGATCTTCCGCGCACTACCGATGCCTTGAACAGTATTCTGGGTTTGGTCGACCAGATGCAAGCGGTCGACACCACTGGCATCGAGCCATTGGCCCACCCCCTTGAAGCCCGTCAGCGCCTGCGTGCCGACGTGGTAACAGAAAGTAACCAGAGAGACAGCTACCAGGCCATCGCCCCGGCGACCGAAAGCGGCCTGTACCTGGTTCCTAAAGTCATCGAGTAAGGGAATAGAGCCTGCCATGCATCAACTGACCCTGGCCGAGATCGCCCGCGGACTCGCCGACAAAGCCTTTTCTGCCGAAGAGCTGACCCGCACGCTGCTGGCGCGCATCCAGCAGCTCGACCCGCAAATCAACAGTTTCATCAGCGTCACCGAAGACCTGGCCCTGGACCAGGCGCGTGCCGCCGACGCCCGCCGCGCTGGCGGTGAAACCGGCGCCCTGCTGGGCGCCCCCATCGCCCACAAGGACCTGTTCTGCACCCAGGGCGTGCGCACCAGCTGCGGCTCGAAGATGCTCGACAACTTCGTCTCGCCGTATGACGCCACCGTGGTCAGCAAGCTGGCCGAGGCCGGCATGGTCACCCTGGGCAAGACCAACATGGACGAGTTCGCCATGGGTTCGGCCAACGAATCCAGCCACTACGGCGCGGTGAAGAACCCGTGGAACCTCGAACACGTGCCGGGCGGTTCGTCCGGCGGTTCGGCCGCCGCCGTGGCCGCGCGCCTGCTGCCGGCCACCACCGGCACCGACACCGGTGGTTCGATCCGCCAGCCGGCGGCGCTGACCAACCTCACCGGCCTCAAGCCGACCTACGGTCGCGTGTCGCGCTGGGGCATGATTGCCTACGCCTCCAGCCTCGACCAGGGTGGCCCGCTGGCGCGTACCGCCGAAGACTGCGCGCTGCTGCTGCAGGCCATGGCCGGTTTCGACGCCAAGGACTCCACCAGCATCGACGAACCGGTGCCCGATTACAGCGCCCCGCTCAACGCCTCGCTGCAGGGCCTGCGCATCGGCCTGCCGAAGGAGTACTTCGGTGCCGGCCTGGACCCGCGCATCGCCGACCTGATCCAGGCCAGCGTCAAGGAGCTGGAAAAGCTCGGCGCGGTGGTCAAGCAGATCAGCCTGCCGAACATGCAGCACGCGATCCCTGCGTACTACGTCATCGCCCCGGCCGAAGCCTCGTCCAACCTCTCGCGTTTCGACGGCGTGCGCTTCGGCTACCGCTGCGAAGACCCCAAGGACCTCACCGACCTGTACAAGCGTTCACGCGGTGAAGGCTTCGGCCCCGAGGTGCAGCGGCGCATCATGGTCGGCGCCTACGCGCTGTCGGCCGGCTACTACGATGCCTACTACCTGCAGGCGCAGAAGATCCGCCGCCTGATCAAGAACGACTTCATGGCCGCCTTCGAAGAGGTCGACGTGATTCTCGGCCCGACCACGCCCAACCCGGCCTGGAAGCTTGGCGCCAAGAACAGCGACCCGGTCGCCGCCTACCTGGAAGACGTCTACACCATCACCGCCAACCTCGCCGGCCTGCCAGGCCTGTCGATGCCGGCCGGTTTTGTCGACGGCCTGCCGGTCGGCGTGCAACTGCTGGCCCCGTATTTCCAGGAAGGCCGCCTGCTCAACGTCGCGCACCGCTATCAGCAAGTGACTGATTGGCACACCCGCGCACCTACCGGCTTCTGAGGGACAGACACATGCAATGGGAAGTTGTGATCGGGCTGGAAATTCATACCCAGCTCGCCACCCAGTCGAAGATTTTCTCCGGCAGCGCCACCACGTTCGGCTCCGAGCCGAACACCCAGGCCAGCCTGATCGACCTGGGCATGCCCGGCGTACTGCCGGTGCTCAACGAAGAAGCCGTGCGCATGGCCTGCATGTTCGGCCTGGCGATCGACGCCGAAATCGGCGAGCACAACGTGTTCGCGCGCAAGAACTACTTCTACCCCGACCTGCCCAAGGGCTACCAGATCAGCCAGATGGAGCTGCCGATCGTCGGCAAGGGCTACCTGGACATCGCCCTTGAAGACGGCACCGTCAAGCGCATCGGCATCACCCGCGCACACCTGGAGGAAGACGCCGGCAAGAGCCTGCACGAAGACTTCAGCGGCGCCACCGGCATCGACCTGAACCGCGCCGGCACGCCGCTGCTGGAAATCGTCTCCGAGCCGGAAATGCGCAGCGCCAAGGAAGCCGTGGCCTACGTCAAGGCGATCCACGCACTGGTGCGCTACCTGGGCATCTGCGACGGCAACATGGCCGAGGGCTCGCTGCGCTGCGACTGCAACGTGTCGATCCGGCCCAAGGGCCAGGTCGAGTTCGGCACCCGCTGCGAGATCAAGAACGTCAACTCGTTCCGCTTCATCGAGAAGGCGATCAACACCGAGGTGCAGCGCCAGATCGAACTGATCGAGGATGGCGGCCGGGTGATCCAGGAAACCCGCCTGTACGACCCGAACAAGGACGAGACCCGCTCCATGCGCAGCAAGGAGGAGGCCAACGACTACCGTTACTTCCCCGACCCGGACCTGCTGCCGGTGGTCATCGAGCCGGCGTTCCTCGACGCCATCCGCGCCACCCTGCCCGAACTGCCGCCACAGAAGCGCGAGCGCTTCCAGAGCCAGTTCGGCCTGTCGGCCTACGACGCCAACGTGCTGGCCTCCAGCCGCGAGCAGGCCGACTACTTCGAGCAGGTGGTCGGTGTGTGCGGCGATGCCAAGCTGGCGGCCAACTGGGTCATGGTCGAGCTGGGCAGCCTGCTGAACAAGCTGGGCCTGGAGATCGACCAGGCGCCGGTCAGCGCCGCGCAACTGGGCGGCATGCTGCAGCGCATTCTGGACAACACCATCAGCGGCAAGATCGCCAAGGTGGTGTTCGAGAAGATGGCCGCCGGTGAAGGCGATGCCGACCAGATCATCGAGGCCGAAGGCCTGAAACAGGTGACCGACACCGGCGCGATCGAGAAGGTGCTGGACGAAGTGCTGGCGGCCAACGCCGAGCAGGTCGAGCAGTACCGCGCGGCGGACGAGGCCAAGCGCGGCAAGATGTTCGGCTTCTTCGTCGGCCAGGCGATGAAGGCGTCCAAGGGCAAGGCCAACCCGCAACAGGTGAACCAATTGCTCAAGAGCAAGCTCGAAGGCTGAACCGCGTCGCCTGCATTCGCCGGCAACGCCGGCTCCTACAAGGACGCACCAATCCCTGCAGGAGCCGGCGTTGCCGGCGAAGGCCACACCACGGAGTAACCGGATACATGTGGCGTCCCCTCAGCGCACTGCTCGCGCTTTTCACCCTGCTCGCCGGCTGTGCCAGCCACACCCTCGACCCCCGCGGTTACGACCAGACCGGCACCGCCTCCTATTACGGTTCCCGCCATCACGGCAAGCGTACCGCCAGTGGCGAACCCTTCGACCAGCACGGCCTGACCGCCGCCCATCGCAGCCTGCCCTTCGGCACCCGCGTGCAGGTCACCAACCTCGCCAACGACCGCCGCGTCGTGGTACGCATCAACGACCGCGGCCCGCATACCCGGGGTCGACTCATCGACCTGTCACGCGCCGCCGCCGACCAACTGGGCATGCTCCGTAGCGGAACCGCGCGGGTACGGGTACAAAGTCTCAGCAACTGACCCTGCTTCGGAGCACGACCATTTTCGACCTGGCCGCTTTACCCACCTTCAGCCTGCTGCAACTGGCCCTGGGCCTGCTGCTGCTGATCACCGGCGCCGAACTGCTGGTGCGCGCCGCCCTGCGCCTGGCCGCCAGCCTGCAGGTGCGTCCGCTGATCATCGGCCTGAGCCTGGTGGCCTTCGGCAGCAGCGCCCCGCAACTGACCGTAAGCCTGCAGGCGGCCTACACCGGCGCACCCGACGTGGCGGTGGGCAGCGTGATCGGCAGCAACATCTTCAACGTGCTGGTCACCCTGGGCCTGGCCGCCCTGATCATCCCCCTGCGCGTTTCGCGGCAACTGGTACGCCTGGATATCCCGCTGATGATCGGCGCCAGCCTGCTGGTGTACCTGCTGGCCCTGGACGAACGCATCGGCCGCCTCGAAGGCGCCCTGCTGCTGCTCGGGCTGGTTGCCTACCTGGCCATCCTGTGGCACCAGTCACGCCACCACGCACGCACCTACCCCGCCCCCGGCCCGCGGCCGCAGCGTGGCGTCGGCTTCTGGTTCGGCACCCTGGCACTGATGCTCACCGGCCTGGGCCTGCTGAGCCTGGCCGGGCACCTGTTGCTGGAGGCAGCAGTGGAAGTGGCCGTCGACCTGGGCCTGTCGGAGCGGGTGATCGGCCTGACCGTGGTGGCGGTATGCACCTCGCTGCCGGAGCTGGCCACCTCGCTGATCGCCGCCTTGCGCGGCGAGCGTGAAATCGCCGTGGGCAACGTGATCGGCAGCAACCTGTTCAACCTGCTGGCGGTGCTCGGGCTGACCGCGCTGGTGGCCCCGGTGCCGCTGTCGATCTCGCCCAACGCGCTGGCCTTCGACCTGCCGGTGATGCTCGGCGTGGCCGTGCTGACCCTGCCGGTGTTCTATTCCGGCTACCGCGTCACCCGCGCCGAAGGTCTGGTGTTCCTGTGTCTTTACCTGGCCTATGGTCTGCACGTGGTGGCCTTCACCACCGGCATGCCGCTGGCCAACCGTCTGGAGCAGCTGATGCTGCTTTATGTCCTGCCGACGCTGGCGGTGGTGCTGATGTACACCACCGTGCGCGCCTGGCGCCGCCAACACTAAGGAAAACAACATGGGCGAGAGCAACAAAACCGGCGAACAGGTTCGCCGCCAGGTCATGGGCGATGCATTCGTGGACCGTGCACTGGGCAATGCCACCGAGTTCACCGAGCCGCTGCAGGCGTTCGTCAACGAGCACGCCTGGGGCAGCGTGTGGAGCCGCGAAGGCCTGCCGCTGAAAACCCGCAGCCTGATCACCCTGGCGGCGCTGACCGCGCTCAAGTGCCCGCAGGAGCTCAAGGGCCACGTGCGTGGCGCCCTGAACAACGGCTGTACGGTGGAAGAGATTCGCGAGGCGTTGCTGCATTGCGCCGTGTACGCCGGCGTACCGGCGGCGATCGATGCGTTTCGCGCCGCCCAGGAAGTGATCGACAGCTACCAGCAGGGCTGACCGATCACCCCGCAGGGCCGTCAGCCGGCGACGGCGGCGGCCTTCTGCCCCTTCTTCTTGAGCCAGAACGCCACGCCCAGGGTGGCGATCCAGGCCGGAATCAGCAGTACCGAGATGCGGATCGGCGGGGTCAGGTACATCACCACCAGAATCAGCACGATGAACGCCAGGCACAGGTAATTGGTCACCGGGTGCCCCCAGCTCTTGTAGAAGGTCGACTCGCCGGCAGCGATCTTGGCCTTGCGAAATTTCAGGTGGGTGATGCTGATGCTCGCCCAGTTGATCACCAGTGCCGACACCGCCAGCGCCATCAGCAGGCCGAAGGCTTCGCCCGGCATCAGGTAGTTGATCAGCACGCACAGGCCGGTGGCCACCGCCGATACGCCCAGCGCCGCCAGCGGCACGCCACGACGGTTGATCTTGAGCAGTGCGCGCGGCGCATCACCCTGGCTGGCCAGGCCGAACAGCATGCGGCTGTTGCAGTACACGCAGCTGTTGTACACCGACAGCGCGGCAGTCAGCACCACCACGTTGAGAATGGTGGCCACCAGGTTGCTGTCCAGGTTGTGGAAGATCATCACGAACGGGCTGCCGCCCTGCACCACCTTCTGCCAGGGGTACAGCGACAGCAGCACCGCCAGTGCGCCGATGTAGAAGATCAGGATGCGGTACACCACCTGGTTGGTCGCGCGTGGAATGCTGTAGCGCGGGTTGTCCGCCTCGGCCGCGGTGATGCCGACCAGCTCCAGCCCGCCGAAGGAGAACATGATCACCGCCATCGCCATCACCAGCCCGGTGATGCCATTGGGGAAGAACCCGCCGTACTGCCACAGGTTGGCCACGCTGGCATCCGGCCCGCCGCTGCCGCTGGCCAGCAGCCAGGCGCCGAAGCCGATCATGCTGACGATGGCGATCACCTTGACCAGCGCGAACCAGAATTCCAGCTCGCCGTACACCTTGACCTGGGTGAGGTTGATCAGGTTGATCGCCACGAAGAAGATCGCTGCAGTGGCCCAGGTGGGAAAGTCCGGCCACCAGTACTGCACGTAGATACCCACCGCCGTCAGCTCGGCCATGCCCACCAGCACATAGACCACCCAGTAGTTCCAGCCCGAGACGAAGCCAGCGAACTCGTTCCAGTAGCGGTGCGCAAAGTGGCTGAAGCTGCCCGCCACCGGTTCCTCGACCACCATCTCACCCAGCTGGCGCATGATGAAAAAGGCCATCAGGCCGGCGATGGCGTAGCCCAGCAGCACGGCAGGGCCTGCCATCTGGATGGTCTGGGCGATGCCCAGGAACAACCCGGTGCCGATGGCGCCGCCCAGCGCGATCAACTGGATGTGACGGTTCTTCAGGCCGCGATGCAAACGCTCGGGCGTGATCTGGTCTTGCATGAAGTGTCCTCAGGCAGGGAGGCCGTTATTTTGAGTGTGGGCGACAGGATCTAGATCCAGCCGCCCCACTGCAAGATAAATATGCCGATATTCGTCGTAACTGCGGCCATCAGCGTGGTAATCACGATGATCGAGGCGGCCAGCTGGTGATTGCCGTTGGCCGCGCGCGCCATCACGTAGCTGGACGCGGCGGTGGGGCTGGCGATGTACAGGAACAGCACCCCCAGCTCCGCGCCGCGAAAGCCGCACAACCAGGCACCGAAGGTGGTCAGCAGCGGCAGCCACACCATCTTTACCAGGCTGGCACTCAGCGCCATGCGCCCGCTGGCGTGCAACGAGGCCATCGACAGCGTGCCGCCGATGCAGATCAGCGCCAGCGGCAGGGTCATCTGCGCCAGATAGTCACCGGAGGTCAGCAGCCAGTTGGGCAGCCCCACCTTGGCATACGCCAGCACGCCGGCCACCAGCACACTGATGATCAGCGGGTTGCGCAGGATGCTCTTGAGGATGCTCCAGGGGTCGGACTTGATGGTCGGGCTGTACACCGCCAGCACCACGGCCGACAGCGAGTTGTAGAGCAGGATCACCAGCCCGGCCAGCACCGCGCCGATGGAGATGCCATGATCGCCGTACATGCTCCCGGCCAGCGCCAGGCCGATGACCGCATTGTTGCCGCGAAAGCCGCCCTGGGCGTAGATGCCGCGATCTTCACGGGGGCAGCGCCAGATCGCGATCAGCCAGGCCAGGCCGAAACTGCCCAGGGTGGCGACGGTGAAGTACAGCAGCAGCGAGGGCTGGACCGCCGCCTCGAGATCGGCGTGGTAGATGCCCAGAAACAGCAGCGCCGGCATGCTCACGTTGAACACCAGGGCCGAGGCGGTCTGGATGAAGCTGTCGTTGATGGCGTTGATGCGGCGCAGCAGCACGCCCATGAACATCATCGCGAACACCGGCGCGGTGATGTTCAGGGTCTGGAGAAAAAGGGCGAGCATGCAGGTGGTCCCGTCGGCGTCGTTAGGGAGCTAATCATACGTCAACCTTGGGGCTGCCACGCAGCCTCTTCGCCGGCCTTGCCGGCGAAGAGGCCCTGAGGTTCAGCGCCGAACCGGGCGCTTCTGCAATTTGCGCTGCAGGGTACGCCGGTGCATGCCCAGCGCCCGCGCCGTGGCCGAGATATTGCCCTCATGCTCGGTCAGCACACGCTGGATGTGCTCCCACTGCAGGCGGTCCACCGACATCGGGTTTTCCGGTACCAGCGTGTCCAGGTCGGCGTGCTCGGACGCCAGCGCCGCCAGCACGTCGTCGGCATCGGCCGGCTTGCACAGGTAATTGCAAGCGCCGCGCTTGATCGCCTCCACCGCGGTGGCAATGCTCGAATAGCCGGTGAGGATCACCACGCGCATCTCCGGGTCCAGTTCCAGCAGCTTGGGCAGCAGCACCAGCCCGGAGTCGCCCTCCATCTTCAGGTCCAGCGTGGCGTAGTCCGGCACGTCCTGCTGGGCAATCTGCAGGCCCTCTTCGGCAGAACCCGCCGTGCTCACGCGAAACCCGCGCCGGCTCATGGCCCGGGCCATCACCCGGGTAAACGTGGCGTCGTCATCCACCAGCAGCAGGTGCGGCAGCTCTTCGCCTTCAGCCTGAATTTCATCACTCATCACACGTCTCCTCGCGCGTCACGCGGCAGGCGCAGCTCGGTGAGCGTACCGCCTTCCTCATGACTATAGAGTTTTACCGAGCCGCCAGCACGGGTCACGCTGGCCTTGCTCAAGAACAGGCCCAGGCCGAAGCCCTTGCCCTTGGTGGTAAAGAAGGGTTTGCCGATCTGCTCGGCGATCGCCACCGGCACGCCGGGGCCATGGTCGCGAATGCTGATCACGATGTCCTCGGCGTCCCAGTCCAGGTACACCTCCAGGTCATTGGGGCAGGCATCGGCTGCATTGTTCAACAGGTTCAGCAGGGCCTGGGTCAGGTCCGGCGGCGGCGCCAGGCGCGGCACCGTACCCTGGCCCAGGCGCTGGAAGCGATAGCTGGCCTCGGGGCGCATCAGGTGCCAGCGGTTGAGCGCCTCGTCCAGCCAGAAGCTCGCCTCCTGCTCTTGCACCGCCATGCGCCGGTTGGCCTCGGCGGCGCGCACCAGGTTCTGCAAGGTGTGCTTGCACTGCTTGACCTGCTCCTGCAGCGTCTCCAGGTCTTCCTGCAGCAGCGGGTCGGTGTGGTCCTGGCGCATCTCGTTGATCAGCACGCTCATGGTCGCCAGCGGCGTACCCAGCTCATGGGCGGCACCGGCGGCCTGGGTGGCCACGGCCAGCAGTTGCTGGTCGCGCAGGCCTTCCTCGCGGCGCTGGGCCTGGAACTGCTGCTGGCGACGCAGCTCTTCGGCCATCTTGGCGGCAAAGAAGGTGATCACCCCGGCGGCCAGGGCAAAACTCAGCCACATGCCGTAGATCTGCATCTTCTCGCGGGCCATGGGGAAGGTTTCGAGCGGGAAGTACTGCACCAGCAGCAGGGTGTAGGCCACCAGCGCAATGCCCGACAGAATCAGCGAATACAGCCATGGCAGCGTCACCGCGGCAATCGCCAGGGGCACCAGGTAATAGGACACGAAGGGGTTGGTCGAGCCCCCGGAAAAATACAGCAGCGCACTGTGGATCAGCAGGTCGCAGGCCAGCTGCACCGCATACTCCAGCTCGGTGACCGGCAGCGAGGTGCGCAGCCGGATGGCCGTGAGCACGCACAGCACCATGGAGAACCCCAGGGTGATGCTCAGCGCCAGCCACGGCAGTGGCAGCAGTTCGGTCCAGTAGGCGACCGCCACCGAACCGGCCTGGGCGGCCAGCACCAAGGTGCGGATGAAGGTCAGGCGCCAGAGGTTCTGACGTGTGGCAGACAGCATGAGTACGGGGGCGAGCATGAGCTCTCCTGATGAGTGCTCCAGGTGAATCGTGGCGAGTATACCCAAGCTGCACCCCGCGCTGCAGCAATGCGGCAAAGCGCCACAGGCACACCGGCATCGATGATGGCTTTTTGAACCTCGTCGGTTTGTGCGAGTCTGATGGGGTCTGCGTGGTCGGGATCGACCGCCGCCACGCCTCAATTTCAAGGAGTTGCCCATGCACACTGTGTCTCGCGCCAGTACCACCCTCGTCCTCGCGACCGGCCTGTTTGCCAGCTTTGCGGCACTGGCCGACGAGCCTCGCTACAACCAGGTTTCACTGCGCGCCGAAGCCAGCAAGGAAGTCGCCCGCGACCTGATGGTCGTGACCCTGTACACCGAGGCGCAGAACACCGACCCGGCCAAGCTGGCCAACGAGATCACCACCAGCATGAACAAGGCGCTGGAAAAGGCCCGTGCGGTCAAGGACGTCAAGCTCAGCCAGGACAGCCGCAACAGCTACCCGATCTACGACAACAAGAACCAGAAGATCACCGGCTGGCGCGAACGTGCCGAGCTGCGCCTGGAAAGCGCGAACTTCCCGGCGCTGTCCAAGCTCACCGGCGAGCTGCTGCAGGACCTGAAGATGGGCGGGATGGATTTCGCCATCGCCCCGGCCACCCGCAAGAGCAGCGAAGACGCCCTGCTCAAGGATGCCATCGACGCCTTCAAGGCCCGCGCCCAGCTGACCACCGAAGCCCTCGGCGGCAAGGGCTACAAGGTGGTCAACCTGAACCTCAACAGCAGCGGCTACCCGCACCCCTACGCCCGCGGTGCCATGATGATGAAGGCCAGCATGGACGCCGAAGCCGCGCCAAGCCCGGAAATCGAAGCCGGTACCAGCCAGGTCAGCCTCAGCGCCGACGGCACCATCGAAGTGCTGATGCCCTGATTCACCCGCGGGCAACGCCTGCATCGCTGTCAGCTATGGTTTGAGGGTCGCGCTGGTCAACAGGCCAGCCTCCCTGCCCGCCGAGCGGCCCCACTGGCCGCCCGGCGCACCAATGACATCGATGAGGCCAACAATGCTCAAACACGCGGTCCTTCCCTACCTGCTCGGCGCAGGCCTGCTGGCCGGCGCACCGCTGGCCCATGCGGCCAGCAACCTGGTGTTCTGCTCCGAGGGCAGCCCGGCGGGCTTCGACCCGGGCCAGTACACCACCAGCACCGACTTCGACGCCTCGGCCGAGACCGTCTTCAACCGCCTCAGCCAGTTCGAACGCGGCGGTACGGCGGTGATCCCCGGGCTTGCCACACGCTGGGACATCAGCGACGACGGCCTGAGCTACACCTTCCACCTGCGCGAAGGCGTGCAGTTCCACAGCACCGACTACTTCAAGCCCAGCCGCCCCTTCAACGCCGATGACGTGCTGTTCACCTTCAACCGCATGCTCGACAGGAACCTGCCGTTTCGCAAGGCCTACCCCACCGAGTTCCCCTACTTCACCGACATGGGCATGGACAAGAACATCGTCAAGCTCGAAAAACTCGACGAACACACGGTCAGGTTCACCCTGGCCAGCGTGGACGCCGCGTTCATCCAGAACATGGCCATGAGCTTCGCCTCGATCCAGTCCGCCGAATACGCCGAGCAACTGCTCAAGCAGGGCAAGCCGGCCGACATCAACCAGAAGCCGATCGGCACCGGCCCCTTCGTGTTCGCCAAGTACCAGAAAGACGCGCAGATCCGCTTCAAGGGCAACAAGGCCTACTGGCAACCGCAGGACGTGAAGATCGACAACCTGATCTTCGCCATCACCACCGACCCGTCGGTGCGCATGCAGAAGCTCAAGAAGAACGAATGCCAGATCACCCTGTTCCCGCACCCGGCCGACCTCAAGTCGCTGGAAGCGGACCCCAACCTGAACCTGCCGCACCAGGCCGGCTTCAACCTGGGCTACATCGCCTACAACGTGACCGACCCGATCAAGGGCACCACCGCGCCCAACCCCATGGCCCAGCTCAAGGTGCGCCAGGCCCTGGACATGGCGGTGAACAAGCAGCAGATCATCGACGCGGTGTACCAGGGCGCGGGGCAGCTGGCAGTCAATGCCATGCCGCCCACCCAGTGGAGCTACGACGACACCATCAAGGACGTGCCCTACGACCCGGCCAAAGCCAAGGCGCTGGTGCAGGAGGCCGGGGTCAGGGAGGGCACCGAGATCACCCTGTGGGCCATGCCGGTGCAACGCCCCTACAACCCCAACGCCCGGCTCATGGCCGAGATGATCCAGGCCGACTGGGCGAAGATCGGCATCAAGGCCAGCATCGTCAGCTACGAGTGGGGCGAATACATGAAGCGTGCCAAGGCCGGTGAGAACGGCGCCATGCTGATCGGCTGGAGCGGCGACAACGGCGACCCGGACAACTGGCTGGGCACCCTCTACGGCTGCGACGCGGTGAACGGCAACAACTTCTCCAAATGGTGCGACCCCGCCTACGACGCGCTGATCAAGCAGGCCAAGGCCACCCCCGACCAGGCCCGACGCACCGAGCTGTACAAGCAGGCGCAGCACATCATCAAGGCGCAGGTGCCGATCACCCCGATCGCCCATTCCACGGTGTACCAGCCGATGCGCAAGACCGTGCAGGACTTCAAGATCAGCCCCTTCGGCCTGAATGCCTTCTACGGCGTAAGCGTCAGCCAATAGACACCCAACGCGATGTTTAGCCTGTCCCTGCGGGCGCCGAGCTCATCGGTGCACGCGGGGCACTGATACCTGCTTGAAAGTTACGACACCACACCAAGATTTTTCCCACGCCTCACACCCACTTCCTTACCTTCACGCCCGCCGCCCGCGTCCCTACCGTGGAGCGCGTGGTGGTGCTGGCACCCTGCTGTCGCCGCGCCCCCACGCCTCGTACAACAACAAAGGAATGGGACCGCATGCGTATTTCTCCGGTTTTCGCCGCACTGCTGGGCCTGGGGGCACTGGCCTATGGCCCGACAGCCCTGGCCAAGGGCAACCTGGTGTTCTGCTCCGAGGGCAGCCCGGGCGGCTTCGATATCGCCCAGTACACCACCTCCATCGAAAACGACGCCGCCGAGCCGCTGTACAACGGCCTGGTGGAATTCGAACGCGGCGCCACCCGCGTCATCCCCTCGCTGGCGACCGGCTGGGACGTTTCCGATGACGGCCTGACCTATACCTTCCGCACCTTCCGCCTGCGCCAGGGCGTGAAGTTCCACGCCAACAAGGACTTCACCCCCACCCGCGACTTCAACGCCGACGACGTGCTGCTCACCTTCCAGCGCATGCTCGACCCACAGCACCCGTTTCGCGTGGCCTACCCGGCCGAGTTCCCCTACTTCGTCAGCATGGACCTGGACAAGAACATCGCCCGGGTCGAAAAGCGCGACCCCTACACGGTGGTCTTCACCCTCAACAGCGTCGATGCCGCCTTCATCCAGAACCTGGCCATGGGCTTTGCCTCGATCGTCTCGGCCGAATACGCCACCCAGCTGATGGCCAGCGGGCGGCTCAGCGACTTCGACCAGAAGCCGATCGGCACCGGCCCCTTCGTGTTCCAGCGCTACCAGAAGGATGCGCAGATCCGCTACCGGGCCAACCCCGACTACTGGGACCCGCAGCAGGTCAGGCTCGACCAGCTGATCTTCTCGATCAACACCGACGCCTCGGTGCGGGTGCAGAAGCTGCGCAAGGGGGAATGCCAGGTCACCGTCAACCCGCGCCCCGCCGACCTCAAGGCCCTGGCCGCCGACCCGAAGATCAACATGCTCGACCAGCCCGGCTTCAACCTGGGCTACATCGCCTACAACGTGCAGCACCCGCCGTTCGACCAACTGCAGGTGCGCCAGGCCATGGACATGGCGGTGAACAAGGCGGCCATCGTCAAGGCGGTGTACCAGGATGCCGGCCAACTGGCCGTGAACTTCATGCCGCCCAGCCAGTGGTCCTACGACCCGAGCATTCGCGATGCCGGCTACGACCCCGACAAGGCCCGCGCCCTGCTGGCGGCCGCCGGGGTCAAGCCCGGCACGCCCATCACCCTGTGGGCCATGCCGGTGCAGCGCCCTTACAACCCCAACGCCAAGCTGATGGCCGAGATGCTCCAGGCCGACTGGGGCAAGGTCGGGCTGGACGTGAAGATCGTCAGCTACGAATGGGGCGAGTACATCAAGCGCACCAAGAACGGCGAGCACGACGTGATGCTGCTGGGCTGGACCGGTGACAACGGCGACCCCGACAACTGGATGGGCACCCTCTACAGCTGCGGTGCCATCGGCAGCAACAACGTGTCGATGTGGTGCGACCCCGAATACGACGCCCTGGTGCAGCAGGCCAAGCGCATCACCGACCCCGCCGCGCGCACCGCGCTGTACCAGCAGGCCCAGCAGCGCATGAAGCAGCAGGTGCCGATCACCCCGGTCGCCCACTCCACCGTGCATCAACCGCTGAGCGTCCGGGTACAGGACTTCAAGGTCAGCCCGTTCGGGCGCAACAGTTTTTCGGGCGTCAGCGTCGACTGACCTCTGCCCGCCCCCTCCCAAGGTTCACCGCCGCACCCGCCGGGCTCACGAGGCCCGGCGGCTAATAAAAACATGCAAAGGAGCATCACCTTGAGACCTACCCGACACGCAGCACTTTGCCTGGCCCTTGGCGGCCTGAGCGCGCTGGCCCAGGCCGAGCCCGTCAGCCAGGATTTCGTTGCGCTTACCCTGCGCACCACCTCCGACCAGGCCCAGGCCAGCGGCTTTATCGACGGCCAGCGCCTGTCCGGCTCGACCCGCAACTGGTACGCCCACGAGCACGCCACCCGCGGGCCACTGTGGTCGTACAGCAAGCGCGACGGCAGCCGCCACCCCACCAGCAGCCGCGACAACTGGGTCCAGGGCACCCTACTCAACTACACCTCCGGCTTCACCGAGGGCACCGTGGGCCTGAGCACCGAAGTGGCGCTGTACAACGCGGTGGCCCTGCAGCGCGGTCGCGCCAGCGTGGCCGGGCCGAACAACCGCACCCTCACCCACGGCGACGGCGAGGTGCTCAACCAGTGGAGCAAGGTCGGCCTGGCCAACCTCAAGGCCCGGGTGTCCAACACCACCCTCACCGCCGGCCGCCAGTCCATCGACACCCCGGTGATCGCCTACATCGGCAGCCGCGCACTGCCCTCCAGCTTCCAGGGCGTGAGCCTGCACAGCGCCGAGTTCGACAACCTGAACTTCGACCTGGGCACCTTCGACCGCGTGTCGATGCGTACCGAGCAGGGCCAGAGCAAGTTTCGCTCCGAGTATGGCGATTCCCGCCAGTTCACCGACCGGGTCAGCATGGCCGGGGTCAACTACCAGCCGCTGCAGAGCCTGAGCACCAGCCTCTACGTGTCCAAGGTCGAGGACCTGTGGAACCAGTACTACTTCGGCGCCAACCACCTGCTGGGCGACAACGCGGTGCTGGGCCTGAACACCGGGCTCAACTACTACAAGACCCGCGACGCCGGCCGGAGCAAGCTGGGCGCCATCGACAACGACACCTTCAGCCTGTCGCTGGCCCTGACCCACCAGGCGCACACCGTGTCGGTCGCCTACCAGCAGGTCAACGGCAACGAGTACTTCGACTACCTGCACGACACCAACGCGATCTTCCTGGCCAACTCGCTGCTGTCGGACTTCAACGGCCCCAACGAGAAATCACTGCAGATCGGCTACGTGCTGAACATGGCCCCCTTCGGCGTGCCCGGCCTCAAGTTCAACCTGTACAACGCCCGCGGCTGGGGCATCGACGGCACCCATTACAAGGGCGGTGGCTACGACGTGAAGAATCTCGACGGCGAGCACCACGACGAATGGGGCATCGGCACCAGCTATGCCGTACAAGGCGGCGCGTTCAAGGACACCACCGTGCGCGCCACCTACACCACCCACCGCGCCAGCAAATTGCAGGGTGACGGGAGCCTGAACGAGGTGCGCGTGGTCACAACCATTCCGTTCAACATCCTCTAGGGCGGCAGGTCGCGGCCGATTCGCCGAATCGGCCGCGATGGCTACGCTGGTTTAATCGAATGCAGGGAAGTGTCATGAAACAGTCAACCCTACAGGCTGCCCTTGCAGCCATCCTGTTGAGCGCCGCAGCCCCGCTGATGGCCAAGCCCCTGGTGGTGTGCACCGAGGCCAGCCCCGAGGGCTTCGACATCGTGCAGTACACCACGGCCGTCACCGCCGATGCCGCCGCAGAAACCCTGTTCAACCGCCTGGTGGACTTCAAGCCCGGCACCACCGAGGTGCAGCCGGCCCTGGCCGAACGCTGGGAGGTCAGCCCCGACGGCCTGACCTACACCTTTCACCTGCGCAGCGGGGTCAGGTTCCACACCACCGACTACTTCACCCCCACCCGCGACCTGAACGCCGACGACGTGCTGTGGAGCTTCCAGCGCCAGCTCGACCCCGCCCACCCCTGGCACGACAAGACCAGCATCGGCTTCCCCTATTTCGAGAGCATGGGTTTCCAGCACCTGCTCAAGTCGGTGGAAAAGCTCGACCCGCACACCGTGGCGTTTCACCTGACCCGCCCCGAGGCACCGTTTCTGCGCGACCTGGCCATGGCCTTCACCTCGATCTATTCCGCCGAATACGCCGACCAGTTGCTCAAGGCCGGCACCACCGCCGAACTCAACAGCAAGCCGGTCGGCACCGGCCCGTTCATCTTCCAGCGCTACAACAAGGACGCGCAGGTGCGCTACAGGCCCAACCCGGACTACTTTCGCGGCAAGCCGCCGAGCGATGCGCTGATCTTCGCCATCACCCCCGACAACAACGTGCGCCTGCAGAAGCTGCGCGCCAACGAATGCCAGGTGGCGCTGTACCCCAAGCCCGACGACATACCCGGCATCAAGGCCGACGCGCGCCTGAAGGTGGCCGAAATGGAGGCCCTGACCACCGGCTACATCTCGCTCAACACCGAGCACAGGTACCTGAGCGACGTGCGCGTACGGCGCGCCATCAACCTGGCCTTCGACCGCGAACACCATGTCGAGCAACTGTTCGGCAAGGGCAACGCCCTGCTGGCGGTGAACCCCTACCCGCCGACCCTGATGGGCTACAACAGCCAGAACCGCAACCCGCCCCGCGACCTGGACCAGGCCCGCGCGCTGCTCAAGGAGGCCGGCGTACCCGAAGGCACCGTGCTCACCCTGTTCACCCGCAACGGCGGCGGGCCCACCAACCCCAACCCGCGCCTGAGCGCCGAGATGCTTCAGGCCGACCTCGCCCAGGTCGGCCTGAAGGTCGACATCCGCGTGATGGAATGGGCCGAGATGCTGCGCCGCGCCAAGGCCGGCGAAGCCGACATGGTGTCGGCCGGCTGGGCGGGCGACAACGGCGACCCGGACAACTTCCTGACCCCGCTGCTCAGCTGCGCCGCAGCGAAGAATGGGGAAAACTACGCACGCTGGTGCAACCCGCGATTCCAGGTGCTGATCGACCACGCCCGCGAAACCGCCGACCCCGATCAACGCGCCGCACTCTATGTCCAGGCACTGGCGGTGTACGATGAGGCCAAACCGTGGATCAACATGGCCCACCCGAAGGTGTTCACCGCCCTGCGCGAGAACGTCGAGGGCTACGTCATCAACCCGATGACCAACAACAACTTCGCCACCACGCGGGTGAAGTAGAACGATAACGCTTGCAGCGCCCGCCCCCGGGCGCTCGCAGGCATGCCTTAGGCTGATGAGGTACACCACACGATGTTTAGTTTTATTGCACGGCGTCTGGGCCTGTTGATCCCGTCGTTCTTCGGCATCACCCTGCTCACGTTCGCGCTCATACGCCTGATCCCCGGTGACCCGGTGGAGGTGATGATGGGCGAACGCAGGGTCGACCCCGAGATGCACGCCCAGGCCATGGAACGGCTCGGCCTGAACAAGCCGCTGGCGCAGCAGTACCTGGACTACGTCGGCAAGCTGGCCCAGGGCGACCTGGGCGAGTCGCTGCGTACCCGCGAAAGCGTGTGGCACGAGTTTCTCGCGCTGTTCCCCGCCACCCTCGAACTGGCCATGGCCGCGCTGCTGTTCGCCGGCATCGTCGGGCTGCTGGCCGGGGTGATCGCCGCGCTCAAGCGCGGCTCGCTGTTCGATCACGGGGTCATGGGCATCTCACTGGCCGGCTACTCGATGCCGATCTTCTGGTGGGGCCTGATCCTGATCATGTTCTTCTCGGTCGGGTTGGGCTGGACGCCGGTGTCCGGGCGCATCGACCTGCTCTACGACATCGAGCCGACCACCGGCTTCATGCTCATCGACACCCTGCTCAGCGACGAGGAAGGCGCGTTCAAGGACGCGTTGATGCACCTGATCCTGCCGGCCATCGTGCTCGGCACCATCCCGCTGGCGGTGATCGCACGCATGACCCGCTCCTCGATGCTCGAAGTGCTGCGCGAGGACTACATCCGCACCGCACGGGCCAAGGGCCTGTCGCCGGCACGGGTGGTGTTCGTGCACGGCCTGCGCAACGCGCTGATCCCGGTGCTCACGGTGGTCGGCCTGCAGGTCGGCACGTTGCTCGGTGGCGCGGTGCTTACCGAAACCATCTTTTCCTGGCCGGGCATCGGCAAATGGCTGATCGAAGCCATCGGCGCCCGTGACTACCCCGTGGTACAGAACGGCATCCTGTTGATTGCCTGCCTGGTGATCCTGGTCAACTTCGTCGTGGACATCCTCTACGGCCTGGCCAACCCACGCATCCGACATCAGCGCTGAGGCCTTCGCTCATGACCAATCCGCTTGCAAAGACCACTGCCGTCGACGCCGCGCCGCTCGACCAGAGCCTGCTCTACCCCTCCCCCTACAAGGAATTCTGGCACGCCTTCTCGCGTAACAAGGGCGCGGTGGCCGGCCTGCTGTTCATGTGCCTGATCGTGTTCTGCGCGCTGTTCGCCCCGTGGGTGGCGCCGCACAACCCCAGCGAGCAGTACCGCGACTTCCTGCTGACCCCGCCGGTATGGCTCGAAGGCGGCCAGTGGCAGTTTCTGCTGGGTACCGACGAGCTGGGCCGCGACCTGCTCTCGCGGCTGATCCAGGGTTCGCGCCTGTCGCTGCTGATCGGCCTGTCGTCGGTACTGATCTCGCTGATCCCGGGCGTGCTGCTGGGCCTGCTGGCCGGGTTTTTCCCGCGTCTGCTTGGCCCGTCCATCATGCGCCTGATGGACGTGATGCTGGCGCTGCCCTCGCTGCTGCTGGCGGTGGCCATCGTGGCGATCCTGGGCCCTGGCCTGATCAACACCGTGATCGCCATCGCCATCGTCTCGCTGCCGGCCTACGTGCGCCTCACCCGCGCCGCGGTAATGGGCGAGCTGAACCGCGACTACGTCACCGCCGCACGCCTGGCCGGGGCACGCCTGCCGCGCCTGATGTTCGTGACCGTGCTGCCCAACTGCATGGCGCCGCTGATCGTGCAGGCCACTCTGAGTTTCAGTTCGGCGATTCTCGATGCCGCCGCGCTGGGCTTCCTGGGCCTGGGCGTGCAACCGCCGACCCCGGAGTGGGGCACCATGCTGGCCTCGGCCCGCGACTACATCGAACGCGCCTGGTGGGTGGTCAGCCTGCCGGGCCTGACCATCCTGCTCAGCGTGCTGGCAATCAACCTGATGGGCGACGGGCTGCGCGATGCGCTGGACCCGAAACTCAAGAATGCCGCCTGAGGAGAAGCCCATGTCACTTCTACACATCAAGAACCTGAGCGTGCGCTTCGGCGACGCCTCGGCGGTACCGGTGGTCGACGGCCTCGACCTGAGCGTGGAAAAGGGCGAGGTGCTGGCGATTGTCGGCGAGTCCGGCTCGGGCAAATCGGTGACCATGATGGCGCTGATGGGCCTGATCGACGCCCCCGGGCGCATCACCGCCGACGCCTTGACCTTCAACGGCAGCGACATGCTCACCCTGAGCGGCCGGCAGCGGCGCAAGGTGGTCGGCAAGGACATGGCGATGGTCTTCCAGGACCCCATGACCGCACTCAACCCCAGCTACACCGTGGGTTTCCAGATCGAGGAGGTGCTGCGCCAGCACCTGGGGCTGCGCGGCAAGGCGGCGCGCCAGCGTGCGCTGGAGCTGCTGGAGAAGGTCGAGATCCCGGCCCCGGAAAGCCGCCTGGATGCCTACCCCCATCAACTCTCCGGCGGCATGAGCCAGCGCGTGGCAATCGCCATGGCGATTGCCGGCGAACCCAAGCTGCTGATCGCCGACGAGCCCACCACGGCCCTGGACGTGACCATTCAGGCGCAGATCATGGAGCTGCTGCTCAACCTGCAGAAAGAGCAGGACATGGCGCTGATCCTGATTACCCACGACCTTGCCGTGGTGGCCGAAACCGCCCGCCGCGTGTGCGTGATGTATGCCGGCCAGGCAGTGGAAGTCGGCCAGGTGCCCGAGCTGTTCGAGGTGCCTGCGCACCCCTACAGCGAAGCCCTGCTGGCAGCGATCCCCGAGCACAGCGAAGGCGCCGAGCGCCTGGCGACCCTGCCCGGCATCGTGCCCGGACGCTACGACCGGCCCCACGGCTGCCTGCTGTCGCCGCGCTGCCCCTACGTGCAGGACCACTGCCGCCAGCAACGTCCGAGCCTGGACCCCAAGGCCCACAGCCTGGCCCGCTGCTTCTACCCGCTCAACCAGGAGGTGGCGTGATGAGCGTCGTACTGACCGCCCGTGACCTCACCCGTCATTACGAAGTGTCCCTGGGCCTGTTCAAGGGCCATGCCCTGGTACGCGCCCTCAATGGGGTGTCGTTCGAACTGGAGGCCGGCAAGACCCTGGCCGTGGTCGGCGAATCCGGCTGCGGCAAGTCGACCCTGGCCCGCGCCCTGACCCTGATCGAGGAACCGTCGTCGGGCTCGTTGCAGATCGCCGGGCAGGAGGTGGCCGGTGCCAGCAAGCAGCAGCGCCGGCAACTGCGCCGCGATGTGCAGATGGTGTTCCAAAGCCCCTATGCCTCGCTCAACCCGCGCCAGAAGGTCGGTGACCAACTGGCCGAGCCGCTGCTGATCAACACCCGGCTGTCCAGGGCCGAACGCCGCGAAAAGGTGCAGGCGATGATGCAGCAGGTGGGCCTGCGGCCCGAGCACTACCAGCGCTACCCGCACATGTTCTCCGGTGGCCAGCGCCAGCGCATCGCCCTGGCGCGGGCCATGATGCTGCAACCCAAGGTGCTGGTGGCGGACGAGCCGACCTCGGCGCTGGACGTGTCGATCCAGGCGCAGGTGCTGAACCTGTTCATGGACCTGCAGAAGGAGCTCAACACCGCCTACGTGTTCATCTCGCACAACCTGGCGGTGGTGCGGCATGTGGCCGACCAGGTACTGGTGATGTACCTGGGGCGCCCGGCGGAAATGGGGCCCAAGGAGGATATCTATGCCAGGCCTTTGCACCCTTATACCCAGGCCCTGCTGTCGGCGACCCCGACCATTCACCCCGACCCGCTCAAGCCAAAGATCAGGATCGTGGGCGAGCTGCCCAACCCGCTGAACCCACCGCCGGGGTGCGCGTTCCACAAGCGTTGCCCGTATGCCACCGAGCGCTGTGCCAGTGAAGAGCCGGCGTTCCGGCCAGTGGGTACACGGCAGGTGGCGTGCCACTATGCGGAGCAGTTTCTCTAGAACCGCTGCGCCAGCAATCGCGGGTCAAGCCCGCTCCCACACGGATCACTGCTGTCCTTGTGGGAGCGGGCTTGACCCGCGATAGGGCCCTGCAGGTATTCTGCTTTCCTACCTCCAATGAGCCAGCCCCATGGCCGCACACCCGATCCCCGACGGCCCCGAACACACCGCCGAAACCGCCGCCACCGTGCTGCGCTACCACCTGTGCTGGAAACACCGCGACCTCGACGGCGTGATGGCGCTCTATCACCCCGACATCCAGTACAACGACTTCTTCCAGAACCGCGTACTGCACCTGGCCGAGCTGCGCGAATACGTGGCCGCCAGCATGCCGCGCCAGGACGGCGAGGACATCGTGCACAGCGACCGCATCCGCACCGACGGCTGCACCGCCTTCATCCAGTACCAGGTAACGCTGCGCGGCGGCGACGGCATCACCGCGTTTCGTGCCAGCGAGGCCATCACCGTGCGCGACGGCCTGATCTGGCAGGTCAACGAATACGCCTCGCTGGTGCGCGAGCCTTCACGCCACACCGGCCACCCCAGCCTGCGCCCGGCCACCAGCCGCCTGGGCCTGTCACCGCGCCAGCTGAGCTTCATGGCCCAGGACCTGCAGCACTACTTCACCCGTCGCCAGCCCTATCTGGACCCGCAACTGGACCTGCAACAGGTCGCCCGCGAGTGCGGCTACAGCCGCAACCAGATCTCCTACCTGCTCAACCAGGTGCTGGGCCAGAGCTTCTACCGCTACGTCAACCAGGCCCGCCTGCAGCATCTGCTGGCTGAACTGGAGCGCGCAGGCCCGGCGCCCAAGGTCGATGACCTGGCCTTCGCCGCCGGCTTCAATTCACTGTCGGCGTTCTACAAGTGCTTTCGCCAGCACACCGGCCTGTCGCCCAAGGCCTACGTGCAACAGATTTCTCTGCGGACACGCACGCAAGACAATCCGCCCGCCCGGCCCTAGCATCGGCCCACACCGTTACGGATGTGGAGCCGAACACAATGCAGGCATGGCGCAGTATCAGCCTTTGGATGGACCAGCTTGACGAGCCGCTGATCGCGCGCCCGGCGTTGCGCCAGGACCTGGACGTGGATGTATGCATCATCGGCGCTGGCTACACGGGCCTGTGGAGCGCCTACTACCTCAAGCGCCAGGCACCGCACCTGAACATCGCCATCGTCGAGGCCAACATCGCAGGCTTCGGCGCCTCGGGGCGTAACGGCGGCTGGCTGATGGGCAACCTGCTGGGCGAAGACCGCCTGCTGGCCGACTGCTCCCCCGAACAGCGCCGCGACGCCTATGACCTGCTGCACGGCATCCCCGACGAAGTGGAAACGGTACTCGAGCGCGAAGGCATCCACTGCGACTACCGCAAGGGCGGCGCCCTTTATTGCGCGGCGCGCTACCCCGAGCAGGAAGCGAGCCTGCGCAGTTACCTGCAAAAGCTCTACCGGCAGGGCCTGAACGAGGCCGAGTATCGCTGGCTGAGCCCGGTCGAGCTGGCCGCGCAGCTGCGCATCGCCAAGCCCTATGGGGCGATCTACACGCCGAACGTGGCCACCGTGCACCCGGCCAAACTGGTGCGCGGCCTGGCCCGGGCCGTCGAGCGTCTGGGGGTGAAGCTCTACGAGAACAGCCCGGTCATCGACTGGCACAAGGGGCAGGTACGCACCGCCCAGGCACAGGTGCGCTGCCAGTGGGTGGTGCCGGCGGTGGAAGGCTATGCCGTCGGGCTGCCGCCGCTGGGTCGCTATCAGTTGCCGGTACAGAGCCTGCTGGTGGCCACCGAGCCGCTGCCCGAGCAGGTGTGGGAGCAGATCGGGCTGAACGCCGGTCAGGCCTTCAGCGAAAACAGCCGCCAGGTCACCTACGGCCAGCGCAGCGCCGACAACCGCCTGGTGTTCGGCGCCCGCGGCGGCTATCGCTTCGCCGGGCGCCTGCGCGAAGACTTCACCCTCAGCGACAGCGAAATCGGCCTGCGCCGCTACCTGTTCGGCGAGCTGTTTCCGCAGCTCAAGAACGTCGACATCACCCACGCCTGGGGCGGCAACCTGGGCATGGCGCGGCGCTTTCGCCCGCACATGCTGTGCGATGCCGAGCAGGGAATCGCCCTGGCCGGTGGCTATGGCGGCGAAGGCGTGGGCGCCAGCAACCTGGGCGGGCGCACCGTGGCGGCGCTGATCCTGGGCCAACGCAACGCACTCACCGCCCAGCCCTGGGTACACCCCGCGGCGCGCCTGAACAGCCTGGCGCGCTGGGAGCCCGAGCCATGCCGCTGGCTCGGCTACAACGCGATCATCAAGAGCTTCGTCCACGAAGACCAGACCCTTGCCAACCCGGCCAGCGCCCCCTGGCGCCGGCGCCTGGCCAGCGGTGTGGCGGACTTCATGGAAAGCCTGATGCACTGACTTCCCCCTGCACAGGACCACCGGCATGCGCATTACCCAGTTCAAGCACACCCATAGCGTCGCTCTCGAACAGTCAAACCCGGTGGCCGTGCCCCTGGGCGAGCCGGTGGCGGTCACCTCGGTGACCTGCGTGGAGCGCAACGACGGCGTCGAAACCGGCATCTGGGAATGTACCCCGGGCCGCTGGCGGCGCCAGATCGAGCAGCAGGAGTTCTGCCACTTCATCAAGGGCCGCTGCACCTTCACCCCCGATGGCGGCGAGCCGCTGACCATAGAAGCCGGCGACGCACTGATGTTGCCGGCCAACAGCACCGGTATCTGGGATATCCACGAGACCGTGCGCAAGACCTACGTATTGATTTTCTGATCCTTTGATCGCCTGCCTCCTTCGACAAAAACAGACCAAGCAAGGAATCCGGACATGCGCCCATTGCTCTTCGCCCCGCTGTTGCTGGCCGCCTCCATCGCCCAGGCGGCCGACTCGGTAAAAATCTACAACTGGTCCAGCTACATCGCCCCCGACACCCTGAAGAACTTCCAGGCCGCCAGCGGCATCGTGCCCACCTATGACGTGTTCGACAGCAACGAGACCCTCGACGGCAAGCTGATGACCGGCAATTCGGGCTACGACGTGGTGTTCCCCTCCAACCACTTCATGGCCCGGCAGATCCAGGGCAAGGCGCTCAAGGCGCTGGACAAGCGCCAGTTGCCCAACTGGAAGAACCTCAACCCGGTGCTGCTCAAGGCGCTGGAAGTCAACGACCCGGGCAACCGCTACGGCTTCCCCTACCTGTGGGGCAGCACCGGCATCGGCTACAACATCGACAAGGTCAAGGCGGCGCTGGGCGAGAATGCCCCGGTGGACTCCTGGGACCTGATCTTCAAGCCAGAGAACATCAGCAAGCTCAAGAGCTGCGGCGTGGCGATCCTCGACAACGGCCCCGAACTGCTGCCGATCGCGCTCAACTACCTGGGCCTGCCGCACCACAGCCAGGACCCGGCCGACTACGAGAAGGCCAAGGCCCTGCTGATGAAGGTGCGCCCGTACATCAGCTACTTCCACTCCTCCAAATACACCGGCGACCTGGCCAACGGCGATATCTGCGTGGTGGTGGGCTTCTCCGGCGACGTGCTGCAGGCCAGAAACCGTGCAGAAGAGGCCAGAAACGGGGTGAAGGTGGGCTATGAGATTCCCAGGGAAGGCGCGCCGATGTGGTTCGACATGGTCGCCATGCCCGCCGATGCCCCGGACGAAAAGGCCGGCTATGCCTACATGAACTACCTGTTGCAACCCGAGGTGATGGCCGACATCAGCAACCATGTGCAGTACGCCAACGGCAACCAGGCAGCCGACCGCCTGGTGGACCCGGCACTCAAGGCCAACAGCATGATCTACCCGACCGATGCCATGCTCGGCAAGCTGTTCGCCCTGCAGGCCATGCCGGCCAAGATCGACCGCCTGCGCACCCGTATCTGGACCAGCATCAAGGCCGGCAACTGAGCCACCCTGCAATAGATACCACCCTCGGCCTGTGTGCCCCGGCAGCCTGAAGCCCTTGCCGGGGCAACAGCGCAGCCCGCCCGTTGCCCGGCGCCCACCCACTGCCGAGCACACACCATGCCCTTGAAGACCCTGCCGTACTTTCACCGCATTGCGCTGCGCCAGCGCTTTGCCGATCACCTGGCACAGGCCCGAGACAGCCTCGATGACGAGGAGCATCGCTGGCTGCAAGGCTGGCTGCAGGCGCCAGGGCCCGACGCGCCGCGAATCGACCGCCTGAGCGCGATCACCGCCAGCGCCCACGCCAGCGAACTGACCGCCAGCCTGCTGCTGAGCCGCAGCACGCACCCCCGTGTTTTTTTCTACCACCCGTTGCTGGGGCTGCTGCGCTTCGAAGACCGTACCCAGCTCAAGCACCACCTTGTTGAACTGCTGAGCAGCGGCCACCCGCACGTACTGCTGCACTACATCGCCCCCAGGGATCGCCTGCTGGCAGGCCAGGGCGGCATCGTGGATGTTCAGGTCGAACGGCTGGAGGACGAGGTGTTCGAGTACCTGATGCTGGTCATCGCCGCTCGCCAGGGCCAGGCGCTGGGCGAGCTGCAGCAGCAGGTACTGGGCCAGCCGCCAGCAGACTCGTTATGGGAGCAGGCCCTGGCCACCACCACCGCTACCGCTGCAGCGGCGCCGCAGCGCCTGGCGGCGGCACGCGACTGCCAACGGCAACTGCACCGGTACTGGCATACCGCCAAGGCCGGCAGCGAAACGCCGGCCCGGCAACTGGCCCGCCTGATGGGCGCGCGCGTGCGCGAGGCGATCACGCGCCAGGCCTGGGCCGGCGCCCTTGCCGAAACCGACCATGCAGCGCTGCTGCAATGGCTGGACACCGAGGCCCTCTCGCCCCTGCAGGCGTTCAGCCTCAACGTCACCACCGCGCAAGGCCACAGCCAACTGCTGGAGGGCGTGCTCGCGCTCGACACCCGTGCCGGCCCGGTGTTCACCTGGTGTGCTGCACGCGGGCTGGAGCGCCATGCCAGCAAGCGGGCGTTGTTATCGTCGCTGGCCGACCCCCGGTTACGCGACAGCTGGCGCCCGGTGGTCAGCCCATCGCGGCAGAGCCAACTGGGCGCCTTGCGCATCAGCGCCCTGCACCTGCAACCGCTGACCGCCCCTGCACTGGACAGCTGGGTTGGCCAGGTGCTGAGCGCCCAGCAACAGGACATCGAAACACAACTGCGCCCTGACAGCGGCCAGGACGGTTATCAGGCATGCCGCCAGGCGCTGGACCTCGACAGTCGACTGGCCGGCGAACTCGCGCGTCTGGGCACCTCGCCCCACGCCCACGACAGCCCGGCCACCCTGGCCCGGCTGCAAGCGTCGGCACAGGCAGCCGGCGCTGGCCTGGAGGAACTGAACCGGCTGGTGAGCGCACTGACCGGCCACGCGCAGGCACTGTTCGAAGAGGTACCAGGCCTGGAGACGGTGACTGCGGCAGGGCTCGACCAGGCCCTTGCCGCAGTGCTGGACAAGGGCCCGCCAGTGCCCCAGGTACGCCTGGGCCAGCCCGGCGCCGGGCGCACCTGGCTGAGCCTGGCCGAGCTGGTGTGGCAGCGGCTCGGCGGTATCGGCACCTCGCTGGATGAGCGCTGGCTGGTCAGCGGCCCGGTGGTGGCCGAACAGCCTGTGGCCTTGCCTGCGCTCGACCTGGCGCTGGCCCGACAGGCTGTCGCACAGGTCGCCGATGCCACCGCCAGCCAACTGACGAGCGCCCTGACGCAGTATCAAGCGCAGCGACGCACGTACCTCAAGCACCTGTGGCAGCTGGCCCTGACCCTCGAGTACCGCCTGCTCGACCACGACTGCCTGCTGCCAGCCCCGGCACGCGCGCTGATTCACGCCGCCCTGTTTCCGGCGCCCTCGCCGGCAGCGCCGGCCTGGGCCTGGCAACTGGCCCTGGACCAGGCACCCAGCAGCGAGGCCCTGCTGCTGACCCGCCAGCCGCTCGAGGCACAGCCAGATCTGTGGCTGCTGTGGACCCTCGACCAGGGCTTTGCCGCATTCACCTCGCGCCTGGCGCTGGAGCAGGCCGTCGCAGCGCGCTACCCCGCCGCGCAACGCTTTCAATGGCTGGCGCTGGCAGGCGCACCTGCGCACCACCTGCAGAGCTGGCAGGCCGAACACGACGTGGCCGCAACGCGGCGCGCCTTCGAGCGGCTCACCCGGCGCGGCCTGCCTGCCGCGCACCTGCCCGACCTGCTGCGCGGCACGCTCGACACGCCTGGCACGCTGCGCTACCTGCAGCGTCTGCAGCGCCTGGCCAGTGCCCGGCGCCTGCGTGGCCATCTGCCTGACTGGCTGGCGCAGGCCGCCCCCACCGAACAGTACGGCTACCTGCAGGTTCTGGGGCGCAACCTGCTGCAAAGCCCGTCACCACAGGACTACCTGTTCGACATCCCGGCGGTGACCGACTATGCCCGCCAACGGGTTCAGGCCCGCCTGGACCAGGACTTCGCGGCCGGCCGCTACCCTGCCGACCAGCTGTTGATCACCACCACGCGCTGGGTCACCGCGTTGCCGCCCACCGGTGAGGTCCCCACAGGCGAAGCGGCCGCCAGCATCCAGCATCGCCAGACGCTGGTCGACTACGCGCTCAACCATTACCGCGACTGGGACCACGCCATCACCGCAATCACGCTTGAGGGCGACATGACCGTGCCTGCGCGCATCGATGCCGCCTACCTGCGGGCGCTGGTGCGCGAACTGGACCTGGGTCAAGGCTATCGCCAGCTGCTGGCCGAGCAACTGGACCGCAACCATGCGAGCTACCCCAGGCGCCTGCGGCTGTTCTGCAGGCAATTGCCGGGGCAACTGCTGGAGGCGGCGTGGCGCGCCCGGCTCCAGGGGCAACTGGGCGCAGCCGACGTCGAGTGCATCCGCGCCGTCGTCGAGCAGCCCGACGCCACCGCCCGTGACCAGCTGCCAGCCCCCGCCGCACAACTGGTGCCCCTGGAACTGATCGCCGACAGCGACCTGCCCCCCGATACCGTGCCCGGGGTGTACCTGTTCATGTACGCCAGCCCCGCGCCCGGCCCCGTGGTGATGTACACGCCGTACCAGGCCGGCGGTCTGTTCCAGGCCTTCAGCAGTTCGGCCGACCTGCTGCAGCAGCTTCGCAGCGTGCCGGCCCTGCAGGCCCGGATACTGGCCTGCATGCCCGACACGATGCGCCCGCGCTACGACCACGGTGGGTTCACCGAGGCCCACCTGCCCTACAGCGCCGAATTCGATTTCGAGCTGCCCCTGTATGCCCAGCAGCCGGTGACCCTGGCCTGGCGCCCGGTGCATGGCAACGCCCTGCAGTACCTGTTCGAGACCAATGCAGCGTTGCTGCAGGGCATGGCCCATACGCAACTGGTGAGCACCGCCGAAGCCCGCTGGGCCACCCTGAAAGAGGTACTCGGGCTGCTCTGGAGCCAACTGACCCTGTTCATCCCCGGCCGCATCGGCCTGCTGCTGGCCGCGTGGCAGGGCGAACTGTCGCTGCTGCAATTGGCCGAGCGCCCCTCAGGCGACTGGGCGCAGGCCTTGTCGGAACTGACCTGCACCCTGGTGCAGGGCCTGCTGGCCGGGCATGGCGTGCGCGAACAGGGCCCTGGCGCGCTGCCGGCCGACGAAGGCGAATTCTGGCGGCGCCTGGGGCAGGCGTCGCACCAGCGGCTGTCCGCCTACGAAGTGCCGCAGCAGTCCCTCGATGGCCTGGCCAGCCGCGAGCAGATCTATACCGACGTCGATGGCCAGACGCAGTTCGCCTGCCTGGAGGGCAAGGTGTACGGCGTTCGCCAGCTGGACCAGCGCTGGCACCTGAGTGCGCCGGACATCGACGAACCAGGGCCACGCCTGCGCAGCGAAGGCAACGGCCGCTGGCAGATCGACCCGCAGCAGGCCATACCCGTGCTAAGTGGTGGCATCATCGGCAGGCTGGGCGGGTGGGCCTCGCGTCAGGTGATGGCCGGCAACGATATCGTCATCCGGGCCGTGGGCATGCGCCAGATCCAGCGACTCATGCCGGCCCGCGCGCGCATGCTGCGCCAGGCTCACCGCACGGCGCTCGACTACCTGGGCATCTGCCTGGACAACCTGCAGCAGGCCAGCCCGGTGCAACGCATGCCGGCACAGACCCGCACGATCCTCAGCGATTTCTTCGGCGTCGAACCCGACGAAGCCCTGCTGCAGCGCGTACGCGAACCGGTGGAAAAACTCTTCGAACTGATGACCTCGCAGGACTATTCGGTCGCCACGTCCAGGCGCTACATCCTGGCCAGCAATATCGGCAACTACACCGGCATCGCCTTCACCTCGCCCCATGACCCGCTCCGGCAACTGTTTCTGCTGGACGCCTATTTCGACGTCAGCTACCTGGGCAGGCTCCAGCTCAGGCCCGAGCTGTCCTGGCAGGAAGCCGATGCCATTGCGCGTGCCAACTGCCTGCTGCACGAGTTCTCGCATATCGCCTATGACACACGCGACATGCGCTACCTGGATGCCTCGCTGGCGTTTGCCGACCTGCTCATGCCCGGCGAGCAGCAGGATTGGCTCAGGCGCCAGCACGACGAGGCGTTCTCTCACCGTTCACCGGCCCGGCGCCTGTTCGTGGTGCGCTCACGCGACGGTACCCGACGCGACATCACCCGTGACGACAACAAGGGCCTGAGCCTGATCCTCAAGATCGCCGACACCCATGACCTGGCGGTCGCGCGCCAGCGCTTTCTGGACGATGCGGTGGTGCGCTCGCGAATCATGCTCAAGAACGCCGACTCGCTGACCTTGCTGGTCTACCGCCTGGGCCAGGCAAGCCATCGCCCACCGGCGGCGGGGGGCTGAAACGAAAACGCCCGCGCAGCCAAGGGCTGCGCGGGCGTGGGGGCGTGCGAAAACTCAGTGGTGTTCGCGGGTGGCGCGGAATTTCACGTCCGGCCAGCGTTCTTCCATCAGCGCCAGGTTGACCCGGGTCGGCGCCAGGTAGGTCAGGTGACCGCCACCGTCGATGGCCAGGTTTTCCACGGCCTTGTTGCTGAATTCCTCGAGTTTCTTCTTGTCGTCGCAGCTGATCCAGCGCGCCGACCACACGGTGATCGGCTCGTAGCCGCACTCGACCTTGTACTCTTCCTTCAGGCGGCTGGCGACCACGTCGAACTGCAGCACACCCACGGCGCCGAGGATGATGTCGTTGCTGCGCTCGGGGAAGAACACCTGGGTGGCGCCCTCTTCGGCCAGTTGCTGCAGGCCCTGGCGCAGCTGCTTGGACTTGAGCGGGTCCTTCAGGCGCACGCGGCGGAACAGCTCTGGGGCGAAGTGCGGAATACCGGTGAAGCCCAGGCTCTCGCCCTCGGTGAAGGTGTCGCCGATCTGGATGGTGCCGTGGTTGTGCAGGCCGATGATGTCGCCGGCGAACGCCTCTTCGAGCTGCTCGCGCTCGGACGAGAAGAACGTCAGGGCGTCGCCGATGCGCAGGTCCTTGCCGGTGCGCACGTGGCGCATCTTCATGCCCTTCTCGTACTTGCCCGAGCAGATGCGCATGAACGCGATGCGGTCGCGGTGCTTGGGGTCCATGTTCGCCTGGATCTTGAACACGAAGCCGCTGAACTTCTCTTCGGTCGGCTCCACGGTGCGCTCATGGGCCACACGTGGCAGCGGACGAGGCGCCCAGTCGACCACCGCGTCGAGCACATGGTCGACACCGAAGTTGCCCAGCGCGGTACCGAAGAACACCGGGGTCAGCTGGCCGTTGATGAACTCGTCCTGGTCGAACTCATGGCAGGCGCCCTGCACCAGTTCCAGTTGCTCGATGAAGCGCTCGTACTCGTCACCCAGGTGGGCGCGGGCTTCGTCCGAGTCGAGCTTCTCGATGATCTTCACCTCGGTACGCTCGTGGCCGTGGCCCGGGGTGTACACGATGATGTAGTCACCGGCCAGGTGGTACACGCCCTTGAAGTCGCGGTAGCAGCCGATCGGCCAGGTGATCGGCGCGGCCTTGATCTTGAGAACCGCCTCGATCTCGTCGAGCAGCTCGATCGGGTCGCGGATATCGCGGTCGAGTTTGTTGATGAAGCTGACGATGGGCGTGTCACGCAGACGGCACACGTCCATCAGGGCGATGGTGCGTGGCTCTACGCCCTTGCCGCCGTCGAGCACCATCAGCGCCGAGTCCACTGCGGTCAGGGTGCGGTAGGTGTCTTCGGAGAAGTCTTCGTGGCCGGGGGTATCGAGCAGGTTGACCATATGGTCGCGATACGGGAACTGCATCACCGAGGTGGTGATGGAGATGCCGCGCTGCTTTTCCATTTCCATCCAGTCGGAGGTGGCATGGCGGTCGGACTTTCGCGATTTCACCGTACCGGCGACGGCAATCGCCTTGCCCATCAGCAGCAGCTTCTCGGTGATGGTGGTCTTACCCGCATCGGGGTGGGAAATAATGGCGAAGGTGCGGCGTTTCGCGACTTCGGCGGCCTGGTTGGTCATGGGAAATCGCCTGACTGGAGATTCAAAAAAGGGCGGCGATTATAGCCCAAACTCACCCCCTAACTGAACCACTGGGTCGATCTGCGCTGGCCAAATGCCGCTTCGGATGGGAACCTTTGCGACTGCGGAGACGTCCACTGCCCTGTTACGAGATGTTACGTATACGGTTTTCAACCGTTCGTCAGGGTGGGTTTCATCGGCAACATGCGCCTGACGAGGCTGCGCTCATGGCGTGTTCCGCTCTACCGGAGCGACCCGCTGCTTATCGCGATCACACTGCCTGCTGCCTGGACCGGCAGCCGCCACGGGAGTGTGCCCGCCGACAAAAAAAGGAGTCCGCCTGTGGCTAAACGCTATGGCAAGGGGCTGATGGGATGGGCCGCCGCGCTCGTCATCCTGGCCCTGCTGATCCACTGGATCGGCATCGATACGATCGCGCACTACCGCGCCGATCTGTGGTTCTACCTGCAAGCGCACCTGATGCTGGTGGCGTGCTCGATGGTGGCGGCGCTGGCCGTGGGTATCCCCGCCGGCATTGCCTTGAGTCGACCGCACCGGGTCGACCGCGCCGAACGCTTCATGCAGATCTTCAACATTGGCAACACCGTTCCCCCCCTGGCCGTTCTGGCCATCGCCCTGAGCTTTCTGGGCATCGGCGCAGGCCCGGCAATCTTCGCGCTGTTCCTCGCCTCCCTGCTGCCCATCGTGCGCAACACCTACGAAGGCCTGAAAAACGTCCCCGCCTCGCTCAAGGAAGCCGCCACCGGCATCGGCATGACCCCGCGTCAGACGCTGTGGCGGGTCGAGCTGCCCAATGCGGTACCGATCATCGTCGGCGGCGTTCGAGTGGCACTGGCAATCAACGTGGGTACCGCGCCGCTGTCGTTCCTGATCGGCGCCAACAGCCTGGGCAGCCTGATCTTCCCCGGCATCGCCCTTAACAACCAGCCGCAACTGTTGCTGGGCGCCGCCACCACGGCCTTGCTCGCCCTGCTGCTCGATGCGCTGGTCAGCCAATGCAGTCGCCGCTGGCTCGAACGCGGCCTGGCCAACTAAGCGAAGGAACCCCCATGAAAAGAATCGCCTTGTTGCTGGGTGCGGCCCTGCTGTTCGCAGGATTCGCCCAGGCCGCCGACAAACCCCTGATCCGCCTCGGCGCGCGGGTGTTCACCGAACAGACCGTGCTGGCCGAAATCACCGCGCAGTACCTGCGCAGCCACGGCTTCGACGTGCGCATCACCGGCGGCCTGGGCAGCACCCTGGCGCGCAGCGCGCAGGAAAGCGGCCAACTGGACATGGTGTGGGAATACACCGGCGTGTCGCTGGTGTCCTACAACCATATCGACGAACGCATGGACAGCGCCGAGGCCACCTACGCCCGGGTCAAGCAGTTGGACGCGAAGAAGGGCCTGGTGTGGCTGGCACCCTCGAAGTTCAGCAACACCTATGCCCTGGCGCTGCCGCGCAACATCGCCGAGCAGTACCCGCAGGTCAACACCATCAGCCAGCTCAATCAGGTGCTGCGCGACGAGCCCGACCGCAGCCATGTACTGGCGCTGGACACCGAGTTCGCCAACCGCCCCGACGGCCTGGTGGGCCTGACCCAGACCTACGACCTGCAGTTCACCCGCCGCGACATCCGCCAGATGGACGCCGGGCTGGTGTACACCGCGCTGCGCAACGGCCAGGTGTTCAGCGGGCTGGTGTACACCACCGACGGGCGCCTGAGCGCCTTCGACCTCAAGCTGCTGGACGACGACCTGCACTACTTCCCCGACTACACCGCCGCCCCGGTGGTGCGCCAGGCCGTACTCGACGCCCATCCGCAACTGGCCGGCCTGCTCAAGCCGCTGGCCGAGCAACTGGATGACGAGACCATGCGCCAGCTCAATGCCAAGGTGGACGTCGAGCACCAGAGCCCGAGCAAAGTCGCCGCCGCCTACCTGCGCCAGCATCCACCTGCCGAGGAGCAACCATGAGTCTGCTTGATACCTTCGCCCACCTGGACTGGGCCCAGGTGCTGCAACTGACCTGGGAGCACATCACCCTGGTCGGCATCGCGGTCACCCTGGCCATTCTGATCGGCGTACCGCTGGGCATCCTGATGACCCGCTTTCCGGTGCTTGCCGGGCCTCTGCAGGCCAGCGCCACGGTGCTGCTGACCGTGCCGTCGATCGCCCTGTTCGGCCTGCTGCTGCCGTTCTATTCCAAGTTCGGCCAGGGCCTGGGCCCGTTGCCGGCGATCACCGCAGTGTTTCTGTATTCACTGCTGCCGATTCTGCGCAACACCTACCTGGCGCTGACCAACGTCGAGCCCGGCATACGCGAAGCCGCCCGCGGCATCGGCATGACCTTCGGCCAGCGCCTGCGCATGGTCGAGCTGCCGATTGCGGTGCCGGTGATTCTGGCCGGTGTACGCACCGCCGTGGTGATGAACATCGGCGTGATGACCATTGCCGCGACCATCGGTGCCGGTGGCCTTGGCGTACTTATCCTGACCTCCATCAGCCGCAGCGACATGTCGATGCTGCTGGTCGGCGCCGTGCTGGTGAGCCTGCTGGCCATCTTCGCCGACCTGCTGCTGCAAGCCCTGCAACGCTCGCTGACTCCAAAAGGACTGCTCAAATGATCGAACTTCAGAACCTGTGCAAGACCTTCCACAGCAACGGCAAGGACGTAAAGGCCGTCGACTCGGTAAGCCTGACGGTCAACGAAGGCGAGATCTGCGTGTTCCTCGGCCCGTCCGGATGCGGCAAGAGCACCACCCTCAAGATGATCAACCGCCTGATCGCGCCCACCTCGGGCAAGGTGCTGATCAATGGCGAAGACACCACCGACCTGGACGCGGTGACGCTGCGTCGCACCATCGGCTATGTGATCCAGCAGATCGGCCTGTTCCCCAACATGACCATCGAGGAGAACATCACCGTGGTGCCGCGCCTGCTCGGTTGGGACAAGCACAAGTGCCACGAGCGGGCCCGCGAGCTGATGAGCATGATCAAGCTCGAGCCCAAGCAGTACCTGCACCGCTACCCGCGTGAACTGTCCGGTGGCCAGCAGCAGCGTATCGGCGTGATCCGCGCGCTGGCGGCGGATGCGCCGCTGCTGCTGATGGACGAGCCGTTCGGTGCGGTCGACCCGATCAACCGCGAGATGATCCAGAACGAGTTCTTCGAGATGCAGCGTGCATTGAACAAGACCGTGATCATGGTCAGCCACGACATCGACGAGGCGATCAAGCTGGGCGACAAGATCGCCATCTTCCGCGCCGGCAAGCTGATCCAGATCGACCACCCCGACACCTTGCTGGCGCACCCGGCAGATGACTTCGTGAGCAACTTCGTGGGCCAGGACAGCACCCTCAAGCGCCTGCTGCTGGTGCGTGCCGAGGATGCGGCGGACAACGCGCCATCGGTGAGCCCCGAGACGTCGGTGGCCGATGCGCTGGAGCTGATGGACGAACATGACCGTCGCTACGTGGTGGTCACCGATGGCCAGAACAAGGCGATGGGCTATGTGCGCCGGCGCGACCTGCACCGTCAGCAGGGCACCTGCGCGGACTTCCTGCGCACGTTCAACGCCACCGCCGCGCATGACGAGCACCTGCGCATCCTGCTGTCGCGCATGTACGAGTTCAACCGTTCGTGGTTGCCGGTGCTGGACGCCGAGAACGTGTTCCTGGGCGAGGTCACCCAGGAATCGATTGCCGCGTACCTGAGTTCGGGGCGTTCGCGGGGCATGAAGACCAGCATCGTGTCGCCGGCTGAGGCGGTGGCCTGAATAGCTCCACCGCGATCTACTGCCGAACAGACAAGGCTGACAACGCCGGTCCGGCAGGCCATGGCCTGTGTGATCGGCGTAGCGAAGGCGTTGTCAGAACCCTACACTGGCCTGCACATAGAACGTGCGCGGCTCGCCCAGGTAGATCCCCGAATTGTTGTCGCTGGAACGGGTGAAGAACTGCTTGTCGAAGATGTTCTTCACCCCCGCCGCCAGCTTCAGGTTCGACAGCTGCGCACCAAAGTCATACCCGCCCCGCGCACTCCAGGTCACATACCCCGGAATGTCGCCATACTGCCCATCAGCCGTCGGTTCGGTGATGTAGTCGCCGGTGAAGGCACCTTTGCTGGTCATGCCGGTACCCGGAGCACGCTGTTTGGATTGCGCATAGGCGTCCACATTCCAGGTCCAGCGGTCCACCTGGTAACGCAGCCCGGCATTGGCGATCTGTCGTGAGTAGAACGGCAGGTCGCGCCCTTCGAAGCCCGGGATCGCCCCTTCATAGGTGGCGCGGGTGTAGGTGAAGCCGGCGTTCGCGCTCAAGCCCTGCAGACGCGGGTCCAGCCCTGCCAGGTCGTAGTGCATCGAGGCCTCGATGCCCTGGTGCTTGGTCGCGCCCAGGTTGGTCCAGCCCACGTCGTTGCTGATGTACTGCAGCTCGTCATCGAAGTCGATGTAGAACGCGGTCAGCTCGCCGCCCCAGTTGCCGTTGTCATAGCGCGTGCCGATCTCGTAGGTCTTGGCCTTCTCGGCCTGCAGGCCGTTGGCGGTCTGGTCGCCCTGCCCGCCCTGGCCCAGCTGGAAGTACTGCAGGCTGCCGAACGAGGTCTCGTAGTTGGCGAACAGCTTCCACGCATCGGACAGGTGATACATCACACTCAATGCCGGCAGCGGTTCGTTGCTGGTCACGCTGCGGCTCTTGGCCACCACCGGCTTGTTGCCCAGGCCCATGACCGGGCGATCGTTCCAGTCGGTGTTGATGTGCTCGAAACGCACGCCCGGGGTGATGGTCCAGTTGCCCACGTCGATCTTGTTGTCGATGTAGTAGGCGCTGGCCTCGGTGCCGCCGGTACGGTCCTGGTACACGTGGCCGTCGGATTCCGGGGTCACGGTGGGCACGTTGTCGATCAGCGCCAGGCGCGTGGCCTGCTCGTGCATGGCTTCCTTGAGGTAGCGATAACCGACGCTGACCTCCTGGGTGGCCGGGCCGGTGACGAACACCCGCGACAGGCGCGGCTCGACGGCAAAGGTGTGGTAACTGCGCGGGTACGACGACAGCGTCTGCTGGTCGCGCGCGGCAATGCTGCTGCCACGGAAGCTGTCGGTGTAGTAGGTCTGCACCTCGAACTGGGTCACGTCGTCGATCTGGCGCAGGTACTTGAGCGAGACATCCTTGCGCCGACCGGTGAAGTTGTCGTGGTCGCGGTCGGACTGGTAGGGGTTCTTGTCGAACTGGGCCTGGGTCAGGCCGCCGGGCATGTCGGCCTTGCCATCGTAGTAATGGAAGTTCAGCGACAGCTCGTCACGGTCGGTCAGCGCCCAGTGGGTCTTGAACAGCACGTCGTCGATGTCGTTGCTGTTGTTGCTGCTGCGGTAGCCATTGCCCTTGACCCCGGAGTACAGCAACGCCGCACCCAGGCCATTGTCGGCGGTGCCGCCAAGGAAGGCCGACTCGATGTGCTTCCAGCCGCCATGACGCGAGGTCTGGATCGTGGTGCCCAGCTCGCCGGTGGCCTTCTCGGGGATGGCTCGGGTGACGAAGTTGATCACCCCGCCGACGTTCTGCGGCCCATAGCGCACCGAGCCTGCGCCGCGCACCACGTCGATGCTGTCCAGGTTGCCCGAGGAAATCGGCGCCATCGACAACTGCGGCTGGCCATACGGGGCGAATGCGGCGGGAATGCCGTCGATCAGCACCGTGGAACGCGGCGACAGGCGCGAGGTGAGCCCGCGCACGCCGACGTTCAGCGCGATGTCGCTGCCGCCGGTGCCGTTGGAGTCCTGCACCTGCACACCCGGCACCCCGCGCAGCACGTCGCGCACGCTCAGCGCGCCCTGCTCGACCATGGCTTCACGGCGTACCACGGTGCGCGCACCGGGGTGGTTCTGCACCACGCTTTCCTGGGCGTCGCCCAGCCAGTCGCCGACCATGCTGATGTCGGTAGGCGCCAGCTCCAGGGTGCCGGGCGCCGTGCTCACTGGCTGCGCTGCGTGCAGCACCACGGTGCCCTGGGAAATCTCGTAGGTCAGCCCGCTGCCCTGCAGCAGGGCCTGCAGCGCCTGTTCAGGGGCCAGGTTGCCGGACACCGCCGGGGCCTGCTTGCCGGCCACCAGGTCGGGGCTGAAGAACAGTTGCAGCGATGTCTGCCGGCCCAGCTGGCCCAGTGCCGCGGCCAGCGGCTGGGCCTGGATCTGGATGCTGGTGGGTGCCGAATCGGCGTAGCTGTTGGCGATGCCGCCGCTGACGGCCAATGCCAGTGCCAGCGGCAGCCAGCGTTTGGAAACCTTGTTGTTGTTCACGTCGTCGAGAAGTCCTGAGGGTCAGAAAATCGGCCACCGCCTGCGAATGAAAATGCTTGGCAGTTGCAGTTGGGCAGGAAGACGAACAACGCGAAAAAAACCTGAATCTATTTTGCGATTATTTCTTGCGAGCCATCGGCATGGGCCTTGATGGCCACCGGCAGGATGCTGGGCAAGGCGCGCAGCAGGGCGTCGGTGTCATCGGTGCTGAAGCTGCTGCTGAGGCGCAGCGCCGCCGTTTTGCCGGGGGCCACGCGCAGCGGGTGTTCGCGGTAGCGCGACACCTCGCGCACCACCTCGCCCAGCGGCACATCGTTGAACACCAGTTTGCCGCCGCGCCAGGCGGTCAACGCGGCGGCGTCCACCGTATAGGGCGCTGCCACCGCGCCATGGGCATCGATGTGCGAACCGAGGCCGGCGCTCAGCAGCGCCTGCGCCTGGCCGTCGCCCTGCACGCGCACCGAACCCTGCTCGACCGCCACGCGGGTCTGCTCGCTGTCGCGGCGCACATCGAAGCGCGTACCGGTGACCGTGACCTTGCCATGGCCGGTGCTGACCACGAAGGGGCGGGCCGTATCATGGGCAACGCTGAACATCACCTCGCCCTGCTCCAGGCGAATGTCCCGCTGCCCGGCACTGAAACTCACCTGCACCCGCGTGCGGCCGTTGAGCTCCAGGCGCGAGCCATCGGGCAGGTCGAGCTGGCGACGCTCGCCCAGGCCGGTCTGCATCTGGCCCTGGTAATTGAGCTGGTGCTGCTGCCAGCCGAACCAGCCAAGCCCTGCCGCGACCGCCACCACACTGGCTGCCAGGGCCTGGCGCAACAGGCGTCGACGCGGCAGCTGGCGCACCGGGTCGGGCGCACACAAGGCCTGCAGGCGCTCGCGCGGCAGCAGGTCGGCCGCGCCCCACAGGCGCCCGAGCAGGTCGTACTCATATTTATGCTGGGGGTGCTGCGCCAGCCAGGCATGCAGTTGCGCCTGCTGCTGGGGCGTCAGGGGCGCATCGCGGCCACGGGCGAACCATTCGGCGGCCTGCTCGCGCACGGCGTCATCGCCGCAGGGGCATGTGCCCTGATTCATGAAAACATTTGCCTGACTCATCTCGTTGACACATCCAGGTGCTCACGCAGATGCCGGAGCGTGCGGATCATATACTTTTCGACCATGTTCTTGGTCAAGCCCATGCGCTCGGCGATCTCGGCCTGGGTCAGGCCTTCGAGCTTCTGCCAGATGAACACCTTGCGGCAGTTGAGCGGCAACTCGGCCAGGGCGCGTTCCACGCTGTCGGCCAGCTCCAGTGCATGCACATAGGCCTCGGGGTCATCGCCCGGGGTGGGCGACAGGTCCAGCCCTTCCTGCTCCAGGGCCTGGCGCCGGTCTTCGCGCCGGTAGCCGTCCACGGCAATGTTGCGTGCCGTCTGGTGCAGATAGGCGCGCGGCTGCTCGACTGGCAGGGCGGGGTTTTCCAGCACCCGCACAAAGGCATCGTGCGCGAGGTCCTCGGCCTGCTGACGACTGCGCAGCTTGCGTGTCCAGGTGCCGATCAGCTCATGGTAGTGGTCGAGGAAGCCTTTGTGTCGAGACACGGTGCGGGGGTCGTCGCTAGGCGGGAGGGAGGTTGCGAATAGTAATGTTTCTTATTAAACCCGGCAATCACCGCCGAGCGATTGCCCTGCAACAGCGCCCATGCGAGCGGCTAAAAATTATGCACACACGCCCCGCTGCGAACGGTGCCCGTGCCCTGCCCGTTCAAGCTGTTTGCGTGCGCTTGCCCAACCTTTTGGGGCCATCGTCGCCGAAGTTGACGCCATCGTTGTTTTAGCTGAGTTGGCCTGCAAAAGCTGCGAACGTGCGGTTATTTTTAACGCTTCGCAAAACTTCGGGAACATCTGCCTGTCATCCGGGTCGGTTAAAACGAGGGGTGTCTGCAACGTGCGTCAGCGTAGCGAAAAAACGCGAGATTTTTTGTTGATCTTGAATCCTTCAGGTCCTAAAGTTCGCGCCGAGCGTCCATGCTGGAAACGATCCATCCGGCTCAAGTACTGACGACGAGACAGCAAGGTCACCCGCTGCGCAGCTTCTGCGACCCGGTTGACCTTTTTGCTTTCGGCGACATGCCTTGGGAAGTAGGCGAACCAAAGTGGGGATACGGAGGGCGCTCAGTTGCAGCCACTTATTCATTCAGTTTGCCCATGGAGTCCCCCAGCATGTCGATCCAGGTCGAAGACTACTTCGCACGCGATACCTTCAACAAAATGAAGGCGTTCGCCGACAAGCAAGAAACCCCGTTCGTGCTCATCGACACGGCCATGATCAGCAAGGCCTATGACGACCTGCGCGCCGGTTTCGAATTCGCCAAGGTGTACTACGCGGTCAAGGCCAACCCTGCGGTCGAAATCATCGACCTGCTCAAGGACAAGGGCTCGAACTTCGACATCGCCTCGATCTACGAGCTGGACAAGGTAATGGCCCGCGGCATCGGCCCGGAGCGCATCAGCTACGGCAACACCATCAAGAAATCCAAGGACATCCGCTACTTCTACGAGAAGGGCGTGCGCCTGTACGCCACCGACTCCGAAGCCGACCTGCGCAATATCGCCAAGGCCGCACCGGGCTCGAAAGTGTATGTACGCATCCTTACCGAAGGCTCCACCACCGCCGACTGGCCGCTGTCGCGCAAGTTCGGCTGCCAGACCGACATGGCCATGGACCTGCTGATCCTGGCCCGCGACCTGGGCCTGGTGCCTTACGGCATTTCCTTCCACGTGGGTTCGCAGCAGCGCGACATCAGCGTGTGGGATGCGGCCATCGCCAAGGTCAAGGTGATCTTCGAGCGCCTGAAGGAAGAAGACGGCATCGTGCTCAAGCTGATCAACATGGGTGGTGGCTTTCCGGCCAACTACATCACCCGTACCAACAGCCTGGAAACCTACGCCGAAGAGATCATTCGCTTTCTCAAGGAAGACTTCGGCGACGACCTGCCGGAAATCATCCTGGAGCCTGGCCGCTCGCTGATCGCCAACGCCGGCATCCTGGTCAGCGAAGTGGTGCTGGTGGCGCGCAAGTCGCGTACCGCCGTGGAGCGCTGGGTATACACCGACGTGGGCAAGTTCTCCGGCCTGATCGAAACCATGGACGAGTCGATCAAGTTCCCGATCTGGACCGAGAAGAAAGGCGAGATGGAAGAGGTGGTGATCGCCGGCCCGACCTGCGACAGCGCCGACATCATGTACGAACACTACAAGTACGGCCTGCCGCTGAACCTGGCCATCGGTGACCGCCTGTACTGGCTGTCGACCGGCGCCTACACCACCAGCTACAGCGCGGTGGAGTTCAACGGCTTTCCGCCGCTGAAGGCGTACTACCTGTAACCACGGGTCAGTTGCACACGAAAGGCGACGGTTGCAACCGTCGCCTTTTTTCATGGGCCCACGCGGTCAGCTCAGCACACGCAGTACATGTGCCTCGAACTCGAGGTTCTCCCCGCTGATCACATTCAGGTAATCCATGCCGTCGGAGTGACGGTAGTTGCCGATGCTGCACTCGTAGGTGTCATAGAGCTTCAGTCGCAGCACGTCATGGTCGCCCCACTCCCCCAAGGGCTTGACCAGCCAGGGCTCGCTGGTACCCCCCGGGAACAGGCCCACATAGTGATTGAAGTTCTTGCCCACTGCCGCACCCCGATAGAACCCGGTATCCGAAGAGCTGGAGATGTTGTAGGTAATGCGCCGGTCGGTGTGGGAGACGTAGTCGAAACGAAAATTGACCGGCTTGATGAACCGGGTGTCGGTCATCACCTGCAACCAGCCATCGTTGTCGATGCCGCCTTCGACCAAGCTGATACCGATACGGCCCTTGTGGCCCGGTGTCACCGAGTAGAGGCTGGCGATGAACGAGAAATTCCAGGTGTCACTCATGGCGACCCCCTGCGCAGGCAAGGCCCGGGTGACTGGCAAGACGGTGGTGGCTGTTCATGGTCGATCTTCCTTGAGAAGCATGGGAGTGATCGAGCATAGAAAGGCGGCAGGCTAAACCCGAGAGTGAAGGCTTTCCGTGGCCTGCCGCGACACCTGCTCCAGACGCTGCCGATAGGCCCCCGCCATCGCCTGGATCTGCGGCTGCTGGGCCTGCTCCAGGCTGGCCACTGCAGCACGCAGGAAGTTGCCGTTACCCTGCTCCAGGGCCTTTTGCAGCCACACCAGCGACTGCTCCATGTGGCCTTGCTCGGCGAGGATCGCCGCATGGCTGAACTGCCCGCGAAAATCGCCGGCCTCGGCAGAAAGACGATACCAGTGCATGGCGGCGTGCCGGTCGGCCGCGCAGGCCAGCCCCTGCTCCAGGTAACGTCCCAGCAGGTTCATCGACTTGGCGTGGCCGGCGTGGGCGGCCTGCTGATACAGGTGCAGGGCCGCAGCATGGTCCTGGCCCACACCCCGCCCCGTGGCCAGCAGGTTGGCCAGGTTGTACTGACCCCAGTCCAGCCCTGCGGCAGCGGCCGCACGGTAGTGACCGGCCGCCGCCGCCAGGTCGGCCTGCCCTCCCCACCCATGCTCCAGGCAGCGCCCGAGCATGTTGTGCCCCATCGCACTGCCCTGGCGGGCGGCAATGCCGAACCAGGTCCGCGCCAGTGCCGGGTCCTGCTCGATGCCACGCCCGTCGAGCAGGATCTGCCCCAGCAGCAGCTGGGCCTCGACAACGTTCTGCGCGGCAGCCGCCAGCAGGGCCTGGGCCGCCTTGCCCGGGTTGTGTTCGATGAGTTGATGCAACTGGTCGATATCGACCTGTTCTTCACGACGCAGGCTGAAGGTCACGGCTCAGACCTCTGCCCAGCGGCGCAGCAGGTTGTGGTAGGTGCCGGTGAGCTGAATCAGCGACGGGTGGTCGGGCACATCCACCGTGAGCTGCTGGATGGCGTTGTCCATCTCGAACAGCAAGGCCCGCTGGCTGTCCTCGCGCACCATGCTCTGGGTCCAGAAAAACGCCGCATAGCGCGCCCCGCGGGTTACCGGGTTGACCTTGTGCAGGCTGGTGCCGGGGTACAGCACCATGTCGCCTGCCGCCAGCTTGACCTGCTGCAGGCCATAGGTGTCCTGGATCTCCAGCTCGCCACCGTCGTATTCGTCGGGGTCGCTGAAGAACAGCGTCGACGACAGGTCGGTACGTACCCGCTCATGGCTGCCACGCGGCTGGCGGATGGCGTTGTCGATGTGAAAGCCGAAGCTGCCCCCTTCGCGGTAGCAGTTGACCAACGGTGGGAACACCTTGAACGGCAGCGCCGCCGACATGAAGCGCGGGTTGCTCCACAGGCGCTCGATCATCGCGCTGCCGATTTCCTTGGCCAGCGGGTGCGCCTCGGGCAGCTGCAGGTTGTGCTTGGCCTTGGCCGACTGGTAGCCCGCGGTGATCTTGCCGTCGGCCCAATCGGCCTGCTCCAGCGCCTGGCGAATACGCTGCACTTCTTCGCGGGTGAACAGGCCGGGAATGTGTAAAAGCATGGCGCAGGCACCAGGGGTCGGCTAAAGGGCGTCAATGGTATTGATTCTTATTGAGCCAGTACAAGCCCCTTGCGAGGGGCGGGACGTTTCAGCAGGCATAAACCGCCACACAAAGGTGTAAAGAATGTAAATTCATCACGAATAGCAATTGATCTCAATTGTTACTCATATTTGTTTACATTATATTTCGGCGCCTTCACACCTTGGGGACCTTCCGATGTCGCGCCATTACGTGCCTACCGCTGTCAGTTCACCACGCCTGCTTGCTTCTGCCATCGGGGTCGCGTTGAGCGCCACGTCCGCCGGCCACCTGGCCTGTGCGGCCGACGCAGCCCCGGCCACAAGCGGCTCGATCGCGCTGGATGCCACCAGCATCAATGGCCAGGCCGATACTGCCAGCACCGACTACAAGGTCGAGAAGTCCTCATCGCAGAAGTACACGGCGCCGCTGGTGGACATCCCGCGCAGCGTGACCGTGGTGCCGCAACAGGTCATCAAGGACACCAACGCCCTGACCCTGCAGGATGCCCTGCGTACCGTGCCGGGCATCACCATGGGCGCCGGCGAAGGCGGCAACCCGTCGGGCGATCGCCCGTTCATTCGCGGCTTCGACTCGCAAGGCTCGATGTACCTGGACGGCGTGCGTGACGTGGGCTCGCAGACCCGCGAGATCTTCGCCATCGAATCGGTTGAAGTGGCCAAGGGCCCCAACTCGACCATCGGCGGGCGCGGTGCAGCCGGTGGCACCATCAACCTGGTGACCAAGAAGGCCCACCTGGGCAACAGCACCGACGGTGCCTTCACCTGGGGCTCGGACCAGACCAAGCGCTACACCTTCGATGGCAACTACCAGTTCCTCGACACCGCAGCGTTTCGCCTGAACCTGATGAGCCACGAAAGCAACGTGGCCGGTCGCGACGAGGTCAACTACGACCGCTGGGGCGTGGCCCCGTCCCTGGTGTTCGGCCTGGGTACCCCGACCCGCGTGAGCCTGGACTACTACCACGTGGAGAGCGACGACCTGCCGGATTCGGGCATCCCCTACGGCCTGCGCTCGGGCAGCACCGCCGGGCGCACCTCGGCCAACCCGGACAAGCCTGACGATGGCGGCCGCAGCAGCAACTACTACGGCCTGGTCGATCGCGACTTCTACAAGACCCGTGCCGATATCGCGACCATCGCCGTCGAGCACGACCTGAACGATGCGCTGACCCTCAAGAACACCCTGCGCCACGGCAACACCCTGCAAGACTTCATCTACAGCCAGCCCGACGACAGCAAGGGCAACATCCTCAACGGTGAAGTCTGGCGCCGCCCGAACAACCGCGTGGCCAACACCCGCACCACCACCAACCAGACCGACCTGTTCGGCGAGGTGTACATCGGCGGGTTCAAGAACACCTTCTCCACCGGTATCGAGCTGAGCCGCGAGGCCTCCACCAAGGAAGGCTACGACATCACCGGCTTCCGTTCCGGCAACTGCTCTTCGGCCACCGGCCAGATCCCGGGTGTGTGCACCTCGTTCCCCAATCCCAACCCGAACGAGGCCTGGGGCGGCGACGTGACCCGTACCGATGCCGGCGCCGACACCACCAGCAGCACCCGCGCCATCTACCTGACCGATACCCTGGAGCTGAACCCGGCCTGGCTGCTGACCATGGGCCTGCGCTACGACCACTTCGACACCAAGGCCAAGACCAAGGTGGCGGGCGGTGCGACCAGCTTCAAGACCGAAGACACCAGCGAGTTCGTGACCGGCCAGCTGGGCCTGACCTGGAAGCCGACCGACAACGGCAGCGTGTACATCTCGTATGCGACCTCGGCCACCCCGGCCGGCGCTTCGCTGGGTGAAGGCAGCGACGGCAACCCGCTGCTGACGCCGACCACCACCAGCGACCTGAAGGCCGAAGAGACCACCAACTACGAAATCGGCACCAAGTGGGACCTTCTCGATCAGCGTCTGAACCTGACCGCCGCGATCTTCCGCACCGAGAAGGAAAACGCCCGCGTACTGGTCGATGCCAACACCTACCAGAACGCCGGCAAGAGCCGCGTCGATGGCCTGGAGCTGACCGCCACCGGCAAGCTGACCAATGACTGGCAGGTGTTCGCCGGCTACACCTACATGGACGCCAAGCTGGTCGACGGTGGCGCGCAGTCGGTCGGCGGTGTGCTGGTGGACGGCTACAACGACGGCAACCAGATGCCCAACACGCCGAACAACAGCCTGACCCTGTGGACCACCTACAACGTCACGCCAAAACTCACCCTCGGCGGTGGTGCCTTCTACGTCGACGACGTGTTCGGCAACGTGACCAACAGCGTGATGGTCGATTCGTACTGGCGCTACGACGCCATGGCCAGCTACAAGCTGACCAAGAACGTCGACCTGCAGCTGAACGTGCAGAACCTCACCAACGAGGTCTACTACGACAAGGCCTACGCGGCGCACTACGCCAACCAGGCGGCCGGTCGCACGGCGCTGCTGACCACCAGCTTCCACTTCTGACGGCAGCTGGCAGGCCCGGCCCCGTTCACTTCGGTGATCGGGGCCTTTGTGTATCAAGGCATAATGCGCGGCGCATTCACGCAACCCGCAACACAAGGTGGTCGATGTGGTGAAGAAAAGCCTGTTTCAACTGCACTGGTTCTTCGGCATCACCGCCGGGCTGGTGCTGGCGCTGATGGGAGTGACCGGGGCAACCTGGTCGTTCCAGGACGAATTGCTGCGCCTGTTCAACCCACAGGTGCTCAAGGTGCAGGTGCGCGACGAAGGCGTGCTGCCGCCGGCCGAACTGGTGCGCCGCGTCGAGGCCGAACAGGGCGACAAGGTGTCGATGCTGTGGGTGAACGTGCGCAGCGACGAAGCTGCGCGCATCTTCTTCACCCCACCGCCGGGCGAGCGCCGCGGCACCCTGCGCTATGCCGACCCCTACACCGGCAAGCTGCAGCCCCCGGTCAGTGGCCAGGGGTTCTTCGACCTGATGCTGCAGTTGCACCGCTTCCTCGCCATGGGCGACACCGGCCGGCAGATCACCGGCGCCTGTACCCTGATGCTGATCTTCTTCTGCCTGTCGGGGCTGTACCTGCGCTGGCCGCGTCAGGCGCTGAACTGGCGAACCTGGCTGACCCTGGACTGGGCGAAGAAAGGTCGTGTCTTCAACTGGGACCTGCACGCGGTGGCCGGTACCTGGTGCCTGCTGTTCTACCTGCTGTTTGCCCTGACCGGGTTGTTCTGGTCCTACGAGTGGTACCGCGAGGGGCTGAACCGGTTGCTGGGCGATGCACCGGCCGCTGGCGAACAGCGCAAGCGCGGCGAAGGCCGTGGCCGCCCGCCCGCACCCGGCAAGGATGCGGCGCCGCTGGTGGTGGACTACGACGCCATCTGGACCAGCCTGCAGGCAGCGGCCGGCCCGGGCCTGCGCACCTATAACCTGCGCCTGCCACCGGCCGGCGGCCAGCCCGCCACCCTGTTCTACCTGCTCGACAACGCCGAGCACGAGCGCGCGCTCAACACCCTGAGCCTGGACCCGGCCACCGGCGTGGTACGCCAGCACGATCGCTACGCCGACAAGTCGTTCAAGGCGCAGCTGCTGGCCAGCGTGTATGCCCTGCATGTGGGCAGCTACTTCGGGCTCACCGGGCGCATCCTGGTGACCCTCGCCAGCCTGAGCATGCCGCTGTTCTTCATCACCGGCTGGCTGCTGTACCTGGACCGCAGGCGCAAGAAGCGCCAGGTACGCGAGGCCCGCAAGGGCCTGAACCCGACCGGCGACACAGGCAACGGATGGCTGGTGGGGTTTGCCAGCCAGAGCGGCTTCGCCGAACAACTGGCCTGGCAGAGCGCCGGGCAACTGCAGGCGGCGGGCCTGGCGGTTCGCGTGCAGCCCCTGGCGACGCTGACCGAAACCGATCTGCAGCAGGCGCAACGCGCGCTGTTCGTGGTCAGCACCTTTGGCGACGGCGAGGCGCCGGACAGCGCCCGCGGCTTCGAGCGCAAGGTGCTTGGCCAGCCGTGGACGCTGGGTAACCTGAACTACGCCCTGCTCGCACTGGGTGACCGCCAGTACCCGCATTTCTGCGGGTTTGCGCGCAGCTTGCAGCACTGGCTGGAGGCTCGCGGCGCCACCGCCAGTTTCTCTGCCGTGGAAGTCGACAGTGCAGATCCTGCTGCCTTGCAGCAATGGCAGCAGCAGTTGGCGGCATTGACCGGCGCAGCGCCGCTGTCTGCCTGGCAGCCGCCGCAGTTCAGCGCCTGGACCTTGACCCGACGCGAGCTGCTCAACCCCGGCAGCCAGGGCGCACCGGTGTACCTGCTCGGTCTGCAACCGTCGCAGCCAGAGCGCTGGGATGCCGGGGACCTGGTCGATGTACTGCCGCGCAATGCCGGTTCGACGGTCAAGGCGTTGCTCGACGGGCTTGGCCTTGAGCCTCACACGCTTGTGCGTGTGGACGGCCTGGAGGAGCGCCTGGACCATGCACTGGGCGGGCGGCTGTTGCCGGCCAGCCGCGGCCACCTGATCGGCCTGCACGCGCAGGCGCTGGTGGATGCGTTGATCCCGGTGGCAGCGCGCGAATACTCCATCGCCTCGATTGCCAGTGACGGTGTGCTGGAGCTGATCGTGCGCCAGGAGCGTCATCCGGACGGCACGCTGGGCCTGGGCTCGGGCTGGTTGACCGAACACCTGGCGCTGGGCGCGAGCGTGAGCGTGCGGTTGCGCCGCAACAGCGGTTTCCATCTGCCGACGGCTCCGGCACCGATGATCCTGATCGGCAACGGTACCGGGCTGGCCGGGTTGCGCAGCCTGCTGAGGGCGCGAATCGTGGACGGCGAGCAACGCAACTGGCTGCTGTTTGGCGAGCGTAACCGGGCGCATGACTTCCTGTGCGAGGAGGAACTGCAGGGCTGGCTGGCAAGTGGTGAACTGGCGCGGCTGGATCTGGCGTTCTCGCGGGATCAGGCGCAGAAGGTGTATGTGCAGGATCGGCTGCGCGAACAGGCTGATGAGCTGCGCCGATGGCTGGCGGAGGGAGCGTCGATCTATATCTGTGGCAGCCTTGAAGGCATGGCGGCGGGTGTGGATGCGGTGCTGGCCGAGGTGCTGGGGGCTGAAGAGCTTGAGCAGTTGATCGAGCTGGGGCGGTACCGGCGGGATGTGTATTGAGCGTCACTCTTTGCCGGCAAGGCCGGCGCCTACGGGGCTGGTGGATGCCCGTAGGCGCCGGCCTTGCCGGCGAAGGGGTCAGTGCAGGTCGAAGGTATCGGCATCCAGGTTGGCCGGAAACCGCGTGCGGTACGCAGCCAGGTCCGCCGCACTCAGCACCACGGTGAACACGCCGTCGGCCTCGCCGGCACTGAGCAGGCTCTCGCCCTGGAAGTCCAGCACCTGGCTGTCGCCGCTGTAACCAAAGCCCTTGCCATCGGTGCCCACGCGGTTCACCGCCGCCACGTAGCACAGGTTCTCGATGCCCCGTGCCGGCAGCAGGCGGTTCCAGTGCAGTCGCCGCGCCGCCGGCCAGTTGGCGGTGTACAGCAGCAGGTCGGTGTCCTGTGCATCACGGCTCCACACCGGGAAGCGCAGGTCGTAGCAGATCAGCGGGCGCACCCGCCACCCCTTGAGCTCGAACTGCACCTGGCGCTCGCCGGGGGTGTAGTGCTTGTGCTCGCCGGCCATGCGGAACAGGTGGCGCTTGTCGTAGAACAGGATCTCGCCGTCCGGGCGCGCCCACAGCAGGCGGTTGCGGTGGCTGCCGTCCTCGGCCTGGATGATCACGCTGCCGGTCACCACGGCATCGAGCTTCCTGGCCTGGCTCTTGAGCCATTTGTAGGTGGGGCCGTTTTCCGGCTCGGCCAGGCTTTCGGAGTCCATCGAAAAACCGGTGGTGAACATCTCCGGCAGGATGATCAGGTCCGCGCCGCGGGCCTGCTCCAGCAGCACCTCGAAATGCTCGTAGTTGGCCATGCGGTCCTGCCAGGCCAGGCTGGTCTGCACCAGCGCCACGGTCAGGTTGGGCAATGTACTCAGATCGCGCATAGTTTTTCCGCTGCCTGACGCAGCGTCTCCTCGCGTTTGGCGAAACACAGGCGCACCAGGCGCTGCTCGGGAATGGGTTGCTGGTAGAACACCGACACCGGAATGGTCGCCACGCCGTGTTCGCGGGTCAGCCATACCGACATCTGCACGTCGTCGAGGTCCGGGCGAATCGCCGAATAGTCCACCAGCTGGAAATACGTACCGGCCACCGGCTTGAACTGGAAGCGAGAGCCTTGCAGCAGGCCACAGAACAGGTCGCGCTTGGCCTGGTAGAACGCCGGCAGCTCTTCGACATGTTCCGGGTGCTCGGCCATGAAATCGGCCAGCGCCCACTGCAGCGGCGTCACGCCGCAGAAGTTGACGTACTGATGCACCTTGCGCAACTCGGCACTCAGGGCTGGCGGCGCGATCACATAGCCGGTCTTCCAGCCGGTCACGTGGTAGGTCTTGCCGAACGAACTGACCACGAAGGCCCGCGCGTACAGGGCCTCGTGGGCCAGCACGCTGGCGTGGCGCGCGCCGTCGTACACCAGGTGCTCGTACACCTCGTCGCTGAGCACATAGATGTCACGGTCGGCGATCAGCGCCGCCAGCTGGTCCAGCTCGGCACGGGTAATCAGCGCGCCGCTGGGGTTGTGCGGCGAGTTGATGACGATCATGCGGGTACGCGGGCTCAGCGCATCGCTGAGTTTCTGCCAGTCGATGGCAAAGCTGTCGGCGCCCAGTTGCACGTGCACGCAACGGCCACCGGCCAGTTCCACGGCGGGTTCGTAGCTGTCGTAGCAGGGGTCGAAGACGATGACTTCGTCGCCGGGGCGGATCACCGCGTGGATGGCGCAGAAGATCGCGGCCGTAGCGCCGGGGGTGATGGTCACCTCGTGGTCGGCATCGACCGTCACGCCATACTGGCGAGCGACCTTGGCCGCTACCTGCTGACGCAGGGCCGGCAGGCCGGTCATGGGGGAATACTGGTTGTGGCCGGCACTGATGTGCCGCCCTACCGCGTCCAGCAGCGCTTGCGGGCCGTTGAAATCGGGAAAGCCCTGGGACAGGTTCAGGGCGCCGGTTTGCACGGCGAGCTGGGACATGGTGGTAAAGATGGTGGTGCCGACGTTCGGCAACTTGCTGCTGATCATGGAGCCCTCTTTCCTGCGCGGTCAGGCTCCGAGCATAGCGGATTGGACCGCCAGGTTGTAGGAGCCAGCGTTGCTGGCGAAAGGGTAAGCGCGGTTCAGTTGATCCGCGCTGCCCATTTCGCCGGCAAGGCCGGCTCCCGCACCATCAGCGCTTGTCCTTGCGCTTCTTGGCCGACTTCTTGTGGTGCGACATCAGGCGGCGCTTCTTGTTGACCTGGCGGTCGGTCAGGGTGTTCTTGTTGCCTTCGTACGGGTTCTCGCCACCCTTGTACTCGATGCGAATCGGCGTACCGACCAGCTTGAGCACACGGCGGTAGGTGTTTTCCAGGTAGCGCGAGTAGGACTTGGGCACCTTCTCCACCTGGTTGCCGTGGATCACGATGATCGGCGGGTTGGCACCCCCCAGGTGGGCATAGCGCAGCTTGATGCGACGGCTGTTGACCATCGGCGGCTGGTGCTCGCTGACCGCGTCTTCGAGGATCTGGGTCAGGCGGCTGGTCGGCCAGCGGGTGACCGCCGACTTGAACGAGTTCTGCACCGACTGGTACAGGTTGCCCACGCCAGTGCCGTGCAGTGCCGAAATGAAGTGAATGTCGGCGAAGTCGACGAAAAACAGCCGTCGTTCCAGCTCGGTCTTCACGTAGTCACGCTCGCCCGGCTGCATGCCATCCCACTTGTTGAGCGCGATCACGATGGCGCGACCGGCTTCCAGGGCGAAGCCCAGCAGGTTCAGGTCGTGGTCCACCACGCCTTCGCGGGCATCCATGACGAAGATCACCACGTTGGCGTCCTTGATCGCCTGCAGGGTCTTGACCACCGAGAACTTTTCGACTTCCTCGTGGATCTTGCCGCGCTTGCGCACACCGGCGGTGTCGATCAGCGTGTACTTCTCGTCATTGCGCTCGAAGGGAATGTAGATGCTGTCGCGGGTAGTGCCGGGCTGGTCGTACACGATCACACGGTCTTCACCGAGCATGCGGTTGACCAGGGTCGACTTGCCGACGTTGGGGCGACCGATGATGGCGATCTTGATGCCATCCTTCTCGCTGGGGCCAGGAATGCGCACGGCTTCCTCGCCCTCGGCGACGTTCATGTCGATCTCTTCTTCTTCCTTGTCCCGCGGGAAGTCGCTGAGCACAGCCTCGAGCAGGTTGTTCACGCCACGGCCCTGGGCGCCGGCCACGCCGATGGCGTTGCCCATACCCAGGGGGGCGAACTCGGCAATGGCGGTGTTCGGGTCGATGTTGTCGATCTTGTTGGCCACCAGGAACGAGCGCTTGTTGCGCTTGCGCAGGTGCTCGGAAATCATCTGGTCGGCAGCGGTCAGACCGGCACGGGCATCGACCAGGAACAGCACCACATCGGCTTCTTCGATGGCCAGCAGCGACTGCTCGGCCATTTTTTCGTCCATGCCATGTTCGTCACCGGAGATACCACCGGTGTCGACCAGGATGTAGGAGCGCCCTTGCCAGCGCGCCTCGCCATATTGACGGTCACGGGTCAGGCCAGACAGGTCGCCAACGATGGCATCGCGGGTCCTGGTCAGGCGGTTGAACATTGTAGATTTGCCGACGTTCGGTCGGCCCACCAGGGCGATTACGGGAACCATGCGGCTCTCCACTGCTTGAATTCAAAAAATACAAAGGCCGCTGCAGTGCAGCGGCCGGAGTTCGGGCGGCGCCCCGAAGGCGCCGCAGCCCGAGGCCCGCAGGCCTCAAGCATAGACTCAGCGAATGGTCAGCGCCTCGAGTTTGCCGCTGTTGCCAAACACATAAATCATGTCACCTACCACCAGCGGGCGTGCACGCAGGCCATCGCTGTCGATGCGCTCGCGACCCACGAAGCGGCCGTCCACCTGGCTCAGCAGGTGCAGGTAACCTTCCAGGTCACCCACGGCCACGTAGCTGGAGAACACTTCCGGTGCCGACAGCTGGCGACGGGCCAGCGAGTCGTTGCTCCACAGCGCCGACGAAGAACGCTCGTCGATGCCTTCGACCGTACCGGACGCCAGGCTCACGTAGACGTTGCCAAAGCCCTGGGCCACACCGGCGTAGCTGGAGGCATCGCGCTGCCACAGCACGCGACCGCTTTCCAGCTCGAGGCCGGCGACGCGCCCCTGGTAGCTGGCCACGTACAGCACACCGCCCGACAGCAGCAGGCCGCCGTCGATATCCACCACGCGGTCAAGCTCGGAACGCCCTTGCGGAACGGCAACACGTTGCTCCCAGACCGGCACGCCGTTCTGGGTGTCCAGCGCCACGACCTTGCCGGTCGAGAGGCCGGCCACGGCCAGGCGGTTGGTCACGATCGGCGCACCGGTACCGCGCAGGGTCAGTACGGCCGGGGTGCTTTCGTAGATCCAGCGGCGGTCGCCGGTGCTGGCATCCAGGCCGATCACGCGATCGTCCTGGGTCTGCACCACCACCACGTCACCGTTGGTCGCCGGGGGCGCCAGTACTTCACTGGTGACCCGCGCACGCCACTTTTCTTCGCCGGTGCTGGCATCCATGGCGATCAGTTCACCCTTGAGGGTGCCGAGCATGACCAGGCCGTAGCCGACACCCACCGCACCGGATACCGGCAGGTCGAGGTCTTTCTTCCAGATCACGTCGCCGTTCATGCGGTCCAGCGCCATCACCACGCCGGTCACATCGGCGGCGTAGATGCGGTCGTTCTCGATGGCCGGGACGAGCATGTTGAAGCTCTCGCCCTGGCCGTCACCGATCGAACGGCTCCACTGCTTCTTCAGTACCACCTCTTCGGTGAACTTGGTCAGCTCGGCCGGCGGCAGTTCCTTTTTGCTGTTGCTGCTGCAACCAACGGCCAGAAGGGCCACGGCCAGCACTGCTGCATGTTTCCAACCGATCACGTCACGCATCCCCTTTGGCAAGGTCGTCGAGCTTGAGTTGCAGGCCACCGATCGCGGCGTCATCCGACAGCGCGGCCTTGGCCTTCTGATACGCGGCGTGAGCATCATCGGCGCGACCCAGCTGTACCAGCAGGTCGCCCTTGAGTTCTTCACGGCTGGCCAGGAAGGCCTTGTCGGCATCGCCATCGAGCAGCTTCAGGGCGTCATCGACCTTGTTCTGCGCGGCCAGTACACGGGCCAGGCGCTGACGGGCAATTTCGCCCAGGGTGGCGTCGGCCGGCTTGTCGAGCACGCTTTTCAGTTCGCTGGCGGCGTCGTCGAGCTTGCCGCTCTCGACCGCGACCTTGGCCACGAACAGGCTGGCGTACTGCGCGTAGGCCGTGCCGCCGAACTCGCTCTTGAGCTTGCCCGACAGGTCCGCGACCTGGGCCATGTCCGGCTGGCCGGTCGGCGTCAGGGTGGTTTCAAGCAGGGCCTGATATAGGTTCGAAGCACCTTGGGACTGGTTGCCCTGGTACTTCTGCCAGGTCTGCCAGCCCAACACTACCACCAGCGCCAACAGGCCACCGGTCAGCAGTGGTTTGCCGTTGCGCTGCCACCAATCCTTGAATGCGGCCAGTTGTTCATCATCGCTACTCGACACCCCAATACTCCTTTTCACCAAATCGGCTGTTGACCCGCTTCACGCCTGCGCGAGGGAAGCTTCCAGGTGCTCGGCCAGAGCATCCCAGGCAATGTTTTGTTGTTCGCCCTGACCACGCAGGGGTTTGAAACCTACCACTTGTTGCGCCAGTTCGTCGTCCCCCAGGATCAAGGCATACAGAGCGTTGCTCTTGTCGGCCTTCTTGAACTGGCTCTTGAAGCTGCCGCCACCGGCATTGACCTGCAGGCGCAAGCCCGGCAGGCGGTCACGCAGACGCTCGCTCAGGGCCAGCCCGGCGAGTTCGGCCTGTTCGCCAAAGGCGCACAGGTAGACGTCGATCTGACGCGAAATCGACTCGGGCACCTGGCCCAGGGTCTCGATCAGCAGCAGCAGACGCTCGATGCCCATGGCAAAACCCACGCCCGGGGTCGGCTTGCCGCCCATCTGCTCGACCAGGCCGTCGTAGCGGCCACCGGCACATACGGTGCCCTGGGAACCGAGCTTGTCGGTGACCCACTCGAACACGGTCTTGCTGTAGTAGTCCAGGCCACGCACCAGCTTGGTGTTGATCACGAACGGAATGCCGGCGGCGTCCAGACGAGCCTTGAGGCCCTCGAAGTGCACGCGCGATTCTTCGTCCAGGTAGTCTTCGAGCTTCGGTGCACCCACCAGCGCCGCCTGGGTGTTGGCGTCCTTGCTGTCGAGGATGCGCAGCGGGTTGGTCTTGAGACGACGTTGGCTGTCTTCGTCCAGTTGCTCCAGGCGCGCCGAGAGGAACTCGACCAGCGCGTCACGGTAACGGCCACGGGCTTCGCTGGTGCCCAGGCTGTTGAGTTCGAGCTTGACCGCATCGCGGATGCCCAGCAGGCCCCACAGGCGCCAGGTGAGCACGATCAGCTCGGCGTCGATGTCCGGGCCATCGAGGTTGAACACCTCCAGGCCGATCTGGTGGAACTGGCGATAGCGGCCCTTCTGCGGGCGCTCGTGGCGGAACATCTGGCCGATGTACCAGAGCTTCTGCACCTGGCCACCACCGCTGATGCCGTGCTCGAGCACGGCGCGCACGCAGGCGGCGGTGCCTTCGGGGCGCAGGGTCAGGGAGTCGCCGTTGCGGTCGGCGAAGGTGTACATCTCTTTTTCGACGATGTCGGTCACTTCACCGATGGAACGCTTGAACAGCTCGGTCGGCTCGACGATCGGGGTGCGGATCTGGCGATAGCCGTAGGTGTCCAGCAGGCCAGCCACGGTGCTCTCGAAATAGCGCCACAGCGGGGTCTGCTCGGGCAGGATGTCGTTCATGCCACGAATGGCTTGCAGCGATTTGCTCACGGTAAATCCTTAACGAAATCGGTGTCGGTCAACCGCGGGCAATCACTGCCGCGTCGGCCTCGGCCTTCTCGGCCGCTTTCTGGCGGATGAGTTTTTCCAGCTCATCCACCAGGTTGTCATTGGTCAGCTTCTGCGCCGGCTTGCCATCGATGTAGATCAGGTTCGGCGTGCCGCCGGTGAGCCCCACGTGGGCTTCCTTGGCTTCGCCGGGGCCGTTGACCACACAGCCGATCACCGCCACGTCCAGCGGTACCAGCAGGTCTTCGAGGCGCCCTTCGAGCTCGTTCATGGTCTTGACCACATCGAAGTTCTGCCGCGAGCAGCTCGGGCAGGCGATGAAGTTGATGCCACGCGAACGCAGGTGCAGCGACTTGAGGATGTCGTAGCCGACCTTCACTTCCTCGACCGGGTCGGCGGCAAGCGAGATGCGGATAGTATCGCCAATCCCTTCGGCAAGCAGCATACCGAGGCCCACGGCCGATTTCACCGTGCCCGAGCGCAGGCCGCCGGCTTCGGTGATGCCCAGGTGCAGCGGCTGCACGATCTGCTTGGCCAACAGGCGATAGGCCTCGACGGCCATGAACACGTCGGAGGCCTTCACGCTGACCTTGAAGTCCTGGAAGTCCAGGCGATCGAGGTGCTCCACATGACGCATGGCCGACTCGACCAGGGCCGCCGGGGTGGGCTCGCCGTACTTCTTCTGCAGGTCCTTTTCCAGGGAGCCGGCGTTGACGCCGATACGGATAGGGATGCCGCGATCACGCGCGGCATCCACCACCGCACGCACGCGGTCTTCACGGCCGATGTTGCCGGGGTTGATGCGCAGGCAGTCCACACCCAGCTCGGCCACGCGCAAGGCGATGCGGTAGTCGAAGTGGATATCGGCCACCAGCGGCACGCTGACCCGCTGCTTGATGCGGCCGAAGGCTTCGGCCGCGTCCATGTCCGGTACCGAGACGCGCACGATGTCGACGCCGGCATCCACCAGGCGGGTGATCTGTGCGACGGTGGCATCGACGTCGTTGGTGTCGGTGTTGGTCATGCTCTGGACGGCGATGGGTGCATCGCCGCCGACAGGCACATTACCTACCCAGATTTTGCGCGATTCGCGACGTTTGATCGGAGATTCGCCGTGCATGACTTATTGTCCCAACTTCAGGCGAGCAGTCTCGCCACTGGTGAACGGCGCCACGTCGACGGGCTGGCCGTTGAAACTGATCTGTGCGCCACGGGCAAAGCCCAGGCGTACCGCGAACGGCGGCTTGCCGGTCAGCTCGAGGGTCTCGCCCTTGCGCTTGGTGGCATTGACCAGCACCTTGCCGTTGCCGTCGGTGACCGAAGTCCAGCAATCGGCAACGAACTGCATGTGCAACGAGGCGCTGCCGGCAGCCGGTGCAGCCGCTGGCGCAGCGGGGGTGGCGGGGTTTGCAGGCGCAGGGGCGGCAGCCACAGCCGGGGCGCTGGCCGCAGGGGCCGGCGCTACGGGAGCCGGGGCTACGGGTGCGGCAGGCGCAGCTGGCGCCGGGTTGCTGGCGGCCGGGGCCTGTGCGGCAGCCTCGTCGGTGGCAGGCTGGGCCTGCTCGGCCGGTGCGCTGGCAGCCGGCGCTTCCTGGCTTTCGGCCACGGCCTGGTCTTCAGGCTCGTCCAGCGGGTGGATCTGGGTGGTACCGTCGGCGCTCTCGACCTCGACGTGTTCCATGGCCAGGCTGGCCAGGTCCTTGCCGCGCAGGCTGGTCTGGTCCTGCCACCAGAAGAAGCCACCGCCGATCACCAGGATCAGCAGCAACAGGCTGACGATGCGCAGGATGTTGTGCGACAGGCGTACCGGCTCTTCGATACGCCCCAGCGCATGCACGTCGCTGCCCTGGGAATTGCTGCCGGTGGCCTGGTCGAAGGCCAGCACCAGTTCGGCCTGGTCCATCTCGAACAGCTTGGCGTAGGCACGGATATAGCCGCGGGCGAAGGTATGCCCTGGCAGCTTGTCGAACGCGCCGGTTTCAAGGTTGTTCAGGGAACTCACGGTCAGGTTGAGCTTGCGGGCCACTTCGGCCTGCGACAAGCCCTTGCTTTCACGGGCCTGACGCAAGGTCTCACCGGGATTCTGGCGAGTCGCTGCTGCTACTTCGGGATGCGCCGCTTTCATCATTGCTCCGACAGGTATTGCTGATATTCCGGCGTACCGGGATAAAGTCGTTGTAATTGCACGCCCAGTTCGGCGGCCTTGTCAGGTTCTTCGAATACAGTTGCCAGGCGCGAACCCAGCAGCAGGCTGCGGGGGCCGTGATCGCTCAGCTGGCTGAAACGATCGTAGTAGTCGCGCGCCGGCACATAATGCCTGTCTTCGTAAGACAACTCAGCCATTTCGAGCAACGCGCGCGGTTGCTGCTGGTTGAGCCGTAAAGCCTTTTGCAGGTGTTCACGCGCCTGCTCGCGCTGACCCAGCTTGATGGCGGTCAGGCCAAGGTTCTCGAAAACCCGGGAGCGTTCAGGATACAGGGTATCGGCCGCCGCTTGGCGAAACATCTGCTGCGCCTGGGCATAGCGCCCCTGTGCATACAGGAAACTGCCGAAATTGTTGCGAATACGGGGGTCGTCGGGGTTGGCAGCCAGGGCCTTGCGGTAATACCCCTCGGCCAGCGCCGGCTCGTCCTCGCGCTGGAACACCAGGGCCAGCGCGGCATTGGCTGCCGGGTCGCGAGCGTCCAGTTCAAGGGCCTTTTTCAGCGGCACCTTGGCGCGTTCGGTCAAACCTTGTTGCAAATAACCCAGGCCCAGTTGCACATAGGCCTGGCGTGCCTCTTCGCGCCCCTTGCCGCTTTGCAGCGGGTCGGAACTGCCGCTGCCGACGCAGCCGGCAAGCAGCGTCAGCAACAGGGTTGGCAGCGCGGCGCGCAGGCCCATGTCGGCCTCAGTTGCCCGCCGCGCCGGTTTGCGGCATATCGGCGTCGGCATTGAGCTGCCGTACCGCGATATAGCGCTCACTGCGGCGCGTGCGGTCCATCACCTGCCCCACCAGCTGACCACAGGCCGCGTCGATGTCCTCGCCACGGGTGGTGCGCACGGTAACGTTGTAGCCGGCCTGGTGCAGGTGGTCCTGGAAGCGGCGGATCGCGTTGTTGCTCGGACGCTCGTAGCCGGAGTGCGGGAACGGGTTGAACGGAATCAGGTTGATCTTGCACGGGATGTTCTTGAGCAGCTCGACCATCTCGACCGCGTGCTCGAGCTTGTCGTTGACGTCCTTGAGCAGGGTGTACTCGATGGTCAGCACACGCTTCTCGCCGAGTTCGGCCATGTAGCGCATGCACGACTCGAGCAGCATCTTGAGCGGGTACTTCTTGTTGATAGGCACCAGCTCGTTGCGCAGGGCGTCGTTGGGTGCGTGCAGCGACAGCGCCAGGGACACGTCGATGTGCTTGGCCAGCTGGTCGATCATCGGCACCACGCCGGAGGTGGACAGGGTCACACGGCGCTTGGAAATGCCGTAGCCCAGGTCGTCCATCATCAGGTGCATGGCGGCGACCACGTTGTCGAAGTTGAGCAGCGGCTCACCCATGCCCATCATCACCACGTTGGTGATGGCGCGATCGATGGTGGCGGGAATGCTGCCGAACGACTTGTTGGCAATCCACACCTGGCCGATCACTTCGGCGGCGGTGAGGTTGCTGTTGAATCCTTGCTTGCCGGTGGAGCAGAAACTGCAGTCCAGGGCGCAACCGGCCTGGGACGAGACACACAGGGTGCCACGCTTGCCCTGGGGGATGTACACGGTCTCGACGCAGCTGCCGGACGCCACGCGCACCACCCACTTGCGGGTGCCGTCGCTGGAGATGTCCTCGCTGACCACTTCGGGGCCGCGAATCTCGGCAACGGCCTTGAGCTTCTCGCGCAGGGCCTTGCCGACATTCGTCATGGCGTCGAAATCATCGACGCCAAAGTGGTGAATCCATTTCATTACCTGGCCGGCACGGAAACGCTTCTCCCCGATGGACTCGAAGAATTTTTCCATTTCCGGCTGGGTCAGGCCCAACAGGTTAGTTTTACCAGTCGATGTCGTCATGGATTCACCCTCACTCGTAAGCTGTCGCTTAGCGAGCGGTTACCTCGGTAGCTGCGAAGAAGTACGAGATTTCGCGAGCAGCAGCGGCTTCGGAGTCCGAACCGTGAACGGCGTTGGCGTCGATCGACTCGGCGAAGTCGGCACGGATGGTACCGGCAGCAGCTTCTTTAGGGTTGGTGGCGCCCATCAGCTCACGGTTCAGAGCGATGGCGTTTTCGCCTTCCAGAACCTGTACAACGACCGGGCCGGAGATCATGAAGGCAACCAGGTCACCGAAGAAGCCGCGCTCTTTGTGCTCGGCGTAGAAGCCTTCGGCTTCGGCTTTGGACAGTTGCTTGAGTTTCGAGGCAACGACGCGCAGGCCGGCTTTTTCGAAACGGGTGGTGATCTCGCCGATCACGTTCTTGGCAACGGCGTCAGGCTTGATGATGGAGAAAGTACGTTGAACAGCCATGGTGTAACTCCAGAAACAGTAAGTGAAGCGAAAAATTAAACCCGCGAATTATACGCGGGTTCCGGGGGATTGCCTAACCTGCCGAGTGCGCTCAGTCGGCTTCTTCGATCCAGGCGGCCTGAATGGCTTCAAGCACCTTCTCTCCGCCACGGTTCGGATCGTCGCTGAAGTCGGGCAGGGCCTGCACCCAGCGGCTCAGTTCGACGAAATTCACGTAGCGAGGATCGACTTCCGGCTTGCTTTCGGCAAGCTGAATTGCAATTTCAAGTACATCAACCCATTTCAGGCTCATGATGACTCCAACGGTCAGTGCGGCGCTTCGGCGGCGTGGTTGAGCGAGTATTTCGGGATCTCGACGGTCACGTCCTCGGTGCCGACCTTGGCCTGGCAGGTCAGGCGCGACGTGGGCTCCAGGCCCCAGGCGCGGTCGAGGTAGTCCTCTTCCAGCTCGTCGGCCTCGTTCAGCGAGTTGAAACCCTCGCGGATCACGCAGTGGCACGTGGTGCAGGCGCAGACGCCGCCGCAGGCGCTTTCGATCTCGATGTGGTTGTCATGGGCCACTTCAAGGATGGACTTACCGGTTTCGGCCTCCACCACCATTCCGTCCGGACAGAACTTCTCGTGGGGCAGAAAAATCACCTGCGGCATCAGTTATTCCTCGATCTCATTCAGGTTGCGCCCGGCCAAAGCGGCTTTTACCGTCGAATCAAGGCGACGGGCGGCAAAGGCATCGGTCACTTGCGACAGACGCTTGGTCTGCTGCTCGATGGCGGCGCCATCGGTACCGTTCATCAAATCACGCAAGTCTTGCATCTGTTGTTCGATCGCCAGACGCTCTTCGGCGTCCAGCAGGCGCTCGCCATCGGCGTCCAGCGCGCCCTGCACCGCTTCGAGCAGACGCTCGGCGTCGACCTGGTGCTCGCGCAGCTGGCGCGCCACCTTGTCGTAGCCGGCATGTTCGAAGGAGTCCTTGAGCATGCGAGTGATCTCGCCGTCGGTCAGGCCGTAGGACGGCTTGACCTGAATGCTCGATTCCACACCCGAGCCCAGCTCGCGCGCCGAAACGCTGAGCAGGCCGTCGGCGTCGACCTGGAAGGTGACGCGAATCTTCGCCGCACCGGCCACCATGGCCGGAATGCCGCGCAGTTCGAAGCGCGCCAGGGAGCGGCAGTCGCTGATCAGCTCACGCTCACCCTGCAGCACGTGGATCATCATGGCCGACTGGCCGTCCTTGTACGTGGTGAATTCCTGGGCACGGGCAACCGGGATAGTGGTGTTGCGCGGGATCACCTTCTCCATCAACCCGCCCATGGTTTCCAGCCCCAGGGACAGCGGAATCACGTCGAGCAGCAGCAGTTCGCCGCCGTCGCGCTTGTTGCCGGCCAGGGTATCGGCCTGGATCGCGGCGCCGATGGCCACCACCTGATCGGGGTCGATCTCGGTCAGCGGGGTACGCCCGAACAGCGCGCCCACCGCCTCGCGCACACGCGGCACGCGAGTGGAACCACCGACCATGACCACGGCTTCGACTTCATCCAGCTCGATGCCACTGTCGCGCACGGCGCGGCGACAGGCCTTGAGGCTGCGCGCCACCATCGGTTCGATCAGCGCGTCGAAGCCGGCACGGGTCAGCTCGCCCTGCCAGGCGCCATGGCTCACGGACACGACATCGCTGTTGGTCAACGCTTCCTTGGCCGCACAGGCAGCTTGCAGCAGTTGACGCTGGGTGCCGGGGTCGAGGTCGGCAGACAGGCCCGCCTGCTCGATGATCCAGCCGGCCACCGCATGGTCGAAGTCATCGCCGCCCAGGGCGCTGTCGCCGCCGGTGGCCATCACCTCGAACACACCGCCGGTCAGGCGCAGGATGGAAATGTCGAAGGTGCCGCCGCCCAGGTCATAGATGGCCACCACGCCTTCGGCGTTCTGGTCCAGGCCATAGGCCACAGCCGCAGCGGTCGGTTCGTTGAGCAGGCGCAGCACGTTCAGCCCGGCCAGGCGCGCAGCGTCCTTGGTGGCCTGGCGCTGAGCGTCGTCGAAGTACGCCGGCACGGTGATCACCGCGCCGACCAGCTCGCCACCCAGGGTGGCTTCGGCGCGCTGGCGCAGCACCTTGAGAATGTCGGCCGAGACTTCCACCGGGCTTTTCGGGCCCTGCACCGTGTCGATGAACGGCATGTGCGACTCGCCGCCGACAAAGCGGTAGGGCAGTTGCTCGCCCAGTTGCTTGACGTCGGCCAGGCCGCGCCCCATCAGGCGCTTGACCGACAGCACGGTGTTCAGCGGGTCGCTGGAGGCCGCGTCACGGGCACTGTAGCCCACGTCGACATGGTTGGCGTGATAGCGCACCGCCGACGGCAGGATGACCCGGCCCTCGGCGTCTGGCAGCGGTTCGGAAATGCCGCTGCGCAATGCAGCGACCAGCGAATTGGTGGTGCCAAGGTCAATGCCCACGGCCAGGCGGCGCTGATGGGGCTGTGGCGTCTGACCGGGTTCGGCGATCTGCAGTAGGGCCATGCTTATCTGATACCAGGGGTGTCGCCAACGGCGCCACCGGGTTAATCGTCGAGGCGCTCTTCCAGCTGGCGCACTTCATAGGCGAGCTTGTCGAGGAACTGCATGCGGCGCATCAGGCGCTCGGCCTGTTCACGCTGCGCAGCATCCTCCCAGCAGGCGGCGAAGTCCTCGTTGAGTGCTTCCTGGGCGACCTTCAGGCGGCGCTTGAACGCGGCCACGCCATCGAGGTCGGCACTGTCCTGCAGGTCTTCGAGCTCTTCTCGCCATTGCATCTGCTGGAAGAGGAACTCGGGGTCGTGGACAGTGACTTCCTGCGGCACTTCGTGGCCCCCCATCGCCAACAGGTAGCGCGCCCGCTTGGGCGCACTCCTGAGGGTCTGGTAGGCGTCGTTGAGGCCGGCCGAGCGCTCCAGCGCCAGGCGCTGTTCACGCTCGGGGGCATCGGCGAAGCGGTCCGGGTGAACCTCGCGGGCCAGCTCGCGATAGCGCGCGGCCAGCTTGTCGAGGTCCAGGCGAAAGCCCGGCTGCAGGTCAAACAGGGCGAAATGACAAGGAGTACCCACGCGTAGCCTCAGACGTTGAAGCTTTCGCCGCAGCCACACTCACCGCGCACGTTGGGATTGTTGAACTTGAAGCCTTCGTTCAACCCTTCCTTGACGAAATCCAGTTCGGTTCCGTCCAGGTACACCAGGCTTTTCGGGTCGATGATCACCTTGACGCCGTGACTTTCGAACACCTGGTCCTCGCTGTCCGGCGCGTCGACGAACTCCAGCACGTAGGCCAGGCCCGAGCAGCCGGTGGTGCGAACGCCCAGGCGAATGCCGTCACCCTTGCCGCGTCCTTCGAGGGAGCGCCGCACGTGGTTGGCGGCGGCTTCTGTCATGCTGATAGCCATCGAGACTCCTTACCTGCAACAGGCGAACTTAGAGCAAACCTTTCTTCTGCTTGTAATCGCGCACGGCCGCCTTGATGGCGTCCTCGGCGAGTACCGAGCAGTGGATCTTCACCGGCGGCAACGCCAGTTCTTCGGCCAGCTGGGTGTTCTTGATGGTTTCGGCTTCGTCCAGGGTCTTGCCCTTCATCCACTCGGTAGCGAGGGAGCTGGAAGCGATGGCCGAACCACAGCCGTAGGTCTTGAACTTGGCATCTTCGATGACGCCCTGCTCGTTGACCTTGATCTGCAGGCGCATCACGTCGCCGCACGCAGGCGCGCCGACCATGCCGGTACCGACATCCGGGTCCTCGGCATTCATCTTGCCGACGTTGCGTGGGTTTTCGTAGTGGTCGATGACCTTTTCACTGTAAGCCATGGTGCTATTCCTTCCTCATCAGAGAGCCGCTCTTGCTGGCGACTACTTAGTGCGCAGCCCACTCGATCTTGGAGATGTCGACGCCGTCTTTGTACATATCCCACAGCGGCGACAATTCGCGCAGCTTGGTCACGGCCTCGCAGACCTTCTGCGCGGCGTAGTCGATTTCTTCTTCGGTGGTGAAGCGACCGAAGGTGAAGCGGATCGAGCTGTGCGCCAGTTCGTCGTTGCGGCCCAGGGCGCGCAGCACGTAGGACGGCTCGAGCGATGCCGAGGTGCACGCCGAACCCGAAGACACTGCCAGGTCCTTGAGGGCCATGATCAGCGACTCGCCTTCGACGTAGTTGAAGCTCAAGTTCAGGTTGTGCGGAATACGCGCGGTCATGCTGCCGTTGATGTACAGCTCTTCAAGGTTCTCGACCTGCTTGTAGAAGCGGTCGCTCAGGGCCTTGATACGCAGGTTCTCGCTGGCCATCAGCTCCTTGGCGATGGCGAAGGCTTCGCCCATGCCGACGATCTGGTGGGTAGCCAGGGTGCCCGAACGCATGCCGCGCTCGTGACCGCCGCCGTGCATGGTGGCTTCAAGACGCACGCGCGGCTTGCGGCTGACGTACAGCGCGCCGATGCCTTTGGGGCCGTAGGTCTTGTGCGCCGAGAACGACATCAGGTCGACCTTCAGCTTCTGCAGGTCGATCTCGACCTTGCCGGTGGACTGCGCGGCATCGACGTGGAACATGACGCCACGCGAGCGGGTCAGCTCGCCGATGGCGGCGATGTCGTTGATGGTGCCGATTTCATTGTTCACGTGCATGATCGACACCAGGATGGTGTCTTCACGCAGGGCTGCCTCGACCATGGCCGGGGTGATCAGGCCATCGGCGCCCGGCTCGATGTAGGTGACTTCGAAGCCTTCACGTTCCAGCTGACGGGTGCTGTCCAGAACGGCCTTGTGCTCGATCTTGGAGGTGATCAGGTGCTTGCCCTTGGTGCCGTAGAAGTGCGCGACGCCCTTGATTGCCAGGTTGTCGGACTCGGTGGCGCCACTGGTCCAGACAATTTCCCGCGGGTCGGCGTTGACCAGGTCGGCGACCTGGCGGCGAGCGTTCTCGACCGCTTCTTCGGCTTTCCAGCCAAAGACGTGGGACCGCGAGGCCGGGTTACCGAAGTTCCCGTCGACCAGCAGGCAATCGCTCATCTTCTGGGCGACACGTGGGTCGACCGGGGTGGTCGCGGAGTAATCGAGGTAGATCGGCAACTTCATTGAATATCTCCTATCAGGCGGGCTCATCGCGCAGTCGAAACGGTCATTCGACGGCGGATGTCTCAATCTTGTCCAGATGCGGTGTCCGGCCCGCCATGCGGCGCAGGTCCTGACGCTGGGCGACTTCTTGCACCTCACGGCGAGTAACAAGGTCAGCCAGGCTGATACCGCTCAGAAATTCGTGAATCTGCTGGCTGAGATCACACCACAAGTGGTGGGTCAGGCAGGTATCGCCAGCGTGGCAATCACCCAGGCCCTGGCAGCGTGTAGCGTCGACCGATTCGTTGACCGCATCGATCACCTGGGCTACCTGGATGCTTTCCATCACGCGCGACAGCTGGTAGCCGCCGCCTGGACCGCGCACACTGGAAACCAGACTGCTGCGACGCAGCTTGGCAAACAGCTGCTCCAGATAGGAAAGGGAGATGCCTTGGCGCTCGGAAATGTCGGCCAGGGACACCGGCCCGTTTTGCGCGTGCAACGCCAGGTCAAGCATGGCAGTCACGGCGTATCGGCCTTTTGTAGTCAGTCGCATGGCTATTTGGTACCACGGGAGTTACGGGATGTGTGCGAGTATGCGATTCCCGAGCATTTAAGTCAACTATAAGACCTACTGCTTTAGTCGGGATTGCGCCTGAGAGGCGGCGCAGAGTGTAGCAAAGTCGGGCGCGCCAGCGCACGCCCTTCTGTCAATGCGTCGACGCGTCGCTGCGGGCGTCGACCTTCACGTCCGCGAAGTCTTCGTCACGCAGGGCCGGCAGTTCCTTGGCGCAGTAGTCGCTACCCAGGTTCTTGAGCGCACCGCACATGTCCTCCAGGCGCCCGTCCACCGCTTGCAAGTGGTCGAGCAACTGGCCGATGGCGCGGGCCACCGGGTCGGGCATGTCTTCGCTCACGCCGTAGGCGTCGAAGCCGATCTTCTCGGCCATGGCCTTGCGCCGGGCCTCCTGCTCGGCGTCGGACTTGACGATGATACGCCCCGGGATGCCCACCGCCGTGGCGCCGGCCGGCACCGCCTTGGTGACCACCGCATTGGAGCCGATCTTGGCCCCCGCGCCCACGGTGAACGGGCCCAGCACCTTGGCGCCGGCCCCCACCACCACGCCGTCCTCCAGGGTCGGGTGGCGCTTGCCCTTGTTCCAGCTGGTGCCGCCCAGGGTCACGCCCTGGTACAGGGTCACGTCATCGCCGATCTCGGCGGTTTCGCCGATCACGATGCCCATGCCGTGGTCGATGAAGAAGCGCCGGCCTACCTTTGCACCGGGGTGAATCTCGATGCCGGTCATCCAGCGACCGAAGTTGGACACCAGCCGCGCCAGCCATTTCCAGTCCCGTACCCACAGGGCATGCGCCGCGCGGTGCAGCCAGATCGCATGCATGCCCGGGTAGCAGGTCAGCACTTCAAAGGCATTGCGCGCCGCCGGGTCACGGTGGAAAACGCTTTGGATATCTTCACGCAGACGCTCGAACATTTACTGATCCTTCCGCTTGTGCGCATCGCCCCGGGCCGCTTTCTGGGTTTCGGTGAGGATGCCGCGCAAAATGCTTATTTCCGATCGACTCACCGCGCTGCGCCCGTACAGGCGACGCAAACGCGGCATCAGGTGCTTGGGCTTGGTCGGGTCGAGAAAGCCGATGTCCACCAGCGCGGACTCCAGGTGCTGGTAGAACAGCTCCATTTCGTCCATGGTCGCCAGCTCTGCGCTGCGCACCGAGGCCACTTCGACCTTCTCGACTTTCGACGCCTGCCCGTCGGCTGCCAGCCAGGCCATGCGCACTTCATAGACCAGGACCTGGACCGCAGCCGCCAGATTCAGCGAACTGAAATCCGGGTTGGACGGGATATGCACGTGATAATGACATCGCTGCAGCTCGTCGTTGGTCAGGCCGGCATGTTCACGGCCGAACACCAGCGCCACCTCGGCACCCTCGCCTGCCTGCTCGACGACCTTGGCGCCGCATTCGCGCGGATCGAGCAGGGGCCACGGGATGCGCCGGTCGCGGGCACTGGTGCCCACCACCAGGGTGCAGCCCACCAGCGCATCCTCGAGCGTGGCCACCACCTCGGCACCCGCCAGCACGTCATCGGCGCCGGAGGCACGGGCACTGGCCTCGTGGGAAGGAAAGTCGTTCGGCTCGACCAGCACCAGGCGCAACAGGCCCATGTTCTTCATGGCGCGCGCAGCCCCGCCGATATTGCCGGGGTGACTGGTATTGACCAGGACGACACGAATTCTTGGCAGCACGGGACGGCTCACAGACACGGAAGGAAGGGAGCAAATCTTACAGAAGCGACCGGCATTACGCTATGAAAGCAAATGTCGCCCTTCTTCGTTCAAAGTTTTCTGCTAGAATGTTCGGCTTTCTTTAACGACCCAGGTGAAACGTCCATGCAGCCCATGCTGAATATCGCGCTGCGCGCCGCCCGCAGCGCCAGTGAATTGATTTTCCGCTCCATCGAGCGCCTGGATACCATCAAGGTAGATGAGAAAGACGCCAAGGATTACGTCTCCGAAGTCGACCGCGCGGCGGAAAAAGTCATCGTCGACGCCCTGCGCAAGGCGTACCCGAACCACTCCATCTACGGTGAAGAAACCGGCCTGCATGCTGGCAACGGCGAAGAAGGCAAGGACTACCTGTGGGTCATCGACCCGCTCGACGGTACCACCAACTTCCTGCGTGGCGTCCCTCACTTTGCCGTGAGCATCGCGTGCAAGTACCGCGGCCGCCTGGAACACGCCGTGGTCCTCGACCCGGTACGCCAGGAAGAATTCACCGCCAGCCGTGGCCGTGGCGCCCAGCTCAATGGTCGCCGCCTGCGCGTCAGCGGTCGCACCAGCCTGGACGGCGCCCTGCTGGGTACCGGCTTCCCGTTCCGTGACAACCAGATGGACGGCCTGGACAACTACCTGGGCATGTTCCGTGCCCTGGTCGGCCAGACCGCCGGCATCCGCCGCGCCGGCGCCGCGAGCCTGGACCTGGCCTACGTGGCCGCCGGCCGCTTCGATGCGTTCTGGGAGTCGGGCCTGAGCGAGTGGGACATGGCGGCAGGCGCACTGCTGATCCAGGAAGCGGGCGGCCTGGTGAGCGACTTCACCGGTGGTCATGACTTCCTCGAGAAGGGCCACATCGTTGCCGGTAACATCAAGTGCTTCAAGGCGGTGTTGACGGCGATCCAGCCGCACCTGCCGGCCTCGCTGAAGCGCTGAGTTTCAGCCGGGCAATAAAAAAGCACCCTTCGGGGTGCTTTTTTGTGGCTGG